>DATMGC010000110.1:0-10799 GCA_035555915.1 Ureibacillus sp. | reverse complement strand
AGCATAGACTGGTTTCGGTTGGACTTCTATATAATCATAGAATTTTGCAACCTTTTCAGCCTCTTCACTGGATTTATTCATCATCGTTTCAAATAATTCACCATTACTACATCCCGATCCCACTAGAAGACCTTGTCGATGTTTGATAAGATCTGACCGACGAATACGCGGTACACGATAATAAGTTTTTGTATGTGCGATGGATATTAACTTAAATAGATTTTTTAAACCGTCATTGTCAATCGCTAAAATTGAACAGTGATATGGGCGAGACTGTTTATAGCTCTCATCTCGATTAATATGTTCATTAAATTCATCATGATAATGAATTTTAAATTGCTCTTTTGCATCTTTCAATAAGTGAAGCATTAATTCCCCAGTTGCCTCTGTATCATAGATGGCACGGTGATGTTGTGTTAATTCAATGCCATATCGTTTACATAATGTGTTTAAACGATGACTTTTTAATGTAGGATTTAAGAATCTAGAAAGCTCTAATGTATCAATTACTGGGTGAGTGACACCTTGTATACCTGCTTTTTCATAGGCTGTATATAAGAAGCCCATATCAAATGATGCATTATGAGCAACAACAATTGAATCACCAATAAACTCTTTAAATTCTGTAACTACCTGATCAGCTTCTGGAGCATCTTGTAGCATATCATCTGTAATATGAGTCAGTTCGATAATTTTCGCCGTTAATGGTTTATGCGGATTAGCAAAGCGTTCGAATTTATCGATTACTTTCCCTTCCTTAATCTTCACTGCTGCAAGCTCGATAATCGTATCATATGCCGTAGAAAGTCCGGTTGTCTCGACGTCAAACACAACAAAAGTGGCGTCATCTAATGCAATATGTTGTTCGGCATAGGCGATTAGTGCACCGTCATCTACTAAATTCGCTTCGATACCATAGATAATTTTAACCCCATGTTTTTTTCCTGCTGCATAGGCATCTGGAAAACCTTGTGCTACTGCGTGGTCTGTGATGGCGATTGCAGGATGACCCCATTTGGCTGCCTGTTCTACTAATTTTCCAATCGGTGTCACAGCATCCATTTGACTCATTGGTGTATGTAAATGAAGCTCTACCCGTTTTTGTCCTTCAGGTGCAGTATCTTTGCGTGATTCTTTAAATACTTCATTGATATCTTGAGCCATCACGACTAAATCACGTACGAATGTATCGTTTTGAACAGAACCACGAACTTTGATCCACATACCTTTTTTCAATTGAGCCATACGCTCAGCGTCTTCTTTATCGCGAGAGAACATTTTTACAAGAATAGAATCCGTGTAGTCTGTCATTTTCAGCTCTAGCAATGAACGACCGCTTCGTAGCTCCTTGATTTCAACAGCAAATACGAATCCTTCTAAAACTACTCGACGTTCTTCTTCAACAACACGACGAATTTCCATTATTTCTGTATCTTTTATGTGATTTCCTAATTGGAATGGACCACTTGAGCTAACTGTCTCAGGGCTATCTGATTTAGCTTTTTCACGACTTTGGAAATCCTCCATCGCTCTTCTCGCTAGTTCTGCTTCTTCTAATTGACGTTGCTGTGCATATTGCTTTTGTGCTTCTTTCATTTCGTCCGTTGCTTCTACTAATTGAAAGTCAACCGAAAATTGTGGGAAACCCAAACTTTCATATGCATCAACAATTTTGGTTCCGTACTTAGATTTAAATGTCAGTTGTTCCATTTCTGCCATGCAGGAAATAATTAATTTATTGCCTGTCCATTTCGGAATCTGTGTCATTAATCGATTTTTCAATGGGGGGGATGCATCTAATTGTTCAACTGCAGATAGCCAATAATCTGTTATCAATTGTTCCGTCACTACAGGATTTCTTGCTTGAACAGTAATCGATGCTTGTGCGATATGCGAAAACTGTTCCGCCATTCTTGTACGGAATAATTGATATAATTGAAACGGCAAGATGTTTTCTAATTGAATAGCAAAACACCAAACTCGATTTTTTTTATGAACGGTTAGTCGTGTGAGTTCCCCTTTTTCAAAAAAAGACATGTAGACATCTTCCGTTAGCTGTAGTTGTTGTAAAAGTGTTAAAAATCGTTCTCTTGCTTCTTGGTTGTCTACCATCAGACTCACCACCTCATGTTATTTTATTAATAGAAAAAATTATGTTAATACCTGAAACAAACTTACTTATTATATCAAAAAGTTGAGAAATTGTATTCAAGTAAGCGAACTAAGCACACAAGCCGTAGAGCCAACTTGGTGTTGGTTCTACGACTTGTTTCATGACGCTTAATTTTTTGATTTTTTATATTTACGAAACCTCTAAAGCATTTCTACAATTAATATTATACGATGGAATCTTCTTTAATTGTCATTCCATTAATTGTATGTGCTATTAGTTGGTACGGAAAATTTCGTTCAAGTGGTCGATTAGTTCTTCTTTTGGCCACTCAAATGTTTCACCTGTATTTCTAACTTTCACTTCGACAATCCCATCACTTGCTCTTTTACCTACAGTGATTCTTACAGGAAGTCCAATTAAGTCTGCATCGATAAACTTCACACCCGCTCGTTCATCCCGGTCATCGAACAATACTTCAAACTGATAAAAAGTTAAAATGTTATAGAGCTCATTTGCTAGATTTAATTGTACTTCATCATTCGTATTTACCGGAATTAGATGAAGTTCATATGGTGAAAAGTGCTTTGGCCAAACAAACCCATTATCATCTTGGAAATTTTCCGCGATTACTGCTAATAATCTTGAAATCCCTAAATAATAACTATTCATGACAATTGGAAGAGATTGCCCATTTTCATCTATATAAGTTGCTTTTAGTTTTTCAGAGAGACTCGTTCCTAGTTTACTTATCTTTCCTACTTCAATTCCTCTTTTAAATAGAATTGTTCCTTGTCCATCAGGGGAAGGATCCCCTTCTTTTATATATCGTAAATCTTCATAGCTACTAATAGCAAAATCTCGCTCTGGTGTAACATTCATGTAATGATAGCCATCCTCGTTGGCACCTGCTATTCCATTACGAATTGATTGGATCGCATAATCGGCTACAACCTTTACATCAATAGGTAACTTCATAGGACCGATTGATCCAACTTGACAACCTAACAATTCTTGAACTTGTTCTTCTGTTGCTAAGTAAATCGAGTTAGCGTTTAACACTTTACGAAGTTTATATGGGTTAATTTGATGATCGCCGCGCACTAACACAACGACAAATTCCCCATCGATATTAAATACTAATGATTTGATACAATTTGTTTCTTCTATATTAAAAAATGCACTAACATCTTCTATTGTTTTAACGTTTGGCGTTGCTACTTTTTCCAGTGATTTCATTGGGATATCCGATGGAACCACATTATTGATAACCTGAGCTACTTCAATATTAGCGGCAAATCTTGATTCATTGGAATAAGCAATAACCGTCTCACCAATTTCTGAAGCAATGATAAATTCTATTGCTTCGACACCAGTGCCAGCATCAGCTTCAATAATTTCATAATGTAATCCAAGCTTACTTAGTATATTTGAGTATGCTTGTTTTATGTTATTAAATGAATCTTCTACACTTTCATCATTCACGTGAAAGGAGTAAGCATCTTTTGTCAAAAATTCTCTACTCTTTAAAAGTCCTAATCGAGTATTCTTTTCATCACGGTATTTAGCCTGAATTTGATAAAGTGTGATTGGTAATCTTTTATATGATTGAATTCCTTCACGAATTAGCATTGTAATTGCTTCTTCATGAGAAGCGGCAAGAATTAAATTTTGTTTATTTCGGTTTGTTATTTGTAACAACTCTTCTTGGTCGACATCAAAATTAATGGATTGTTCTTGAACATCCTGCCCTTGTAAAGTGGGTAGACTTACTTCCACAGCTCCTAGGGTCTCCATCTCTTGATGGATCATTTTTTCTAATTTATTTAGTACACGTTTAGCTAATGGTAAGTAAGAATAAACACCACTTGCACTTTGACGAATATATCCCGCACGTAGTAACATTTTCTGAGATTTCACTTCTATATCTGAAGACATATCACGTAGCGTTGGAATTAATGTAGAACTTTGTTTCATATCGCTCCACCTTTTCTCTTCATAAATCACATATTTAGCATATCATACAACACAGTGATTTCGTATGCCAACTGCTAATCGTATTGAAAAATCCAACTTTCACAATGGGTCAAAATCCATTTTTTATAATATGTACTATGAGTTTAGTTGTATCGGATTGCTTAATTGAAATAGGGCTTTTTAGAAAAAACTTGTGCAAACACTGTTAGTAAATTAACAATACATCATAATGAATTTTACCATAATCGTTTATGCTAACGTAAATTGTATGTTTTGTTGTAGTTGAACTACTAACATTTATAACTTAGTGGTAATAAACAAAAAGTCGTAGAGTCAACTTGTGGTTGTCTCTACGACTTGTGTTAAACGAGTTTGTATTTTTGGATTTTCGTCCACTTTTCTTTAGAAGAAAAATCTTTGGATGTCATTCCATGTTACTACTACCATTAAAATCATTAATAATACGATCCCCACGAAGTGAACCAAGCCTTCTTTTTTGCGGTCTACCGGTTTTCCGCGTAATGCTTCAATACCGAAGAACAATAGTCGTCCGCCGTCAAGAGCTGGTAATGGTAATAAGTTCATGATTCCAAGGTTAATACTTAGGACTGCTGCCCAGTTCATTAGATTAAATACACCATATTGTGCTACTGTTTCTGTTGCTTTGTAAATTCCTACCGGCCCAGATAACGCATCGATTGTAAATTGTCCAGTGACTAGGTCGCCTAATAGTCCTAGAATTAGAACTGTATAATCATACGTTTGAGTAACACCAAAGACGATTGCTTTTAAAGGATTTTTTTCAACTGGACTTTGATACATTACACCAATTTGTCCATATTCCTTACCGCTTTCCTCTAAAGTATCTGGTGTCATTTTAAGTTCCACTTGTTGTCCATCACGTTCCACTTGGATTGTTAATGGTTCACCTGGTTTTTCCTGAATCGTTCCGGAAAATTCTTGCCAATCCTCTACTGGATGACCATCAATTGCCTTCACGTAGTCTCCAGGTTCCATACCCGCCGCAGCTGCTGGTCCATCTTCTACCACATCGTAAATGATTGGTTCATAAGTTGGCACCCCTTGCATAAGGGCAATAAACGCAAAAACGACAAATGCTAAGATGAAATTAAACAGTGGTCCAGCAAAAATGGCCATTGCACGCTGCCCTACTGTTTTTGAACCAAATTGGCGATCGAAAGGTGCGATTTTCAGTTCAGTACCATTTTCAATAATTGTTGCTTTTCTTGAAACATTAATTTTTACAAATTGATCGTCTTCGTCATAACCTTCGATCCACAATCCTTTTTCAAGGTCTGCACGTTCTACTTCCATAAATAGAACATTTGGATTTTGTACATTCTGGTTTAAATAAATTTTTTCTGCTTCGTTATTATGATTTAGAATCAAACCAACTCTATATCCAGGCTGTAGCTCAACGGAGTCGGTATCTTCTCCCGCCATACGAACATATCCACCAATTGGTAATAATCGAAGTGTATATAACGTTTCGCCTTTCATCATCCCAAAAATCTTCGGACCCATTCCAATTGCAAATTCACGAACTAAAATGCCCGCTCGTTTTGCAAAGATAAAGTGCCCTAGTTCATGGAAGAATACAAGGGAACCAAAAACAATGATAAACGCTATTACAGTTTGCATATCATCCCACCTTCAAAGAGCAAGTTAACATATTCTATGCTTACTCTCTCTATTTTACCATGCTCTCTACTGATTTTCTTGTTTCGCTATCTACATGTAATATAGTTTCTAAATCCGGAACTAGAATATTATTATGATTGTTCATAATTTGTTCAATAACTTCTTCAATCTGTAAGAAAGTAATTTTTTCTTGAAGGAATAAACCTACAGCTGCTTCGTTGGCTGCATTCATTGCAGTTAATAAAGTCCCACCGGCTTTTCCGGCATCATAGGCAAGTTTTAAAGCACGATAACGATCAAAATCTACTTCTTTAAAAGATAGTTGTCCAATTTGAGCTAAGTTTAAGCGTTTTCCTCCTGCAAGCGGTAATCGATCAGGATAACTTAAGGCATATTGAATAGGCACTCGCATGTCCGGAGTCCCTAGTTGTGCAATGACACTTGTATCATGATACTCAACTAGAGAATGAATAATACTCTCTTTATGTAACAAAACATCAATTTTCTCAAATGGCATATCAAATAATACATGGGCTTCAATTACCTCTAACCCTTTGTTCATCATTGTTGCAGAGTCAATCGTTATTTTTGCTCCCATCGACCAATTTGGATGATTTAAAGCATCTTTAACAGTTACATTTTGAAGCTGTTCACGAGTTTTATCGCGGAAAGAGCCACCTGAGGCAGTTAGGATGAGACGTTCAATTTGTTTTGGGTTCTCACCATTCATGGATTGAAAAATAGCGGAGTGTTCACTATCGACAGGTAGAATCATTGCGTTATATTTTTTTGCTTCAGACATTACGAGATGACCAGCTGTCACCAACGTTTCCTTATTTGCAATGGCAATTGTTTTACCCATACGTATGGCAGCTAATGTAGACTCCAGTCCTACACTTCCTAAGACAGCATTCACTAGTACTGTAGATTCAGGATGTGTGGCAACCTCTACTAAACCTTTTGATCCGAAAGTGAAAGAAGTTCGGGGAAATTCTTTTGAAAGTACAACTGCATCTTCTTCATTTTGTACTGAAACTAATTCTGGATTAAGCAGTGAAATAATTTCACGAGTTTTTTCGATATTTCTTCCTGAAGATAGTGCAACAAGCTGGAAACTTTCTTGATTATTTAACAAAATATCAACCGTTTGTAATCCAACTGAACCTGTTGCTCCTAATAAGCTAATTTTCTTCATGATTTGTGTCTTCCCTTCAAAACTATGGATGTGCATTTTTTAAGTTCAAAGAGAAAATTCTTCTCCTTGAACTTATTGCAACTAACTATATTGGATTAAATAAAATGTAAAAAGTGTAATAGAGGTAGGACAAATAAAAGACTGTCGAAACGGTCCAATATTCCTCCATGGCCTGGCAATAATTTACCAGAATCCTTTACACCATAATGACGTTTAATAGCAGATTCAACTAAGTCACCCATTTGTCCGAATATTGATGCGACTACAGTAATGACTATTAAAACAAGCCAAGAAGACGCAATTGGATAAATCATTTGCATAATGCATGCAAAAACGACAGCGGAAATGATTCCTCCAACAAAACCTTCGACTGTTTTATTCGGTGAAATTTCGGGCCATAATTTCTTTTTCCCAATTTTTCGCCCAATAAAATAAGCCCCCGAGTCAGTTGTCCAGACAATCAACAGGGCAAAAATAATATATTCTAATCCACTATTACGTGTTTCTATTAAATAATAGAATCCCGTCCCTACATAAATTGTACTTAGTACAATAAAACCTACATCATCAAAAGTAAAATGATTTTTAACGAGAACAGAATAAACTAATAGTAGAATGACACCTATCATTAATAATTCTAATTTAGAAAAAGATGTCGCCTCTATAATATTATCGGTTACCGTTTGCGGTAGTAATAAGATAAATGTAATTAATATCCCAATGATACCTGGAATTGAAGACAGCCGCATTTGTTTCATTTTTAATAGCTCATATGCTCCCACAGCTGCAAGTGCATATACTAATAACGTAAAAGGTAGGTTACCTAGTAGCACAAATATGATAAATAGCGCTCCAGCCACTACCCCCGTTATAATTCTTTGCTTCAATTTAATTATTCTCCTTTCAGTCCACCAAAACGCCTATTGCGCTGTTGGTAGGCTTGTATCGCTTCCATGAATGTTTCTTTATCAAAATCTGGCCACAGGACGTCTGTAAACCAGAATTCCGTATAAGCAAGTTGCCACAGCATAAAATTACTTAGTCGAACTTCCCCACTTGTACGAATCAGTAAATCCGGTTCTGGAAGATTAGAAGTAAATAAATATTGATCAATCGTTTTTTCATCTACAGAATCTAATGTTAAACTCCCTTTGTTTACTTCTATCATTATGTCCTTCATGGCCTGAACTATTTCAGCACGGCTCCCATAATTCATAGCAAAATTCAAAATAAGACCTGTATTATTTTTAGTTTTTTCTATCGCTTCATTTAAAGCAACTTTTGTATTAGATGGAAGACTTTCCTTGTCGCCAATCATTTCCACACGAATATTACGTTCCATTAACTCTGGCATAAAAGAGTTTAAAAACATTTGTGGGAGACTCATTAAATAATCAACTTCTGTTTTTGGTCTTTTCCAGTTTTCAGTTGAGAAAGCATATAAAGTTAATACTTTAATTCCTATATCATCGGCGATACGTGTAATTTTACGAACCGTTTGCATTCCTTCATGATGACCAGCAATTCTTGGCATTGCTCTTTTTTTTGCCCAACGTCCGTTGCCATCCATTATGATTGCGATATGGTAAGGTAAACACTCATTATCTATAAGAGATTCTTTAACCTCCATTGATTGCTTTCCTATTTTCGATTTATTAAATAGCTTATTTAACATCAGCAATTCCCCCACCTGACAACTTTTTGGACGTTTTTCCTTTGCAAGATACGATACCAATATTATTGAAGTATATAAAAAATATCAATCCTTACATAATTCAAGTGTACATCGTATTTTTATAATCATATCAAAAACAAATGATTGTGTCTTACGTTCTTTGTATTTATTTCTTACTTTTTCAATTATTTGAAATCATTATGTATCATTTTATCAAATCATTTTTATTATACACCTATGAAGCCATCATCATTACTTTGAGATAAGCTTCTGTTGGTCTACTCTTCTTTTTTGGCGCTAACATTTGTTGCAAGTAAACGCATCCGTATTGGTTAATACTATTTCATTGAAAAAAGACGTCCCAACTAATAGGACGCCCTACTTTTGAATTAGTTCATCATTCATTTAGCTTTACAAAAAAATGCAAATGATCAATATAACCAATTTGAAGATGCTTTTTCTTATACAGATAAAATTTCTTTTTCTTTATCTTTTGCAACTTGGTCAACTTTTACAATGTAGTCATCCGTTAATTTTTGAATATCATCAGTGAATCCACGTAAATCGTCTTCTGTAATGTCACCATTTTTTTCTAATTTTTTCAAATCATCATTTGCATCACGGCGCACATTACGGATTGCTACTTTCGCTTCTTCTGCTTCTTTTTTCACAACTTTTACTAGATCTTTACGACGCTCTTCTGTTAAAGCAGGAATCGCTAAACGAATTACATTCCCATCATTTGTCGGTGTAATCCCGATATCTGATTTCATAATCGCTTTTTCAATTTCCCCTAAAACTGATTTGTCATAAGGTTGAATAACTAAAAGTCGTGCTTCAGGCACAGAAATACCCGCTAATTGATTGACTGGTGTTGGTGCACCATAGTAGTCTACAGTAATTCTGTCTAAAAGCGATGCGTTTGCACGTCCTGCACGAATAGATGCTAATTCACGAGAAAATGCAGAAATGGATTTATCCATCTTTTCTTTTGCTTGCGCTAATACTTGTTTAGGCATTAAAAATTCCTCCTAACAACGGTACCGATTTTATCACCGAGTACTGCTCGTTTAATATTACCTTTATTCATAATTGAGAATACTATTAATGGGATATCGTTGTCCATACATAAAGTGGAAGCAGTTGAATCCATTACCTGTAATCCTTGTTGAATTACGTCTAAATATGTGAGTGTGTCATATTTAACAGCAGTTGAATCAGTTTTTGGATCAGCAGAATATACACCATCAACATTATTTTTTGCCATTAAAATCGCATCTGCATCAATTTCCGCCGCACGTAAAGCAGCCGTCGTATCTGTAGAGAAGAATGGATTTCCTGTACCTGCAGCAAAAATTACAACACGTTTCTTTTCTAAATGACGTACAGCTTTTCGGCGTATGTAAGGCTCTGCTACTTGCGTCATAACGATAGATGATTGTACACGTGTTTCGATTTCTAATTTTTCAAGTGCATCTTGAAGAGCTAAAGAATTCATAACCGTTGCTAACATTCCCATGTAATCAGCTGATGCACGGTCCATACCCATTTCGCTTCCTATTTTGCCACGCCAAATGTTTCCGCCACCAACAACAACTGCAACTTCTACTCCAAGTTCCACTACTTCTTTAATATCTTCAGCAACTGACTTAATAATTTTTGGTGATAAACCGAAACCAGCTTCTCCTGCTAATGCTTCACCGCTAATTTTTATAACTACTCGTTCATATTGTGGCACACTCATAGTAAACCTCCGCAATTCAATTTTATTCTACTAAACACTTCTACTTATTCTGCCTAGTACTTTAAAGATAATAATGTGTAAACTTCTAACAGTCTTAAGCGACCATGTTTAACTTTACCCCATCAGACCCTTCAGTTCATTCAATGGACAAAAATGTCTCCTTGTCAGAATCTCCAGTAATAATTAGGGCTAAACAGGATGCTTTACTTTTTTCAGCTAACTGGCGCCCGCCCCTCGAGGTCGCTTCGGTACCTTCCCACGTGTGCAAGCACACTCGTCAGGTCCCTCCAGCGCTTGTCGGGGCTAGACGGGCGCCTCCGCTTTTCTTTTAGTCATGTAGTCCGCATTCTGTTTTGTTTGAACCTTGCCATCTGCCGGAGCGTAGGTCATCCATTGTGAAGGCTGGTTTTGTACATTCTGAGCATCCGATACTTGG
>DATMGC010000109.1:0-50579 GCA_035555915.1 Ureibacillus sp. | reverse complement strand
AAAAACTTACCATGAGCATTTAATTCTTCATTTGAATCATTTAGCTCTGTAAAACGTTGAATCCATTGATTTTCAACTACTACTGTCATATATTTCTCCCCCTTCTTTGTTTCGGGCATGCAACAAATATAAATCGCCATTCCAAATTAAATAATTAGAGATATTCTGCCCTATTTAATTTAATGCAAAATCCATGCCAAAACGGATGATTTATTCACGACTTATTATTTGTCTAGCCTTAATTAGAAGGATGCAAGATGTATGCCAATATGTTAAAAATCATTAATTTTTTTCTTTTTTCTACTAAAAATACATGTTATTTCGATTGTAATAAAGTTATAAATCCTAATCTGTAGTCTTTTTGTTAGCTGTATAATCTCAATTACTAGTTCACCGAACGTACATTGTCCGAACACGATACATTTACAGATTATAGGAACATTCTAATTTTCTTACAGCTCACTTCAAGAAATTTCTGCGCCTATTTAAGTTTTCATTAGATTTGCATCTAAAATTCAGGTTTGAATATTCAAGTAATTGTAGATTTATATATTCAATTACTTGTTCGGGAACATCCATTGTCCGAACATGACACAATTATAGATTCTCATAATGCGCTAACTTCCTATACAACTTACTTCTAGAAATCCCCAAGACTTCTGCTGCTTTCGTTCGATTTCCATTTACTTGTTTTAAAACATGTAAAATATTTTCGTATTCATCCTCTATAATTTCTTCTTTTTTCTCTATAAATATATATTCCTGCACCGCGTTCTCATCGAAAATATCTGATTCATGAATATATGCTATTCTTTCGGTTACATTTCTCATTTCTCTTAAGTTGCCTGGCCATGAATACTGACTGAAAAGTTCAAAAGCCCTCTCAGTAAATTGTATTTCAGCTCGATCTGCATTTATACAGGCTTCCTTAGACATTCGATTTAATAAATATTTAATATCTTCTTTTCTTTCTCTTAGCGGTGGTAAAGTAAGTTGGAAAACATTTAGCCTATAGTATAAATCTTCTCGGAATAAGCCTTTTTGAATTAGCTTTTTTAAATCTTTATGAGTAGCTGCTATAATACGTACATCTACTTTCTTTAATTTATTACTCCCTAAACGTACAACAGCTTTTTCTTCAATAGAACGTAATAACATTGCTTGTAAATCCAGTGGCATGTCTCCAATCTCATCTAAGAATAAAGTTCCTCCGTCCGCTGCCTCTAACTTTCCTATATTTCCTTGTTTATTTGCGCCTGTAAATGCACCTGGCGCATATCCAAATAGCTCTGAAGCAATTAGATCTTTTGGTAATGAGGCGCAGTTAATCGCTACAAAAGGACCGTTCTTTCTTTTGCTAAATTTATGAATTGCATTTGTTAAAACGTCTTTCCCACTACCACTTTCTCCTTGAATAAGAATACTTGAATCACTATTGGCAATTTTTTCAGCTGTATTGAGTAATTTTAGTAGTTTAGGATTTTCAGTAGGAAATTGCTCTGTTAAAGGATTCCGTAAATCTTTACTTGCTAACTGAGGGATATTTACAAATTTCGGATTTTCATTTATTAAAATGATAATCCCCATTTTATCGTATTCATGAATTATTTCTTTTCGCTCTAAGTGATAGCCCTTTCCCCCAATAGTTATTTCCCTGTTCTCCTCTGAATCTCTGAAACTGTTTAATACATTGAATAGGTCACTTTTTCTTGAATCATCTTTCTGAAATAAACGAATAAATTGATCAGCATTTCTATCTTTATATAATATCCCTCCTTCTAAATCGTATGTAATAATACCTGTATTTTTCCTAATATACCGGTAATTAGATAGCACCTGAGATAAAATGATTTCTTTTTCCTTTAATTTTTCAAAAGCTATTTTTTCCTCAATAGCTTTTGCTCCAGCTACTACTAAAGCGTATAATTCTTTAATATCTGTTCCTGGACCTACACGGCATATATCAAATAATCCAAAAAATGTATTGTTTACAATAATTGGACATGCTGAACAATCCCAGACTCTAAAAGCACTACAAAAATGTTCATATCCGTATGTTGCCATAGGTGTTTGCGTTTTTAATGCTATGGAAAGTCCTGTTGACCCTACATTTTCTTCTGTCCATTTTGCTCCAAGAACGATACCGCCTTTATCTGCAACGACCTGAGCTTTTTTGTCAGCCATTAATTGTATTAAATATCCGTTTGGATCGGTTAAAAGTAAGAGATAACCGCCACCTCTAAGTTTTTTATAAATATCTAGCATAATAGGAGTAGCTATTTGTAAAAGTTGGGTATTTTCTTTTTTCTTTTTATTAAATTCATTTTCATTTACAGGTATAGATACTTCATCGAGACTATGTGAAACTCCTAAAGACTTACAACGATCCCAAGACTCTAGTATTACTTTTCTTATTCTAGGATCATTTTCACCATATAAAGTGAACTTTTCCCACGCATTTTTACTATTAGGTATCACATGAATCGCCCCTCATCTAAGTTTAAATAATTCTATATTGACTATTATTAACTAAATAATACCAGTCGAACAAATAAAATAGGACAAAACCGATTATCGATTTCGTCCTATACCTATTATTTACTAAAACCCACCATTAACTCTGTCATTTCCTCTATTGCATACTTCACTCTTATAGTTTTACCTACAACGGCACTTCCTGTGAATGATATTTTTTTATAATAGGGTCTGTAGTTAATCATGACTAAGCTCCCGCCCATCACCAGTAATTATCTGTAAAGCACCTGGTAACCCTGGGGGCCAGCCCTTTTCTTTTATTTATCATTCATATAAATCTAATTGATAATAGACAATGTCTAACCATTTTCCAAATTTATATCCGATATGTTTTAATTTACCGACTAGATGAAAACCAAACTGTTCATGCAATTTGATGCTTCCAACATTTTCTGAATCAATAACAGCAATTAATGTTCTCACTTTTCGTTTCTTCGCTTCTTCAATTAATTTTTGGAAAAGTTGTTTTCCAACCCCTTTTCCTTGATGTTTTGATGAGACATAAACAGAATGTTCCATGGAAAATTTATATCCTTCATTTGGATAAAATCGTTTAAATGTGGCAAAACCTATGACTTCTCCATTTTCTTCATAAATGTACATCGGGTTATTTTCCTTTACATTTTCCAAAAACCATATTTGTTTTTCTTCCAACGTTTCTGTCTCTGTGCGATATAGCGCTGTCGTATTCAAAATAGCATCATTATAAATTTCTAATACACTTTCAATATCTTCCAACTTCATTGTACGAATCATTCTGTCTATCCTCCTTTAATCATTCTTTGTAGTGTAATTCACCCATAGATAACTAAATATTCACCTCTATTTTCTTGAGAATCGAAACATTTCCCTTTAAACAACATAAATATATTTATTTATAACTATTTTTAAAAGTTTATCATCTACAATGTATAAAAAACCTTTATAAATTATCTAGACTAGCATCTTTGAGTAAATAAAGTGAATTTATGATTTGTTTGTTTTTCCTCTTTCTTATCAATTATAAGGGTATCAACTATGAACCTCTCCTGAACAACTCAGGTATTTCACTATTTTCCAATAAACTATAGATATTATTGGTAACTGCAAATCTATAGTTTCAAATAAATTTGCCTATCATCTTACTGCCCAGAATTACACACCTCTTTTATTTCCCCAGATGAGGGTATGCAGCTGTGGCAGTACTTTAACATCGTGTAATTGTTCATCCATCATCACTTGATCAATGAGCATTTCATACTTTGCCAATAGATAGTTTGCTAATTGTCCAGTGTTAATAGAGGTAATGTCATCATTTCCTACTTGTAAATAAAATGGGGTGTCTGGGTATCGTCGATGTACTTCTTTGGCATACTCATAATCCTCTTGATTAAACACAACGATTTTTAGTGACACGTGCTGATTACCATTTCGAATTTTTAACTTTTCTAAAATATGAGACAACATTATAAAATCTGTTGTCATACCTGAGCTGGGTGGTTTTGGCGAAATTGTCAACTCATTGACGTCGTATAACCAATCCTGCCACTTACTTCCTTGCGTCTCTACCCCAATTTTTATATTATTTTTTTTCAAAATAGCAATCAGTGCGCCTAAGTTGTAAAGAAGCGCTGGATTTCCTCCTGAAATTGTGACGAATGAAAACCTGTTTCCACCAAGTCGTTTCAACTCCGTCCAAATATCCTCGGCCGTCATTTGTACGATTAAATGCTTGCCACTACCATCCCATGTAAATGATGAATCGCACCAAGAACAGGCATAATCACATCCAGCTGTGCGTACAAACATCGTCTTCTGCCCTATTACCATACCCTCACCTTGAATTGTAGGTCCGAAAATCTCAATTACTGGCACTTTACTCAACTTCCATCCATTCCCTTCTTGCTTCAGCATAGCTCGTAGGCGTTTCATATAGCTTAATAAACTCTACACGTGCGCCATCATACCGTTGCTCCTTTTGTAAAGCTTCACGTAACTCCTCATAAATCCAAACAACAATATTTTCAGCTGTAGTATTCATCGGTGGTAGCGTTTCATTAATATAATGATGGTCCAAATACGTTTCGATTTGCTTCCACATTTCCTTAATATCACCAAAATCAATCATCAATCCTCGATCGTCCGTATATCCACTTAAGCCTAAAATCACACGATATGTATGGCCATGTAAATTTTTACACTTTCCATCATAGTTATGTAAATGATGCGCGGCGTCAAACGTAAACTCTTTACTCACAAGCACACGTTTTGAATGATACTTTAATTGACTTCTTTTAATATCTACATCGATTTGTTGTAACTTATCGACAATTCTAAAATCAGGCATACGTTTAAATTCTCCTCCAGCATATATAAATATAAAAAAACTCCCTCATAAAATGTTTCCGACATTTTCCAAGAGAGGTTCTATGAAACGTTCTATTAAAACATATGATTAAAACATAAAAAGCCACGTCCTATATGGACATGGCAAATTGTCATGTTTCCATAGTTTTTTATAGAGGGTATTAGCTATGAACCTCTCCCGTCTTACTGCGGGTGTTATTGTATAAGATTATAATATATAAGTTTCCAAAATATTTCAAATGAAATTCCAATACAATCGCACTTATTTATGTTACGGTTCTATGCAACGAGTAAAAGTTCGGTTTTTTCGTCTATGTTTATAATAAATGAAAGCTGCTGATAACATGCTTGAAAAAAACATTGAAAATCAGCTAATTAAATTAATTCAAACTTATTAAATATTCGGTTCATTTGCAAAGGGACTTAGCTTTTTTTAGCAAAAAGATGCTATCATCGTATAAACTTATTATGATAACAGGCGATCATGCTGAGATAGCTAAGTAGATTTAGTTGGTCTCAACTAGTTTGATACAGTGTTTACGTACCTAGTTATTAATACGGCTGTTAATTAAAAATCATATCAATTAATAGGAGAACCGATAGTTAATAAGTATCCATTAGTCTAAAATTACTGCCTATTCCAGGTATATGTCATGTTTTGAAACGCCTGAACTGCTGCGTTAGCTACTTCAATGTCTTGTGCACTTGTTGCTCCGCTTACCCCAATACCTCCAATGACTTTATTCTGATAGATAAGTGGTATGCCACCTCCTAGAATAACAATTCTCCCTTGATTCGTTGTATTAATACCAAATGACGGACCACCAGGTTGAGCTGCTTTAACCAGATTTTCTGTAGGTACTTGTAAAGCAACACTAGTCCAAGCCTTATTAATAGCTATATCGATACCTGCAATTTTCGCATTATTCATACGGTGAAATGCTATTAAATTTCCTCCCTCATCTACTATTGCGATATCTTCATTTATTCCCATAGACATTGCTTGTTTTTCTGCTTCATTTAATAACGCTTTAGCTAACGCTAAAGAAATAATCAATACTCTCTCCCCTTTCAACTGATAATAATTTATTAAATGAAGTGAAAGTAATTATTGTTACATCTTAAAGAATACTATTCGTATAAAATCTATTAAATGAGGAATTGCCCTTTTGGAACTTGAATTAATGTATTAAATGGGTTCTGGGAAAAATTGGGATGAATTAATACCTTTTCTCAAAAAGCTTCAAAACTTTGACAAAAAAAAGAGAGGTTTGATATAAACATACCAAACCTTTGCTTTTTCTTCACTCATTACAAGCAGAGCCGCTGCTCTATCATTTCGGCCGCATAGATTACCAGTCGTAACCGACCCACCGGCTTTAAAGACGGTTTTAATTTTCCCAACGCTTCCATTCATCCGTATCCAAACTAACTCTTCGTATATTTCTATTATTGCTAGAATGGCCTATACGTAGAAAAAGCAAATTTAATCATCGATATAAAACTCATTTTCATTGTTTACACCCAAATTAATACCAGAGTCTAATGTGATGTCTATTGGAAATACTTTAGATTTCTTTTCAGAAAAGAGCCATTTTCTATTCGGATTAGCCAATAATAAATACACTTTTGTTTTGTTATCACTCATAAAAGCCAATGAGGATGTACTAGTAACTTCTGAATCGTTTCGTGCAACGATACGATTAGTTATAAAAAGATTTGCAACAGGCATTTTATCATGTACAACTAAACTCATTTCTGAAAGTTTTTGTATGCTCTTTATAGAAAATGGTTGATTACTGGCCGGATTATCTTCTAATCTCGCTATAAATTCTATAATATTCCCTGAAGCATCCTCAAAATAAAATGATTTAGCATTAAGGAAAGCAAAACTAATTTCGTCTTCTCCATTTTCTGTTAACAGATTCGTTCTACCCAAAATCCATTTCTTTGCTTCAACAAATTGGTTAGAAGGAATGTCACATGCAAAGTGGTAGTAAGGTTCTCCAGCAACATCTCGATCATTAAATTCAATTGAACTTTTACCCAATGTGATTTGGAAACTATTTGGCGTTTCAGCTTCAATGGAAAAGCCTAAAACTTGTTCATAAAATTGTTTCATCTCTTTAAGTTTATGCGTTTTCAAGTTTACATGTACAATCTGCATAATATTTATCCCCTTAAATATACTTGTATAAAAATGGTATCATTTCACTACAAAGGGAAGTATTAGACTTTTGAATGAAAGTTTTTCACGAATCTTTAAGGTGGATTTGTCGTTGGAAACTGAACTGAAGAAAATGCACCAAACTGGTGAAATATCACAAACACAATATTAGAGATTGCTAGCAGTTTATTACTATCAATCCAAATAGAACGCGCAACTTTTGTATTGTCCATCTTACTTACCCTCCGCTAATTTAATTAAATAACAGTTAATTAACGTGGAAGTATTTCAATGACCTTAATAAAGGATAAGGACCATTCATATTAACAAAAGAAGCGTTCATTTGCTGGCTATTCATTTACTTCCCAATGTGGATTCCAAACTACTTCCCACAAATGGCCATCTGGATCTTGGAAGTAACCAGAGTAACCACCCCAAAATGTGTCATGAGACGGGACGGTAATAATAGCTCCAGCCTTTGTTGCCTGTTCCATTACTTTATCGACTTCTTCTTTACTTTCGACATTGTGACCAATCGTGAATTCGGTAGGACTTGATTCGATTTTATTAATCTTTGTATCATGTGCTATATCTTTTCGATTCCAAAGGGCAAGTCTTAAGCCTGATTGTAAGTCGAAAAAGGCAACGGCACCATGTTCAAATTCTTTACCAACGATACCTTCAGTCGGTAGTCCAAGACCATCTCGATAAAATTTTAACGACTTTTCTAAATTATCAACGCCCAATGTAATAACAGAAATTCGTGATTTCATAAGTTGGTGATGCCTCCAAAATTTGACGATTAATCCTCTTTATCTATCCTCGATTTAACAAAATAACAAGCATTTAAGTTAACTAAGAAAAATGTTTTCTTTCCAAATTTCTAACCCTTGTTCAATAGCTACTCTAAAAACTTTAACGTTCTCCTGGTCGTTTAGCGAATGGAGACAAGTAATTCTTAGATCTTTGTATACCGTAGGGATTCGTTGGTTGAGGTTCTTTCATTCCTGTATAAGTCATTAACAAAGCTTTAGCCTGTTTTAGCGATAAATATGTTTTAGGATTTCGATGTTGTTCATCAAGACTCCCTAAGTGTGGTAACTTCTGAAAATCCTCTTTTACAGGAAGAATATGAAATAGATAAGATCCACAGGAGACCAATACCGTAGAAGTCTGTTTCGAAAGTTTTGAGTCTTTTGAAAAATGTAAGCCGATTTTTTTTGCCTTATCCTCACTTATTAACTTTTCTAACGCTCGTTTTTTTAAGGAATATAAAAATTTCGGATTAGGCGCGGTTTTCGCATGTTTATTTACTACAAAAATAGCTTTTGATAAATTTTCGACGGACATTTCGAGTTTATCTTCATTATTACTATTATGAAAAGTTTTCAATAACTTATTATCTCTCCTTTCACTCTATCTTAAACGCTCATTGGCTATAGGAATCCACGTATTTAAATAATTGTAACACATGCTTTAGGTTCAGTATCAGTATATCCTTATATTTTAGTAATTAATAACATGATTAATAAGTTCGAGTTGCTTCTACTCCACTAATAGTTCACTAAAAAAGATGATCCCTATTAAAATAGGAACCATCTATAGATTACAAATAAAGTTTAATAAATTAGTTTATTAAGCTTTATTATTACTATTAACTAAAAGCTTGTGCTGCCTTCACAGCTTTACCCCAGCCAGCGTATAAATCTTCACGCTCTTGCTCGCTCATTACCGGTTCAAATTTGTTATCTAAGTTCCAATAGTTCGAAATGTCTTGTAATGAATCCCAATAACCTACTGCTAAACCTGCTAAATAAGCTGCTCCTAATGCTGTCGTTTCGTTGACTACGGGACGATCTACCGGTACGTTCAATAGATCAGACTGGAATTGCATTAAGAAATTATTTTTCACCGCACCACCGTCAACGCGTAACGTATGAAGTGGAATATTTGAATCCGCTTCCATGGCACTTAGTACATCACGTGTTTGATAGGCTAATGATTCTAATGTGGCACGAATGAAATGCTCTTTTTGTGTACCTCGCGTTAACCCAAACACTGCTCCACGTACATCACTATCCCAATATGGTGTTCCTAATCCAACGAATGCAGGCACTACATAGACGCCTTCAGATGAAGTTACGCGTGTTGCATACGCTTCACTTTCTTCAGCCTTACGGAACATACGTAAACCGTCTCGCAACCATTGAATGGCTGAACCTGCTACGAAAATACTTCCTTCTAACGCATAAGTTACTTTTCCATTTAATCCCCATGCAATAGTCGTAAGAAGTCCATGTTCAGATTTTACTGCAGTTTCACCCGTGTTCATTAGCATAAAGCAACCTGTACCATAAGTATTTTTCACCATCCCTGGTTCAAAACAAGCTTGACCAAATAATGCAGCTTGTTGGTCACCAGCAATACCAGCAATAGCAATTTCCTGTCCGAAGAATAGATCTGCATCTGTATGCCCATATACTTCTGATGAAGAACGTACTTCAGGTAACATGGAAGCTTGTACACCTAAAATTTCTAATAACTCTTTATCCCATTTTAATTCGAAAATATTGAACATTAACGTACGAGATGCATTCGAGTAATCTGTTACATGTACTTTGCCGTTTGTTAATTTCCAAATAATCCACGTATCAATTGTCCCGAATAATAGGTCGCCATTTTCTGCTTTTTCACGTGCGCCTTCTACGTTATCTAAAATCCATTTTACTTTCGTACCTGAGAAATAAGCATCAATAAGTAAGCCTGTTTTGTCACGGAATTTATCATTTAAGCCCTGCGCTTTTAAATTTTCACAAATGTCTGCTGTTTGACGAGATTGCCAAACAATTGCATTGTAAATTGGTTCACCAGTATGTTTATCCCAAACAACAGTCGTTTCCCGTTGATTCGTAATCCCAATACCAGCAATTTGGTCTGCACGTAAGTTTTTTTCCGATAAAACGGAAGCAATACATGATAATACAGAGCTCCAAATTTGTTCAGGGTTATGTTCGACCCAACCTGACTGTGGAAAATATTGCGGAAATTCTTGCTGTGTAGTGTGGAAGATATTCCCCTTTTTATCGAATAAAATTGCACGAGAGCTCGTTGTGCCTTGGTCTAAAGCCATAATAAATTTTTCTGTCATAATAGATTCCTCCTAATCTACTCTTTTACTTTTGAAATAGTTGTTTGCGCTGTCACAAAAATCGCCGCTACAACAACGCTAAAAATCCAAAATAAAGACGCGTCTTCTCCGTTCCAAATAAAGCTATAGAACACCGCACCGTATACACCACCAATAATTGGTGCGACAACGGGTACCCATGCATACCACCATGCAGAATCCCCTTTACCTGAAATTGGTAAAATCGCATGTGCAATCCGAGGACCTAAGTCGCGGGCAGGGTTAATGGCATAGCCAGTTGGACCACCTAATGCCATCCCGATAACGATAATTAAAATACCTACTAATAATGGATTTAATCCTGCTGAAAGATCATTTGTACCTAATACTAGAATACCTAACACTAAAACAAATGTACCAACCATTTCTGCGATCATGTTAGAAGGGATATGCTTAATGGCTGGTGTTGTCGCAAAAACACCAAGTTTTGCCCCTTTGTCTTTCGTACCTTTCCAATGTGGTAAGTATACAAAGTATACTAATACTGCACCAAGAAAAGCACCAATTAGTTGCGCTAAAATAAACATTGGTACATCGGACCAAGGAAAATTACCAATGGTTGCTAAAGCAATTGTTAAGGCTGGATTTAAGTGTGCACCACTAATGCCACCTACTGTGTAGGCAGCTAAAGCTACTGCAAATCCCCAACAAATTGTAATAATTGCCCATCCAGGACCTACCCCTTTTGACTTATGTAAGGAAACTCCTGCTACAACACCACCACCAAATAAGATAAGCAGCATTGTACCGATTAGCTCGGCTGTAAATGTTGACATCGTTTTACCTCCCATGGTTTACACGCAAAAATGACAAAAAAATCCGCAATTTAACCAATCTATACAAAATGTATAAATAGGTAATTGCGGATTCCTCAACTCAACCACGTGTTTATTGACTTAGTAAACATAATAATTTGAAACCAAGTATTAGTCAACCCTTTTTTGGAAACGTTTCCATAACTCTTTATTGGATGTAGTAATGGCCACAGCACCCGCTTCAATTGCACGCGTAATTTGTTCATCGGACCGAATTAAACCGCCCGTAATAACAGGAATACCTGTACGCTCGTATACTTCCGCAATCATCTCCGGAATAATGCCAGGTAAAAGCTCAATATAATCTGGCCCATTCTGTTCAATAAGTGAGTAACTCTTCTCCAACGCAATTGTATCAATTAAAAATACTCGCTGGATCGCCATAATTCCACGTGATTTCGCCTTTGAAATCATATTAGAACGCGTAGAAATAATTCCCGCAGGACAAATATCATTACATAAATAATCTGCAGCGAAATTATCAGTTTTCAAGCCATGGACTAAATCGGCATGGATAATTAACTTTTTTCCAAAACGATCTGCTTCTTGCTTTAATGAACGTAAATGACTTAAGTGAACTTCTAATAATACGATGTATTCAAAATCACTTTTAACTACTTGGTCGAATTGTTTTACCGTTCGTGCTACTGGAATAAGCTTATTATCACTAAATGACATACATTTCTCCTTAATTTTAATATGGAAATAGTAATATAATAATTTAGCTCATCAAATGAGTGATAGATATCTTTATATTTTGATGAGCTCAAATTATTTTAATATATTATATTCTACATTATTTTGCAGTGGTTGCACGAGTAATTTCATTATTTAGTTGTTCTGTAAATAATGAGGATTGTTCATTTGACCAGCCTAGTTGTTGTGCCATATGTTGAACGACTGCAGCTTTATTTGCTTTTACGCTTGCGATATTGAAAAATAAATTGCCTGTACGACGAACGAAGAAGTCTACCGGGTGCGCTACTAACTCGTGCTCAATACCGTATTGTAGTTGTGCAAATAACGCGGCTGGCATCGTTTCGTTTGCTTTTGCAACGTAACTATATACTTTCTCCACATTGGAACCGTAATGCTTCGCCAAGTATGTGGCACTTTCTTTTGTTAAGCCTGCTTTCACACCTAGCGCAGCCTTTTTCTCGATGAACGCTGGTAAATGTTTTGAACCGCCTACTTCACCACCTGAAATAGGTAGGTTTTTTGTTATGCATTGCTTACTCACAATGCCAAACTCTTTCTGTAAACATGTGGCAATACGATCTACAACCGCCTCCGCCATTTTACGGTAACCTGTTAATTTCCCACCTGCAATTGTTACTAAACCTGCATTTGATTCCCATACTTCATCATGTCTTGAAATTTCTGATGGCCCTTTCCCTTCTTCATGAATTAAAGGACGTACACCTGCCCAGCTCGATTCGATATCTGCATCCGTCACATTGACAGATGGGAACATGTAATGAATTGCTTTCATGATATAGTCTCGATCCGATTGCTCGATGTCCATATTGCGTGGATCTCCTTCATAAAACGTATCTGTCGTACCTACGTACGTTTTACCATCGCGTGGAATCGCAAATACCATACGGCCATCTGGTGTATCAAAATAAATCGCTTGTTGAAGAGGGAATTTCGTCTGATCAAAAACGATATGCACACCTTTTGATAGTATTAAATGTTTACCGTTCGTTTGTCCTTCAATTGCTCTTACATCATCTACCCATGGTCCAGCTGCGTTGACAACTTTTTTCGCTTGAATTTGAATTGTATTTTGAGTCATTAAATCAATTGCTTCAATACCAATTATTTTTTTCTTATCGTTGTATAAGAACCCTGATGCTTTTGTATAATTGGCTAACACTGCCCCTTTTTCAATTGCCGCTTTTGCCACTTCAATGGTTAAACGAGCATCATCTGTACGGTACTCGACATAGACGCCACCACCTAGTAAATCTTGCTGTTTGACTAAAGGTTCTTTTAACTTAGTTTGTGATTGACTTAACATGTAGCGTCTTTCTGATTTTTTTACACCTGCTAAAAAGTCGTAAACACGGAGTCCGATGGATGTAGAGAACTTACCAAATGTACCACCTTTGTGAAACGGTAGTAACATCCAAACTGGCGTCGTTACGTGCGGACCGTTTTCATATACAACCGCACGCTCTTTCCCTAATGCTGCCACTTCTTTAACTTCAAATTGTTTTAAATAACGTAAACCACCGTGCACTAATTTGGTAGAGCGGCTTGATGTACCTGCCGCAAAATCTTGCATTTCGACTAATGCGACTGAAAGACCGCGCGTAATTGCATCAAGTGCAATCCCTACACCGGTTATACCGCCACCAATTACTAACACATCGTATTCTTTATTTTGTAAATCCTTCATAATGCTATCTCGTTGTAGAGCTGAAGCTGTTGCCATACTGTTTTTCCTCCTTTTAAATACAAAAAAGAGAGACCTTAAAGAAACACACAATAATAGCATTGTGTATTCATTAAGGTCTCTCAGATACTCAAACCAATTTATTAACTTAATTCTATCTTAACATGATAAAGGAAAAATGCAATTATAAGATTTGGTTTAAACTTTATTTGCAGTGATAAAGAAGTTAACATGTCTCTCCTGTATGTGAAATTTAGAGACCTACTTTCTTCTCCAATAAAAAGAAATAGCACAATTCCTCTTAAGAATTGCGCTCTATAGCTTTATATTGTTATGCTAATGGATCCAATACTACTTTTCCTCTTTTAAACTATAAATCTAATGATAGAAACTTAGAACGATGTTGTTCACGCTTGTCGAGGAAGATCTGTTCTGGCGTAATGCCCTTCTCAAGTAGTAGTTCAATATTTTGAGTAAGGAACTCGTCACTACCAACAACATAGTAGAGACCGTCTTTGTCTGCAGCAACCTTTTTCACTTCATCATAGTATTCTTTACGGTTATCAACGAACTGTGCTGTAAAGTTTTTGTCAGGTGCAGATTTAAAGACATCAGTGAATAAAAATTTCTTCGATGAATCAATGTTTAGTGACTGAATTTGATTGACGTTGTCAGGACGTTCCAAATATTCAAGTACAAGCGGTCTGAAAGTTGCTAGGCCAACACCTGATGATAACAGGTAAATGTTTTTATTTTCTCTTTTTAGAGGTACATTCGAATGAATTTTAAATAAAGCCACCTGACTGCCGACTTCGAGATTTCTTAAGATTGATTTGAACTCAGAGCATTGTTCTTTAATACGTGTTGTAATTCCAATTATATTTTCTTTCGGTAAAGTACAGATTGACATATGGCGGACAAGGCTTTTGTTTGGTTTTTCACCAGCATTAAAACCTTCTAATGCTAAGTGAGTGTGGGAACCTTCTTCCCATGTAAAGCCTTCCGGACAATCAAGCATATATGTTCGAACTTCAGGCGTTTCCTCTATAATCTTATTTATCTTCGTCCAGTATATTTGCATTTTCATACTCTCTCCTTCTGGTATCTTACTAATAGTTTATAATAAATGATAATAATTCTCAATTAAAAAGGTTGTAGTTACATAAAATTAAATTATTTGAATCTAAGAACTACTATTTATTGATACAAAACTCAATTCAATTAGTTTCGAATCTTGTGATACATCTTTCTCAATCGCATTCATTTAACTATTGAATAAGCTGTATGCAAATTAGTACAATTATTTTCAATCAAACTACCATTTTTTGTATTGATTTCAGTACCTATAATAAATTATGGTATTACTAAGGAGGTGTCAAAATGTTCGGAATTATTAATTTTGAAGTCTTTTTACTTGCAGCAATCTTGTTAAATATAACTCCTGGTACAGATACGATGTATATAGTGAGCAGAAGTATTTCTCAAGGGAGAATGGCAGGAATTTATTCAGCTCTTGGTATTTCTGCGGGAATCGTTGTCCATACAATCCTAGCGGCATTTGGACTATCTGTAATATTAACGCAATCCGCTTTTTTATTTAACTTAATCAAAATTGCAGGAGCTATCTATTTAGCCTACTTGGGTATAAAGATGATCATTACAAAAAATGATGCAAAAAAAGAACAATCATTACCCAAACAAAGTAATAAAAAGATATTCATGCAAGGGTTGATAACAAACGTTACAAATCCAAAGGTTGCCTTGTTCTTTTTAGCATTTCTTCCACAATTTATTCATACGAATTCAGGTACAACAACACCAATACCTTTTATAGTTTTAGGGCTTACCTTTACTTTTACTGGGTGCATTTGGTGTTTAATTACTGCTTATTTCTCTTCAATGGCAACTCAAAGTTTAAGAGGCAATTCTAGAGTTTCAAGTATATTAAATAAATTAACAGGAATCGTTTTTATTGCGATGGGAATTAAGTTACTACAAACAAAACAAGTATCATAACGAAAGAAGAGCATTGGAATCCAATGCTCTTCTTTAAAAATTTAATGATTTTAAAAGCTTAAAAAAACACTCCCACCTATTAAAATCTAAATAGAAGTTCCATTTGAAAGTTTCCTTTTAATAACAAAGAATGTTAATACACCTAATCCAATATAGATAATCAACATTCCACTCCCCATTATTGTTGAAAATTTAAATCCAATAGATAGTGAGTATAAATTGAGTAATATGTAAATTATAAAAAATGTAATTCCTTTCTTTCTATTTTTTACGAAAATAGAAGTAAGGATCGCCAATATTAAACTAGCGCAAATTAATTGTGTTAATAATAACATTATATACATCAAAATATTTTCCTCCATAAAAGTCCCCCTCTTTGTATAATTTCTGCAAATAAAAGTATTTTCCTGTTCAAAGATCTTGTACTTATACTTAAATAAAAAAACGCTAATCCTTAGATTCAGGAATAGCGCCTATGTATATGCAATTGTTCTATAAATTTTTACATTTATTAAGAGACTTTCTACTAGTTCAATTATCAAACTTTCTGTACTAATTCGTATAATTATGAAACTTTCTCCTAGCCATTTCGTATCTAAACTAACAAATACAATACTTGAGGTGATTATGATGTATGAATATGAATTTGTTAAAATTGAACTAAGTGCTTGGAACAGTAAGCCAAAAGAAGATTATCAAGATATTATTCAACAATACGCTACCAAAGGGTGGAGATTTGTTCAAATATTTGCTCCTTCTATTAAAGGATACGGTTCCGCAGCCTATTTTGAATTAATATTTGAGAGACCCCTTAATTAGGTTCTAGGGGGTATTTTAAGATTAATAATACTCAAAACCATACATTACTTCCGAAAAGCCCCCATCTGATATCGACTATCAAATAGTAAATGAATTAAGCTTTCATAATAAGGTATAAACTCTCTGTTTCTTGACATAGTGATAATCTCTTCCCTGTTTGCCCATTTCACGTTTTGTACTTCTTCATACTGTAAGGTCAGTGTACGTAACTGTACATCTTCTTCAATTAAGTAAATATCGTCAAAGCCGTTTTCAAAATTAATGGTTAAATGGGGACGTATCCGCTGAAAATCTAATTGCAAACCTAACTCTTCATCTAATTCTCTTTGAGCTGCCATTTGACTTGTATCCCCTGCTACCGCGCTGCCCCCTACAGTAAGATCCCACATATTTGGCCATCCGTCTTTGAAGGACTGCCTTTGTTGAATGAGCATTTCCCCATTGAAATTAAAAATACAAACATGAATAACTAAATGCAAATCACCAGGTTGAAGCATTTTCCCTCGGACCCATGTACGATTTGTTTTATTACGATTAATATCGTATACATCCCATAATTCCATTTAGTACCCCCATTTATCAGTTATATTAAATATTCATCTGAATTAAACCTAGATCTACTCACATGCACTGACATCTACTTTATATCAACATTCTACCATTTCAAAGAAATCGATTAGAATATTAGTCTAACTAGAATTTATCAACAGTTCTTATCGCAAATTTTTGACATATATATTAAATGATGTTAATTAGAACGGAGGGTATTATGCAGTATTATTATGGGAATCAGATGCCATTACGCGTTCTTGATGAGGCAGAGTTTTGGAAACACCAAGAAGCAGAACATACGGTTGTGATTAGGGAGCTTGTTGGAAATCTTGAACAGAAATATGTAGAAGCACTAAAAGAGTGGGAAAAGGCGTTTACAAAGGCACATCAACAAGTTGTTAGGTTTATAGAAACAGTTAATCGTTCCAATGGACATGTTTCTCAAGCTCTTTATCAAGATATTCTTCAGCTTATCTCTTTTTGCTTACAGCAGAGTCAAGAGTTTATCAATTTTTGTCGAGCGATGATGGATGAAAGTAAACCTATAAGCACCAATCCAACTGCCAAAGTGGTCTTAAATCACATCATTGTTGAATCAGAGTATTTTAAAGGCGTGGCACAAACAATTCTATACCAACAATAATGCTAAATATACACTCGAAACAGCCCTTTGTAATGGATAGGGACTAGTTACCACCCTTTTCAACCATTCTGAGGGCTTTTTTTAATTTATACTTGATTATTCTCTACTCTATCTAAGATTTATAAAAGGCACTTTTATCTTTAAAGGACTTTCGTTATTCAAAAGCGCCCGAATGTTGAAGATTGTTCTTAAGTATTTCTCAATTGTATTTATCCTAAATATAATTCATCAAAAATTCATCTTAGTTGTTACTAATGCAGAAATGACTGCTCCTACTGCTTCTATCCAAGCACCTACTGCTGCCATTACTTTACCTTCACTTGACTCTGAGTCAGCTAAAACACCAATGGCTATACCAATTACTTGAATGATAACGGCCGTATTAGCAATAGACTCTAAGACTGTTAGATTTCCTTTCGTATCAATGGTGGTTCCGGCACCTACAAGCTGAAATAATTCTCCTTGCTTTTCTAACCGTTGACTTAATTGTTCGTTTTTAGATAAAATTCCTGCTACAGCAGTTAAATTCCCTATAACTGCAATTTGTCCTCCAGCCTTATTAAATAATGTATCTTCAGTCTCTGCTACTATTGCGCCTCCAACAGCTTCTAATACATTTCCAATCAAATTAAAATCTTCTAATGTACGATCGGTTAAAACGGTTGAGGGTGTACTTCCAATCGCAGAAATAATGTTACCAATAGCGCCAATCCAATTACCTACAACAACTGTTAAATTTGAGTCATTTCCCCCGTTTTCATTATTCGCTTTACTCTGTTTATTGCATGTATTACCTGCTTTCGATATCATCGAGTTAACCCATTTATTTGAAGGATAATCTGATTTCCTAGAAGGATTGTAGTCATTTTTTTTATAAACATTCATCATTTTACACCCACTTTTCATTAGAAAGAGCATCATTCTCCAATTGCACATGATGATGGAGTTTTTAATCGAAAGGGCTGCTTATACATTCCAATCGAAAAATACACATATTTTAATATATGAATATTTTAGTGGGGTAAATAGACCTTTATAATGTTTCGGGGTTAATAGTTCTAATTTTAAACTTATTAGAGTGGATGATTACTAGATACATAATACTCACCCTTCCATCTCAAAAAAATGTTGCTCAATAAATAGCCCTATCCTGAAAAAAGCACAATTCCTTTTCAAGAATCGCGCCAGACTGTTGAATATAATTCGTTAACAAAAAACTCCTTTACTTATAGTGGAATTTCACAAGATCAACACACTTTTTTATTAGTTAAAAGCAATTCCACAGGAGCAACTATTTTCCCCAAATAACAAATGATACGATGCGGGGAATTCTTGATTAACACGTTGAACTTCACGTGCAAATTCCTCACTATCCTCAGGTACTCGTGAAAGTGCATTAGCTTTCGCTTGAGAATCTATATGAGCTCCAGGTGGAACGAACCGATCAGGTGGAATTCGAACACCATTTGTGACGACTGCATTATAAGAAATAAAACAACCTTTTCCGACAATGGCATTATAAACAATAGAATTAAAGCCAACAAATACTTTGTCTTCTATATAACATGGACCATGTACAAGTGCACCATGAGCGATGGTCACTTGATCTCCAATGAAAATAGAATACGCTTTATTTCCATCTGAAATCCTTCTATTTAATAAACCATGTAAAACGACTCTTTCTTGAATATTTGTATTAGAACCTATATGAAAAGGGGTTCCTTCATCTGCACGTATACTTACATTAGGGGCTACATAAACATTGTTATTAATGGTTACATCACCGATAACACTGGAAAACTGACTTATAAATGCGCTTTTATCTATCTTAGGGTAACGTTGAACAGGATTGAATGATGTCACAGGATTGGGGCTAATAAAAGGTTCAAAACAACAAGAATCGTTATGATTTGAAGAATTTGTTCCTTTTTTTTCGGTCAACTGATGACCTCCTTCACAATCTATTGGCATATCTTTATTTTATGCAAGAAAATAGCGTGAGGAATGGACACTCCATCATTAGAACAATGTTGTTAGAACCAAGCCGGCCCCTGTTACTAAACATCGCACAATTCCCTTTCAAGAATTGTGCAGGGTTGCTATGAAGTATTCTACTTATATAGCAGCTGTGCTTCTTATTTTATTAATAGATACCATTAACTACAAAGGATAAATAGGGTTATGTAATACTATCCAGAATACTTAGGGTTTAATATTTTACGCATAGTTACGGTAGGAATATTATCACCATTTTTATTTACGATAACTTCTTCGTTCACTACCTCATATCCTAACTTTGAATAAAGAGTTATATTATTTTTTTCTTTTTTTCTTACTTTGCAAATTGATGCAAATATATTATTTTGTATGGCGTAATTCTCTATATACTTGACCAAGCTTTTGGCTACACCTTTCCCTTGGTTTTTCGGCAAAACAGATAATCTAGAAAAATAAATATGGTCTTTTTTTAAAAGACATTTGACAATTCCTATTAATTCATCATTCTCGTATACCCCGAAAAGTTTTGTACCTTGCTTTAACTCATTTTGTATAGATTCCTCTGTTTCATTCAACGCACTTGATGGTTGTGGGTCTGTTTCATAACGTTTAAATGCTTGATGGATGACATATATTGTTTCTGCGGGATTAATATTAGGTGCAATCTTCATAAACTCACTCCTTATCTGGATGGGTGTATATTTATTAGTAATGATAAATTATTATACAACACATCCAAAATAAGTAAATCTAAATTTATATGGAAATTAAGGGATGGAAATAATTTGAAAAGTACAGTGTTCACCTTTAATAAAAAAGGCACAATCCTATTCAAGAATTGCGCCAATAATAGAAATAGTACCGCTCTATAAACAAAATTTATTTCATATATTTATTAACTAATTCATAGCATCTTTCTTCTGTGACATTTGCTAATACACTCACATACTCTAAGAGCTCTTGCGTACCGCCTTGATATTTATAGGATGCTTTAAATGCAGTTTTATCTCTATATTTTATCCAATTTCGTTGTTCTTCTCTTAATTTCTCCATTTCTGCTGGTGGTAGCTGCTCCTTTATCACTCCATAAATTTCATTCAACAAGTCATCCCATATCTCCCATCTCTGATTTTCCAGATTTTTTAAAGCGTATGTTGAAGAATCGGGTGCTTTAAGTTTGTTTACCTTATCTTTCGTACTTTTTAGTTTCTGGAGATATTCTTCTTTCTTGCTTTTTAACATTTCGTTTTTTCCACTACGTGTTTCGGTTTCTTCTGTATTTGAATCTTTAGTTGCTTGAACAGTAGTAACTGTATTTTGAACCGTCTGTGTAGTGTCTGTACTCACTGAAATATTTCCTATTATACTTTTCACTTCAATTGTTGAGTGTTCATGTGATAAGTTTTCTTTTAGTTTTTCGTCCAAAGTTCTAGTGGATTGCTGGTTTGCTAATTTAGTATTGGATTGGGAAGTTGCATTTCCACAAGCTCCCAATATAACTATGACTAACGTTAAAACGCCTATTAACAATATTCTATCCTTCTTCATATTTAGTCCCCTTTATGAGCATACTACCGACTTACCATCACAGATAAAAATTTCTTTGAATTATTATTGCCAAAAACCTTTAATTCATGATTCTCTTAATTAAAGGTTTTGTTAGAGTAAATGTAGATTTCAAATAAAAAGTAGAAGTCCTTGATAAATGGTATGCCCCCTTTACCTAAACCTTTTTGTTAAAAGTGAAATATTAATAAGTACAACCTACATAGAACTGATAAATTCTACCGTACTTCAAAATATACAAAGAAGTTTATAAGACAACATCCTCTATCAAATTTTGAAGCAAAAAATCGTAATTATACCCTGTATAACAAGTACAATATGTGCGTACAGGTTCTGATCATTTCGTGCTATAATTTAGGTATTCGTTAAGAATAGGAGAGAGTAAATGAAGATAATTGTATTTGGTGCAACAGGTGGTGTTGGGCAACATTTTGTCCGTATGGCAGTTGAAGCAGGTCATGAAGTTACAGCCTTTGTTCGTACTCCTGATAAATTACAGACTAAAGAAGGCATTCGCATCATTCAAGGCGACGCCTTAAATGCAGAAGATGTGGCAAGCGCAATTGTTGGTCATGAGGCTGTCATTTCATGCTTGGGTTCTTCTACTGGTACAAAAAAATCGAATCAACTTGAATTGATGGGAAAAAATATTGCAGATGGTATGAGCTCTGCCGGTGTTAAACGCTTAGTGTATTGCGCTTCTGCTGGCATTAACAAAGAAATCCCTGGATTTTCGGGTAAACTGATGATGAAATTGTTAGAAAATCCATTAAAAGATCATCGTGCAGCGGTTGATTATTATTTATTAAAAGGCTTTGTCTATACAATTGCTCGTCCATTAGGACTAAAAGACGAAGAATTATCTACCTCATATAAAGAAGCATTTGAGGGTGTCCCTCCAAAATCCTATTCCATTTCACGCGCGAGTGTCGCTCATTTTATGGTAAAAGCATTAAGTGATTCGCAATATAATAACACTTCAGTTGGTTTAGCAAAATAATCGCAGTCCTTCAAATAGTATTTGAAGGATTTTTGCCTTTCATATCAATTAATTTCTTCATCAATCGAGTTATTTTATGTAAAACGGCACAAATCCGAATTCTGAATTCACGCCATTTATTTTAATTGAATAATTATCCGCTATAACTCTACCAATGCCGCCGTTTTCATATTTTTGTGTTTGTAAGTTAAACTTAACTCCCTAATTCTCTTAAATCCGATAAAGAAAATCGATTTATTATTTCAAAACCGTTACCTACTCCGTTCGGTTTTATTATCACTGTCCCCATATAGGGTATTTCACCTAAACCCTGTCCTTTCGGGAAACTATGTGCAATGATAATATTATTTTGTCCAGCTTGGGGCTTTAATTCTAGTGCTTTTTGAAGACGATTGAGTATTCTTTGTCTCTCTCCACTTGGTAAATTTTCATTCAACCCATATACATTCAACCAAAAGGGATCAACATGTACATTCTCACTGCCAAATGCTAATTGTGCTGTTTCAATGGTTCTACAGAAAGGACTCGCAGATACCGGAAAATTAACGGGAATTTGCAAGAACCGGAGAATCTGTCCATAGTAAATAGCTTGCATTCGCCCTGTTTCAGAAAGATTTCTTTGGGTCAAACAGTTTTGAAAATATAAATTAGGTAAATCGTTTCCAATAGTTGCTTCTCCATGTCTAGAAAAGAAAATATACCCACCTTGTCTAAGGGAATCGATTAATGATTTATTCAAAAATCTTCTCCTTCCATTAACATCATTCTTTACTGTTAATGTATGTTATTCAGGATAGTTTTGAATAAAAAACTAAACGAAATGATAAACATTTTTTCTTCTGTTAGATAGATATTTTAATCCAAAGGAATTTACCAATCGGCAAAATCGTCTAAGTAAATCTTAACTACTTCATCTTCTATCACTTATTGTTTGTTTCGTGATTTACTTTCTCTTGCTCCTTCATTTGTATTTTTAGTAAATCTGTTATGGTCACAAACTGATAACCTCGATCTTGAAGTTCTGGTAGGATTTTTTTCAATGCTTTTACGGTCTGTTCACGATCACCACCACCATCGTGGAACAGAATAACATCCCCTTCTTTTGTCCCCTTTAAAACTGTACTTACAATTTTACTTACACCTGGATTTTTCCAATCTAATGTATCTTGGTGCCAAGACCACATGACGACTTTAAAACCTGCTTTTGAAATTTTGTCAATCATCGCATCCGTATATTGGCCTTCGACAGGTCTAAATAGGCTTGGCTTATAACCAGTTATACTGTATATAGCATCGTTTGTTTGTTTAATTTCTTTCATGACCCTTGAAACATCTCTAGTAAAAGGATGCGTGTAGGTATGATTTGCAAGATCATGTCCCTCTTGATACATTCTTAATATGATTTCTGGATTTTTTTCTGCTTGTTCACCCACAATAAAAAAAGTTCCTTTTGCTTCGTATTGTTCGAGTAAATCTAATATTTCAGAAGTATCCTTTTGATTCGGTCCATCATCAAACGTTAGGGCAACTACTTTCTCCTCTGTTTTAATATCCCAAATAATTTGACCTGCTTCTTCATAATACTGTCGTCCACGATCCGCTAAAATGGTTTCACTATTATTTTCATCAACATAAAAAATCACAACACCTATAATAATTAAGCCCATTAAAAGAAAAAGTACTTTTTTCATAATAGCACTTCCCACCTTTAGTGTAGATGAGTTAATTATCTGTAATAACCTTAAAATAATGTGTCGTTTTAAATATTAATTTTGCTTATTTCGGCTTCATTTAAAAAAATAAACTTCCATTACTTGAACAACAAAATGGAAAGGTTGTGTAACATTCCTTTTTGATACCTAATGTAAGCTCTCTTGTATAGAATACACGAAAGTCAACTTTTAAGAAGTCTCAAAAATGAAAAATGAGAAATACCTCAAAAGGAATATAAGAGTTTGCATATATTCACTTAAATGAGGGATGCTATTCATACCTACATTTTCACTCTGCTTGTTTCTGAAAACGACTCTTCTCTTTTTTAATAGTAGAAAGAAACATAATAATTAGTTCAATACTTATTAATCATCAAAATTGTAATTGGCCACAAAGCTCTCTCTGCTTTTTAACAAAAACCATTTAATAAATTTTAAAGTGTAATCATTATTTTATTTGAAGATTGAGGGGTAAATATGGAGCACTTTCCACTAATACATACAAATTTTTGGGATGCTGTAATTGCAGTTCCAGTTGTTATGATCCTTACACAACTGATAAAGAAAATTTTCAATATTAAGCCATTCTGGGTTCCCACAATCGCGCTTATACTGGGGCTATTAATTTCAGTATTTATAAGCCATCGTCATAATTTTATTGCGGGTTTGTTTATGGGTTGGTTTTACGGCTACTCAGCAATTGGAAGCTATGCGTCTTTAAAAACGTCAATTATTGCATATAGAAATAAAATGATCAACAAGTTAAATTCCAAAGAATGAATTAGGCCAGTAAAATACTTATGCAATAATCAGAAAAATTGTCATATTTTCATCAAATAGTGTCCATAAAAATCAAGAATTTTTGTGGAGAATTAAGATTTATCTTTTTGTTTCTTATCTTTATACATGTCAACAAAAAGACTTCCTTTTGAATCAACTTGAGCTAGAAATACATCATTTAATGAGTGTGCTCCTTGTTTTTCAATCTCTTTCATAAGCCATTTCTTTGAATAACCTAAAGTTGATAAATTTTTGTTTAAAATATGCCCATCAACTATTAACAAACTTGGCGCGTGTTCTAATTTAACCTTCATACCTAGTAAATTAGGTGTAATTGGTTCTAAATCTGTTCGTTTCATAATACTTAGTTCCCCATTCGTTTCTAATATCGCCATTTCAATATCTTCAACCTTAAAGACCCCTTTTTCTCTTAATAACATCATTAACTCATCAATAGCGAGTTGATTTTTCTTCATGCTTTCTTCTAATACTTCCCCATCTTTGATAACAATTGAAGGTCTTCCATCTGTCAATTGTAAGAACTTTCTTGATTTCATACCTAAAAACCCTAGTAAGATTGGGAAAATACCCCATATTGCTAAAGCAACTATTCCATTAGAAATTTGTATATTTTTATCAGCAGACATTGTGGCAGCGATAGATCCGATAGTAATCCCTACTACATAATCAAAAAATGTAAGTTGAGAGAGTTGTTTTTTACCCATAATTCTAGTCAAAAATAGCAATAACATAAAAGATATAATTGACCGAATTAGAATTAATACGAAATCCGGCACTAAAAGTTCCTCCAATTCTATATTAAGTTGATTATGTTTTTTCTATTATTGGGAATACCATACCTATATATTCAAAATGGAAGGAATAATTAATAATATGAAAAAATGGATACTATCTCTATCATTACTTATTTTGTTATCAGGATGTTCAAGTGTAACAGGAGAAAATGAATTTCTTGAGAAGATAAACTCGATGGAAGAAGCATTAAACGGATCGGATTGGGAACAATTAACTTCACTCGGTTCTAATTTGGAACAACTTTATCGGCATAATTTATGGAAAATACAATTAATGGGAGATGAAGACGAGTATGAAAGTCTTCAAGAAAGTATAAATCATTTGAATGTGGCAATTGAAGAGCAAGATATAACTGAGATAAAATTAGAAATGGCCACAGTAAAAACATTCCTGGAAGATATTTATTCATTATAGCAGTTACATAATTTTTGAGTTTCATTTTTAGGAGATATTAAGGAATACCTTCTGTTTCCATAGGATGCTAATCATATATTAAGGGGAGGCTACTATATCAATAGCCTCCCCTTTTGTTATTAATTCGTGGTTTTAGACGCTTGTTGCTCTAGACGATGCACTCTCCAAGCTTCTGCGTTTTTTTCATAGCGAAGCTCACCAATTAACGCTTCATAATCAGAAGATTCTCCAATAGGTACAGTCAATTCAAAGTGTTTAGCTTGACTAGAACTTGAGATTTCTTTAATCTTTGCTTTTTCCCAATTTAATAAGCTACCACCATCAGCATTTGGTTGTGCTAATACCCCATTATGCTCAATAATATCAAGATCTTTGATTAATTTTTCTTGTTGAGTAGTCGTATAGAAAATACCTAAATATTTTTTTAATTTCGCCATCGTATTCAGGGACTCCGCCATATAACGATAATCCATTCCTTTATAGGTGAATGTAGCTTCATTACGTTTACCTTCGCCACCCATCACGACATACCAATAGCTATGATTTGCCTCTTCAAACAGGCTAAGTGCTTGATTTGTTGTTATGGCAGGAGGCGTATCCCCGTTAAGGATTGTTTGCAGACTATAGACGCGCCAACCTTTTCCTCTTTCATAACGAAGCTCCCCTTGTAACGTCTCCACTTCATTTCCATCTCCATATAGGGGCACTTCTAGTGTGAACTTCTTACTTGTATCCGTACTTTTTGTTTCTTTAATCGTTGCTTTATCAAACATTAATCGGCTACCACCATCAGCATTCGGCTGTGCTAATTCAGCAAAATGATTAATAATACCTAATTTTTTAATTAAGGCTGATACTTGCTCATTTGTATAAGTTTTTCCTAAATATGTCTTTAGTTTTTCCATTGTATTTAGAGATTCCGCCATGTATCGATACTCTCCGTCATTCAGAGTGAAGGTCGTTTCATTTTGTTTTCCTTCCCCACCCATCAAGACATACCAATAGCTATTACTTGCATTTAAAAACAGTTCCTGTGCTTCTTTTTCTGTCAAATAAAATCTTGGTTCTTTTTCAATTGAAACAATCTTGAAATCCATATAGCCATCACGTTGAATTACTACATATAGTTCATTTTCTCCGCTCTTTACTAAACTGTTGTTTGCCTTGTTTTTAAGCTCTGCTTTAAATTTCACTAGATACTCTGTTTTCCCATTTGCACGTGCCACTTCTTTTGCTTCTACCAATTCAAAATTCAGTACATCTTTCGTTAATAATGAAAGATTAAACTTAGGATCTACAAATAGTTGTTGTGCTTCTTCAGGTTTCTTTAATGCGATATGGAATAGCGCGGTAGCGGGATTGATATTGAACGGAACCGTATACTTATTTGGTAAAAAATCGGAGCTTAATGCCCGTGCTACAAAGACTGCAAATTCTGCTCTCGTTACTTTTTGTTTTGGCTTAAATGTTCCATCTTCATATCCTGTTGTAATATCACGGTCAACAAGACTTACGATTGACTTATATGCACTTGATTTACTTGGTACGTCTGTAAATTCTAATTGCCCATAACTTTGTAATTTAAAAGCTTTGGCAATGGCCACTGCAACAGCCTCTCTCGTCATTTCTTCATTTGGATTAAACTTTCCACCCTTATCGAAAATGCCTGCTGCTACCGTAGCGGCAATTGCTTGATAGGCACTATGATTTTTGGATACATCTTTAAACCCCGGATCTGGGTTATTCTTTGTTTGTAAATCCAACGCACGTACTAATATCATAGCAACTTGTGCCTTCGTGATTGTTTTGTTTGGATTAAAAGTTCCATCTGTATAACCACTAATCATCTTGTTTTCAACTAAAAAGCTAATTTCATCCTTTGCCCAATAATCCTGATTTAAGTCCTTAAATGATGCCGCGGATGCACTTGTTCCTGCAAAAAGAAGTCCCCCTGTCAGTATCGAAACTGCTATCATTCTATTCACTCTGTTTTTCAAAATATTTCCTCCTTTGGTTTTTATATTCCAACACATTAGACGATGAATTTCAAAAAACGGTTCAATTAAATTAAACTTTTTTAAAAAATTTTTTATTATTCCAAAAAGAAGAATTTTCTAAAGTTATAAAAAGAATGGTTACATGTTTTTGAAAAATACATTTGAGGAAAATGAGATCATATAAAAAGGCATCCCATCGTTTTTCCAACTATGGGATGCCGCTTCTTTTGATAATGTAGCGTGGTGTAAAAATGCTGAGTTCTGTAAAAATAATTCGTTATAACTTTGTTTGGTGGTCAAAAATCTATCTGAAAGCTCTAAAAAAATTTAGAATATTAACCTACTGGTGCCCAGTTATCTATCGAACAATCTAACCGTCACGGTCGTACCTTTCCCTAACTCACTTTCTATGACAAATTCACCATTGTGTCGCCCGACAATTTCCGTCACAATCGCTAATCCTAACCCACTACTTTGACTAGAGCGAGATGCATCAACTCGGTAAAAACGTTCTTTTACTTTATCTAGCTCATCCTTAGGAATACCGATGCCATAATCACGAACTTTCACTACGACTGCATTTTCCTCACGTGAACATGTTACTACAATTTTGCCCTTTACTTCACTATAACGAACCGCATTGGATAATAAATTATCCCAAACTTGCTCCATTAAATGTTGGTCCGCATAGATTTCGATCGGCTCTAATTCATATATAAGTTCCATCTGCTTTTCGTCTAGTTTCCACCGTTTTGCAAATAAGAGGTCCTTAAGCTGCTGATCCAGAGAAAATGTCTTCTTCTCAATCGGTAAATTCTTTTGGTCCAATGAACTTAGTAACAACAATTGCTTTGTTAGTGCAGATAGTCGCTTCGTTTCTTGTTCAATAATGTCTAAATATTGGACACGCTCTTCTTCTGTATTTTCCCCATCTTTTAACACACTCGCATAACCTTGTATGTTAAGAAGCGGTGATTGGAAGTCATGTGACACATTATTGATAAAGTCCTTTTTTAATTGATCATTTTCCGCTAAACGTTGCGCCATTTTTTGAAATTGAATCGCTAGCTGACCAAGTTCATCATTCCGATTGATGTTTAAATCAATGTCATAGTTTTCCTTCGCGATTTGCTCCGTTGCAAGCTGCAGTTGTTTTAACGGCTGCACAAGTTGACGAGCTAATAAAATCATCGCAACAAAAATAATAATCGTTGTAATGAACAAAAATCCAACAATTAAATAATGCATTTCCGTAAAGGAGGATGCATTATCGATGCGTATAAACATTGCGTAATTTTGATTGTCCATTGTAAATGGCACACCGATTGTATTTTGCACATCATTTGCATAGTGGTTCATAATTGAGAAGTTTTGCTTGTACTCTCTAATTCCATGATAGATTGAGTTTGAACCGACAAGGGCTACCATTTCGTTGTTCAAGTGCATTTTCTTAAATTTTGCACCATAACTAGTAATTTTTTTATTTTCGTCAATTACAACGACCTGATAACCTAACTTAGCAATAGATTGAAAAAATTCATCTAAGCGATCAGCGGACATTGTCCCTACAATGTCCGTAACTTCTAGCGCAATATCTAAATTCTTCTCATCCGCATCTTCACGAACATAGTTATTGTAAAGTTGACCAAGTAAAAACATGGATACAATCAGGCTTGCGATAATGACAACTAATGTAACAACAAGATATTCTTTATATAAAGTTTTCATTTAATTTCCTCGATCTTATAGCCAATTCCACGTACCGTTTGTATTTTTACCTGCGCATGTACCTCCTCTAGTCGAGAACGTAGACGCTTTATATGAGTAGTTAGTGTGAAATCGTCACCTTCATAATCAAAGCCCCATACTTGTTCCATTAGTTGGTCACGCGTAAATACGATATCGGGTCTGCTACACAAAATACTTAACAGCTCAAATTCCTTCAATGGTAGAAGTAGAACTTGTTCACCAACCTTTACTTCGAATGTGCGTCGGTCAATGTGCATATTACCAAGCATTGTATGACTACGTTCAAGTTTTTGGAAGCGACGTAAAATGGCACGAACACGAAACAGTAACTCTTTAGGCTCAAATGGTTTGACCATATAATCATCCGCGCCCGCTAAAAATCCTTTTTCCTTATCTTCAAGCGTTGTTTTTGCTGTTAGCATAAGCACTGGGATTTCTTGTTCAGATAAACGTTTCGTCAACATAATCCCATCCATTTTCGGCATCATGACATCGACAATTGCTAAATCTAGAATGCCTTCATTTACTAACTCAAGTGCTTCTATGCCATCACATGCAAACACTGTGTCATACCCTTCCTTTTTCAAATGAATACCGATTAATTTTCTAATAAATGGATCATCATCCACAACTAAAATACGCATCGTTTTCACATCCTTTCCGATAAAAAAGGCATCGAATTTTTGCTAAGTGCTTGCAAACTGTTGATTTCATTAAATATGTATCAATCCATACTATCAGCATTAAGTACATATTAAAATGTAAAATATATCAACGTCATAAATTATTTATATCATTTTAACTCAAAACAAAACTCTAATGGGCTTCATTCTATATGTCAACTTATATATAAAAAAACGAAAAGTTTATATAGAGTTCATATTAGTCGTCTATACTTCGATTGAGATGTAGAGGAAGAACATATTTATACCCATACTTGAAAATGCTATATTTATTTTGTGACTAGTACACTTAGTTATTTTAAAAATCGTTTTTAAGTTGGGACGACCTGTTTTTCATATTACCAATTTTTCTTGTTATGAGAAAGATTGAACTCTAAAACAACATTTGACTAGGAGGAATATAGAATGTTTTTAGCAATTAAAGAAATGAAACATGCCAAAAAGCGCTTCGTGATGATCGGTTCGATTATTATGCTAATCGCATGGCTTGTTTTTATTTTATCGGGCTTAGGTAATGGTTTATCAACATTAGCTGCTGCAACGATGAAAAATATTGACGGAGATCTATTTATTTATGAAGAAGGATCTGCCGCAACAATGATGAAAACAAAAGTAGAAGGTAAAATTGCCGACGATGTTGAAGGCAAATATGGTGTTACTGAAGCAGCACAATTCGGCCAATCTACTATAAACGTAAAATCACCAGATGGTAAGTCAAAAAATGACGTGGCATTCCTTGGTATTGATCCAGGTAAATTTATCGAACCAAAAGTTGTAGAAGGTAAACAATTATCTGCTGACGATAAATTCGGCGTTATCATCGATGAAACTTTAAAAGATAAAGGTTATAAGATTGGTGACAAACTTGTAGTTGCAAGTTCTGAAATGGAATTAACGGTTGTCGGTATTACAGAAGGAGAAACATTTAACCACGTACCTAGTGTGTTCGCAAATGTTGACACTTGGCAAGACTATGCATTCGCTGCACCAGGTGCTGACAATGGTTTAGAAAGTCCAGTAGCAATGATCGCATTACAAGGAACAGACATTGATGCTCAAAAAATTGAAGACAACTATGATCAAATCGAAACATTCACAAAATCAGAAGCTGTGATGGGTATGCCAGGATATAAAGAAGAAAGCGGAACAATTTATATGATGCTTGCCTTCTTATTTGTAATCTCAGCAGTAATTATTGCGGTATTTTTCTATGTATTCATTTTACAAAAAACACAACAGTTTGGTGTTATGAAAGCGATTGGTGCTTCAAATCGCTTTATTAAAAACTCAATCATCTCACAAGTATTTGTCTTATCATTCATAAGTATTATCGCAGGAATCGTCTTGACTTATTTGACGGCTCTAGTCTTCCCAGAAGGCATGCCATTTAACTTAGACTTTAAAATGGTTATTTTATACGCAGTTGTCTTATTAATTGTATCTGTTTTAGGTTCTGTTATTTCTGCCCGTCAAGTAACGAAAATCGATCCATTAACAGCGATTGGGAGAGTGGAATAAATGACTGGATTAGTACTAAAAAACGTAACAAAATCATTTAAAGAAGGCGACTCAACAGTTGATGCATTAAAAAATGTTTCATTGACAGTGGAGCCTGGTGAATTTATCGCCATTATTGGACCATCTGGTTCAGGAAAGAGTACTTTATTATCCATTGCGGGTGCCCTACTGCAACCCTCAAAAGGTGAAGTATTAGTAAATGGGACAGACATTGGAAAGATAAAAGAAAAAGAGCTTTCATCATTCCGTTTAACAGATATTGGTTTCATTTTACAAACATCGAACCTAATCCCTTATTTAACAGTATTGGATCAACTTCTAATTGTTTGTAAAATGAAAGGCAAAGTAACTTCTAAACAAATTGAGTTTGCTAAAACTTTGTTAACTGACTTAGGGTTAGGTCAAAAATTGAAGAAATTCCCGAATGAATTATCTGGTGGAGAACGTCAACGTGTTGCAATTGCTCGTGCATTTGTTAACGACTCAAACATCATTTTAGCCGACGAACCAACAGCTAGCTTAGACTCTAACCGTGCATTCGAAGTTGTGAAACAAATTAGCAAAGAAGTAAAAGACCGTAATAAAGCAGCCGTTATGGTAACCCATGATGAGCGTATGCTTGAGTTTTGTGATAAAGTTTATCGCATGGAAGACGGTGTGTTAACACTTGAGGGGTAATACAGGGGTAAAAATACCAATGAGATCCCTAAGAATCTGATAATAACATATTAAAAATATAGTTATTGGCTGGTTTATGTCCGTACTTGTACGCGACTTAAATCAGCCAATTTTTTCGTTTCTTGTTTTTTAATTGACTACATCACAACATTGATTTTATCGTAGTCTTCTTTTGTTAAACCAAATACATAATGGTCTACAAATTTATTGTATAACCACTCAGCATCTCTGAGACATCCTTCTTCTTGAAATCCGAGTCTTTTAGGGATAGCTATACTTTTATCATTTTCTGTGGCTACACGTATTTCAATTCGGTTTAACTTTAATTCGCTAAAGCAGTATTCAATTACAGCTTTAACTGCATTTGTCATTAATCCTTTCCCTTGAAATCCTTCTCCTAACCAATATCCGATAGATGTTGATCTATTCGCCCAATTTATATTATGTAATCCTACTACTCCCGCTAATTTTCCTTTATACCAAATTCCTGCTTGAAAGCCATTATTGCTAGAAAATTGTTGTAGAGTACCTTCAATAAATTGCTTCGAGTCACTTATTGTTTTCGTGAAATCCACCCAGGGTAACCATTCACGTAAATATGTTCTCGATTCATCTGTTAATATAAAAAGAGATTCGGAATGTCTCACTTCCAATAATCGCAATTCCGTTTCATCATTAAGCCTCTTTATTAACATGCTCTTCCCCCTCTGTAAAACTATCTATAAGTTATATATTGTATATTATTTACAATTAAAATCCTATACAAAGTTTGTTAATTAATAACCAAACTACAATACTAATTGGATTCAGGCAACATCTTAATAAAATATTTTGGAGATTCAGTAAACCCTTGTCGTATATAAAATCGATGTGCATCTATTCTTCTAGAATGGCAATGCACTTCAACAGATAGCAGCAACTATCCTAGATTTGTATGAGAAAAAGAAAAACATTCCACTTTCATTTAAATTTAACCAATAAGCATTCCATTTAACAAAAAGTCGATTCCTTATCCTTCAGTGGAATCGACTTTTTGACTTTTTCTTAATAAAATTAACATTATTCCTGTAACATTACTTTTCTGATATCATCCACAAATGCATCATAATTGAGTTTTACGGCGATTCTTGTTTTTCCTTTTTTACTCGTTGGTCGAGCATCAATATAGGACATTCCCTTTGCTTCCGAAAATTCAATGACTTTTGCATCATAGTATATGTAATCAACGATTGATGGATTTTTCACAACCATAATAGTAAGCAAATCATGGATCGGAGCGCCAATAATACCAGGTATTGATTTTTTATAAAACTCATAGTAATATTTGAAAATTGGATCCAACATAGTAGCATAGACATTCTTTCGATATTGAGAAATTACATCAACTAATTCCTGAGTAAGAATTGCATATTGTGTAACGTTTAACGGTGTGATAGTTAGATTATGAGCGTATTTTAGAACAAAATTCGAAGAGCCTGGATCTCCATAGAAATTAGCTTCTGCTAATGCTGTTGCATTTCCAGGAATAAAGAAGGCACCTCCCATTACATAAAAGGAATGAACCAATTTCATATGTGCAGGGAATAATGTAAACGCCGTTGCCAATGATGTAGACCGTCCTGTATCGACTATAATCAGCTCGTTTTTATATTTATCAATAAGAAGTCGAATGGTATCAAAAGGATATATCTGGTGCTTGAAATTTTTAGGTGCTTGGATAGGGCCAATCCCATCTTTCCCATGAATTTCTGGATAAAACGCTTTCTTCTTCTTGAACTGGTCTAGAAGCACCCGGGATTATGGGAATATTTGTTCTACCAGCTAACTGCAAGAGATAAGCCGCGTTTGCTGTAGCTTCTTCCTTCGTTACATTGCCATAGCTTGTGACGATACCAACCAGTTCAATTTCAGGATCCAATATCCCATACATAATCGCCAAAGAATCATCAATTCCAGGGTCACAGAAAAATAGAATCTTTTTAGTGATAGGAAACATTCTCCTTTCTATCACAATATATTCTATATTCGAAGAACAAATCTCATGAATAATTACCCTATTATATGTAGCGGTCTTAAGGCATTGGCACTAGTAATAAATACAGAAAAATTTTACTGCTATCTTATTAACATACATTATTGAAGTACTTTCTCAATTTTGTACAACATTTCTTACTCTTATGAATGTGATTTTTATACAACCATTTTCATCATTTAATTTAGTTCTCCATCTATTGATATAACATGGTAAAATATGCTAAAGGAATAATATGAAGGAAGTGAGCTACTCTGGAAGGACTTTTAAAAACTAAAAAAAATCCATGGGATGACAGCCATCGTCCATGGGCACTCCCAAATTTACCTTGGACGATGAGACAAACATGGAGCGATCTATTATTTGCCCATTATCCAATTGAATATGAGGAATTGCGAAAACTTGTACCTGAAGTACTACCATTGGATTCATATAATGGTCAATGTTGGATAGCGATTGTACCATTTCGTATGTCAGGTATTCGTATGCGAGGATTACCTCCAATTCCGGGAACAGATCAATTTCCCGAACTCAACGTTCGTACATATGTGATTTTAGATGGTAAGCCTGGAGTCTTCTTTTTTAGTTTGGATGCTGCCAATTGGCTTGCAGTAAAAGGGGCTAAATCAGTGTACCATTTACCATATTGGCACGCTGAGATGGAGATTAAAACTAGAGGAACGGCTATAGAATTTAAAAGTAAGAGACTACAAGACAATGAAATCGAATTAATCTGTAACTATAAACCGATTTCAGATCCATTTCAAGCAACTAAAGGCTCTTTTGAAGAATGGATGGTCGAGCGTTACTGCTTCTACACTTTGAATACATCAGGAGTACCATTACGATGTGATATACTACATGAACCATGGATATTACAAGAGGCACAAGCCGAATTTAGTAAGAACTCCATACTGTCAAAGCAAGGTATTACTGTTAACAATAATGAACCTATTGTCCACTTTGCCAAAAAGATAGAAGTACGTGCTTGGCCATTAGTCCATCATTCCACAGATCGTTTTAGTACTTAAAGTTACAAGTTTTAGTCTTGAAGAGGTGAAATAAAATTCTGACTATCAATTTTATTCACCTCTTTAGAGTTACTTAGGCATTGAAACAGCCCTTTAGATCCTTCATTAAAAATAAACCTAAGCTGCTATTATAGAATTTCAATCCATAGTTTTATCGCTGTACCTAGAAATATAACAGCTAATAGAGTTTCTAATATCTTTGCGTTTATTTTTCCATTCATTTTCGCGCCTAAAGGAGCGGCAATTATTCCAGCAATGATAATTATGATTGCTGGAAGATATTCTACCTGTCCAGTTGTTATTTTCCCAATGGACCCTGCAACAGACGAAATAAATGTTACAGCTAAACTTGAGGCAATTGTCATTCGTGTAGGAATATGCAGTAGTAATAGCATGATTGGGATTAATAAAAATCCACCACCAGAACCTACAATACCAGAACTGACCCCAACAACAAATGCTAGAATGAATGCAAGTGGCTTGTTAAATTGTATATCGTTTAAAGGGCGTTCATCTACATGTTTTTTAGGTATAAGCATCATAATAGCTGCTAAAGAAGCTAAAATGCCATAAACGAGATTTATTTGATTCTCAGATAAAAACTGTGAACCAAAACTACCAATAAATGTACCTATTAATATAGCTATACCCATAATGGTGATTAATGATTTATTTAAATAGCCCTCTTTACGAAACCCAAGCACCCCTGCGATGGATACGAATAATACGTCCAAGGCACTGATACCTGATATCTCATGTGCTGTTAATCCTTGTATACCAAATAATGGAGGAATCATAAGAAGTAAAGGGTATTTTATGATTGCCCCACCGATTCCTAACATCCCCGATAAAAAAGACCCGATAAAACCTATGGTAAAAAGGACGAATATATAATTTGTATCCATGTCATTTCCTTCTTTCCTTTTCTTACACCTAAGAAGAAAAGTGAGCTGGACAAAACTCATTTTCTTTTACGCTTTTTTTATAAAGAATGTTATAACACTTGATATTTCGGTTTGTTCAACAATTGTATGACCTGAAGCATTTGCCCAAGCAGGCATGTCGGATAATGCACCTTTATCAGTAACATGTACTTCTAATATATCTCCTGTAACTAACTTGTCCATAGCTTTTTTTGTACGCACGATTGGCATAGGACAGGGCATTCCTTTTACATCTAATATTTTTGTAGATTCCATTGGGTTGACTCCTTTAATCATTTTAAGAATAAAAGGAACAAATTAGGGATGTTCCTTTTGTATATTTTAAAGACAATAATTCCTGATTATTTATTAGCGTATAGCACATCGGTTGGGACCTATTTCCATCTCTGTTTGTTCATCATGATTTGGTGTAATTTTTCCCATGTTGACTTGACGAATTTGTTCATAGGCGTTTGGTTGAGGAGGTAAATTATCTGTTACAGTTTGACGGAATTCTATTTCACTATCAATATTTAAACCATGGTTCTCCATAAATAAATCACCTAATCGTTTGGCAACTGTCCCATTTTCGTTTAACTCATCGATTATCATAAAGTGAGCTGGTAATACAATGAGATCTTCTTCTAATTCACGATAACGACGGTATAAAGTTTCACGTAAATCTCCTACCCAGTCTTGGGCAAGACCTGCTAAATCTGGTCGCCCGATTGAATCGATGAATAAAATATCACCTGTTAATAAATAGGCACTATCGATGATAAAAGACGTTGAGCCAATAGTGTGTCCTGGTGAATAAAATGCACCTACAACAATTTCTGACGCACCAACTTTCACATTTAAGCCATCTTCTAAAGGTGTATATTTAAATACAACTTCTTCTGCATCTTTTGGTGACAAATAATAGGTTGCTCCCGTTGCTTCTGCAATTTGGCGACCACCTGATATGTGGTCAGCATGTAAGTGTGTATCAAAAATGTGTTTGATTTTAACATTTTTCTCTTCTGCAAATTTTGTAAATACATCCGTAAAGCGGACAGCGTCAATAATTGCTGCTTCACCATCCGAAACTACCATATAAGAAAGACAGCCTTTGCCAAGTCGTACAAACTGGTATAGTTCTCCACTACCTGTTAAATCACCAACCTTAATGGGTTCAAGATAAGAACTCCAAGACTTCATCCCACCCTCAAGGTAGAACACGTCGCGACCAGCCTCTGAAATCATCTCAGCAACCATAAGAGAAGAACCTTCTTTTGCACAAACAACTAATATGTCTTTATCAGTTGGAAGAATCGGTAAGATATCTTCTATACCATCTAATAAATCAAAATAAGGAATATTTAGATATTCAAACCTGTGTCCTTCTATTTTCCAATCTTCAAAAGCATCATTGTTCCGTACATCTAAAATAAATAACGCTTTATTTTCAATCACTTTACGAGCTACTTCTGCAGCCGTCATTTTATTGACTGTCATCGCAAATTACCCCCATAGGTATTATTTATGTGTTTTTTAAGTGGAAGGGAGCTCCCTTCCACTTAGGATCATTCACTATTATACTCAATTTACTATTTTAGAAAGATAAAGTGGGTGCTGCATCTTTTGCAAATTCAAGGAATGTTACAGCTCCTCCTACTTCAATTCCTTCAATAAAGTCCTCTTTCGTTAATCCCATTACATCCATTGTCATTTGACAACCGATGAATTTTACACCCATTTCTTGGGCCATTTCAATCAATTGTGGAATGCTTGGAACGTTTGCTTTTGCAAATCCTTCTGCAAAATGTTCACGTCCTTCAGGCATTGGGAGTTGGTGCATTCCTTGTTTATGGATTAAATTTAACCCTTCAAACGTAAAGAAGATGGCTACCTCTTTTTCTGTTGCAGCTGCAGCTGTCGCGATATTGAATACTTTATATGCGTCAAAAAGACCACCATTACTTGCAATAATTGCTACTTTGTTTGACATAAGAAAACCTCCAGTAATTTTAAATATGATATTTTTTTGATAACTCACCGTTCCAGGAATTCAATCCTGGTAACACATTGAATACATTTGTAAATCCTTTTTCAGCTAATTTTTGTGCAGCTAAATCACTGCGAGTTCCTGTACGACAAATCACAAGGATTTCTTGTGTTTTATCAAGCTCTTGTAATCGATCTTCTAATTCCCCTAATGGAATTGATTTAGAACCTTCGATATGTCCAAATGCATACTCTGCCTCTTCACGAACATCTAAAATCAGAGCACCATTTGAAGCACGTTGGATTAGCTCATCATTATTAATTGTTTTATCAAAGGTTTTTTCTTCTTTTTCTTCTTTACTGCTTTTACGAATATAGTGAAGGTAAACATCATTTTCATCTATAGTACCTATATACTGATGGCCAACACTTTCGCACCATGCTTTTAAATCTGCTAAAGAACCCTTATCTGTTGCTTGTACTTCTAAAATTTGACCATCTGCAAGACTATTCATAGCTTTTCTAGTTTTGACAATAGGCATTGGACAAGCCAAGCCTTTTGCGTCTAATTGTACATCCGCTTTAATCGACATCTATCACAGCTCCTATATACCTGTATGGGTATTATTCTACTCAAAAAATTTTCAAAAAGAAAATATTATTCAATCTCACCACTCCATGAAAGCATTCCACCAGTCATATTTGTTACGTCAAATCCTTGGCTTTCTAGATATTGCGTTGCTTTCCCACTACGTCCACCCGAACGGCAAACCATTATATAAGATTTACTTTTATCAAGTTCATGAGTACGGAATTCAAGTAATCCCAGTGGAATATTTGTAATACCAGGAATATGGCCAGATTGAACTTCATCTACTTCACGCACATCAATCAAATGTAAGTTCTCTCCATTTTCTATTCGTTGTTGAACCTCTATTGCGCTAACTTCTTTCATTGTCTAACTCCTCCTTTTAACCTCTCCAAGCACTCATGCCGCCACGGACATTTGTAACTTTTTCATAACCTAACTTTTTTAGTTGTTTACATGCTTGAGCACTGCGCATTCCACTTTGGCAAATTACCACAATTTCTTTGTCTTTTGGAAGTTTTGATAAGTCACTTCCAAGAGGGATATTTTTAAACTGACGAATATTTCTCCCTTTGTATTCACCTGCAGTTCGAACATCTATAAACACTTTATCTTTATCATTTAACATCCCCTTTAGAGTATCCGTTGATATTGTATGTGTCCCTTTTGTAGAATTCATTCGCCACGTAATAAATAGAATTGCAGCGATGATGATTATCCATGTTTCCATTACGTTCCTCCTCCATACCTGCAGGGGTATATTTATATTTAAAAATTAAAAGTCGATTAATATAGATTAACGACTTTTTACAAATAAATTAACCGCTTCTTGTACAGATTCATTTAATGCTTCTTCATCACCATTTGCATTTTGTATACATTCAATTAAGTTTTGACTAACAATTAAACCTATCGAACGATCTACTCCTGAACGTACAGCTGAAAGCTGAGTGATGACATCTTTACAGTCTTTTCCTTCGTCCATCATTTTTAAGATGCCTCGAAGTTGACCCTCCATACGCTTCACTCGATTTCTTACTTTATCGTCATATGAATTCAAGAAAATGCCTCCTTCACATAATGGTTGTACTTGATATACACATCTTATACCCCTATAGGTATAATGTCAACTGAATTTTACTAAGAATTTATATCACAATTGTCTTTAGTGAGTTTATTATTAGTGATCGTACCCAGTAACATACTCTTATAAAAAGAATTTTATCAAATAATGGTTTTCATTCATAAAAAGCTAAAAGACACTTTATAAAAAAATAAAAAAGAGAATCCCAAACTAGAGTAAGTAGTTCAGATAACCTGGAGAAAACTAAAAATCACCGCCAAAAAAACATATGTTTTCGCAACGTAAATAGCAAGTGAATTAACAATACTATTAACGTAACAAAAAAGCTTGGGATATCCCAAGCTTTTTGTTATTCAATGTGTTGTTCTTTTTTAATTAAAGCACCTTTAGTTGAATAGTAATATTATAATTTCAGCTTCAAACCTTCATGTGTTGCTTTAAAACCCAATCTTTCATAAAACCTTAAAGCATCTGGTCTTTTTTTATCAGTTGTTAACTGTACTAAATGACAACCACGTTCTTCTGCACGTTGAATTGCCCATTTTATGAGTTTAGTTCCTACACCCTTACCCCTTACAGAAGCTGATGTTCTTACTCCTTCAATAGTAGCTCTCCACCCACCTTGATGTGTTAAATATGGAGTAAAAGTAATTTGTTGTACCCCAATTACTTCATGCTCATCACAAGCCACTATTAATTCGTTATTAGGGTCAGCTGTAATAGCTTCGAAGGCTTTTATGTAACTATTAGGAAGTGGATGTTCATACCGCTCACGTTTACTACCCAAAACATCGTCAGCAAGCATTGCAACAATACTATCTAAATCTTCTTCAGTAGCCAATCTAAATTTTATTTCTTCCTTCAATTAAATCCCCCTTAATTAGTATTACTTTCAACTCTACTGACCGAAAGTAGAGAAACTGAATTTTCTTAATCATTAAGTTTATTTTACCACATAATGTTATAAATCCTTGATTTTTCTACCTACAAACTGATAATCAAAAAGCAATTTACAAGTAAGATAGCACCCTAATTCGCACAATGACAATAGCTATTGTCATTGTGCGAATTAGGGTGCTATTTGTTATGATATTATGTGGTTAATTTCTTATAAAACGTTGATATATCAATGAAAACAGCTCTGCTATTTACTATGCTAAAAGGTATGATAATTTATGTGCTATTTACAATGTTTCTCCACAAAAACTGAACTACTTAAAACTAAATAACTAAAGAACCCCTGTTTAATTCCCGTGTTCTGCAGCCATTGCATCTGCTTTCCGTGGATGAACGGTACCAAACGGATGATTAGGAGGAGCATAAATCGAATAGAGCTTGAGTGGTATATTTCCTGTATTTGTTAAATTATGCCAAGTTCCTGCAGGTATAAAGATGGCTGAATCATCAAAGACATTTCTTGTGAATGTCACATTTTCTTTATTCTTACCCATTTGAGTAATTCCCTGCCCCTGTTCAATACGTAAGAATTGGTCAACATTCGGGTGCATTTCTAATCCAATATCTTCACCAGGGTTTAAACTCATTAATGTTACCTGTAAGTGATCACCAGTCCAAAGTGCAGTACGATAAGCATTGTTTAATTTCGTCGCATCATTTATGTTAATGACAAATGGATTGGGTCCAAAATCTCTTAACCTCATTGTATTATTACCTACAGAAGTATGAGGTGAACCTAAGTGAGTTGGATATATCATCTGATTTGGATATGTCCAGTAATTTGATGTCCAGCCAAAATGATTCATTGGCATATTGACAAAGTATGGATATTGATAAGAATACCCATATGGGTTAAAGTACATTTTTTTCAATCCCTTCACAAAATTCTTCGTATTATCGTATGCAACAGTTATAGGAATGGTCTTACCCAATGCTCGTTTTCACTTAAAAAAGCTATGTTCATGAATAGAACATAGCTTGAAATATAATTTTATTCCTTCACGATGGATTGATAAATTTCCTCCAGTGGAAACACTCGGCCCTTTTCATCTTTATAGATAATGTGTTCCGGTTTAAAGTGTACTGGAGAATTTACCCCTACAGCAGCAGCTAATCGAAATAATCCTTCCCGCATTGTAATGACATAGTTTGCCGTTCGATATTTCTTTTCATCGATAACTAACGCTTTTTGTAAATCCGGATCAGTTGTCGCTACTCCAACAGGACATGCATTCGATTGACATTTCAGCGCCTGGATACAACCGACAGTTATCATAAATGCACGCGCAATATTCACAAGATCCGCGCCCATCGCTAATGCAACAGCAATTCGATCTGGAGAGAAAAGTTTTCCTGAAGCGATTATTTTTACTTGATCACGAACTCCATATTTTATTAGCGCGTTATTTACTAAAGGTAACGCAGCTTTAATTGGCAAACCGACACTATCAGCTAACTCCTGAAAGGAAGCACCTGTACCCCCTTCCCCACCATCTACTGTGATAAAATCAGGTCCTTTGACAGATTCTTTTATGGCCTTTGCTAATTCATCAGCTTCATGATGACTACCAACAACTATCTTCATACCAACTGGTTTTCCAGTATGCTCACGAATCTGTTCGATAAAATTAAATAATGATGCTAAATCACTAAATTCTTTAAACCGATTTGGACTATCAATCGACTTGAATGGTTCAACTAAACGAATTTTCGCAATTTCTTCTGTTACTTTTTCTGCATCAATATGACCGCCCCTTGTTTTAGCCCCTTGAGCTAATTTCACCTCAAATGCTTTGACTTGTGGAATACGGCTTTTTTCCATTAATGCTTCCCAATTAAAATTCCCCTCGTTATCTCTCACACCAAATAAACCGGGACCAATTTGCATTATGATGTCTACATCACCTTTTAGATGGTATTCTGAAATCCCACCTTCTCCTGTATTCATCCAAGACCCTTTTGCAATCCCTAATCCTTCTGAGAGCGCTGTAATTGCATTCTTTCCTAAGGAACCGTAACTCATCGCTGACATCCCTATTTGCCCTTTTACAACGAAAGGATGCTTTGTATGTTCTCCGATAACAATTGCGTCATCATCATTTAATAAATAGGCAGAGGATTCATGTTGCTCTAATTCTTCCTTTTTTTGTGTAAATAAAGGCTCTTTTATAAGTAGGTATCTCTTTGTCTTTACTTTTGTATTTGAATCCATATTTAATTCTTCAGTTAATTTCGGAAACATAGAATTGCGAATGTAGTAACCAGGTTCTTCAAAATTACGAAGTGAACCAAACCCAATGACATCCCGTTTATATTTTGCCGATTTCACGATATGTTGATATTCAGTTCGTGAAAATGGTTTCCCTTCTGTGTCATTATTAAATAAATACTGACGTAGTTCTGGACCAATCGTTTCGAAAAAGTATCGAACTCGACCTAAGAGAGGATAGTTACGAAGAATCGGATGTTGCTTTTGTGTTCGATCAACAAAATATAGATATAACCCAACCAATATGAGAAATACTACTAAGAAAAACAATACTATAAATCCGATTACTATAAATACATCTGCAATATTCAAAATTACTGCCTCCTACCTCAAAAACTTGTAGTTCGTTAAGACTAATTCACTTCCCATTTTTAGGTTTCTCAAAAAAAGAGAAACTATGCAATGACAAAAAATAACGAAATCTTTTTAATGTCTGGGGCATTATGTTTAACAACATGAGAAGAAACTTTGTCTTGGTATTTGCAGAATAAAACACACAAAAAGGGCTGCTCTATACCCGAGCAGCCCTTTACTTTTATTATATAAATGGTATTTCTAAAGTTGAGATTTTAAACCTTTTACTAAATCTTTACCACCAGCTATACCAGGGTGAGTCATTTCATAAGGATCTAAAATTTTATCAATTTGTTCTTTTGTTAAGGCACCAGATTGAAGACATAGTTCACGTACCGATGCACCTGTAGCAATTGCTTCTTTTGCAATTTGTGCAGCAAGCTCATAACCAATATGAGGGTTTACAGCTGTAATAATTCCTACGCTTTTTTCAACATACTCTCTTAAATGTTCTTCATTTGCTTTGATATCCACTAAGCATCTTTCTGTAAATGTTGTAAATACATTGTTCATGATTGAAATTGATTGAATTAAATTAAAGAATAGTACAGGTTCCATTACATTTAACTCGAATTGACCAGCTTCAGAAGCTTGTGAAATTGTTAAGTCATTCCCCATTACTTGGAAGGCAACTTGGTTTACAACTTCTGCCATTACAGGATTTACTTTACCAGGCATGATTGATGAACCTGGTTGACGTGCAGGTAGAATGATTTCAAATAATCCATCACGAGGACCTGAAGCCATTAGTCGTAAATCATTAGCAATCTTCGACATATTAATCATACAAACTTTTAACATGGCAGATACTTCAGTATAGCAATCTGTATTTTGAGTTGCATCCACTAAATGTTCTGCGCGGCTTAAAGGTAAACCACTTATTTCACTAAGATTTTGAACAACTGCATCAATATAGTTCGGATCTGCATTTAACCCAGTACCCACTGCTGTTGCACCCATATTTACTTCAAATAAGTGGTGTCTTGAAAGTGATATACGCTCAATATCGCGAGAAATAACTCTAGCGTATGCCTCAAACTCTTGACCTAATAGAATCGGTACAGCATCTTGAAGATGGGTACGACCCATTTTAATTACACCCGCAAATTCTTTCGCTTTTGAGACAAATGCATCTTGCATGTTTTTAGCCGAGTCAATCAACTGATTCATTAAACTTAAAACTGCAATATGTGTAGCTGTTGGGAACGCGTCATTTGTTGATTGCGACATATTAATGTGGCTATTTGGGCTAATCACTTTATAATTCCCTTTTTCTTCCCCCATTAATTCAAGTGCGCGGTTTGCAATGACTTCGTTTGTGTTCATATTGATGGAAGTACCAGCACCACCTTGAATAGGATCCACAATAAATTGGTCATTCCATTTTCCAGCAATTACTTCATCACATGATTGAATGATGAATTGCCCAATTTCTTCCTTAATCATACCGACTTTCATATTTGCAAGAACTGCTGCTTTTTTCACAATCCCTAATGATTTAATAAGTTCTGGGTGAATGCGATAACCTGTAATTGGAAAGTTTTCTACTGCTCTCATCGTTTGGATACCATAATAAGCTTCTTTTGGTATTTCCTTTTCACCTAAAAAGTCTTTTTCAATACGAATTTGTGCATTTAACATATACTTATCTCCGTTTCTAAATGTAATCAATTTCATTTAGGTTATATTTTATTCATCTCTAGATTAGCACAATTTCATCTCGATTTGAGATAAATTATTTAAAATTATTAAACGCGGAATTTTGAGTAAATTCTAAATTTATAAACTGGGGATAATACCATGAAAGTAGTGGATTTACACTTCATTACGCATCTCCAAATTGTCTGTATACCGCAATGGATTTCGGTAAAAATAAACTATTACGAATTTTAAGGAGAAAAACAAATGAAAATTCGTTTTGGTTATGTAGCAAATGCATTAGATTTATGGGATGCAAGTCCATCCAAAACTTTAACCTTCGCTCGGTATTCAACACTTACTAAGGAGGAGCGAATGGATAAATTGAAATCCGTTACAGCACAAAACTTACACCATACGAAAAGAATTTTTTACTACAATATCGCACATGAAATTGAATTATATCGGTTATCAAGTTCGATAGTCCCTCTAGCTACCCACCCTGAGGTCATGTGGGATTTTTATAGTCCTTTTAAAAAGGAATGGGAAGAACTCGGGGAAATCATCCAAAAATTTAAGCTTAGAGTAAGTTTTCACCCTAACCAATTTACCCTTTTCACAAGTCCCAAAGACGAAATAACGATGAATGCTGTAAAAGATATGAAATATCACTTTGACATGCTGAAAGCAATGAATGCTCTTGAAACTGGATTAATTAATATTCATATAGGTGGCGCATATGGAGATAAAATCACTTCACTAACACGATTCCATGAAAATCTAAAACAATTGCCAATAGAAATTAAAAAGCATATGACTCTTGAAAATGATGATAAGACCTATAATGTTCAGGAAACCCTTTTAACTTGTGAAAAGGAAAATATCCCTATGGTACTCGATTATCATCATCATATGGCGAACAAAGAAGAAGTTGATGATCTCCATCTTTACTTACAACGTATTTTCGATACATGGAAATCTACAAATATCGTACCGAAAGTTCATATTTCTTCACCAAAATCTGAGCAAGCGTTCCGTTCACATGCTGATTATGTTTCTTTAGACTTTATTCTCCCCTTTTTAAAGATGGCAAAGGAACTTAATAAGGATTTTGACATTATGATTGAAGCAAAACAAAAAAACCTTGCTATGCATAAACTTGTAGAAGAAATAGCGGCGATTCGTGGGGTCAAACGTATTACAAGTGCTTCTGTGGAGTGGTGAAAAGTGTTGTAACAATTCAATCCCGAGAGTGTATCTTCCATAATCAAGAAATCATAACTATAGAACGGATTGGGATAATATGAATGACCATTAAAAAGTAGGTGATGAAATGGAAAACGAAATTTACCAAGCTGGGGATGTTGTATATGTATTTTACAGAAATCCACATACCCAAGATGTAGCAAATGTTCAATCTGCAGCCATTGTGAATAACCCAGAAAAAGAAGATGAATTAGCTTTGTTTTTATATGAAACCTATTATCCACTTTCAAGTGATATGGCTGTTTATGCTACAGAAGAAGAAGCAAACCAAGCCTACAATTACTATTATGGGGATGAAACAGAAAGGTACTTGCAATGAATACCCCATTTGTACCGAAACTTGTCTATTTTGAACCCGCTGCCTTAGAGTATCCCTTAGGAAAAGAGTTATATGATAAGTTTAGTAAAATGAATATTGAAATTCGAGAAACGACCTCTCACAATCAAGTAAGAAATCTTCCCGGAGATAATGATTTTAAGAAATACCGAGTGGCGAAATCAACCCTTGTAGTTGGTATAAGAAAAACGCTTAAATTTGACACCTCGAAGCCTTCAGCAGAGTACGCGATTCCTTTTGCAACTGGTTGCATGGGTCACTGTCATTATTGCTACTTGCAAACGACGATGGGAAGTAAGCCCTATATCCGTACATATGTGAATGTAGAGGAAATTCTTGATGCTGCCGATCAATATATGGAGGAACGTGCACCTGAAATCACTAGGTTTGAAGCTTCTTGTACGTCTGATATAGTTGGAATTGATCATTTAACTCATACTTTAAAAAGAGCAATCGAACACTTTGGAAAATCCGAGCTAGGGAAATTAAGATTTGTTACAAAGTTCCATCATGTGGACCATTTACTTGATGCAAAACATAATGGAAAGACACGATTCCGTTTTAGTGTGAACGCTGACTATGTCATCAAAAACTTCGAACCTGGGACTTCCCCTTTAGAGAAAAGAATTGAAGCAGCAGGAAAAGTCGCACGGGCTGGATATCCACTTGGATTTATCGTAGCACCGATTTATCTTCATGAGGGATGGAAAGATGGCTATTATAAAATGTTTGAACGTTTAGACGCAGAATTGCCGCTAGATGCAAGAAATGATATTACATTTGAATTTATCCAGCATCGTTTTACAAAGCCTGCGAAAAGAGTAATCGAAAAAAACTACCCAATGACGAAATTAGAATTAGATGAAGAGAAAAGACGGTATAAATGGGGCAAATATGGAATTGGAAAATACATTTATCAAAAGGAAGAAGAAGAAGATATAAAAAATCATCTCTATGCTTATATGGAAAAGTTCTTCCCTAATGCGAAGTTAGAATATTTCACATGAAGATTAAAGGTAGTTCCCAGATTGGATAGCTATAATTACCTAAATTCTATAAAAAATAGGCTAAGAAGGTTATCTTTCTTAGCCCATTTCTATTATAGAAGTAATAGTATTTTTATTCTAAAGTTGAAGCAACTTCTGAAATAATAATTTCACTTCCCAAAATTGGTGATTCTTGTCCACCGTTAGCTGGTCGTTTATGTGCTTCTTTAAAAGCATCACTATTTCTCCAATTAGTAAAGTCTTCCATCGTATTCCAATACATATTTACATTAAGTTCATCGTATTCTGTTAGATTTTTAGTGATTAATACTTCAACTTTTACAAAGCCTTTCATTTCTTGTAGAGCTCCTGGTCTTGTGAAGCCCGGTGCCATTTTCTCAGCAAAACCTAATTTCGTTTTGATTCTGTTCGTTACAATAATCATTGATAGTTCCTCCTAATTGAAATCAAATTTTTAGTCTAAATAATTTTCCTGATATCACAATTACTTATTTATAACCTGATTAGTCAAGTGTGACTAATTTAATTAGATTATATTATTCTCTCAATGATTAGTCAAACGTGACTAATCGAAATTGGAAATGAATTATTGAGGCATTTACGCAAAAACAAACGACCTTTAACGAGGCTTCTTGAATTTGACAAGGATAGAGGGAACATTATTCGGAAGTAAGATCAAGCTTTTTTATGGATTTTTCTAGAAAAGAAACCTCTGCTTCTAACATTGCAATTTTGTGTTCAATGGCTAGATTTACTCCAGATTCTTCTCCATGTGATGGAGTTTGTTTAATAATTTCTAGTAAATCTTTATTTTTACTTAATCGTTCTTGCAACGCCGGCAGTGATTCTTCGATTGGTAGAAAATCCATAAACATTAATCCTATATCTCCTTGGTAATTCATACTTTCAGGAGAAGATAAATTTTTTAATAACAATTGATAAAAATATTGTTTCCCATTTTCATTGATGGAATACACTTTTCGAGTCGGTCTGTTGCCTTCTTGCTCAAGTTGAATATCAATATATCCTTTTTGACTAAGTTTATCTAATGTTGCATAAGCAGTAGGTTTTTTCATATCTGTAATGGCACTTAAATTTCTCTCTATAAATTCATTAATTTGGTAGCCATGTTGACTTTGACTCATGAGTAACCCGAGTAATATAAGTGAGCGCTGTTCCAACTGAGATTCTCCTCTCTATATCATCTCTTAACATTTATTCTCTCGTATATTTTCTTTATAGTCAATTAAGCACCTATCCATCTGATGGGAAATATTCCTTACAAAGAAAAAGTCCACCAAGAAAGTTGTTAAATCAACATCCTAGGTGGACTTGTATTATGGATTTGGAAAACGATTTTTTGATACATTTGAAGAAGAGGCTCAATTATTTTGTACAGGAATAAATTCGATAATCCAAAATTCCTTGATACTTGTAGAAGAGATGATAATGTTTTTCCATAATCTCGTAAAGTTCGGGGTCAATATTATTGAATTCATTAAAATCAGGAATTGATTCTATGGGTGTATGTTTTCGTATACGAATATTTTTAAAACCTACCTGCTTCAATAACGCCATCCAATCTTTTTTAGAAGTAAGTGAACTAAAACCATAAAATTGCTTAATTTCATTTTCTTCTTTTTCCATAAGAAATTGTGTAATCGTCAGTTCAATGGCAATGAAGCGACCACCATTCTTTAATAACCGATAGATTTCTTTTAGTGCTCTTTGCTTGTTAACAAATGAAAGAACAGATTCAGAAACAATATAATCAAAATGGTTATCTGGTAATGGCACTTTTTCAACGGATGCTTGAATGATATTCACTGGTAAGTTGTATTTTTTCATTCTCTTTTTGGCCTTTGTGATCATGGTTGGATGAATATCTAATCCCGTTACATTAGCTCTATATTTATATGCTAAATAAGCAGCTGTTTGGCCAGTACCACACCCTACATCTAGAATATGGGAGGTATTATTAATATCTTCCCTTTTGAATATTTCTTTTGTGAGATTAATCCCTCCAGGGTGTGCCCCACCAATACCAGCCTTTGACAAAAAATCTAGATACTTGGAATTCTGAATGATGACCACCTTCTTATTTGTGAAAGTTAAAATGGAAGTCGTACTGATTAAATCGAACAAGATGCTAGAATATGCTTCATTGTATTATATGGATGTTAAAATTTATGGTTCTTGAAATAGAATGTTAGATAAAGACTTATTTTGTTAGAGATTACATTTTGTACGAAGACGTAAATCCAAGTAAATGAAGAATTCTCTTTAGAAATAGAATAAGCTGAACCATTATACTCTTTCATGGTTCAGCCTTTTTAGTCCCAGAAACTATAAGGGGGTCAGACTTTAACTTTTTAATAATTTCGTGGATTTCCTCATTAACCTCATGGCAACGAATGAGGATCTCTTCTACAAGCTCTTTGCTTATTTCTTCAATTGAAATTTTCATATGTTCACCCTCGAAGGTTTAATTTAGGTTTTTATCTGTCTCTATTAAAATATTAAAATTTGGAAGTTGTAGCCATTATACTATTAGGAGAAGATGCTATGAGAGAATAAAGGTGGGACAACTTGTCATCATAAACGATTGAAAACATCAAAACTACGAAATTATATATTTTCTTTTTATTTCCATTTATATTAAAATAAAACTATTTATAAATAACAATAGATTGGAGTGAAAAAATGAAAAATTG
>DATMGC010000108.1:0-7643 GCA_035555915.1 Ureibacillus sp. | reverse complement strand
ACAAAAAAGTGATTATCTAATTAGTGAATGATGAAAACAGTAAAGTGCATGATTCCATATACTACTTAGAAAAGAGGAGATGTTAACTTGTAGGAGGTTTCAAATGGACTTTTCAAAGCAGTTCGAACAAATAAAGGGTTCGGTGGTAAATATTTGTGTTCTCAATAATGTGCAAGAAAAGGAAATAATTTCATCAGGCTCAGGTGTACTTATTGGGGATGGTACTAGAATAATCACTTGTTCCCATTGTATAAAGCCGAACCGTTTAAATATTGCTAGGCTCTCGGGTGAGGAGAAGGTTCAGAAATGTAAAATCATATTTAATGATCCAATTACAGATATTGCTATTTTAGAGGTAGATAAATCACTTGGCAAAGGAGTTAAAATAGGTAAATCTTCAGCAGTGAAAATCGGGCAAGAAGCATTTGTAGTCGGATTCCCATTAAATATAAAAAAGATAACAGCACTTTCAGCAAATATAGCTGGATTTGAACCGTTGGATGGATTTGAATTAATTCGAATTGATTCGTCTATCAATCATGGTAATTCTGGGGGACCGTTATTTAATTCAAAGGGTGAATTAATTGGAATAGTCAATGCAAAACATGGGGGATTATCTTATATTTTGACAGAAGTGCAACAGGCAAAGCAAAAGGAAATGGAGTTAATTGGTGGGGCTAATCTCGTGAAATTTATCCGAATATTAATGAAACAAATGCAAAGAAATTTGAATCTTGGTATAGGATATGCCATTCCTATCAATACAGTAGTGAACAGTATAAAAGACATATAATTCTTCAACAAAATGAATAATAAACTTTTACAATTTAATAAATAACCAATCATGTCTATTTATTAGGGTGTCTTTTACTAATAAATAGACTTTCTTTTAAGCAGAAATGTGACTGTGACACATCGATAGAACGTAGCAAATTTTAGTAAAAAAACTAAATCATACACGTAGAAATTAATCGTACTTAGTACAAGATTTAAGTATTTATCTCAAATGTTCAATAACTCAAACTATTTAAACAAAGGCGATAGCAATCATTTCAAAAAAAGTATATCATAATTACAATACATAGAAGTTTGGTGCGAAAGGATGACACCTCTAAAGTGACAAATAAAAATAAAACCGTTGTCCGTTCTATGGACATCTTAAATTTATTTATGGATCATACAGAATTATCATTTCAAGAAATCATTGATTTATCAGCTATCCCCAAATCTTCAGTTTATCGAATGCTGAAGTCATTGGAAGAGATGGAATTTTTGGAAAAGGGACCAGATGCGAAATATCGATTAGGGATGCTCTTTCTTAAATTTGGTCATCTCGTATCGATGCGTTTAGATGTTCGAAAAATTGCATATCCCATTATGAAGGAATTACATAACGAAGTAGAAGAAGCCGTTAATTTAGTTGTCCGTGATGGGGATGAAGCCATTTATATTGAGAAAATTGATATGAAACAAAAAGTGCGGCTCTATACAGCAATTGGTCGAAAAAGCCCATTATATGCAGGGGCATGTCCTCGAGCGATTTTTTCATTTTTGCCTGAGCAAGAATTAAAAGAATATCTGGATTCAGTCGAATTACAATCTTTTGCTATGGGGACAATTACTGATAAAGAAAAGCTATATGAGAAAATTCAACAAGAAAGACAACAAGGTTATACAATTAGCCACTCAGAATTAGAAAACTATACTTCAGCCATAGCGGCACCGATATTCAATCATAAAGGGGAAGTAGTGGCTGGGCTGAGTATTGCCGGATTAGAAGCCAATTATCAAGAAGAGAATATTAAAATCTTCGTTGAGAAACTAAAAAATGCTACTTCAGAAATCTCGAGACAATTAGGTTATGAGATGCACCAATAAAGAAATGTCAAAATTACTTCAGAGCCACTTTTGACATCTAATACTATTACGTAAAGCGATTCGCCCAGGAAAAAGCTATATCTTAAGTAAAGGCGGTCCAGAAATACATTTCTGGACCGCTTCTTTTCTACTATGTGTGTTGTTTTATTCGAAGACTACATTTTACCATATTGATCATTTTCTCTTGTTCTATTAACGCCAATTGTGCTTCCTCAAGTGTTACTTCTTGAAAGTGTACTTGATCGGTTGCTTGCATTTGCCCAAGTAATGGTAAATCTGCTGAGATAACCTGGCCAATTTTGGGATAACCGCCAGTCGTTTGGCGATCGGCCATCAAAATAATCGGTTGGCCATTGGAAGGTACTTGAACTGTTCCGTATGTAACGCCTTCCGATAATAATTCAAAGGGCTCTTTTAAATGAATAGGTTCACCTATTAATCGGTAACCCATACGATCAGCGTATGGGGAGATTGTATAAGGCATCGACAAGAATTTTTGGATGTTTGACTGGTCGAAACGCTCATACTCCGACCCTCGAATCATCCGAATGGTCTTCTTTTTATTAAAGTTAACAAAAGCTGAGTAATTTACAGACCAAGAAACGTGGGAACTTTCATTTTGTAAACGACATAAAAGTTCCTCTCCAAATAAACTTCTTTCACCGCAGACAAATAAATCATTTTTTTGTAAATTTCTTCCTTCAAAACCTCCAATACCCGCTCGTAAGTAGGTACTTTTACTTTTCATCACCATTGGTACTTGTATTCCTCCACTAAATGACACATAGGCCCGACAACCTGAAATAGCAGCATGAAATTTTAAAACCGATCCTTTTCGAACGAAGAGTGGACGCCACATTGAAGCTTTTTCTCCATCAATAGTAGGTTGTAAGTTAGCTCCAGTAATTGCGATTACCTCATCACTTTCGAAACAAAGTGAGGTACCAAATAGTGTTATCTCTAGAGCCCCTTCATGTTGTGCATTTCCGACAAGTAAATTTGCCAGTCTTAAGGAAATCGTATCCATTGCACCGCCTACAATGACACCAAACTTCTGCATGCCATATCTCCCTAAATCTTGAATTGTAGCTTGTATACCTGAATGTAAAACTTTTATGCCCATGATGTCACCTCCGAAGTTTCAGGATAGTCTTCTTGTGAAATCGGAGTAAATTGTATACGATCGCCCGGTTGTATTAAGGTAGGAGGAGATTGTTCAGGTAAAAATAAACGAAGTGGCGTACGTCCAATAATTTGCCATCCACCTGGTGTTTCTAATGGATATATTCCGGTTTGACTTCCTGCGATGCCCACTGAACCTGGTGGAATTGATAAACGTGGCGTATCTTTTCGAGGGGTGGCAATTTGCTTGTCCATGCCACCCATAAAAGGAAAACCAGGAGCAAAGCCCAGCATGTAAACGAGATATTGAGTATTCGAATGAATATGAATGACCTCATCTATCGTTAGCCCATGATAGTGCGCCACATATTCTAAATCTGGTCCCATTTTTCCACCATAGACAACAGGAATTTTTACAATTCTTTCTCTTTTTGTTGTAGCTGAAAATGATTTGTTTAATAAATCTAGGATAATTTTTTTTACAATCATGTATGGTGTTTCTTTTACTTTATTATTAGTAGAAAAATATACTTCAACAGGGTTGTAATAAACCGTCACACTATTATAAGCTGGTACAGTTTCGATTAGTCCTTCAAAAGGATGTGCTTCCAATTGATTCATCGTATGTATCACTTTTTTATGTATGGCTTCGTTAATCCCTTCTCCAAGTTGAATGACGAGCGCGGCATCACCCAAAGGTCTAATTTGTATATCCTCTTTTACAATCGTCATGAAAACCAACTCCAGTAGTTTCGAAATTCGGTATTAAAGTTTTAAAAAATAGATTAGTAATATTATAAATTAATGCGATTCAAAAACAAGATAAATTTAAGTGAAAATAAAAACTAGATGGATTTTTCTAAAATTTTAAAAAACGCTCTTTTCCATAAAAATAAACTATGTTACAATTTTTAAAATTAGAAACTTGAGTTTCGAAAAATGGGACTATTCAAAATATAAATTCCTTGGGAGGGAATTAAATGTTTCAAGTTGATTTAAATTGTGATTTTGGTGAAAGTTATGGCCGTTATCGTTTAGGAGAGCAAGAAGAAATTTTAAAATATGTTACTTCTGTCAATATCGCCTGTGGATTCCATGCTGGAGACCCAAGTGTCATGAGAGAGTCAATACAACTTGCTATTAAACATGGGGTAAAAATTGGTGCTCATCCAGGGTTGCCAGACTTAAATGGTTTTGGTCGTCGAGAAATGAATATTACCCCGCAAGAAGCTTATGATATGGTGGTTTACCAAGTAGGGGCTTTGCAAGGATTTTTAACAACTTTGAATGAGACGATGCAGCATGTGAAACCTCACGGGGCGCTTTATAACATGGCCGCAAAGAATACAGCACTTGCCGAAGCAATTGCTCAAGCCGTTTATGATCTTTCACCTAACCTTGTGTTATTTGGTTTAGCAAAAAGTGAATTAACAAAAGCAGGAGAGAAAATTGGACTTCAAACAGTGAATGAAGTATTTGCCGATCGTACTTATCAACAAGACGGTTCATTGACATCTCGGAAACAACCAAATGCCTTAATTACCGATAAGGGACAAGCAGTCCAACAAGTTGTGAAGATGGTAAAGGAAGGAAAAGTACTATCAATGCAAAAAATTGAAGTGCCATTACAAGCTGATACCATTTGTATTCATGGAGATGGAGAACATGCTATCGAGTTTGCAAAATATATAAATGCCGTATTACAAGAACAGCAAATTGCCGTTCAGGCAATAAGAGAGGGGTAAATCCAATGGGAGCAAGCAAAGTAGATGTAACTGTAGAACAGGTAAAGGAAAGGCAAAAAAGCAAATTTGTTAAAAAGGCTTCAACTAAAAGTGTTCTATTTGGAGCAGCTTTTTTAATGGCAACTTCTTCAATAGGACCGGGCTTTTTAACACAAACAACTGTATTTACACAGCAATTGGCTGCTAGTTTTGCGTTTGTTATTTTAATTTCTTTAATTTTAGATATTGTTGCACAGATAAATGTTTGGCGAATTATTGCAGTTTCAGGTCTACGTGGACAAGAGATAGCAAATAAAGTGTTACCAGGTTTAGGTATCGTTTTAGCGGTGATGATCGTAATTGGCGGTTTGGCCTTTAATATTGGGAATATTGCCGGTGCAGGTCTAGGTTTAAATGCAATGTTAGGCTTGGACTCCATCACAGGTGCAGTGATAAGTGCACTATTTGCCATTTTTATTTTCATCTTTAAAGAAGCAGGAAAAGCCATGGATAAAGTTGCACAAGTAGCTGGTGGTGTGATGATTCTACTTATGCTGTTTGTAGCTTTTAAAACATCTCCTCCTGTAGGAGAAGCAATCGTAAATACTTTTGCACCGGAACAAATTAGTTGGTTTGCAATTGTTACATTAGTTGGAGGTTCTGTAGGCGGATATATAACTTTTGCTGGGGGTCACCGACTGCTAGATGCAGGTATTAAAGGTGTAGAAGCATTACCAGAAGTAACTAAAAGTTCTGTTATGGGCATTGTAATAACAGGCGTTATGCGTATTGCTTTATTCCTTGCTGTACTTGGGGTTGTTTCTCAAGGGTTAGCAATCGATCCAGACAATCCGCCAGCATCTGTTTTCCAATTAGCAGCGGGTAATTTTGGTTACCGTATGTTTGGTGTAATTATTTGGGCAGCGGCCATTACGTCTGTTGTAGGAGCAGCGTATACATCCGTTTCATTTATTCGTTCATTCCATCCAGCCATCGAGAAATATCATAACTGGATTATTATTGCATTTATCATCGTATCAACTGGTACTTTTGTTCTTGTGGGTAAACCAGTTAACGTATTAATTCTTGTTGGGGCATTAAATGCATTAATTTTACCGATTGCCTTGGGTACATTATTAGTTGCTGCACATAAAAAAGAGGTTGTAGGTACATATAAACACCCAATCTGGTTAACGGTTACAGGTGCGATTGTCGTTATTATAATGGGTTATTTAAGTGTTGTTACATTGATACAAGAACTGCCGAAGTTATTTAGTTAATTTAGCCGTTTTGTATGAATCAATAAAAAAGGAGTGAGTAAGCGATGGAATTAATTAAAGAATTAGAACCTTATGAAATTCGTCAGCTTATACGGAATCAAGAAATTACTGGACCAACTGCTGGAATGTCTATCGGATACACTCAAGCGAATTTAGCTATTTTAAAGAAAGAATATGCCTTTGATTTTCTTTTATTTTGCCAGCGAAACCCTAAACAATGTCCTTTGTTAGACGTAACAGAACCAGGGTCGTTTATCCCTAAAAAGCTGGCAAAGAATGGAGATATTCGAAAGGATATACCAAAATATCGGATTTACCGGGATGGGATATTTACGGAAGAAGTGCAGGATATTACAGATTACTGGGAAGATGATATGGTTGGATTTTTAATCGGCTGTAGTTTTACTTTTGAAACACCGCTTCTTGCAGCAGGAATACCAATTAGACATATTGAAGAGAAATGTAATGTGCCTATGTATAAAACAAATATCCCATGTGAAAAGGCAGGCGTATTTGAAGGCCCGACGGTTGTCAGTATGCGTCCTATGTCGGCAGAGGATGCAATTCGTGCAATTCAAATAACATCTCGTTTTCCAAATGTTCATGGTGCACCGATTCATATAGGGAATCCAGAACAAATCGGCATTGATGACATTTCGAAGCCGGATTTTGGGGATGCTGTAACGATTAATCCGGGAGAAATTCCGGTATTCTGGGCATGTGGTGTAACACCTCAAGCGGTTGCGATGGAAAGTAAACCGTCCATTATGATTACACATGCACCTGGGCATATGTTGATTACAGATATTAAGGAAACTTGTTTAAGTGTATTTTAATAATTTTGGATTTAAACACCAATCGTAATAAACTATGAAAAATAACGACCGATGAATTTGATATTCGTTGGTTGTTTTTATTTTGTGCCTTTGAAGTGAAAACAAGATGAAAAATATTTTCTACTTTTTATTTTTACTAAATAAGTCATACATATATTTAACGAAAATTCTGTATATTAAATAAGAAATAGTAATTAATTGGGGTGTTAAAATTATGGGACTTTTTGATGGATTAATGGGTAATGCATCAGAACTAAATATTGATAAATTGAAAGAAGAGTTAAAGGAAGTACTTATTCCATCTGAAAATATCGAACATGCATACAAAGTAATTAGAGATATGTTCATCTTTACAGATAAACGACTGATCTTAATCGATAAGCAAGGGATGACGGGTAAGAAAACCGAATACCATTCCATTCCGTATAAAAGTATTTTGCATTTCTCGGTTGAAACAGCAGGTACATTTGATTTAGAAGCAGAGTTGAAGATCTGGGTTTCGGGTAGCCAGTTGCCAATACAAAAGAACTTCAATAAAACAACGAATATATACGATGTTCAACGTGTATTAGCGGAGAATATATCGAAGTAGAAAAAGAGCGCTCAATGACGAATTTTCGTGTTGAACGCTCTTTTTAATTGATTAGATGAACACTAATTTGTAGAGGTTAAGTTGAATATTTTTGATTATATAGGAGAGAATCTATAAATTCTCATTTTGCTGTTTAATTTCATCTCCTGTAATTTCAATATTTGCCTTTTCCATCTCTTTATGTTTGTTTACGGAACTTTCCATAACATTT
>DATMGC010000107.1:0-2007 GCA_035555915.1 Ureibacillus sp. | reverse complement strand
CTCACAAAGTTCTTTTTGTGTATGCCAAAGAAACATTTCTGAGTTGGATTTTTCAGCAGAAATGTAAGTAATGATATCCTGTTCCCATTCTTCATAATGAGAACGTACTCGATCTTCACGGTCTTTTTTGAACTTGTACCATACACCTTTATAGCCAAGTTTGACTAAAATGGATGTGCTGCCTTCTACATACTGAGCCAATAACGCTTCAATATACTCCTTGCTTGCACCTTTGTATTTTCCAGAATACGCAGAGTTTAATAGACTTTGAATATCAGCTAGGGGTAGTGGGTATTTTAATTTCGAATTATATTCATCTAGAAAATCAAATGTGCGTTCCTTTTCCCACCCTTCAGAAAAGCACACTAAAGCGAGCGTAAACATGGTATTGTTTCGCCCTAGTTGTCCTTTTTTACCTTTTATATCAACTGCTTGAATTAGTTTAGTGAACCATTCTGATTGCATCACCGAAACACTTGTTAACTTTGAAGGCACAACAAATAAAGGTCTGTTACTTTCGTCATCTTGACGACGAGACCAATCGATTAATTGCGCCATGCTGTATGTTTGATCCAGTTGAAGCCATGCGATATTTTCTGGCTTTGGAATACGGAAAAACCCAAAATCATTACAAAAAGGGTCTGCATCCATACATTTCAGGCTCTTTTTTAAGTTATCTGAGATTCGCTTTGCTACAGTAAGTCCTCGGAAGTCATTTTTGTTTGAGATAAATAGAGGTTGTGAAAGCACAAAATACACCTGGTAACCACGTTCCGATTCAACAATTAAAGTTGGGGCTCCGATGCTTTCATCTACGCAGGCTAAAAGAATGTCCTGTACACTATGGCGTTTTGTATCAATATCTACTACGAATGTATTGATTTGTAATAGATTCTTTTCTTCAAATCCACGGATCATGCGACGATTTTCATCTGAATAGTTGTATTGGCGGTAGATGTTTGGCGTGAAGTGAGTGAGTCCTGCTGCATCCTCTAATAGCGTTTCTTTGGAAGTGACAATGTAACCTTTTACACCGTTTGATGTGAAGTCTGATTTAGAGCGTACAACAAAGACAGCGCCTTTTTTATTTTGCCTATCTGCTTTTTCAGCTTGGATGCGTGCAGGAAGTGTTGCTTTGGAGTATTTTGTTTTATAAGTAGTTAAACCTTCACGAAGGATTGTATTATAGACATCTAATAATTGATTAGTAGATACAAAAATAGCCACTGATAGTCACCTCTAGTTTATTTGGTGAATGCCAGTAAGCTATCAAAATACTAATTTCCATAATTAAAAAGTACCCAAAATCTATTTTTAGACTTAGAATATTGAAAATTATTTATTAGCTTGTTATAATCAGTACATCTAGTATCATATATATGATGTATATAATCAGTGTGCTGCAACACACCGATTATATGAAAATACTGCTGACATTCACTTGTTTGTTAACATTCACTTGTTTGTTAAGCATATGGTTAAAGTCATTCCAGTCCTGCCAAAGACGAAGGAATGGCTTTTTTATTTGCACTTAACTTCTTTTATGTTTCTATAAATTGCATTATAAACACCTAGAAACCTAGATGCAACAAGGATTTTCCACATTATTCATGTACATAAGTGTAGATATATGCGTATATGCGTATATGCGTATATTGATATATAGGTATATGAATATATGCATATACGAGTATATGCATATACCTAGTTTAAATGTTGATATATTAGCATTTAAACAATACACATATATGCATATATGCATATATGTGTATATGCATATATGTGTATACACATATATGCATATATGCATATACTTTTTTTGTAGAAAAAATTTTTTTCTTGCAAAGGTATCTGCAACATTACACCTTTATTTTCCTCTTTATAAAAATGAACTAGCTAGTATGTAATCATTTAACAAAAATAACGTTGTTCTTCATAAAGAAGAACAACGTTATTTTTAATACTTTAAAGAAATGAAATAAGTGTCTTAAAAACTAAGAACGCTCT
>DATMGC010000106.1:0-84935 GCA_035555915.1 Ureibacillus sp. | reverse complement strand
TAATCTATTGGTTTCAAGTTTCACTTATTTATCTCCTTTTAAGCTATACAGCAGATTCTAAATTAGATATACCTCAAATATCAGTCGGTATAACCCTCTACTTTATGAATAACTTCAACAAAAAAAGCCTATATCCTGCTTGGATGAAGGCTCTTCATTTACATTTATAAACTATTTTCCCTAACCTTTTTCGTAAATACTTTAGTTGAAAACTTATAGTCCGAGCAGCTGCTTCTTTTTTGCTTCGAATTCTTCTTTGGTAATGATCCCTAAATCTAAAAGCTCCTTAAATTTTAAAATCTCTTCAGCAGTAGATTTATTAGCAGAGGGTTGTGGACTACTTTGTTGTGCATTAGAAGATTTTAGATTATCTAAAACTTCGTGAATTTTATTATTTATAGATACTGCGGAACCTGAATCTAAAGCAATATTAAATTTTTCTTGAGGAGTGTCAATGGTCAATACGCCGAATATTATACCTTTCTCGAAAGCAATATCGTTGATTCTTTCATAATTAACCGCTTTAAACTTTTCACCAGTTAATGATTTTTGACCAAACATGATTCGTTTATTAGTAATGGCATAAGCATAGTTACTATCGTGTTTTGTTGTTGATTGATAATTGTGTAATCCGATAAAAGTAATTAAGACCTTTTCACCCCGAATTAGATTATCCTGTATGACTTCGAAGTGTTTAATTCCCCACTTTTCGTTATACCCTGAACCGAATTTATTCTCTTTACAATAGTTGTACATATTTTCAGCGCGTGACATTGGGTCATCGCCAAGCTTGTCTTCCTTCTCTTGAATAATGGCTTTAATTTCTTCAATAGTAATTTTACTCACATTAATCGCCATCGGACCTCCAGCTTTTTTTAAACAACTGGGACATAGCCAAGCGTCTGATTTTTTATTTTAAATCGATTTAGGCCGACTTCTTCATTGCACACTCCGCAAATAGCTTTTCTAGCAAAGAAACCCACAATAATAACTCCTTTTAAATAAAATAGTGTAATGTCTATATTATTATCATTCCTCGATAAGGCTATTACCGAACTACAATTTTTTAACTGCTCATAAAATTATTAATTATATAAACTGTTCTATGACCAATACCTAAAGAAAAAGCCCTTCCAAGATGGAGGGGCTAATTATAAATTATCGTGACGCTTTTGGTGGTTGGCAAACATCACATTTACGTTGGTTATTATTTTTAAATTTAGTAAATGTCTTTTCAAAGTTATTACCACAAGAACATTTTAATTGTAGCTTTTGAGAAAAACCATGATATTCTGTCGTCAGTAGCTTACTCTCAGAGTTACTCTCAACAAACTCTTTAATTTTCTCAATCGTCCATCGTTTATTCATTTTCTGACCCCTTTTGTATTCGATAATACGGATGCTTTGGTTGCTGCATATAAATTTCGCAAGTTCCTCATTATAACATGAGCTTGTGCTATTTGTTCTTTTCTTTATGGGATAATTTAATTTCATACATTTTAGCATCGGCCATAGATATTAATTCATCTAAATTCGTATGGTCTGTTGGGTAGATGGCATAGCCAATTGAAACAGATATAGTTGTCTCTTGTTCTTCTAAGGTTATGCTACTTAAATTACGTTGGAAGTTGTGAATTTTTTTATTTAGTTCATCTGCATTTGAAAATGTAGCTAGAACTAAAAATTCATCTCCTCCCCATCTTGCTATAATATCCGGTTTATTAAAGACATTCTTTAATGATTTTGCGATAGACATTAATACTATATCTCCATAATCATGGCCATGCTGATCATTCACTTTTTTAAAATCATTTACATCTGAAATTAAAACAGCCATTTTCAAGCCTCTTTTAGTTGCCTTTTGTGATAGAGAGACAAATTTATCCATTATAAAACGCCGATTATATAAGTCAGTAAGTACATCTTTCATCGATAAATAGATATATTTATCATAGGATTTCCCTATTTGCCAAGCTACAATAACTGCAATGATTGCTGGGAAAGGAAAATGGTGAAGAGCTACCCCAAATTGAAGTATAACCATTGTCCTCATAAATAAAATTAATATTCCGACAAAAAGTAAACTAACTAATCTTCCTCTATATCCAAGTGTATTATTAGATCCTAATTTCATAATCGTTCACAACCCTGCAATGATTTAATTGTCTTCATAACTTTCTGTTTCCCATTAACGTATCATAAAGACAACGAAACATACCTGCTCTCATTAGTCCAATTAATGGAAGTTGCCTATTCATTTCAACATTATTTAATATATAATATTCCTCTAGGATTTACTATCTCAGTTCGTGAACCATTACGATTATTTATGAACTTCTGCTCTATTTTAAATAATTTTTTATAAGTCCTAAATCAGTTGCTTAGTTAACAAAAGAAAACATAGAAAACGCACTAATGCTGCCGAAGAAGTAGCATTAGTGCGTTTTTCTAATGAATGATTAGTTTGTAATATTGATTACTGATAATCTTTAAAAATCAAAATTATCAGGATCTGGACCTACTCGATGATTTTGATTTAATCCATCAATGACATCCATATCTTCTTTTGTTAATTCGAAATCAAATACATTTGAATTTTCAATAATTCGATGTTCTTTTGTAGACTTAGGAATCGTCACTACTTCACTTTGTAAGTCCCAACGCAGAATAATTTGAGCAACAGATTTATTATATTTTGAAGCAATTCCCTGTAATGTCTCATTATTCAGTAATTGTCCTTGCATTAACGGAGACCATGCTTCCATCTGAATGCCATTTTCCTTGCAGAATGCTTGTAGATCTTTTTGAGTAAGTCTAGGATGGAATTCCACTTGGTCAATCATGGGTTTGATTTCAGCATCTTGCATTAAATCTTGAAGATGATGAATTTGGAAATTACTAACGCCTATTGCTTTTATGCGACCTTCTTTATAAAGTGTTTCAAGTGCTCGCCAAGCATCTTTGTATTTCCCTTCAACAGGCCAATGGATTAGATATAAATCTAAGTATTCTAAACCTAGTTTAGCTAAACTTGTTTCAAATGCTTTAAGTGTTAATTCATATCCTAAGTCAGAATTCCATACTTTTGAAGTGACAAATAACTCGTCTCTAGAAATTCCGGCTTCTTTTAATCCTTCTCGAATCCCTTTCCCTACACCTTCTTCATTACCATAAATTGCTGCTGTATCAATACTTCTGTAACCATTTTTTATAGCTGATTTCACAGCATTTACTAGCTCAGGACCTTCTTCAACTTTAAATACGCCTAGACCAAACCAAGGCATTTTTACACCATTGTGTAATGTTGTTGTATCTTGTAAATTTTTAATCATTTTTATTCCTCCTAATCATATTCATTTTCTTTATCTATTTTTCTCTAACTCTATCCTTTCGTTCCATCGTTTTACTAAATCCCGTTAATATGACTGCAACAATAACCATTAATGCCCCGATCCACGATGTATGGATGAGTCCGATGGAATCCGTAATAAGACCTCCAAAATATGAACCCATTGCAATTCCTGCATTAAACGCAGCAATATTGATAGCCGAAGCGACATCCACCGCACTTGGGACAAAACGTTCTGCAAGCATTACAACATAAACTTGTAAGCCTGGTACATTCATAAACGCAAAGAGGCCCATCAAAAGTATAGTAACTAACCCCACGGTTTTATACGGTGCTGTAAACAGCAACATAAATAATATTACTGCTTGTAAAATAAACATATAAAACAACGCATTGATTGGATTCTTGTTGGATAACTTACCTCCAATCATATTCCCTATCGCAATGGTAATTCCATAAATTAATAATATTAAAGCAACACTCTCTTCTTTAAAGCCCGTAATATCCTGAAGTAATGGGGATAGATAGGTAAATACAACAAATGTCCCTCCATAACCCAACGCTGTAATAATAAAGACCATCAACAATCGCGCATTTGTAACAAGCTTAAGTTGATCACGAAATGTCGTTTTTACCCCTTTTCGTAAAGTAGATGGGATGAGCATACTTGTTCCAATCAACGCAATAACACCTGTAATGACAATGACAACAAAGGCTGCTCTCCATCCGAGCTGCTGTCCTAAATAAGTTCCAAATGGTACTCCTGTCACCGTAGCTACTGTTAGACCGGTAAACATAATTGAAATGGCACTTGCTCTTCGATCCTCTGTTACCAAGTCAGCAGCAATTGTCGATCCAATTGACATAAAAATACCATGTGATAACGCCGAGATTACACGCGCAATTAATAATAGATGAATTGATGTTGAAAGTGCCGCAAGACCATTACCGACTATAAACACAATCATAATCAATAGTAATAGTGTTTTACGTGGTATTTGGGAAGTCAAGGACGTTAGAACTGGTGCACCAAATGTGACACCTAAAGCATATAGTGAAACGGTTAACCCCGCAGTTGTTACCGGTATATTTAAATCCTCTGCTATCAGTGGAAGTAACCCGACACTGATAAATTCAGTTGTACCTATCGCAAACGCACTTACAGCCAATGCGAGTAATGCAAGTGTGCTTTGCTTTTTACTTAAAGTCATATTTCCCCTCCTCTAGTAAGTTAAATCCATATGCACTTTCTTTCAAAAGTGTAGTGTATGAATCAGCCGGCAAATGTTATTATGAGATATACAATACACAAATGAAAGTACGCACTTTGAAGTAATATAGATACAAAAAAGTAATATAGGTACTTTTTGGTGCCTATAGAATAACGGAGGTTTCTCTCATGCAAAAAAAGAAATACAACATCTCTGTAGAAGCTACTTTAGAGGTAATTGGAGGTAAGTGGAAGTGTGTTATCCTTTGTCATCTTACTCACGGTAAGAAACGTACAAGCGAGTTAAAACGATTAATGCCAAATATTACTCAGAAAATGCTTACACAACAACTTCGTGAACTGGAGGAGGATGGTGTCATTAATCGCATCGTTTATAATCAAGTACCTCCCAAAGTAGAATACGAGCTTAGTGAATATGGAAAAAGCTTAGAAGGAATATTATCTGCCTTATGTAATTGGGGGGAAAATCATATCATGAAAGTTTATGGTGATAAATCAGAAGTATTAGAGGAAAGTATTTTAAATAATTAACAGAGGTTAGGATTGATAATCTTACCGAATGTTTTAAAGGGACCTATTTAATTTATAGGTTTCTTTTTTTGTTATTGAATTAAGGAAGTTCAGGATACTTAGTTTAGCCGATAGTTGTCACCTTTTTCCTTTATGTGGTACGTTTTAATCCTAATAAGTATTCTGATTTGAAGGAATGATGTGAAATTATGGCTAGATTTTATAATATTTCCGCTATCTTTTCCTTTTTTGTCTTCTGTATTTTATGGTTGACCTATGATACACAAGTCATTCATGCGTTTGACCAAAAAGCCAATGATCTTTTGTTTAGGGTTGATTTCTTCACACCCTTTCATTATCTAGGAGAAACAAAAGTAATTTTCTTTGTTTCGTTCATTGTTCTCATTATTATTTGGATTCGTCTTCGTGACTACAAGCTCATGTTTTTCATGTTCTTAACTATCGTTGGAGGGTTCGGGTTATACCAATTTTTCAAACACCTTGTTGAGCGACCTCGTCCTGAGATTGTCGATCAATTTTCTACTTTTAGTTTTCCTTCTGGACATGCAACCCATGGGATTTTATTTTTGCTTACCCTTACCTTTGTATGCACTCAAGTGAAATCATCAAGGATAACACGGGTGATTTGGATAGTCGCTATCTTTATTTTTGTGCTAATTGGCATTTCTCGAGTGACAGAGGGACGACATTTTGCATCTGATGTAATAGCAGGTTGGTCACTTGGTTATACTTGGTTTATCCTTTGTACTTACTGGTATAAGATAAGTAAGCGCCAATTAAAGCAAAAATATAATAAAAACTAAATTATAATGAAATTTTATTTATAAGATAGGTGAAAATAATGTCATTATCCGATAAGGAATTAGCCAATCTGTACATGAAATACAAGAAGGAAAAGAAATTATATAAGCAGAAAAGAAGACATTCAATATATGATTTAAATCATTTCTTTGAGTGTAAGAAAGCTTTATCCCTTATTAAATTTGAAATGCAACAACGTGGTTTAAAGAAGAAGCAAGCAAAAAAATTAAGCAGTTTTTAAGTATAAACCTTTTGATACCACACTCCCCTTCCCGAGTGTGGTAATTTTTTATATTTGTTGTGTACTAATATTTTTGATACATATTTTTTTAAAATTTCATTTAAATTATGGTGCATAATTCGTATTCCGATTTGACACATTACATATAGGAGGTGGAAGAAAAATGCCTAATATTATTGGTGTTGAACAATCATTATCAAATGTGGAAGCTGCTTTAAAAGCAAAAGGCTATGAAGTAATTCAGCTTCGTAGTGAAGCAGATGCAAAAAATTGCGATGCATGTGTAGTTACAGGTCAAGATGACAATGTGATGGGAATCAGCGATATCGCTATTAAAGGATCAGTAATTGATGCTTCTGGTCTTTCTGCAGATGAAATTTGCGATCGTGTAGAAAAGCTTTTCCATTAATTTAAAAAGGTGCTGTTCTTAAATCCCTTGGACTTAAGAACAGCACCTTTGCTTTGTTAAAACCCTTAATATACCGCGCTTCTACAATGAAAATGGTCAAACATGTTTAAATACTACCCAATATTACGAAAGCTTTTTCCCTAGAATAACTAAATCTCTTTTAATCCCGTCAAGTGTAGCTACTTCAGGGAAATGTGCCCATCTTTCAAAGCCAAATTTTTCGAATAGGCGAAGACTTGGCTCGTTATGGCTGAAGATAAAACCTAGTAAAGTATCCACATCACAACTTGGTGCCGCTTCAATAACTTTCGACAATACGGTTTTTCCCAGTCCATGTCCTCTAAAGTTTTCATCCAAGTAAATACTCACCTCTGCGGTTGCCTTATAAGCAGGTCGTCCATAAAAGTCCTGTAGGCTTACCCAACCACAAATCTTGTTTCCTGTTTCTACTACCCAAAGCGGTCTTTTGGTAGGGTTGTGAGCGTGGAACCAATTTAATCGATCTTCTACTGTAACTGGCTCTGTATCCGCTGTTACCATTCTTCCAGGTATTGTTGAATTATAAATTTCTACAATTTTTGGTAAATCATCTATTGTTGCATCGCGAAAAGTAATTTCTAGTGCCATAAAAACACCTCATATCTCTGTAATAAAACCATGTTAATTCTATTTTCATTCAAATACAATAAAATTTTTCATACCCGAACATTCACATTATTTCAGACCTATCTTTCCCACTAAATAAATGTTTCTAGATAAACCACCAACTTTAGATTAATTTATCATGCTAGAAATATTTCACCTATTACTTTTCTTCGCATTATACCAGAATAATATTGAACCTTTTATCCATATATGTCTAAAATAGGAAACGTAAGTTCATATCGAGAAGAATGTAGGGGGGCTGGTTAGCCAGCTGAGATTGTATCCATCAGATACTGACCCTTTGAACCTGATTTGGTTAATACCAGCGTAGGGAACATTGACTTCAATTTGATTTTCTCTCATTTTGAAATGAATGTTAGGTACGTCTGGGATTTTAATCCTAGGCGTTTTTTATTTCTTCTTTTTATGGATTAATTCATTCTATTGGAGGATTTACCATGAAAAGACTACTTATTTTAGTCATGATTACAGTTTTTACACTTGTAGGCTGTCAATCAAACGATTCACAAGCAAAGTCAACAACCACGAAAACACAAAATGACGAAACAAGTGCATTAAGAAAAGTAACCGTGGTGTTAGATTGGACACCAAATACAAATCATACAGGTCTTTATGTAGCTAAAGAGAATGGTTATTTTGAACAACAAGGTTTAGATGTTGAGATTATTCAACCAGGTGATGCGGGTGCCGATCAGCTAGTCGCAACTGGTAATGCTGAGTTTGGTGTGAGTTACCAAGAATCCATTACATTTGCCCGCACTCAGGATGTCCCAATCGTTTCTATTGCAGCAGTGATTCAACATAACACTTCTGGATTCGCCTCCCCTGCTGCCAAAAATATTACTTCACCAAAAGATTTTGAAAATCGTGTTTATGGTGGATGGGGCTCTCCTATTGAACAAGCTGTGTTAAAAACCTTAATGAACACAGAAAATGCTGATATCGAAAAGTTGGATATCGTTAATGCAGGAGACCTAGATTTTTTCACAATGGCTAATAAAGGAATTGATTTTGCTTGGATTTATTATGCGTGGACAGGTATTGAAGCAAAACTCCGCGGTGAAGACATTAACATGGTGTATCTAACAGATTATAGCGAAAAACTAGATTACTATACACCTGTTTTAGCAACTAACGAAACCATGATAAACGATGATCCCAATACGGTTAAAGCCTTTGTCAAAGCAGCCTCCCAAGGCTATCAATTTGCAATCGACAATCCAGAAGAAGCAGCAGCCATTTTCTCTAATGCTGTTCCTGAACTAGATGCTGAACTTGTATTAGAAAGTCAAAAATGGCTTTCGAGTAAATATCAAGATGATGCACCACGTTTCGGAGAGCAAAAACTAGAAGTCTGGAAAAATTATGCCGATTGGTTGAAAGAAAATGGTGTTTTAGAAGGTGAGTTTAATCCAGAGGATGCCTTTACAAATGAATTTTTACCGAAAGAAGGAGAATAAAATGGCTAATTCGTTAATCAGTGTACAAATTATTCCTAAGACAAAAGAATTCAAAGACGTTATACCATTTGTTGATGCAGCAATAGCTGTAATTGATGCTTCAGGTGTGAAATATGAGGTACATCCACTCGAAACAACAATGGAAGGAGAACTTTCCGAGCTTTTACAAATTATTGAGAAGATGAATGAGAAAATGATTGCTTTAGGCTGTGTAAACGTAATTACTCAAGTGAAAATTTTATACCAACCGAGTGGGATAACAATGGAAACATTAACGGAGAAGTATCAATAATGTCAAAAATTCATATACAAGGAGGAAGAACCCTACTCTTCCTTCTCTTTCTGTTATTACTTTGGGAACTACTTATTCGATTAACTAAAACACCTAAATGGCTAATACCTGCTCCAAGTGATGTCATTAAAGAGACGGCTTTTAGTTTTGGAGATTTTAATGGTCATCTACTTTCTACTATTCAGTTATCGATAATAGGATTGGTTTTAGGTTGTGGTATAGGACTTTTCGTTTCGATTATTTTATATCGATTACCAAAAATAAATGAAATTCTTTACCCACTTTTGATAGTATCGCAAAATATTCCGACAATCGTATTATCTCCCCTGCTTATTATTTGGTTTGGCTTTGGTCTACTACCTAAGCTTCTAATTATTAGTTTAGTCTGTTTCTTCCCTATTGTTGTTGCAAGTATGGATGGCTTTAGACAAACCGCACCTGAGTTAAAGCATTATATGAGAATGATTGGGGCAACGAATCGGCAAATTTTTTGGAAGCTTGAACTCCCTCATGCCCTTCCTTCAATTTTTTCAGGCCTAAAAATTTCTGCAACTTATAGCGTTATGGGGGCTGTGATTTCTGAATGGCTTGGAGCAAAAAAAGGGATAGGAGTTTATATGACTCTAGCACAATCTTCATTTCGAATTGATCGTGTCTTTGTGGCCATCACCTTCATTATGTTGTTAAGTATCTGTCTGTTTGGACTTATCCGACTTGTAGAAAAATTAGTGGTCAAAGGTAGAAATGAGGCAATGAAATGAGTTTAACAATTACGGAATTAGATAAAGCATTTGGACAGCTTTCCATACTAGAAAAGCTAGAATTACAGGTCAATACACAGGAATTTGTAGCAATTCTCGGTCCTTCTGGCTGTGGGAAAAGTACCCTCTTTCAGCTCATCGGTGGTCTTTTAATGCCTGACCAAGGAAGTATTCAATTAGATGGGGCAACCATTAATGGAAAAAAAGGATTAATAAGTTACATGCCACAACACCCCTCCTTATTTCCATGGCGGACAGTGCTCGAAAATGTTGTGCTCGCATCAGAGATTAAGGGAAAACCTGATTATAATGACGCAAGACGGTTACTTGAGAAAGCTGGATTAACACCATTTGAAACGTCCTATCCAAATGAGCTATCGGGAGGTATGAAACAACGAGTTGCATTTATTCGTGCATTACTCAGTAATCAAAGCCTTCTCTGTTTAGATGAACCGTTTTCAGCTTTAGATGAATTTACGCGAATTCAGATGCAGAAATGGCTTCTTTCTATTTGGGAAGAAGAGTGTAAATCAATCTTGCTGGTTACCCATAGTATTGAAGAAGCGATATTTTTAGCAGACCGGATTTATATCCTATCGAAAAGACCAGCACATGTGAAAGCAGAAATCAAAATCCCCTTTTCGAGACCAAGAGATGAGAGTTTACTTGAATCAACGGAGTTTTTCCAATTGAAACAACAAATATTCCAATTCCTAAAGGAGGATATTATGGAATGATCATCGATGCCCATATCCATTTGGATAAGTATGAGGAACAAAAGCGGCAAAAGATTCTAGAAAGGCTTTTTGAACAAGAAATCGAAGCATTAATCGCAGTATCCGTTGATTTACCCTCTTGTATAAAAAATCAAAGCTTTTCTTTTGAGGATACACGCATAAAAGCGGCTTTCGGATTCCATCCTGAGCAGGATATTCCATCAATAACTGAAATGGACAAACTTTTTGTATGGATGGAAGAGCATGTAAACGACATGGTGGCAGTTGGTGAAGTTGGGTTACCATACTATAAGAAAGTGGATAGCCAAAATTCATTAGACTATGAACCGTATATACAATTACTAGAAAGGTTTATGTCCTTTGCCGCCAAATGGAAAAAACCGATAGTACTCCATGCGGTTTATGAGGATGCACAGATTGTTTGTGATTTACTTGAAAAGCATCATATAAAAAAGGCCCATTTTCATTGGTTTAAAGGAGATAATACCGTATTAAATCGAATGATTGAAAGTGGCTACTTTATTTCGATAACACCAGATTGTTTATATGAAGACGAAATACAGCAGCTCATTCGTCAGTACCCTCTTGAAAAAATGATGGTTGAGACAGATGGTCCATGGCCCTTTGAAGGACCCTTTAAAGGGCAACAAACTGAACCGAATATGATAATTGAATCCATCAGAAAAATTGCGTTACTTAACCATCTTTCTGTTGAAGAAACAACAAAAAAACTATACGAAAATACAAAACAATTTTACGAAATATAATTTATTCATTAACGTCTCAAAGTTTTTTATAATTTTGAGACGTTTTATATATCCCTAAATATAAACATTCTGCTCTGTACTTATTTGATGAAAGTGATTTAAGAATGAGTCTAATTCTTGACTACATTTCACTGTATCTGGATGAGTTAATCCCTTCGACAATCCTATATTAATCATACGATTTTGTAGACAAGCAATTATATCTTCTAACTCCAATAATGATATTGTTTCTTTTCCCATCACTTATTCCTCCAACTCAATAATGAATAATTTAATAAATTCATAGCCTTTGGAAATCACACTTTTACGATTCAATTTGAATAAGATTGTATACAACGTTTATCTAAACAAATATTACCATATGTCCCAACTTTTATACCGTTAAAAAGTTACAAATATGAAACATTTCTACAACTTTCTATTACTGTCATACTACCCGCCTCACTACTAAGTAAACTATAATTTTTTTACATATTAGGTTACATCATCTAATAATCAGATATAGCAATATCTTAATTCCTCCATTGCTCTGTCCCTAATTTTTTCTACAAAAAAAGTACGTGACTCTATATATGAGTTCACGCACTTTTTCTTATAAGGTAACTTCACAACTTGTAGTGCTTAGTCTTGATTAAACCATAGCGGATCTTTATCGTCGACATCCCCATTATAGTTAATGAGAATTTCATCGCCCGCTTTGATATCTGTATAAGCAAAGAAGTCAAACGTATGGTTATCAAAATTTATATCATAAGTGGCATTTGGTTCATAAGAATGATTAAATAACATGCCATAACCTAGAAGTATCGCTGTATGATTCTTCCCATACTCAAACGCATAATCAGCTAGTAGGGTTTTTTCAATGTGTTGGTGTTGCTCGTTTGGATAAGAAATGACAGGTGCTGAATGGAAAAGCTCCCCTTTTTTTATATCCTGTGTTGCAAATACACCTCTGTTAAATTCTCCATCACTTATTGGAGAAGTTTTTACCTCAATCATATTTGTCTCCTACTCATCTATAAAATTTTCTTACTAACTGTAACATGAATTAGTAGACTTCGCTCATTTATTTGCTTACATAGAATTTTTGAATGGATTTTGGAGTTCCTTCATCCATTTATTAAAGATTCTTGTGTCATCTATTTCAATGTCATTTAAGTCACTTGTATAAATTTGATATTTATTTTTCCCATTATTTTTTGCATAATACATTGCTTTATCAGCAGCTTTAATCAGTGTATCCTTATCTTCTCCATCTTCAGGATACATACTAATTCCCATACTTAAAGAAATATTTACAGTATTTCCATTTATAGTGTAAGGTTTAGCAACGTGTTTAATAATTCTATTCGCAATTTGCTCGATTTCTCGTTTTCCCGTTTCTTCAAACATGACGATAAATTCATCGCCACCGATTCTAGAAATCATATCTTCTTCTCTAATACATTCATCAATTCTTGATACTACATCTATTAATAGCTGATCTCCTGCATCGTGACCAAATGTATCATTTACTTTTTTAAAATCATCCAAATCGATAAACATAATCGTGAAGTTATATTTGTGTCGCTTTGAACGAACAAGAGCTTTTTGGATTTGTCTATCAAGCATTTTGCGATTCGGTATATCTGTTAACTCATCGAAATAAGCCATTCTTTTTAGTTCATTTTCTAATTCTTTTTGCCTTGTTATATCCTCAAGCTGACCATTAACTTTTTCTAAAGTACCATTATTATTTTTAAACGGCTGTGCTTTAAAGAGTATCCACTTTTCTCCATTTTCAGGATGTATAATTTTAAACTCTTTTCGAACAGTGTTCCCATTTTCTAACTCACTTTGAATTTCTCCTAGAATATGCATATCATCTTGATGAACTAATTGTCTTACTATATTTTTATTAGTATTAAATTCACATTGCGTATAACCAATTAACTTTTCCACACCTTTGGAAAACAGGATTTGATGTTTTTTATAATTAAAACTAAAAAATATCGCCTCATCAAACGTACTAAAGTACAGTTCATAATCCTCATATTTTTTGGTTAATTCTAGTTGTTCGTTTTGCAATTTCTCATTGTCAATCAATATTCTTTCATACCGACTAATCATGTAATCATATGTTCTACCAAACCACCAAGCAATGAAGATTAAGAATACATGTAAAAGCAAGCTTGGTAGATGCACAGCATTGGTCTGTGTATAGAAATACATTAAATTAAGAAGTACTAATAATGAGATAGAGATTGTAATAATCTTTCCTGAAATTTTCATGGATTTTCTATCCTTCTTTTTTACTTTTACATTAATCTCACCAAGTAACAAAAAGCTCTTCCTACAATATTGAGAGTCCGTTCAGATTACCTAAAGCCACATACTTGTAAATAAGTATTTTCTAATTGTAACTTAATTAACCCTATAACTTATATGTTACCATTTCATGCGAAATTACGTCATCTAGTCACTCACCTACACTTAAAGGGATACCAACCATATTCTAGAAATAATTACTTGTATGTATTTACTAGGAGGTTTTTTTATGTATTACTTTTATTATCAACCCTACATTCAACCGCACAATACTTATACCTTTATACCTACTTCTTATACCCCGTTAACAGATCCAAATAGTAGTTATCAATATGCTAATATGAACCCCTACCCGTCACGCTATGTAGTACAAAATAATAGACCAACTGCCCAACGGAATGTTCAACAACCAGCAAACAGATCCCCATTTCCCCCTGTAAACCCAGAGCTTTTGACTGAATCAGCAAGCCAATCCAACAAGCTTATGAAAGAAGCAAGTATGATTTTGGATAAATTATCCTCTTCTAAAGAATTTAGTACACGCTTAATGGACTTTGCACAACAATCGAATACCGAAGAAGTAAAACGATTAATTCAATCAGTTGGCATCACATCCGATGTATCTATAAATTACAATCCAGACGGCTTAGAATTAGAGTTTAAATCAAAAGTGCAAAATATAGATTGTTGCAAGTTATCTATTTCATTACGTTGGCGATAAGAAATCCAACTCTAGCACATGATTGACAGTTACTTTTTGTTTGTAGGCTAATGATAGTTGGTTGGGAGAAGTCAATCCTTATATGATAAGGTTGGTACATCATTAATAGAGGAGTAAAACAAAGCATTTTAAATTGGAAATGCTTTGTTTTTATTTTTTAATGAAGCCTAACCCATTCTTAAATAGATTAATTTAAAAAGTCCGAGTTGTTTTTTAAGAAGTTTTGCCAAGCATTCTTTATTCCTTGTTCTAGTTGTTCTTTCGGAGCAGTAAGTCGCTCTTCTGTTCCCCCATAACCAATTTCAATTTTATTATTTTTTAATCCGTTAAAAATAGACGCAATAAAATCATTTAATGGCGCACCAAAAGTATGAAGACCTGCTCCACCTAAATCTGTGTTGACAGCTGGCGGTAATACTTCAATTACCTCTACACCGGTGTTTTCAAGTTGCTGACGCAAAGTAATTGTAAAAGAGTGCATAGCCGCTTTTGTTGCACTGTAGATAGGTACCCAAACCCCGGGTTGTATAGCCAGACCTGAGGTGATATTAATCACGGTAGCCTCTTTTTGTTTTAAAAAATGTGGTATTAAAAGCATCGTTAAATGAATAGGCCCCTCTACATTGATTGCTAGCTCGTTCTGATAATACTTCCAGTCATTGCTTGCATTTAATAAATTTACTCTTTGCTGAATACCCGCATTATTCACTAATACGTTTATCTGCGGAAACTCCTTCGTTACCCATTCAGACAGTTCAATACGCTCTTCCTCTATCGATACATCACAAACTCTTGTATGGAGGGTTGGAAATCTCTTTTTTGCTTCTGCTAATTTTTCTTCCCGACGGCCTACAACAATTACTTCATTTCCTTCTTTCAGAAATTGTTCTGCAAATGCCAAACCAATACCTGAAGCTCCACCTGTAATCAATATCGTGTTTCCTGATAATTTCATCATCACCACTCCAATAAATTGTATTATCATTATTAATTTAAAATAACTACATAAAATAACCTGCAATTATCTAACAAAATTTATTACTTTAAGCTAAAGATTTCAACAATTGTGAACTACTAATACTTAAAATTTGAGTATGCATCTCAAAAATACTTTTTCCATCGGTTTATAACTTTAATCTTTCTTTCTATAGTTTAAGGTTTTCTATTGCTTTTGTTGGCCATACTAAATGTATATGCTTTTTTTATGAGGTGGAAGAACATGGCACATATAGGTCAAACCACAATAGAACTTATTGTTGGCTTTATAGCATTATTAGTCGCTACCAAAATTTTAGGAAAAACTCAAATTTCACAACTGACACCCTTTGATTTTATTTCAGCCATGGTTCTTGGTGAACTAGTCGGAAACAGCGTTTATGACGAACACGTTAAAATATGGTCGATACTATATGCTTTAATTTTATGGACAATTTTAATCTATTCAGTAGAAAAATTAACTCAAAAATACAGAGGGTTAAGAAGGACTTTTGAAGGCAACCCATCGATTATCATACGAGAAGGAAAAATTGATCGACAGCAATTAACTCAAAATCATTTAGATATAGACCAATTACAGCAAATGCTTAGGCAGCAAAAAGATATATTCTCTATTCGAGAAGTCGAGTATATGATTTTAGAGCCTAATGGACAAATCAGTGTTATGAAAAAGCCAAAATATGATTCTCCTACTATTGAGGACTTGAGCTTAAAGCAAAAGCCGGCTTATTTACCCTTTACTTTAATAAGTGATGGAAAAGTTGTTTTGGATAATTTAAGAGAGTCTGGACATGATGAAGAATGGCTTTTAAAACAGCTGAAAAATAGGGATATTACAAGAGTTGAAGACGCCTTATATGCGGAATGGGTTGAAGATGAGGGGTTTTTCTGTTTAAAAATGAATGGACAATAAAATTCACTCAAAATTGGTAGCAAAAAAAGTCGGTTTTTAAACTAACCGACTTTTTATTTTTTGTTTTTAATTGCTTCATCGATAATTAATAATAACACCTAATTATTTATGAGTTTACTTGGTGGAATCGAATTTTAAATCCACCGTTCCTTTGATCATTTCGACAATAAATACAAACAATGGAATACCGATTACTAAGCCCCAAGCACCGAATATGAGTTCACCAACCATTAATACCATAAAAGTAAAGAAGATTGGTAATTTCATTGTAATAGAATATAGTTTTGGATTTAAGATATAGGATTCAATTGCATGGATAATCATAATTATTATAACGATATAAACAACGTAGATAAATCCACCGATTTGAAAAGCAATAATCGTTAATGGTATTAGCGAGATGACTACCCCAATTACCGGCATTAAACCGAAGCAGAAAATCATAATTGCCAACCCTAAAATATTAGGAAATCCAAGGATTAGTAAACCAATAACTGTTAAAGCAGTATTGATTGTTGAAATCATAATTTGAACTTTAATAGCTAACCCAAAAGTATTTAAAAAACTACTTCCAAAAAGGACAATCTGATTATAGACTTTTTCAGTTTGAATTGTCTTAAAAGATTTGCAAAAGATTTTGATTTTATCAATTTCTAAAATAAAGAAAAAGCTTAATAAAAGTGCCATAAACGATTCCAATAAAAACGTACTAATATCCCCTATTTTAGCTAGAATAGTGCCACCAATATCTTCTAAGATTCCTTCCATATCAAGATTGAGGATAAACCCATAAATTCTTTCAGGAATCATATCTCGATAAAGCTCGATATTAAAAGAGGAACTTTGAACAATAATAGCAGAAAGTTGGTGTATTGCTGATGGAAGATATTGATAACCGGCAGTCCCCACGATAATAATAATGAGGCTATACATCAAGATTAATAAGAGCCTTGGACGTTTTAAAGGCTGAGGCAAGATATGTAGTACCTTTACAAATACTGTATAGGCCAAATATGTGATAATAAATGTTAATAATAAAAAGTTTAATGCATTTGCAAGAAAGAATAGGAGACCGATAATGAAAAACATAATAATCCATTTTAAATTTACTCTATCTCTTAACCAACTCATTTTCTATCTCCTTTATTTCACAAATAACTCCTTAAAAATCTCTTTCAATAAACTATTGTGTAACAGTTATTCTCAAGAGATAGTTAGTAATTCCCCTACTATTTATAGTGATTTTTTTTAGCGTAGCATGAAAAGACTACTATAAACAATAGTATACCCCTTGTTTTCGACAATAGCTGCAATGTTTCACAAAATAGACATGATTCCAGTATAGTATTAAGTTATATTATCTTTCTCCAAACAAAAAATAGGCTTTAACTGATTTATTCGCCCAGAAAAAAGTCTTTATATAAAACTTTTACCTTTATGCATTTTTGCATTCATCAATACGTTAATAGCATATGGAAAGGAGTATGAATACGTGATTCATACTCCTTTTACGTTAATTATATCCATTGTCTTTTTCCAATTGCGCAATTACTGAACGTACATGCTCTTCTGATAAATTGTGTTTTACAATATATCGGTTACGTGGGTGTTTTGTACACTCAAGCGAACAACCTCCGAGATGCTTTGCCTCATTCTCTTCCGAAGCAAGAATGTGCTTATTGCACTCAGGATTTGCACACTTTACATAGCGCTCACAAGGTGTGCCATCGTAATGATCTTTCCCTACTACCACATGCTCCACTTGATTAATCGGAACTGTTATACGTTCATCAAATACATACATTTGCCCGTCCCACAGTTGACCTTTTGTCACTTCATCTTTTCCGTAGGTTGCAATTCCACCATGTAATTGACCTACATCTTCTCCAATTCCTTCAGCTTTTAACCAACCTGAGAACTTTTCACAGCGAATTCCACCAGTACAGTATGTAAGTACACGTTTTCCTTCAAATAACTCTTTGTTTGCACGCACCCATGCCGGTGTATCTCGGAATGTTTCTACCTCTGGACGAATGGCCCCACGGAAATGTCCAACATCATATTCATATGTGTTACGTACATCTAACACAACTGTGTCTTCACGTTGCATTTCTTCCATGAACTCAGCAGGAGATAAATAACGCCCTGTAACTTCATGCGGATTAACATCATCTTCCAAACTTAAATTTACAAGTTCTGGACGCGGACGTACACGCATTTTTTTGAAGGCATGTCCTTCTGCCTCATCAATTTTGAAAACAATTCCTTCAAATAATGGATGACTTTTCATCATTTCCATATAAGCATTTGTTTCTTCGATTGTACCTGAAACCGTTCCGTTAATTCCTTCATTAGCGACGATGATACGACCCTTTAAGTTTAAATCCTGACAAGCTTGCAAATGTTCCGCCGCAAAGCTAGTAGGATCTTCAATCGTTGTATAATGGTAATACAATAAAACTCGATAATTCATACTAATAATTCCACCTATCATTCATATTTGCAGGATACCCTGATAGCAAGAAAAGCGTAAGCGGCTTGGTAGCCCCGACAAGCGCTGGAGATTCTGACAAGGAGGCGTTTTTTGCCTCCGTCGGAAGAATCGAAGCGTCTCGAGGGGCTAGCCGCTGAAGCTAGACAAAGAAAAGCGGAGAACGCCCGTTAGCTCCGACCACAACTGGAGGAAGACTTAAGAGGACGCTTTTTGTCCTCTTAAAAGGCTTCCGAAGTTGTCGAGGAGCTGGCGTTCGCAGCTAGACAATCCGAAAAGCGTAAGCGCCCGGGTTAGCCCCGACAAGCGCTGGAGGCACCTGACAAGTGTGCTTGCACACGCAGGAAGGTACCGAAGCGACCTCTAGGGGCTAGCCGCTCTAATCGCGGCCAAAAGATATATTTAAATAATATATGAAATAACGGCATTTCTCTACCGAAAAATAACTTATGTGATAGCTACTACCTAGCCTACACTTGCTTTGTTCTCATAAAAGCTCCAACCAAAAGTAAAATAAGTCCAATTAAAAATATAATTGGAAACATTATCATCATTAAGCCAATACCTGCAAAGCCATCTCCGACAATAATAGCAAACCAAATACTAATTAACCAAGTAAAGAAAGGAGCTATGGCAATCATTGTTGTTAAACCCCAAATCACATATTTCCTCTTCTTCGACTTACCTAACGTAAAATGGAATGCTAACGAAACAGCTATGACTAAAATAATAATCGCTACCGCAAATGCCATCTCATTCATCTCCTTTTCATTAAGTCACAAGCTTAATAAATATGAATTCTCTTTCATCAGCATCGTAAAAATCGGATCAAACCAAATAATTTATTTTTAGTAAATCTAAATGACTTTCTTATTATATGATTTAGTTACTATTAAATTTCTAACTGCCGTTCTACTCTACTTTATAAACTTATACATTACTATAAAAGCCAGAAACACAATGCAAATTATACATTGGATTCTGGCTTTTCATTAAACAATATATTAGTACCATCTTCACATAATTGAAATTAGATGTTACGAGTTTACACTCTCAGCTTGCACAGCCTGTCTTGCGTGTATTTTTTTCATTGCAAATCTTGCAATTGGTTGAGCAATAATTAACTCAATCCAAAAAGCTACACCGAAATTTCTAGGCCAAATGTGGATGAAGTTTTTAAATGGGGCAAGGCTTATTTGTTTCATTCCCACCCAAGTACCGATAATAGTAAGAAGAAGAGATAAGACCGTTACATTCAAGAAGGTATCCAATAACACTCTGGCATTAAATCCGTCCGATTGACCGACGAATTTTGGCATCACTTTACCTACTACCGGTCCTGCAACTAATCTTACTAACAATACAACGATTACCCACATAATTGGCATGATTTTTAACGTTTCAATATAATTTTCTTTACTGAACCCAAGTTCCAATCCCATAATAATTGGAGCAATCGTGTTTACTGAAATAATGGAAATAATTAATAAAAATAATATGCCCTCTTTTGCGTTTTGAGGTAGTCTATCTTCCTTATACATACTTTCCCTCCGAAATTAATAATTTCAGATGGTAGACGTATCTCGCGACATATATTTTTGGCAAATTTTCTATTACCAATATCTCTACTCACCGATTTAATAATTATAACAAGAATTTCAGTAATTGTGTATAGCCTCTAGAAGAATTTATCAATTCAATCTAATGCCATTTCTACAAAAACGCAAAATATCTCCTTCAACTTTGCGAAAGTCTACACTTCCATTATTTGTTATTCTCTTTACTATAAGATATAAATTGGCGTTATAGTACCTCTAACCTTCCGTTTTGGTAAGAGGACTGAGGCTTATATGTGCCTTTCGGAAAAATAAATGTCCAAGGCATACTCACTTCAGACGGGATCGTTAGTATCGGTAGATTGAACACATTATCTGCAACAACGTCACCTTGAACCCGATAAAGTAATTTAGTATTCATAAACATATACGGTTCATCAGTAAAGTTATGAATTAAGACCGTTACGAGTAGTGATTCTTGATGGTTGATTGCTTCCTTTATCGGTGAGAATGATAAACTAGCTTGCTTTAAATGTTTGGTTTCATTGAAAATGTTTTCTATATTTTGTCTGTCTTGATTTGCCAAAGCTTTGTCCCAAGACGCTTCAAATTGAAGTTGCTGCATACTAAAATCACCTCTTGTTGGATAAGTGTATCATATGTTTGCATATGGAGTTGAGAAACAGAAAATATGCTAAATATTAATGTTGATTCAATCTATTTGGATTTCTGATAGATGAGGCTATCAGAATACGAGACTCTTATGCTTCATATTCTATTAGTAGTAATGAGAGTAATGAGAGGAACTGATTACCTGTTGACATTCGTAGAAAATGTAAAGGATTTGACCTTTTTACTAATTCTTGTTTCTTGCTGCATCTATCGTCGACAACTAAAGCTAACAAAATGGAAAAGAAAACTATCGATAGGTGAGTTAACAATGTATATCATTACCTCCATTGCCATTCCACTATATGCAATAACTTATTTCATTCTTTTATTGGAGCTCAATTGAAGTGTTTTTCCTTAGAATATCACTATTTTTACAGTAATTCCCGCATTTTAAATCCTTTTATGCTTTCATAATTAATAAATACAAAAACATCACCCCTACATATAGTAGAGGTGATATTTTCAATTATGCTGTAAAGTTGCCGTCATAGCTTAACATAATCGCTGATTTGATACCTTCAATGTTAGAAATATTGTTAATAAAACTCATATCATTTTCTTTCACACGGATTTCATAAGTAATTTCATAATCATTTCCTGGCATTACTGATTTTGATTTAACCGAGTGCTTCTTAACATGTTCTGAAATAACATGTTCCATTGATTTTTCAAGAGATAACTCATTATAACGAACAACTAAAAGATATGGATTTTCTACTTTAATACGGTTTCCAAAAAGAACTAAAACAAGACCAATCAAGATTGAACCAATTACCGCTAATATGATGAATTCTGCTCCACATAAAATCCCTGTAACAATTGCCCAGAATATATAAACGATATCCATTGGGTCTTTAATTGGCGTTCGGAAACGTACAATCGATAATGCACCAACCATCCCTAATGACAACAGAACATTGGACGAAATACCAATAATGACTAAGGCAGTAGCCATCGACATCACAATTAACGAGATATTAAACGTATGTGAGTAGATGACACCCGTAAACGTTTTCTTATATACATAGTAAATAAATAATCCTATTAAAAACGCTGAAACTAATCCTATTAGTGAATCAGTTACCGAAAAGCTACTTGTCTTTTCTAAAATACTAGATTTAAATACATCATTAAAATTTAAAGACTCCATTCTATTTTCCTCCATTTATCTTACTCTATTATCCAAACATTCTGCTGACTTGATATTTTGAGTACGTACCTTTTTTTCTATTACCGAGCTGTAATAAACACTTAATGACATCCGGTAGAAATTCATCATATTTTACTTCCAGTATGACAACATCTGGATTCGTTTCGACCATAGCTAAACCAGGATTTAACAAATCATTATTGCGAAAGCTTGTTTTAATATGACCATCAAAAGTTACACGGACATTTCCTTGATCATATATAAATACTTCCCTCTCGTAGTCGACAACCGTTACTGGCTTTATTTGAAAAAGATTCATTTGCACATATAAATCTTGTATGAGGGTTCTTGGATCATTCTCCATCCATGGAATATCTCCTAATCTAATTTTTTCGTATTCCTCTGCTGTGATTGCACATTTCTGTTTATATGTAAGATTATTTCTCTTACTTTTTTTCTCTAAGTTAAGAAAATCCATATTGTAATCATAGAGTCTTACACGAAACTTATCCCGGTTATAAAATCCCTCTTTCTTTTCCGTCAGTACTTTGTTGTCAAAGTTATCGAAATACACACTACGAATGAGGTACTTACCATCCCTTTTGGCATTGGGATCCAACTTCATGATGTGTTTTAATTTATTTCTTAATAGATAACAGTCCATTTTGGTTATCTCATGCTTAAGTTCTGTTCTACCCATTACACCATTTAAGCGTCTGCCTTCCATATATTAACCACCTTTGTTTGTATCTTATAATCACATTATTAAGGACTAACCTTAAACAAACCTTAAAAGAAAATCAGAATAAAAAAATTAATTTGTAATTTATTACTTTAATGGATTCAGAATAGGTTAAATGCGTTTTGAACCTTAATTAGCCTCAGGATGTGTCTAATTCGTCTAATTGCTTAAGTTCACCTCGAATTTTTCCAATAAAAAAGAGATTGCGGCTCTGCAATCCCTACTTTGGTAACTTAATAATAAAAGTCGTCCCTTTATTCTGGTTTTTCGTTACTTTAATGGTGCCTCTATGCTTTTCGACTATCCATTTCGCAATGGATAAGCCTAACCCAACTCCACCAGTTTCTCTTGATCTTGCTTTGTCTTCACGATAAAAACGGTCAAAGATAAATGGCATGTTTTCGTCTTTGATCCCAATTCCCGTATCACTTACTTCTATTACAACTCGCTGGTCTTCTTCATATGTTTTAACACCAATGTTATCATTTTCTCCAGTGTATTTTAACGCGTTATCGAGCAGAATAACGAGTAGTTGATGTAAACGTGTTTCGTCACCATGAATTGTTTTTGGACATTCTAAATTTAACCAAAAATATCTATCTTGAGATTCAGCAATTTCCTGAAAAGGTGCACACACATCCCGAATTAATGCATCCACTTCAATAGCTTGTATCGTAAGTTCTGTTTCTGCAGAATCTGCTCGTGCTAAAGTCAATAAATCTGATGTTAGTTTTGATAATCGACGGGTCTCAGAAAGACTCAAGGCAATGTTCTCAAACTTATCAGCAATTCTTTCTTGTGGCGATCTAAGTAATAACTCTAATTTATTTTGGATTATTGTTAGTGGTGTTCTCAATTCATGTGAAGCATTTTCAACAAACTCTGCTTGTTTATTCCAAGACCGAATAATTGGCTTCATCATCTTCTTAGATAATAAGTAACTTGCTGATATTGAGAGTATGATGAAGATTACGGAACAAATCGTTACTAATTTTACAAAATTAGAAATGATTATTTGTTCTGCATCCACATTGATCAGAAGCTGTGTATATGCAACATTATCTTGAGTATTAGTATCTTCAAAAAGGAGATAACGGAAATAATACAGATCATCAATGGATGTCATCGTAATTTCATTCATCCTTGTTTTATCCAACTGATAATCCTTCAAATAATTCTCATAAAACAAAGACCCTATTTCCCCTGCATTTAAAATATTGCCTTTTGCGTCCCAATGAATAACAACAATCCTAGGGTTCAGATTCACTCTTTTCTTATCAATTGGAGGAAAATCTTGATTCTTTTCTGGAAGCTCTGGAAGCTGCATGAATTCCGCGCCTGCATCGACGCTGTCAGTTAGCCTCTCTTTAAATAATAGAAGCTCCTCATCTGCCTGGGAGTATAAAGTTCTTTGAACCTGGCCAAAAATTATAAAGCTAAAAATTGTGAAGATAATCGTAAAAGCAAGTAAGTTAAGGAACATAAACTTTAATTGTTCCTTCCTGAAAATGGTTTTACTAAACATTTTCTTCACCATTGTCAGTAAGCATATAGCCTAACCCTCGGAAAGTTTTGATGAAATGGTCATAACCATATTTTTTTAGATTTTTTCGCAAGTTGCTTGCGTATACCTCTACAACGGTCGTCGAAGTATCTGATTCAAATCCCCAAATACGATCAAAAATCTGTTCCTTTGTTAAAATTGCATTTTTGTTATTAATAAAATACTCTAACAAATCAAATTGCTTCCCATTAAGTTTAAGAATTTCACCATTAATCTCCGCGGTTTTATTTTTAATATTTAATTTGAGATCTTTAAAGGTAATCACATTCTCCTTTAATGATCCCCCCGACCTTCTGACTATCGCCTCAAGTCGAAGCAACAGCTCTTCTCTATGGAACGGCTTGACGAGATAATCATCTGCCCCTACCTTAAATCCTTGTATTTTATCATCAATACCATCCTTGGCAGTTAGCATAATGACAGGCGTCAGTACATTTTTCCCTCTTAAGTTTTTCAATACTTCATATCCGTTCATAGAGGGTAACATGATATCTAAAATAATAACGTCAAAGATATTCTGTTCTGCTAGATACAACCCTTCTTCTCCATCAAAGGCTTGCTCAGTCTGAAACATCTCTTTAACCGTTTCACATATAGAATCGGAGAGATATTTGTCATCTTCTATAATTAATAGTTTCATATACCCACTCCCTTTTTTCTATTAATTTTCTACGTTTGATTATATGTCCAATTTCGTGGAATGCAAAATTTTTCTTTTTTTAAGGTTGATTTAAGGTTGATTTATAATAATAGTTTCATACCAACCGAGCATTAAAATGTGAAATGAAAGGAAGTTGATTTTTATGAAACAGAATTCGAAACTCATAAAAGTCGCAACACCTCTTGTGATGTGTAGTGCCTTATTATTTGCTTGTAGTGATGATACTGAAAAATCCAAATCTACAAGTGACCCGGCACTAGCTGAAGCAGAGAGCTTAAGTACCATTGGTAATCAAGATATACTTAGTGTAATAAATGACAAAGTCTCTTATTCCGATGAAGATTTTTATACGAAATGGAAAAATGCAACTTCTATTAAATTAGATGGAAATACTGCAAGTTACGACGGAGACGGTGGAGTTGTTATCGATGATAGTACGATTACAATTCGAACTTCAGGCGTTTATGAAATTAGCGGAAAGTTAAATGATGGACAAATCATTGTAGATGCAGAGGATGAAGAATCAGTACGACTTATCCTAAATGGAGTGGAAATTAATTCATCGACTAGTGCACCTATTTTTGTAAAAAATGCAGGTAAAACAATTGTGTCACTAGAAAAAGGCACAGAAAACATTTTGAACGATGACGAAAACTATGTATATGCAAAATCAGAGGATGATGAGCCCAATGCTGCCCTTTTCAGTAAAGACGATCTCACAATTAATGGTGAAGGAACTTTAGTAGTAAACGGCAATTATAATAATGGGATTGCATCTAAGGACGATTTGAGAATTACAGGTGGAACAATACAAATTGATGCAGTTGATGATGGTTTAATGGGACGAGACCTCGTTGCTATAAAAGATGGAGAAATTTCAATTACAGTTGGTGGGGACGGGATCAAATCAACAAATGACAAGGATGACGCTAAAGCACTGATTGCGATTGAAGGCGGAACGTTTGATATTACTTCTGCTAATGACGGCATTCAAGCTGAAACTTCCCTATTAATTGCTGATGGTGATTTCACTATTACTGCAGGGGGTGGTAGTCCGGAAACAATTGAAACAAGAGAAGAAATGATGCCCGGGGGTATGCCTGGTGGAATGAATCGAACTATGCCAAGTTCAGATTCAAATGACAACAGTGCTCCTTCTGGTTCTCCCGGTGATATGAAGACTACACCTCCAACCACAGGCACTGATAAAAATAGCAATAGTAACCAACCTGTTACAAAAGGTAATATGAATGCAACACCTCCAAGTTCAGGCGCTGATACAAATCACAGTACTACGCCTGATACACAAGTTGATATGAATACTACAGCATCAAGTTCAGATTCAGAAACAGAATCTGAAAGTACGAAAGGATTAAAAGCAGCTGTTGAAATAGCAATTGGTGGAGGAACCTTCACAATTGATTCTTTAGATGATGCTGTTCATAGTAATAACTCCATTACAATCACTGGAGGAGATTTGAACGTATCAACTGGCGATGATGGAGTTCATGCAGATACAGCGATTTTAACTAAAGGCGGTACCATCAATGTTACAAAAAGTTATGAAGGTGTAGAAAGTAAAAGAATTACAATTGCTGACGGAGAAATCCATGTGAATACTGTTGATGACGGCATTAACGTTGGTGGTGGTAATGATTCTTCTGGCCGTGACTTTGCTACAACAGAAAACACGGAAGATAATCTGCTTTCTATTCACGGTGGATATATTTATGTGAATGCAGCAGGAGATGGATTAGATTCAAATGGTTCCATCACGATGACAGGTGGGACAGTCATCGTTAATGGTCCAACAGAAAATATGAACGGTGCTCTAGATTACGATGAAAGCTTTAAAATGAATGGCGGATTACTTATCGCTGCTGGAAGCTCAGGCATGGCTATGGCTACTTCTGACGAATCCTCTCAAGGCACTATTTTGATGACTTATCCTGAAACACAAGAAGCAGGAACGGTACTTCAACTTGAAGATAGTAAAGGAAATGCAATTGTAACATTTGCTCCAGAAAAGGATTATCAAACTGTTGTAATTAGCTCTCCTCAACTAGAGAAAGATGGAACTTATACACTTTCTACAGGTGGAACTGCAACAGGTACCGAAACTGATGGATTATTTACTGATAATATCTATAAAAATGGAAAGCTAGAAGTTGAATTTACGCTTTCTGATACCGTAACTTGGCTAAATGAGTCAGGTATCACAGAGGCCACTGCCAATGAATTTGGTGGAATGGGTGGTCCTGGTGGTGTAGGAGGCAATTCAGGTGACATGTTCTCTGATTTAGATGACGAAACACGTGAAAAAGTCCAAGGCATCATGGAACAACAACGTACCGGTACAATTACACAAGAAGAGGCTCAAGCACAACTAGCTGAACTCGGTGTAGAACTTCCAACAGGCGGACAAATGCAACAACCTACTCAACCAAAATAGAATGAGGCAAACAATGAAGCAAATACTCTTTCTCCCCTATTAAATTTTGAAACTAGCCCAAGTTACATTCTAAGTAACTTGGGTTTCTTTTTTGGTTTTCCCTATCACCCAAATATAGTACATTCATTTTTCTTCACCTTAAAAAAATAAAATTGGTCTTATGAATCTTATTTTATTGTTCATACTAACCCATAGATTATTTATGAAACAGGAGCGACAATATGCCACGTAAGCCTACCCAACCTAACGACCAATTAGAAAATGAAAAACAAGATGAAACACCCACAAATTTACAATTTGAAATTGATAATCTATCACGGATGTTAGCAGCCGTATTGGATTATTTGTCAGATGAAGAAAATGAAGAAATCGATATTGAATACCTTTTTGATAAGACTGAAGGATTGCGAGAATGGAGAAAGCAATATCAAGAGAAAAATAGAAAGCTGATTGAGGAAGAGATTAAAGAGTCCTTAGGGGAATTGTCCTTTGAAGAACTTCAGAAGATTCGTGAACAGATAAAAGAAAAGCCTTGAGTGAATGGTTTTGTTCAACTCAGAGCTTGGTAATTTTTCTAGATAAAATTAAGGTTAAAGAGAACTCAATGAAACACCTTTTCCACCTATTGTTTTTAAAGTACTGATTCTTTCCATTCCTGTTATGATGGGTTTGGCACGCTGAATCAGTTTTTTTGTTGCATCTAAAGTAAGGGATGCTTGATGGGCTTCTTCATGACTCCACACTTCATAGACATAAACTGTATTGGGTTTGTCCTCAGCAACGCTTACGAGATAGATTTCACATTCCTGTAAATCCTTCATTGATTCTGCAGCTTCTAGTAAAATCTCTACCATAGTGTCACGTTGTCCTTCTTGTACGGTGAACTTTCCAAACAAACTGAATTTGCTCATTCGTTTCCTCCCTGTTTTCGTCTTCTGTCTAATTCTTTCTACATTGTAGCTCAATTAACCTGTGTTTAAAAATTACTTTGATTAATTAAATACGGGCATTAGCTATCATTACTAATGCCCGGTACATATCCTATTCAAATTGTTTTATCTAGTATTGCGATATATTAACATCAATGAGAATAAGATTAATAATATAAACCCGATAAAGGATAGGATATCTGCCAACATCATGACAAACTGTTCAAGAGTATTTGCTCCTCCCCCACTAAATACGCCCATTAAAGCGGGTTGGAGTAAAGAACTATTTAATAGTGCCAGTACAAAACTCCCCAGCAAGCAGTAGAGTAATTTCGCATTTTTAGTCAATGTGAGAACACCTCCTTCTCCTATCTTATGATAGAAAAGGATACTGGGTTACTTTCACTTAGCCCCTCAAATATAACTAGAACTTAAAATATTTTTATACTCTTAATTCTTCTTTCATTTTTTTAGAGATTAAATGAGGTACTACAACTGTAGCACCTCTTCATACATTTAATTATTTACAACCAATTTGATTTTATTATTATCAACTACGCATAAATGAGGACCAAACTTCGTTCTCACTATAAAGCCTGTGTTCCCAAATTTCAAATAATCACTTAGTAAAAATGCTCCAATGCTCGGAACTTCTACTTGGACATCAATCCGTTGTTCTAGACTATCTAAAAATTTGCCTACTGTTACAAGTAGTTCTTCCTCAATCTGCTCTACATAGATACAAATATCAATGTCACTATTTGGTGTTGTTACATGAATTGATGTTGCCATCTCAAATCCGACACTCCCAGTCGGTCCCCATAATAGATTATGCTTTTCGAGTTCATTCTTCATCTTGTATAAAGCTGAATAATAGATTCGATCATTGAACAGCCCAATACTTTCCACTAATGACGTCGGAGGTATCACTTTTATGAGATTCTTTTCTTGAATGAATGCACCATGTCGCTTCTCTCTTGAATCTCCTCTTAATCCTATTGGAAGCAACTTGTTCATGATTGGCATTCTTCTGACTACGCCATAATTTTTAGATGCCGGAGCCGTATTTACCCAGTCTGGTAGGCTTAATGGATTTTCTAGTTGTTGAATCGTTTCAAATTGAACAATGTCATGTACTTTTATGTCCATTGTAAATCAATCATTTCACGAACTTGAATTGATGCTTTTCTACCAGAAGATTGAGCAATATCAGATTTTAATCTGCATGATAAATCTCTGTCAGTACTATTTTTAATATCGTTATATGCATCAAGAATGGCATGTACCAAAACATTTTTATCTTCGGAATTAGGCTCTTTTGCATTTACCCCGTCAAGCAATCGATAAAGGGCACCTAACTTATTGAATGATTGAATATCATAAGCCATAGAAGGTACTTCTTTTGCTGCTTCATCAAGCTCTTCAATTGTTCGTTGTGTAATAATTGCAGCTGATTTTTTAGACATTACATGAACATTCACACCATCATCATTCAATGCAATTAGACGATTCGCTTGCATTCCATGAGATAAGAAAGCTCCAGATATAGCATTTCCTACTAGTGCAGCAACAATTGGATGTCCCGATAATCTCGCTGTTGCATAAGCATCTACAGCAGCTGAACAAGCTAAATAAATCCCAAATAATTCTTCATGATAACCAAACGCCTGACTAGGAACATCCACAATCGGAATAATTAATCGTTTTTCTGTTTTATTGCTATCTTCTTCAATTGCTTGACGTACATATTTTGCAATTGCCCATCCTTCTAATAAACCAATTTCACCTTTACGGGCACGATAGTATTTATTCTCTGGATTCGGTACCACTGCTATTACTCGAGCATTTACTCCAGAAATTGTTGTATCTGCAACTAATACAGATGGAATCTCGCTGAGAGAAGGTTGATTATCCGTTAACAAATCAAACCACTTTCGACCTGTACTGTTGACAATTTCATTTGGTACTTGCAGCTCTTCATTTCGATTCGCTGTCTCTGTCGTTAAATACTCAATTGCTTGGTTTGGCGTAAGTTTATCGCTTAAATCTAAAGACTTATATAATGTTAAGAAATGGTCGACTTGTTTAGTACGATGACGTAACTCAACCTCGCCACTCCATATATTTTGGATAGCATTTTTAAAATTGGGAATATCATCCTCAACTAAAATATCAGCTAGTGAGGCTTCATTACGAATCGAGCCACCAATCATTTGCCAGATCAATTGTTTATTCTTTGAATCAAGCTCCCGTATGCCTGCTTCCTGTTCAACAACTTCGGGACCATTCATTCCTAAACGTCCTTCGCGTGTCATGATTAGCGCACTACATAATCCAGCAGTTAAGGACATTCCACCAAATGAGCCAACTTTACCTGGAATAATTCCAATAACAGGTACATATTCTCTTAACGCTACAATCGCTGCACTAATTTCTGCAATTGACAATAAGCCATAATTCGCTTCCTGAAGACGTACTCCGCCTGTATCATAAATAATGATGGGATAGATTTTATTGCCTTTTTCACATTCCTTAATTACCTTTTCTAGTGTACCAGCTAGTTTGGCACCTGAAACTTCTCCGATACCACCACCTTGAAAGCTACCTTCAATTGAGATAATGACTGTCTTTTGTCCATTTAAGGTCCCTTTTACAATAATCATGCCATCATCAAATTGTGGCACAATGTTTTGAGCTACTAAATGTGGAGACTCCAAGCCATCAAATGGCCCGAGAAGTTCATATGCACTTTCCTTATCTAATAATTGAAATGCCCGTTCACGTGCTAAGCTCTCTACTAAACTTTCAGTTATGATTTGAGCCATTTGTAGTCACCTCCACTGCTTGTGCTAATCGAATAGATACAACACCTGGTGTTGCTCCAAAATCATTAATTCGTATAAATGCAGAAATATCGTTTTGACTAACAAAGCGTTCGATTACTTTTTTCCAAGTATCTTCAAATCCTGTAATCCCTGTACGTATTTCAAAAACTGTTTTCTTTTCATCTGATGGCTCAACTAAAATCTCTAAATCTCCAGAACCCACAACACCAACATGCGCTCGATGATCGATTGATTTTGATGCTGGAAATGAATATACTAATTTTTCCACACTACTTCTCCCCTTTATTAATGAATTGTCGCAAGCTCTCTTTGAATTGGTAGATTCATTTGACAAATTTTAAATAAATAAATTGTTGCAGCTAATAAATCAGCACTTCCTCCAGGAGATAAGCGTCTCTTTTTAAATTCTTCATTCATCTTCTGAAGCTCATTAAAATTGCCACTTTCTAAAACTTTCCCTGCATATTGCTTCACGTATTTCAAACCTTCTAAGCCACCTCGATGTAGTACACATGTGTCATCTAAATTTGCCATTAATGCCAGAAATGAATAAAACTTCGCCATGACATAATTAAACTGATTATGTGAAGACTTGAAAATCGGTAGACTAATTTGGCGAATATGTGGAAATGCCATTTGCGCTTCAACTTTGGCACCATTTACACCATATTTGTTCACCACTTTAATCCCATTTGTTATTTGAGGAGGGATATTCCGATCTTCAAATCTTGCAATCTCTCCTGCAGTGAAGCACATTGCTAGTTCATCAGATTGTCCTTTATGAATCGCTGCAGCAGCTGTTAATAATCCAAGTGACCAAATCGCTCCTTTATGTGTATTTACTCCATTCGTCACTTGGAACATTGTGTTTTCCCCTTTACGTCCAATCTCACCGATTTTTTCTCGTAAAATTTGGGATGGCCTTTGTCCAAAGCTGACCATTGCCATTTCATAGAAGGTCTCATGAAGGCTTCTAGCTGAATTCACCATCATTGTATAGGTCAAATCATCATGTGAACCTTGGTCTTTCTTATCAACTAGGCCAGGCTTTGGAGTCAGCGATACTTCTTCAATTAGTGAGGCTACTGCTAAATGTGCTAAAGTAGACGCTAAAGTATGTGCATCTTGCAATGTCCTCTCCTCCTTTGAATTACCAACTACGGAATTTTGCAGGCGGGTTATATAATCCACCTGACCATTGGACAAGTTCATCTATATTTTTTGCAGCTAATAAAGAACGTTTTGCATCTGAACGACGTATACCTAAATCTTCTGGTAAAGCAATGAACCCTTTTTCACGTAGGCGTTCTGTAGATTTCGGATTATGCTCCATGCCAATTGGTGTAATACCTGCAATGGAAGCAATCATATCCCTTCTTTCGGAAATACTATCTGATTTATATAAATAAGCGATACCCTCTTCAGTTACAATGTGGGTTACATCTTCTCCATAAATCATTACCGGAGCAACAGCCAAATTAGCTTGGTCTTTTACACTAATCGCATCTAGTGATTCTACAAACACTGGTTTATTAGCTTCTTGGAATGTTTCAGCAACTTGTACGACTAATTTTTTACCACGAGCTAATGGGTCGTCAGAAGTTTTTAGGTTAAACCAAGCATCTGTTGAGTGTCTACGTCCACCTGGATTATGGCCCATATTTGGTGCTCCACCATACCCTGCAACACGTCCTCTCGTAACGGTAGAAGAGTTTCCTAATGCATCCATTTGCAAAGTGGAACCGATGAATAAATCAACTGCATACTGCCCAGCTAACTGGGCTAAAGTACGGTTTGAACGAAGACTGCCATCCTTCCCTGTGAAGAAAATATCCCTTCTTGCTTCTACATATTTTTCCATGCCAAGCTCTCCACCAAAGCAATAAACGCTTTCTACCCATCCTGATTCAATTGCAGGTATTAATGTAGGGTGTGGATTTAGAACCCAGTTTGTGCAGATTTTTCCTTTAAGTCCTAATGATTCAGCGTAAGTAGGCAGTAATAGTTCAACAGCTGCGGTATTAAACCCAATTCCATGATTTAATGATTTCACACCGTGCTTTTCATATATCCCTCGAATAATCATCATTGCTTGTAAAATTTGTATATCTGTAATGTGTCGTGGATCTCTAGTAAACAAAGGTTCGAGCTCATATGGTTTATCCGCAACTACAATAAAATCTACCCATGAACTAGGAATATCTACTCGAGGTAATTCATCCACAATTTCATTTACCTGAGCTATGACAATACCATCACGGAAAGCAGCAGCTTCTACTAAAGTGGGTGTTTCTTCTGTGTTTGGGCCAGTATATAGATTCCCGTTGCTATCTGCTTTATCTGCTGCGACTAATGCCACATTAGGGATTAAATCAATAAATAATCTTCCATAGAGCTCAATATACGTATGTAAGTCACCAAGTTCTATTTTTCCATCTTCAATCATCTGGGCGATACGAAGACTTTGTGGACCCGCATAAGAAAAGTCTATCTTTCTCGCAATACCATATTCAAAAACATCTAAATGTTCCGGTCTTGAAATACTAGACATAATCATATGCAAATCATGAACCTTTTTAGGATCAATCTGTACCAGTGATTGTGATAAGAAAGAAGCTTGCTTTTGGTTATTCCCTTCTAATACCACTCGATCTCCCGTTTGAATTAATAACTCTAATGCTTCTACAATACGATTGGTCGGAATAATGACTCCATCAACCAAGTTTTTTACCTTTTCTACTCTTTCTCTTTTCGCCTCAACTCTAGTTGTCCACGATTTAGTAGCTTCCCCCACATTTTTCAAAACCATTTTATACACCCCTATTAATCAATTTTTCATTACATACATACAATCTTCGATACTATTTTTAGATATAGACATCGTTCTAACCTCTGAGAAGGCATGTTGTGCTAACTTTGTTAACACTTCACCCGGTGGCATTTCAACAAACAATCTAGTTCCTGTTTCAAATAGCAAATTAACAGCATCATGCCAACGAACTGGGTGACAGATACTTTTTGCTAAATCCTCCTTTACCGCGTCAGCCTGCATTAACAACCTAGAAGTACTGTTGCTAGAGATAGGGATTTTGGGTCTTCTTAGTTCAAGTTTATCTAACTCTTTTAATAATTCTTCGCTCACACTGTTGAATAATGGACAGTGTGAAGGAGTTGATACATTTAAAAAATGAGCTGCCGTAGCACCATGAGTCTTCACATAATCCAATACCTTCTGTAAACCTATGAGAGAACCCGATAACGTAACTTGTGTAGGAGCATTCCGATTTGAAACATATACTGGCTCACTTTCAAGGAATAGCTTGTTCACAATTTCAGTAATTTGATATTCGTCTAACCCTAATACAACTGCCATCCCATAACCTTCATCGCAGGTATTTTCCATCAGTTCACCACGTAAAGTAACTAATTTAAGAGCCTCCTCAAATGTAATGACACCAGATGCTGTTGCAGCACCAAATGCGCCAACAGAATGTCCCGCAACATAACTAGGGTAAAGCCCCTCTTTTTCAAATAATTTATAGGTGCTAACAGATGAGATTAATAAACATTGTTGAACTGCTTTCGTTGTCGAAAGCGCTTTCTTACTATGTAGAAGCTCAAGCCGTGTATTTAAAATTTCACAGCTAGCTTCTAGAATTTCTTTAACGACTGGATCATCAGGTAAATCATTTAACATTCCTTCATATTGAGAACCCTGACCTGGAAAGAGAAATGCGCTTTTCAATATATCATCCGCCCCTCTCTAAAATAGTGTTTTACTTACATTGAAAATTACGTTTTCTGTATGATTACGCAACAATTCAACAAATTCATCCATTTTGTTTAGTTTTAAATATTCATAGATCTTACGATGTTCTTCTTTTGATTTATCAATTGTTTCACTTTGTGAAAAGTGAATACCTTGAATTCTTAATAAGGGAAAACTTATTTTGCTATAAACCCCTTCTAAGACAGTACTTTCGCTAAACCTAATAATGGTATAGTGAAAAGCATAGTTCAATTGCACGTATTCAAATTGATCTGAACATTTATCCATTGCTTTTAACAAACTTTTCAATTCATCTAGTAGCGTTTTCTTCTTATGAGGTTCATGAATTCTGTTCGCTGATAGTAGTTCAATATTATTTCGGATATCAAGTAAATCTTGAATTTCTGATAAGGTATAGCCTTTTACAAAGGCTCCTTTTCTAGGAATTCTTTCGATTAAACCTTCTGTAGAAAGCATATAAATTGCTTCTCTAATAGGAGAGCGACTCGTATTAAACATCTCAGCATACTCGCCCTCTACTATTTTGTCACCTGGCTTTAACTCACCATTTAATATTTGCTCCATAATCTTCTCAGCAACAATTCTTGATAATGCGTTATCCATTGGATAATTTAAAAAGAAATCCATTAAGAACACTCCTTAAGAACGAACTCGACTCTCATTTTTGGTCGACTGTATACATAAATAATAAAACAATAAAATCATAAATTCAATCGAAAATATCATTATTTTCTGCATTAAGAAAAAATTTCGGTTGATTAATACATTTTTATAATTTATGATGTTCACAGAATACAGTCGACTGAATTTTCTCTTGTTGTTTGTTTTTTACTACTAGAATAAAGGGGGGTAGAGAATTATGGTCATTTATGGGGTGGCAATTTTAGCTGGATGTTTTTTAGTTGGTACAGTTGCCGGCGAACTTATTGGGTCAGTAATGGGGATCGATTCAAATGTTGGTGGCGTAGGAATAGCCATGCTTCTATTAATCGTTGTGGTTGATAAGCTGGTGAAGTCTGGAAAGATAACAAAACCATCACTAGATGGTTTAAGCTTTTGGAATCAAATGTATATACCTGTTGTAATTGCAATGGCAGCAAGTCAAAATGTGTTAGGAGCATTAACTGGCGGTCCATTAGCTATAATTGCTGGGATTGCAGTGGTATTAATTAGCTGGGCAATTGTCCCAATTTTAGCCGGAAAACAAAAAGAAGATCCAACTTACACTAAAACTGCTATAAGGGGTGAAGCAGATGCTTAATACCATTAAAGATGTATTTATAGACAATGGGTTTATCACATCTTTCTTAGTTGTCGGAGTAACGATGTGGCTTGCTTATTTTCTTTCTAACAAGTTAACAAAGGGGAAGATTCACGGATCCGCTATAGCGATTATACTTGGCCTCATTTTAGCTTATATTGGTGGTGTCGCAACATCAGGAACTAAAGGCCTATCGGATATTAGTCTTTTTGCAGGTTTAGGGTTTCTTGGAGGAAGTATGCTGCGAGATTTTGCCATTGTAGCTACCTCCTTTGGGGCAAATTTTGATGAAATTAAAAAAGCAGGAATCAGAGGGGTTTCTTCCCTATTTATTGGGGTAATCTTATCATTTGTTGTCGGTGCAATTTTTGCAGTTATTTTCGGATACAAAGATGCGGTAAGTATTGCAACTATTGGGGCTGGAGCTGCCACATATATTGTAGGACCTGTAACTGGGGCTGCATTAGGTGCAAGCTCTGAGGTAATTGCTATCAGCGTTGCTGCCGGTTTAGTTAAATCTGTATTAGTAATGGTTGGAACACCACTTGTAGCTAGATTTATCGGTTTAAATAACCCAATGACAGCGATGGTTTACGGTGGGTTAATGGGGACAACTTCTGGGGTTGCTGGTGGTTTAGCAGCAACTGATCCTAAATTAGTACCTTATGGGGCGGTTACTGCAACATTCTATACTGGCTTAGGCTGTTTATTAGCCCCAACAGTGTTATTTTTAATCACGGATATGATTTTTTAATAGTTAACAGAGTGCAGAGGAGATTTATTCATAAACCTCCTCTCTCTTTTTTTGCTATTAAACCACCCTGTTTTCATTCCTGGGAAACAGGAAAAAAATAAATAACTTAGAAACATTAGTTTTGATAATATTAGTACTCGTTACTCCTTAGTTAAATCTAACTCATAATGGTAAAACTCTGTATCTTTTACATAGCCATTTTTCTCATATAGTCTTTGGGCAGAGAAATTATCTAATGCTGTATCTAAACTCAGAGATTTTGCACCCGTTTCAAGTGCGAACTCTTTCGCTTTATTTAAAAGCATCTCTCCTACCCCATGACCTCTAGCTTCTGTCTCTACATACAAATCATTTAATATCCAGGCACGTTTCATCGATACCGATGAAAACGTAGGATACAATTGCGTAAAGCCAACAAATCTATCATTATTCTTTACTACAAATATAACGGAATCCTTATTTTCCATCCGCTCTCTTATGTAAGCCTTAGCACCTTCAAGATCCGATTGTTGTTTATAAAACATTCGGTACAAATTGAATAAATGTGCAGTTTCCTCTAAATCTTTCATTGTAGCATGAACGATTTCCATTTATGTTCTCCTCCTTTTAAAACTTCAACATATATCTATTCTTTAAAATTAATAATCTCTTTAAATTCTTCAGTTGTTTTAACGTTATAAAACAAGCTTTTATTTTCAACTTTTGCTATAGTTCCTATCTGTGTTCCATCTACCCACAGATAATACTCTTCATTCCCAAACTTCACTTTATATTGTGGGGGAATTGTGTTATCTTCAAATTCGCCTAATTCTCGGGCTTTATTAAATACGCGCTCTATGACTTTCACATCCGAAGAGTTCGTTATAGTTTGTAGAGTATCTGGTTTTTCCTTTTCAAAATTCAGCATTTCTTGAATCTCTACTGTAGACACTGACTCATTATTATTGCTACAGGCAACTAAAGTGCATAAACAAAAAAATAATACTATTAGAACCGTCCTTTTCAACTTACATACCGCCCTTCAATTTCAAGAAATATAAGGCGTTAACCTAACGTCTTGAATAGTAATTAACAACACTTAACTCTTTTACACTCTTCTATTTTAACTTCATTAAATTTTACCATAAATATCCATATATTCGCAGTAATAGGTAAATAAAGTTACTGATATCATCTTTTCTTATTTCTATGAACAGGAAAATATAATCATATAAAACGAATTTTGTAATATTAAAATTTAGTTCCTTTAAACAATCCGTGTTTATCGTAAAGTTAATAGGGAAAATAAGATGTGAGCATCTTTCTTGAATATATAAGATGATAGTTTTATGATTCTATTCGTAAGCGAACTTTACTATTTAGGAGGGTTTATGCATGACTAAAGAACCAATTACAGTTAACGCTATTATTAATGGCGAGAAAATACAAACAGCTGAAAAAATTACACGGGAGAATCCAACACATCCTGAGCAGATTGTTGGTTACGCTCCAAATAATACAAGAGAAGAAACGATTCAAGCAATTGATGCTGCTTATGAAGCATTTAAAACGTGGGCATGGAGTGATGTCGACGATCGTATCGGAAGAATGAATCGTGCCATTAAAAAAATAAAAGACGCAACACCTGAAATTGCGGAGTTATTATCCCGCGAACATGGGAAAGCACTATATGATGCACAAGGTGAAATTGCCATTTCACTTATGTGGATGGAATTTGCTGTAGAAAATGTTAAAAAAGCGACAGCTCCTGAAGATCAAAAACATGAAACTGGTCGAACAATCATTACCCACGACCCTATTGGGGTAGTATCAGCAATTACGCCGTGGAACTATCCAATCTCTTTATCAACAATTAAAATTGCACCTGCATTACTAACTGGGAATACAATGGTGTTAAAACCAAGCCCATTTGCACCATTAGCAGTAAGCCGAGTTGCTGAAATCATTGCGGACGAATTCCCAGCTGGTGTATTAAACCTAGTCAACGGGGATGCAGAAGTCGGAGTTGAGCTTACATCCAACCCGAAAGTTGCAAAAATCGCCTTTACAGGTGGTACTAATACTGCTAAACATATTATGAAAGCAGCATCTGAAACCATTAAAAATATGACATTAGAACTTGGTGGTAATGATGCGGCCATCGTACTTGACGACTTTGATGTCAATGACGAACGTGCAATTCGACGAATGGTGATCTCCAACTTCCTAACTGCTGGTCAAATTTGTATGATTGCTAAACGCGTTTATGTTCACCGCTCAATTTATGATGCCTTTGTGAAAAAATATATTGAAGTAGCAAACAAATGGATTAAAGTTGGCGATCCATTCCACCCAGATGTAACGGTCGGTCCTGTGAACAACAAAAACCAAGTGAACTATGTGAAAAGCTTAGTAGAAGATGCCAAAAATAAAGGTGCAGAAATCGTTCAACTTGGAACAATTTTAAATCCTGAATTAATGGAAAACGGATATTTCCTTCAACCAACACTTGTATTAGGTGCAGACTACCATGACCGTGTTGTTGTAGAAGAACAATTCGGCCCTACTGTGCCAATCCTTCCTTTTGATGACGAGGAAGAAGTAATCAAATTGCACAATGAAAGTATTTATGGTTTAACAAGTTCTGTATGGGGTGAAGAAGAACACGCTATTAAAGTAGCGCGTCGTATTGAAGCAGGTACAACAATGATTAATACCGCAGCCGTACAAGGATTAGATGTCCGCTTCCCATTTGGTGGAGTGAAACAATCAGGTGTAGGCCGTGAATACGGAATTGACGGTATTAAATCGTACACAGAAACTCATGTGATTAACTTACCAAACGAATTGGAATTGCCGTATATTCCAGAATAATTTTTTGATAATACTGTGTAGACAAACTTGGCTTTGTCTACACTTTTTTATTGCTCGTTCATTTTGAATTGAATAATCCCCTATCCCTTAACAATATTCGTTGTATTTCATACCAAACGGGTAAAACTAGATTAAGGAGTGATTATTATGAATACAGTGATATATTTTTTACTGACCATTGGATATGTGGTTCTTTTAATTTGGGGACTCGTACTTTCGAGGAAGAACGTGTTTAGCTTAACGAACGTTCTGTTGCTTGTTATTCTTGCACTGATTTACGATAATTTCATAATTGCAATTGGACGCTATATTGGAGCAGGCAACCTCCTTGAACAATTAAGTTATCCACATTACTGGCTACATGCCCTGTTTACCCCTACTCTCATCCTTTTTGCTTGGAGTATTTGCTCGAAACTGAACTTAGCATGGGCTAAGAAGAGCATTTGGAAAATACTATTTAGTTTATTAACTCTAGCGCTTATTCTTTATGAACTTTTTACCTCAGTAATGGGGCTGAGATTAAAAACAAAAGAAGAAAGAGACGTTTTAACATACGAAAGTGTAGAAGCAGCAAGTCCTGTAATGGTCATCTTAGTCATCATTGTTCTACTACTTGTTGGGATTATATTAATGAGGAAATTGCATTTTAAGTGGTTATTTGTAGGAACAATTGTTTCGATAATAGGCAACCTATTAGCTATCTGGATCAAAACCTTCCCATTAATGAATATAATTGAGTTTTTATTAATCTTTTCTTTAGTAATAACGAAACATTTTCAAGTTAAAATCACTGTCAAAGCTTAGTAAAAACATTCTTTCTATAACAGATGGCTCTCATTATTTTAAATAAAATGAGGAGCCATCAATCACTTCAACATCATCTCGTTGCTTAATATCCTTCATTAAGGTAAATAGTGCTTCATCCTTCATTTTTGCCTCAATCATACAATCGATTTGTGGCACTGTGCCCTTCACTTCTTTTAGAAAGTCAAAAAACATTTCTACATCTACATAATCTGAATGGGACCTGAATTCTGTGGGGCTCTTGGGACTGGAGATATGCATTTTGATTGGGAGAGGTGAATTGCTCCATGTTGCAATAACACGTTCCCAATTTTCTTGCCAATTTTCATTTTCGTGATGCGCTAGATGATGATGGTAATCAAAAACTTGAGGAACCCCTAATTTTTCGCATAAATAAAGGGTATCTTCCATTGAAAAAGACTTATCATCATTTTCAAGAATAATCATCCGTTGAATACTTGCTGGAACATCTGCCCAATTATCAATAAAGCTTTCTAATGATTTATCTGTCTCTTCATACTTCCCACCAACATGAAGGACACAACGATGAGTAGGATCAATTTTCATAGCTTTTAGTAACCAGTGATGCAATATTAATGTTTTTACAGAATTAACAAATACATCCTTTTTATCGGAATTTAACACAACAAAATGATCAGGATGAAAATCAATTCTCAAATTATGTTTTGTCGCATATTCCCCTACTTCTTGTAACTTTTTCCTGATTGGACTTTTGTAGTCCCAATCCAAAAGGGCTTCATGGTTAGCTAATGGAATTAAACGAGAGGTCAAGCGATAAAAATGAATTTCATTGGAAACATTATGTTTAAGTAATCTAAGTGTATTCTCTAGATTCTTAAGTGCAATCCGTTCTAATTTGTGAAGTGCGGCTTCACGATCTTTTATCTTTTGAAAGTTGGCAAAAGTCATTGTTTGGGATGGCGAAGCATTTTTCAGTTCCACACTCATTGCAACATAGCCTAATCGTATAATTGTCATCTTTCCACCTCAAGCTTAGTATGTAGAAAAGTGAAAATCATAACCGTTTTCTGTTAAAGGAAATAATAACTACTCTAGAAAAGCTTCCTCTTTAGAAACACGTACCATTTCTTTAGGAAAATATTTTATAAAATACTTTTCGACTGCAATGTGTATATTTTCCCGATACCATTTTGAAAGCTCATGTTGTTCGAATAGTTTTGGCATTCCTAATCTTTGTGAACGTTTTCCCCTTGCTCCATCGCCGATTGTTAAAGTATCAATCCATATATGATCCACTATTCCATTTAGTACGTTCGGAAAGTCTGGTGTAAAAGGTAAAACAGGAGAAATGGAAGCTTGCGTTTCTATTCCCGCATCATGTACTTTCTTTAAAGCCTTTAACCGTAAACTGATTCCGGGAGCATAGGGAGCAAAAATCTGTTTAACATCCTCTCGATCTGTCTCAATCGTCATCGATACTAAAAGCTTACATTTTTCTTTTAGTGCAATTAACAAATCAATATCTCTCGTAACGAGGGGACTTCGTGTTTGTATATGGAGGAAATCTGGTGGATATAAAATCATTGATTCTAGTATACTCCGTACAATTTGTGCTTTCCGCTCAATAGGTTGGTAAGGATCGGTTGCAGAGGACATGAAGATATTAACAACTTTCCCTTGTTTACGTAATTTAGCAATTTCATTTCGGTAATTTTCTGCTGCATTTGTCTTAATGTCTAGCCATTCTCCCCAAGGAATTTCCTTAAACCTTTGGATAGGCATTTCTCTTACATAGCAATACTTACAAGAAAAAGCACAACCACTATAGGGGTTAAGTGAATGGGTAAACCCCACATCTAAATAGCCTTTTGCCTCTGTTAAGATTTTTTTTGCAAGAATTTCTTGAATGTTGATTTCCATACCCTCACCTCTTTACTGTACAAATATTCCCCTTAACGAAATTCAATAAACGATTAAACTCTGAAATGCAACAAACCCGATAAATAGGGCAATACAATAAAAGAAAATACCTAACAATATTCTTCTTTTATGCTCCCTCAAACCTATAATCAGCATCATTGCACTCATTAATAGTAGCGTCAATGGTTGAAGACTGAAATTATTTGTTGATAGACTGTAAATACTGATGCAAATAACACTGATACCTAGCATAATTTGGAGGACTAATAAAACATTATATTTTTTATCTTTCAAAGTTTCTTCCTCCTTTTTTATTTACCTGTCATCTTGATAATAACTAAATCAAATAGTTAATAATTTATACGAATTACGACAAGTCATGGTTTCAAAATATTGGTAGAAACTGTTAGGAGAGAATTTAACTTCTTGTTAAAGGATTGATTTTTTTCGAGGTATAAGCCAACTTTATCTGATAACACTACGGTATCCCAAGGGTACCAGTAATAGGTCATGCCGTCATGATATAGGTTAAAGTTATATGCAACTGCTTGACCTGTATAAAAAACCATTTCATAAATAACAGGATCTTTCAGGTTCGTGTTTGGACTAAAATTCGCATTAACATCACCTGTATTTAATAGCTTTATGAAATCCTCTATCTCTTCCTTGCTTATCATTTCAGAAAGAAGATGCTCTTTATAAATCTCAATTTTACTAATGTTCTCTATTGCTACATTTTTAAAATGCCAACTGTATTCTCTGTCTTTACTTAAATAATAAACTTGATAGCCATTAATGGCGTGTTCTGATTTTACAGCGATTAAATCCTCTCGACCATCGATTGAAAAAATCTCCGTACCAGGTTCATGAAATGCGGCATCACCGTCTTTCGTACGATAAGACGGATTGGTCACATTGTCGGCAACTCGAAATTTAACTTCCCCTATTTTGTCCCCTATGTAACTTTCATCCGCCAATACACCAGAATAAATTCCGTTGTATTCCTTCCCATTCCATTTGATAAAATCTACCCAGTCAATTTCAGTATGTTGTGAAGTTATACCTTGAGGTAAAGTATGCTGACAGCTTGTTAGTATAATTAGGCATATTAAAAGAAAGAATAATTTCTTCATTTTCCTTCATCCTCCTTCCGGCTTATCAGATTAGTCGTTTTCCAAAAAGACTTGTTTCACTCAATATTTACATAGGGGCAAAACTTCATATTGTGTTTCCTAAGAAAAACCTTGGGTAAGCTAAGGATGAAAGGAGGTAAAATCTATGCCAAAAAAATTGATCAATGCTATTAAAGAACATTCACTTCCGTTTAATGATGAAAATCTTGACAAGATGATTGATGACATAGGAGAAGCACAAATTGTGATGATTGGTGAAGCATCCCATGGGACATCTGAATTTTATACCATTCGGGCTGAGCTTTCCAAAAGGCTTATTGAGCAAAAAGGTTTCACTATAATAGCGGTTGAGGGAGATTGGCCATCTGTTCAGGCCATCAATCAATATGTAAAAGGATATAGTGATGGTGGACAAACCGCAAAGGAGATTCTTGTAAAATCCTTTAATCGTTGGCCAACTTGGATGTGGGCTAATGAAGAAGTGTTGGCTTTTACAGAGTGGCTAAAGGAAAAAAACACAACAATGGATAAGAAGGTAGGTTTTTATGGAATCGATTTGTATAGCCTTTATGAATCCATTGATGAAGTACTTAAATTCTTATCAGATAATCCACATTATAAGGTGGACCTAGAACACGCGAAAAAAGCTTTCTCTTGCTTCGAACCTTATAACAGAATGCCAGAACATTATGCTCTTTCCACCGCTCACTTTACAGGAGAATGTATAAGTGAAGTATCGAGTTTGTTGAGTTCTTTAAGAAGAAATGAAGAACACTACTCTGATGAACATGAAGAAGATCTAAATGTAATCATGAATGCACTTGTTGCCAAAAATGCAGAAGCCTATTACCGCGCAATGATGCAGGATGCGAAATCTTGGAATACACGAGATTCTCACATGGTTGAAGCCATTAATGAATTGATAAAGTATCATGGAAAGAATGCCAAAATCATTATTTGGGAACATAACACACATATCGGCGATGCTTCTGAAACCGATATGAAAGAAGAAGGATTGTTCAATGTTGGCCAACTAATTAGGGAGCAATACGGGAAAGACCAAACTTATGCAATTGGGTTCGGTACTTATCAAGGCACTGTTATTGCAGCAGATAGCTGGGGAGATCCATTGGAAGTCATCAATGTTCCCCCTTCAAAACTCAGTATGTGGGAAGGACAACTCCATGCCGCTAGTGCAGAAGATAAAATTTTAATTTTTAATGATGATAATCGTGAAGCTTTCAATAGTTGGATCGGTCACCGTGCGATTGGTGTTGTCTATAATCCCGCTTTTGAAGCCTATGGAAATTATGTACCTTCCAGAGTCGGTAGTCGCTATGATGCCTTTATTTTCATCGATCAAACTAACGCCTTAATGCCATTAAAAGAGTAAGCCGTGCGTATGTCGTACGGCTTATTGCATTAAAAGAGAATCTCCCTCTTTGCCTTGAAATAATACTTCATTATCGTTTAATAATGCCACTCATGTTCTTCTATTTTCAAAAAGATTATAAAAACATGTATAAGATATTGCAATCGGCCTATACTATTAGAGATTTCACTTCAAGTCAATGAATTGGGAGGGTTAACCCGATGAGTGCGAATGATCGTTATCTCTGAAGGACCATTAACTGAATAAACTTACGTTGATATCTTAGGTTCATCCTTTGATTAAGCGAAAGTGAAACAGTATTCCAATGAATTGGGAGGGTTAAACTGATGGGTGCGAATGATCGTTATCTCTGAAGAACCATTAACTGAATAAGCTATGCAGGATATCTTAGGTTTATCCTTTGATGAATGCAAGCGAAACAGTATTCCAATGATTTGGGAGGGTTAAACCGATGAGTGCGAATGAACGTTATCTCTGAAGGAACTTTTAACTGAATAAGCTTATGCGGATAACTTAGGTTAATGCAAAAGTGAAACAGTATTCCAATGAATTGGGAGGGTTAAACCGATGGGTGCGATTGATCGTTATCTCTGAGGTAGACAACTGAATATGCTAGGCAGATCTTAGGTCAATCTTAAGGTAAATGCGAAAGCGAGGCAGTGTGTCGTGGATACCCTAATGTAGTGTAATCAGACCCGGAATTTATTCCGGGTTTTATTTTTTGCTCTATTCACTTTTTTAATACAGTCTTATATGCTGATTACCGTGAAAAACTTTTAAGATAAACTCCTTTGCAGGTACATTGAGCTTCTCATAAGAAAGTAAAAATTCCCGATTGTCGTATGGAACTTCTTTAAAAGAAATGTCAACTTGCCCAGCTTCGCCAACCCGAACCGTTGCATAAGGTGCTAAAGGGACATGATTACACCCTAAAGAACCAGGGTTTAAGTAAATTCTATCCTTTGATTTAAAGTGATGCACTGTATGATGGTGACCAAAGGAAACAATGTCTACATTTGAATTTTCATAAATCCTATCTAGTTCTTTAGTAGACGGCTGTTCATCAATAGGAAGAAAGCTATTCGATTCATCTAAGTGATAATGGATAAACAAAAATTTTTTCCCATTTATATTTTCAACTAGTTTTTTAGGGATACTAATTAATTTAGGAATAAATGTTTTAAGTATTTTTGAGGCTATCCATTTATGATGTTCACTTTTAGAAATAATCCCCTGTGGCTCATGTCCCTCAAGTATTTTAAGTATATCCTCATCATGATTTCCCTTTACAAACGAAATGGATTCACGAGAAAACAACAATTCTAAAACCTCATTTGTTTCATGACCAATGCCTATCAAATCCCCTAGACAATAAATATGTTTAATGTCCTGATCTTGATCAATATCATCTAACACGGCTTTTAAAGCGGAGCTATTTCCATGAATATCTGTAATAATTGCAAATTTATATACCATTCGTTTTCACATCCAAATCATCTAAAACTTAGGAATAGGCAGTTCTGTTTAGTTAAGACTCATGTTTGCAACATCCCTTCAACTAAGGAAATATTCTATTGGCTCCTTACAATGGATGCAGCTATTGTTTTGATAGTATGGTATCCCTTCGTCACTCACCCAAATTATAACAAGGTCATACTCATTTTCTAGAATCCAATCGTTTATGGCAACTAATAATTTACTTTCTATTCCCATATTTCGATAGATTGGAACTGTATATATATTGGTTATGTAAGCAAATGGATGTGTGCTACATCCTGGTCTAGATTCCTTTTGAATCAATTCTATGTATAGATACGATACGATTTTCCCCTCATACTCCACTACCCAAACAAGCCATTGACCGCTCGTTAACATTTTTTCAAAAAAAGAATGGTATCCCTTATTAAGATCCACCAAGGAAGAATTCGCTCCACTTTTATCATGTTCATCTATAAAATCCCATTGCAATTGAATTAACTCATCCACATCTTTTGAATCAGCAAGTCTTATGTCCAAAAAAGTCCCTCCTAATTTACTTAATGAAAAACACTCCCCTCTCATCTATATTTAATTCAACAAAAAAGTAATAAATCCTTGTTCAAATTCCAATTATCTGGAAAATATATTATAAATGTTTAATTTTACTAAACTCTTATTGTTTTCTTTCTTGTTCAAGGAAGATAACAAAGAAAAGGTTTTCTGTTCAACATAGTATCCTTTCCTACCAGAAGTTTAGTTTATTATTCAATTTATTTTGCCCGAAAGAGGTATAGTCTTCTAATCTAATTTATGCTTCAAAAAAGAACCTATTCAGTCTGAATAGATTCTTTTTTATTAAATTTAATTTTTATCCTATAGTTTATCTATGTTGATCTAAAAGAATAAGATTCCCATCTGGGTCTTCAATTGTAAAACTTGCAGGCCCTTCATTAGTTTCATCTGCTTCAGTCAACATTTCAATTCCTTTGGATTTCAGTTCTTTCTGAATGTCTCGAATGTCTGTAAACGATTCAAGACTTTCTGCACTCTGATTCCACCCCGGATTAAAAGTCAGGATATTTTTTTCAAACATCCCTTGGAATAGACCAATTACACAACTTTCATTCTTCATAATTAGCCAGTTTTGAGTAATGTCCCCACCTAAAGTTTGAAATCCAAGATTTTCGTAAAATGACTTCGATTTGTTAATATCTTTTACACTTAAACTTACAGAAAATGCGCCAAGTTTCATAACTTTTAAACTCCTTTTTCAAAAGACAGTTTTTGCTAACAAAGTTACTATTCTGTTTTAGGAAGTAAGAATCCTTCTAATTGTATTGCCCTCTAGTTAGTGAATATATCAGAATTCTCAATAATATCTATTCGATTCGTCCATTTACCTGTGCAAAAAGTTCTTTATAGTTTTCTAAATATCATTTAACGGTTGCAAAATTATCGAATAACAAATGGAAGACCATTTACGTCCTATGTTGTAATGGTCTTCCCTCTTAACACTTTACCTAATTTGCTTCAAAATACTCTAAGAATTTCTTTATTAATCTGGTTTGACTTCTATTTTTCGAGTAAATTCCGCCGAATAACAGGTTGAAGTTCAGTGGATAACCCGTTAATGGGATAGAGATAATACGGCCACTTTCTAAATAGGGATCGTCCGTTAACATTAAACTCGAAAAGAAACTAATCCCTACGCCTTCTGATACAGATTTCTTAATAACTTCCGAATTATTTGAAGTAAAAATAATGTTTAAAGGGCCATAATTATTTTGGAATTCTTCAATAAGGCTATTATAAAAAGTCTTTCCATAGATAACAAATGGGTAGTCTTTGATATCCAATAACTGTAGTTCCTTACTAAAAGTTAATATGGAGTCTTTCGGAACAATCACTTGAAAAGAAGCTTGGGAGTGCAGTGACTGAAAGGCAATTTGCTCGGGAAAACTCTCCTCAACCGTGTTATATAAGGTAATTAAACCTAAATCTATTCTATTTTGTTTAACTGCTTCAATGACCTCTTTGTTTTCTAGTTCCATAATAGTCACTTTTATTTGCGGAAAGTCTTTTTTAAATTTGGCAAGTGTTTTAGGTAAATAAGTCAAAAATATGCTAGGAATTGTTGCTATTTTAAGTTCGCCATTAAATGAGGATGTTAATGATTGAATTTCCTCTTTCAACTCATCCGTTTTTTTTAATATTTCTAGAACTTTCGTAATGACATTTTTTCCTTCTTCAGTTGGGATGGTTCCGTTTCTTGAACGTTTAAATAATTGAACGCCAAACTCTTTTTCCAACATTGAGATTGATTGGCTAATTGCCGATTGGGTAACATGCAAATTCTTTGCAGCAATAGACATCGATCTCGTCTCTATCACTTCTTTTATATATTCTAGTTGTTCAAAGTTCATTGTGCTCTCCTTATATTAGCTAATCTTATACTATACATTAATAAGATTAACTATACATTAAAGTTGATTAACTATATAATCATTAAGATTTGAAATCTAACTCTGTTTTATGTAAGAAAGAAGTGAAGAAATATATGAAAGAGAAAATCTGGACAAGAGATTTTATCTTTGTTTGTTTAAGTAATTTTTTTGTATCCCTAAACTTTTATGTTCTAGCTACAGCATTCCCTCTATATGTAAAAGATATTTTAAATGGAAACGAACAACAGATGGGATTAGCGATTACTATCTATTCACTTGGAATTGTACTGATACGTCCTTTCTCAGGTCAATGGGTCGATCGCTTTGGGAAAAAGAAAATGGCTGTGTTAGGATTGGCCATATTTTTAATTGCCTCCATCGCTTATTTTGGGACAAGTGGAATCATCTTTTTCTTAGTAATACGCTTCCTTCATGGAATGAGCTACGCGCTATCCTCAACAGCTACTAATACGATTGCCGCTTCACTTATTCCAACATCACGCCAAGGTGAAGGAGTCGGCTACTTCAGCATGTTTATGAGCCTTGCAATGGTTATTGGACCTGCATGTGGGCTTTATTTATGGAAGGATAAAAATATCACATTCTTGCTTGTAGCAGCATGTATCATTTCAGCACTATCCTTCCTATTTGCTATTGCGATGCGTGTTACACAGCAAAAACAAGTGAATCCATCATTGGTTCCGAACACAGAAACAACTAAGAGAAAGAAAATGCATTGGAGTAATTTTGTTGAAGTTAAAGCATTGCCTATTGCTTTACTCGCATTTTTACTAGCCTTCTCTTATAGCTCGTTATCAGGTTTCTTAGCTTCGTTTACTAATGAAATTAATCAATCACAGGTTGCAAGTTTATTTTTTGTTGTATTTGCCATGATGATTGTTGTATTCAGACCTATCGTTGGGAAAGCATTTGATAAATATAAAGAACACTATTTATACTATCCTTCCATTTTACTATTTGGATTTGGACTACTTTTATTAAGTGGTTCTCATTCCGGAAAAATGGTTTTGTTGTCCGGCCTAATCATGGGGATTGGTTATGGCGCGCTGTTTTCATGTTTCCAGGCACTAACAGTAAAAGTTTCCCCTATTCACCGTAGAGGGATTGCCACTGCTACGTTTCTATTAGCCTTCGATATGGGGTATGGAGTAGGTTCATATTTTATGGGGGTAATAGCTTCTATTATTAGTTACAGCATGATGTATGCAATAGCAGGTGTTATTATTTTGCTCTCTACTATTCTATACTATCTCCTTCATCATCGCCCACAAGCTAAGCGAACAAATCAAGAGCACCATGCTAAAATTATCTAATAGATTAACTTAAAAATTCCTGTTACTTAATCGCAATCTTGCAAAATAAGTAACAGGATTTTTCCGTTTAGAAACACTGGTAACTCAATTTAAAAGTGAATGTCAATATCATCTGATATCAGCTCTATTAATAACTCTAAATCCTCTTTATCAGCCTCACCATTTTTGGCTTTTTCTTGGATTTCTATCAGCATGATTTCTCTCTCATTCAATTTCTTAGCTACCATCTTTTTAGCTGTTTTTAATAGAAATGGTGCTTCTGTGGACTTGCCGTAAATGCTGATTTTGCTTCCGTAAAAACTGCATCTATTTCATCAGCCATCGCGGTAAATTGATCTACTTTTGATAAATCCGGGTCATTATCAAGATCAAGAGATACGGAACATCCACATAATACAAAGGCCAATAATACAAAAGGAATGAGAATTAATTTCTTCATAAACTTTATTCCTCCTTAAAAATTTTGGTGTTTTTCATACTTCAACTTTACAAAGGAAAAGTCACATTCCGAAGTGCCATTAAGCTATCAATCAGTCCTATTTATTCAGCTTTATTATAACGATAGGTTACTGTGTATCACGCCTCAATAAAAATGGCGTTGATCTTTAAAAGACCAACGCCATGAAAATCAAATTTTTTTGATTTTTACACAACAAAGGACCAGACCTAGCTTTTGCAATGTAGTCTGATTCTCAAATATATAAGCTAAGTGAGCTTACTTATTAGTAAGAGCCATACATGTAGGATGCTCCAACAATAATTAATAGAATAAATAGAACAACGATTAACACAAAGCTGTTATTGTTACCACTATACTCATAGCTAGATGACATAATAACACCTCCTTATTTATTGCTACTCTAATATATGTATTCAGTACAATGACAGATTGTGTAAACGCGGATATTATTTAAAAACACATTCATCCATAATTCAAAGTCTCAATAGTCGAATATGCTACATAAATAACACAACATTTTTTTCCATATCTACTTTAATCTTCTCTAAGATTAACCTTTTCTTTAGAACCATACTTTTCTGCATAATACTGCTTTAATTTTATTGTTTATATGGATAGATAACCAATTCCCTTTCGACTACCCATCATAGGTTATTACTGTAATACTGTATGCGACACATTGAAACGGAAAGGTGGTGTATTACATGAATCATAAAAATCCCCATAAGAGTGCTGAATCTTCCCATAGCAGTGCCGAATCTTCTCATAGCAGTTCTACGAAATCTTCTCATAAAAGTAAATCCAGCAAGAAAAGTTGCATCTGTAAGCAATTAAAAAAAATTAGAATGTGGTACAAAAGTGGATGTTTTTCTATCTGGAGGTCAAATTTTAGCGAATAAGACTTTTGAAGAATTAGACAGTTGTTGTGCAGTCTTTAAAGACAGCATGCATAATAAAATTATCGTAGATTGTAAAAAAATAGATGCCTTTCGCGAGAAAAAGAGTAAGTAGTTAGTATTTTTCTCTTAATGAAGGTGGCCATATCTTTTTTTAGTCATAGCTATATATAGTTCATTATAGTATTATATATTATTGACTAATCTTTATTAGCGTGTATATTATATCAATATTAATAATATATCCTCGTTAGGTGAGGCTCCTATACAAACATAGGCTACTGCCCGGAAACATCGAAAGATGCCAATGGGTAGAACAGGAACTGCCGAATTAAGGCTTTTCATAAGGTAGCTAAGGATTTTTCCTTTACGTTGTATAGTGCCAAAGCTCTACTGTGGGGGAGATGATATTTAAAGTGTTTTTTCATGCGCCTATCTACCCCCTCTAGTAATTTAACTAGAGGGTTTTTAATTTTATTTTGAAAGGGGGAACATTCAGCATTGGATAGTAGTGAGTCGAAAATAGATATCTTAAGTCAATATTCTGTACAGAGAGACTGTAAATCCTTTGAAAACTTCAACATTCCCCCCTTCTTTCATTTGGTTATTACAACTTATTCGGGAAATGTAAATTAACATGTAAGCAAAACATGGTGTTTTCGATTTTTCAGAGCTTCTGTTTACAGGAAGACTTAATTAAAATTGTTAAAATCGAAAGGTTGAGGAAACCATGTTGAAAATATATAAAACCGATTCTAATGGGAAAATACAAGAGATACCTCAATTTGAAAAAGGATGTTGGATCAATATTACTTCGCCTTCACCCGAAAAACTTACTGACGTATCACAACTTTGCAATATCCCTATTGAGTTTTTAGAAAATCCGCTAGATTTAGAAGAAAGTGCCCGTATTCAATATGATGACGAGACAAACTGTACATTAATTATTAATGACTTTCCAATTATCGATGTGCATAACCGTCAATTGGATTCCTATATTACCATTCCCATTGGGATAATTTTAGGAGCAGGTTATATTGTTACTATTTGTAACCAACCTACCATCTTTCTAGAAAACTTAATTAAAAGAAACGTTAACACCTCAATGAAGGTTCGATTAGCATTAGAAGTACTATTATCAATATCCACTCAGTACATAGAGAAATTGAAATTACTTAACAAACAACGTCTAAAAATTGAGAGTAATTTACGAGGATCTTTAACCAACAAACAACTCTATGACCTAATGGAGATAGAAAAGAGTTTAGTTTATTTCCTCACTTCACTTAAAGCTAACGCAGATGTAATAAATAAACTATTTCGTACGAACTCCGTAAAGTTATATGAAGATGATAAGGATCTTTTGGAGGATGTAATGATTGAAAACAATCAAGGAATTGAGACATCAGAATTATATACAAGAATTTTGAATAGTATCACGGGCTCGTATTCTTCCTTAATTTCCAACGAACTGAATAATACTATGAAAATCCTTACGTTATTTACCGTATTTTTAACGTTACCTACACTAGTTTTTAGTTTCTTCGGGATGAATGTGAACTTACCTATTTCAGATAGAAATCCATACTCTTGGATTTTGACACTGATCATAGCATTGATTTTTGTTCTTTGGATTGGACTGGTTCTATGGAGAAGAAAAATATTTAAATAATAACTGTAAACTAAAAAGCAGTCGATTTCATTATCGGCTGCTTTTTAGCTAAATCAATCCATTAACACACTTACATTTCGCTAGTGTTATAAGTTCGTTTATATTTGAGGTTTTTTGACCATAGTAGAATCGATACGGATATAAAAATAATTCCACTTAATATTGAAATCCAGAAAATAACACTATCGCCAACAATTGATGAACTGTAAAGGAAACCACTAACTATTAGCATCAATAAGCCTATAATTCCCCAGAAAGCGATTCCCCAATTAGACTTCCTTAACTTAATCAGATAATAGCCCGTTACACTTAGTAGATACAGTACACTCATCATCATAATAATTGGAAACACTGGTTGAAATTTAACGGCATACACAAAGTAATCAAGTTGGCTAATATCATGTCCATTTGTAATGTCTTTATTAAGCATCTTCGTAAACGGTGTTGAATACTCCCATTCAAATGTATCTTCTACAATCGCACTTCCTTCATACCAAGCAATAAAAGTGGATACCCCCAAAATAAAAATTCCAACAACGAGTTGCAAAAAATACTTAAACAAACACATTCCTCCTAGTAAATACATTTTATTGCTAGGACGCTACATATTTATTTTTGTTTCCATATTAATCACTATGTCTTTTTGAAGATAAATAAAATTCCCTTATTGATTCTAATTTCAACAAAAATAGTGCTACATTAACCATTTGATTTGTAACTCTTGCTCCTGTTAGCTTAAGTTGTCGTTACACGTCGTTATCAAACCCGTATACTATTTTAATGACTAACTTAAAGGAGTGAAAACATGTTTTTTTCAACCTGAGGGAACAATGGCATCCCAATTCCCACCCCCACCTTTTATCCCCCAAAGCATTCTCGTTCATATATGATTGATTGACTATACCTATCAAAATACTTTTGTATGGCTAACTAATGGGGATTAATTTTGGTTATATCCAACTCGGGTTGAATATGGAGAAGTATCTGGATATAAGTGGAATGGTGCCTTCTGTCAATTTCACGGAATTATTCCGAGATTTAGATGCTGTTGCCTGCCCTCCTACTCCTACACTATACTAAAGTCTAAAAGAGACTTATTAATTTTTTTACCCCTTAAAACTTATTAGGTTTTAAAGGGTAAAAAAATTAATATTTTATAAGTGTAGCTACTAGCTCAAATCCGGCACCAATAGTCCAGAAAATAATATAATCACCACGTTTAATCTGACCGGATTTTTCTCCCTCATAAAGTGCGATGAATGGGCTACTTGTTCCGTTATATCCATAGCGGTCTCCAATATATACTACTTGTTCATCCGCGATGTCGAAATGTTCTTTAATACGTAGAATGTTACTAAGGGCAAATTGTGAAAAACAATATTTAACATCAGACGGATTTAGGTTATTTCGTTTAAATAATCGATCTAGCATAGCATAAGTCCCATCAAGAACAATTCCTCCATCAAAAGGAATATTATTTACATATTTCACACTATTAGTTTGAATTCCTTTTGTTAATCCTTCACCTGGGAACATCATTTTTTCAGCAAAAATTGTATCGACATGGTATTCAGCATCAATATATCCTGCATCTTCTTCGGTTCTTTCTAAAATAATGGCAGCAGCTCCATCTGCAAAACATGTGTAACATAATGGATCTGTTGGATCACTGATTAAAGACCACATATCTGAGCCGATAATTAATGCATTTTGGATAGAAGTGTTTGACTTCATATAGTGACTAGCTTGTTCTAAAGCTACTGTCATACCTGCGCAGTTTGCATTTAAATCATATACAATCGTATTATGTTTCCCTTGCATATAATCGAATAGTCGAAGTGCATTTGAAGGTAATGTTGTTTCTGGCGTTTGTGTTGTGAAAATTAATAAATCAATATCTTCTGCTTTTAGTCTCGTCTTTTCTAATATTGAATCTGTCACCTTAATAGCCATTGTTAAGGGTGTCTCATTTTTATCGTCGTTAATATATCGTTTTTCTCTGCCCATTGCTTCTAGAAGACCACTTACATCTTTCCCTTGTTCCCGGAAATGCTCTATGTAATATGTGTTATCTACTACGTTATCTGGATGGAAAACAGTAATATCCTTTATCCTGATGTTGCTCATAAAATTAATAATCCCCTCTCTTCTCAAATACACAAAATAAAATATATGGTTATTCTCTCTTTTTTTAACATATTGACCTTATTGAAAATAAAGAGTTGTAAAAATTACTCTCTACAACTCTTAGAATGACAAAAAAGTTGAATTTAGCTTTTTATTCACTCGTACTACACATTTCTTTAAAATAGAGAATTATCAAGCCTATCCTAAAAACCTTTTTTGACTAAAGCACAAGGGCTAGAAAAAATAGGAATTGCCTTCCTAGGCGCCAAACGATACAAGTTATGTAGGATAACACGTTTACTAACAGTTTGGGAGGGAGATATTAAAAATAAAATTTCTAAAATTCAACTAATCTTAAACGTTCTAATACCATTAAAAATTATATACTCACTACTTCAAAATTATTTAATCCTGCAGTACGAGCTACTCGCATAAGTTGCATTTTTAGAATATTGTTTTCCTTAACCGTAAAGATAACTTTTTGGAATCCAGCTTCTTTATATAACCCCATTGCACCAGTCAGTTTTAATGTTAAATCCTGAGTTAATACTTTCATGCCTGTACAATCAACATCTAAAGTCCAACTTGAAGCATCAATTGATTTAGCTGTACGTTGAAACTCTCTAGCAAATCTGTCGGCTTCTTCAAGAGTCATTTGGTCTCCTACTGTTAAATCAATAACTTTTTTCACTACATTTTTTGTGATTTTAAAAGTTGCTACTGTCATTCGCTTTTTCTCCTTCAATTGTCATTTTTTTATAGTCTTTTAATACAAGACTTTACTCCTTATTTTATCGGAAGTTTTTTAGTATTATTTAATCGTATTAAATATTTAACACATAAAATATATTTCCTAACTATTCGAGTTTAGCAATGAGCGAAAGTTACTATAACTGAATCTAGATAAAATCCTTTAAACTTATGCCTGGAGCCCACAATTTCTATTAAAAAAACTTCGTACTTTGAACAAAATTTGCTCAGAAATACGAAGTAATATTTGCTTATCTCTATTTAGGTTTATGATTCTTTTTATTTATTTTTCTCCATAGCAATGAGGCAATCAGAAGTACAACTCCCACAGACGCTCCTATCATTTGATCTAACAAAAGTTCACCTGTTCTAAAATAACGGAAAATAAAGGTTCCTCCAAAAATAACAATTATAGAAATTGCTAATTGAACTAAGGCTGTATTAGCATTCATCTTCAAGCCTCCTTGTACCTCGTATCCCTTATTCTAATAACCTCTGAATTTTGATTAATACTCGATACTTTCCGCTGCTATATCCTGACCGAAGATTTCCACTTCACCCATGTATTCATTTTCAATCCCCAGCATAATTTTAATTGTCGTACTTTTCCCTGCTCCATTCGGTCCAATATAGCCAATAATTTCTCCTCGTTTTACTTGAAAAGATACTCCATTTAATACAGCCTTAGAGCCATAACTTTTTCTTAAATTTTTAATCGATAGTAATATTTCCTCCAAATTGAATCCCCTTTCTCTATGCTTTTTACGCCCAGGCTTTATCAATTTCTCAGGAAAGAAATGATAAGCATTTTTATAATTTAGTAGGTGCGTAACAATGTAGTTTACACTATAATAAGTAGATTCCTTTTTATTTCGAATTCTTATAAGTTATTATTTTGCTAAATCGGTTATTTCTTCTATGGAACTTCCACTTACAAGCTCGTATTCTTCTCCATGAATATTTAGCATACCATCGGTTGTGATTAATATGTCAAAAGGGTCCATTGGTCTGTTATCGTTTACAATGTCCAATTTATACAACTTTTTAGTAAGATCCATTTCTTTAAATAACGCTCTCCTCACTTCCCAACTACTTAAGGCAGATAGAACTTCTTCATATTTCTCATCACCTGGCCTAAGAATGGCGATACTGCTTGAACTATTCTCATCGGTTTCTTCCCAAATGGTAATCCCGTGCACAACATCTTCTAAGTTATTAGAACTAGCAATAAAATATTCTACAAAGTTCCTCGTTTTAAATTCTTGATAAAAAACAGTGACTGCGCCCAATAGAAAAATTCCAAATAATAAGAGGGAAAGTTTTTTCATTTCGGAAATCCCCCATTTTTAAAATGTTTCCAAAAAATTCCGTTTGTTTACATACGTGGTTTTTTACCAAAAGTTTCAAGCGAAACATGATTATCAAAAATAACTTTAAAATTTTTTACAAAATAGGCTTTTATCTGTTATATATCAGTTGATTCAATAATATATTGTTATATATCAAATAAAAGGAGTGCTAAAATGAGAATTACGGAGAAAGAGCGACAAAACATGATGCAATTTTTAATAAATTACTTTGGTGTGGATTCAAGTCAACTAAGCAATCTTAGTGATCTGATGTTAGAAAGTACTTACGATTTTGCCTACCGAAGAACTTTAATGGAATGTGATTTTTAATACTTATAAAAAACAATGAGGAGTCGTTTCAAATCGAAACGACTCCTTAATTTAATTACAAGTTGTGAAATAAAGGAATAAAGAGTTAGTGTGAAGGGTCTGCTACTTCAAGTTTCTTTCGTATTAAAGATGAAACACAAATATGAAAAAAGCAATCGAGCGTATAGTAACTCGATTGCTTTTGTTTTTTGTTAGTAAAATACAGTTTCATTAGATTTAGGCTTCTAAAAAAGGAGGCCCTTTTTAGTCTTTGCTACCGCATGTTAACCATCGAGATGGCTAGTTCAACCACTACTACATTTTGAGTTTGTAGACGTGGAGGCATCTTAGGCTCGACATAAAGAGTTGAATAATACGCTTCCACGATTGTAATAAAATAGACGAAAAATAATAGCTTTTTCAGTCAATGATTCAAAGTAACTTCTTTTCTCCTTTTTCTATACGAATTCGGCGCCATTATTACACCATATAGAATTCCTATCTGTTATACGAACGGTAATTAGATAGGTTTCATTTTTTTACTGACTAATTAACTCCCAGTATAGAAGACACTTCACTTCTCTCCAAGCTCAAATCCCCTGCTTCTTCTGAATAAACGAAATGATATCAATATATAATGCTGTCATTTCTTGAGGGGTTTTATCTAATCCATTTTGAATCCATTGTTCAATTAAGCCTAAAAATGCAGATGTAATAAAGGATAGAAAATATTCCATTGGAACTTTGATATTGGCATTAAAGCTTTCATTTTTCTCTAAGTTTGAGCGCACTTTTTCAGAGAAAGCATCCCGAAATCGTAGGTGAAAACCTGCTCTGCCGTGTTCGCTTAGAAAAATCTTTAATATGGGCGATTGCATCTCAATCGAGCTAAATAATGAGGCGGCCAATTGCTCTTGTTCTTTTTCAAAGGTTTGGGTCGCAGTATAGTTAGATTGCAATGCATCAATATGATTTCCTAAGTCTGAAAACAATTGCTGCTCTATTGTATCCAGCAAATCGTATTTATCCTCGTAGTGTAAGTAAAATGTACCTCGATTAATTTGTGCTGTTTTTGTAATGTCCCCTATTGTTATGGATTCAAAGGGCTTATTCTCTAAGATTTGCATAAATGAGGATTGAATAAGTTGTTTCGTTTTTCGATTCTTTTCTTCATAAGTTCCCACAAACAATCACCTTATACCTTTCAAAATTCAACAAACTGTTCATTTTGTTCATTGCTTTGGATTTTCTCAAATTATAAGATAATAACGTACTAATAAACAACCTGTTCAAAATTGAGAAAGGATGATTTCCATTGAGATTATTTAAAGAAAAAATGGCTTGGGCTGCTCCCATTGCTGTTATATTAATCATTGCTTTATTCTCGGTTAACTTATTCGCACAAGGGGATCCAAAAGTAAGAAATCTACCTGTTGCGTTGATTGTAAATGATGAAGGCGATCATGTGGAAGCTATCAAATCAGCCATTGAGCAAATGAGTAAAGGTACTGATGGCGAAGAACCTATGTTAGCTTTTACAAATGAAAAAGAAGAAGACATTGAAGATTTATTTGATGACAAAGAATATTATGCGGCTTTAGTTATCCCTGAGGGTTATAACGATTCCCTACAAAACGCTATGACAAATAACTCAGCAGCAAAATTACAAGTATATATTAATCAGGGTTACAATATGACAGGTGCAAATTACGCAAAAACTGCTTTAAACGCACTAGTTACACAATTGAGTAATCAATATTCTTCGAACTTTATCGCGCAGATGAACGGTCAACAAATTGATGCTACTCAAGCGGCTGTACTAGTAAATCCCATTATTTCTGAAGAAAAAGTATTTAATGAAATTACAGCTTCTACAGCAAATGGCAGTGCTCCAACTTTAATGGCCGTACCTGCTTGGGTAGGTGCATTAATCGGTGGGTTCATTGTATTCCTAGCAACTTCCAACATCTTTAAGAATGAAATGCTTACTCGTAAACAAACATTACGTCTAATGGGCGGCCAAGTATTATTTGGGATTATTGTTGCCTTGTTCTCAGGCTTCACTGTCGCAACACTAGGTACAATGGCTGGAATTAACATGCCAGGCTACTTCTTAGTTGGTATGTTCGTATCGTTTGCAGCATTCTGCTTCTACTTATTAGTATCAGCGATTACCGCTTGGATTGGTAAACCAGCCATCACATTATTCATGGTTGTGATGCTTTTAGGTATGGGTGTATTGATGACACCAAAAGAAATGCTTCCTGATTTCTTTGTGAACTTTATTCGCCCTTGGGTTCCACTTCGTTTTGCTTCTGAAGGTTTACGTGAAATTTTCTACTTCGGTAGCGGATTCTATACTGGCGGATCTTTCAATACGATTTTAGGAATTGGTATCGTAGGTTTAATCATTTTCTTACTGTCTATTTTTAAACCTGTTCGTAAAACAACTACCGATTCAGATTAAGAAGATTGGCAATTAATCTTAGCCGAGTATCCCCAATGTCGGTATTTCAAAAGTTAAGTAAAATAAAAAAAGTCAACCCATGTGGTTGGCTTTTCACTTTTATCATACTTTATTAATGAATTCGATTGTTTGTACATTACTTAGTTTCACTTTTAGATAGTTTCTCTGCTTTAATTGCTTTCGCTAAGTCCACAATTAACAGCACGATGCCTACAATAGAAACAAGCATACTAAACAAAAAGCCGATTATCCATACATTAAAAGTCATTTGTATGTTGGACAGTGTAAAAATAGCAATTAATACAATGCCAATAAACATTAATAACAATCCTAGCTTTTTCAATGAACTACCTCCTCTTGCTGTTATTTCAAAGTTGCTGATTTCACATTCTTTTATCGACTTATATAGTAAATAGTTGTACTTAATAGTCTAAGTGCATTTTAATTTCTCTATACTTCTCTACAGATATGTATAATTAGCTCAGCTGTATTTTCTCCACTTTTTTCATTTTTTTATTTTTATACATTTTAGCATCTGCCTCACTCAGTAAGTGTTCCATGACGCCATAAGAGGAGTTGCCAAATTCATACCCAATTGATACTTGAATTGGTGAAAACGGTAGATTTTCATAATCTCGTTGCATTTTTTCCTGAACCTTTTTTAGATACAGTTCCGTATATTGAGTGCGTGCATTTGACATAAGAATGGCAAATTCATCGCCACCAATCCGCGCCACAATCGCATCCTTTTCTGCATAGGCTTTAAAACAATTAGCAGCTTCACGTACTAATTGATCCCCCATGTGATGTCCATACTCATCGTTTATCCGTTTCAAATCATCCAAATCTGCGATAAGAACTGTTATTGGCACATCACATTGATCATAATAGTCTATCTTGGATTGAAAAAATTCACGATTATACAAGTCTGTTAATGCATCATGAGTCGATTTATATTCTAACTCTTGTTGTAACGCAACCTTATCATCTATATTTCGAAAAATCCCTATGATTCCTACGAACTGTCCTTCTTTATACACAGGTGTTGCATATTCCTCAAACCAGATATATTGCCCAAGATGGTTTCTAAAACGAACTTCAATGGGTTGATCAAAATTAACTTGTCCTGTTTTTTTCTCCATCAAAATTTTTTTATCATCCGGATGAACAATTTCAAAAATGATCTCAGGGTCTTGTAAATGCTCTTCTAATGCGTTTGGGCCAATAAGATTGTTTATACTAGGGCTTAAATAAAGATAATTTAATTTTGGAACCGTTTCACAATAATATATAATATCACGAATATTTTCAGTAGCTTCTACCATCGGTTTAAAAAATTCTAATTTTTTTTGAAGCTTAGACTTTTGATAATAAAGGATAATACCCATCATTGTAAGTCCTATGAATAGTATGCTTCTAAAAGCAATCCACATAAAACAACCTGCTTTCATTTATAATCTGTGAGTGGAATGTATATCCTTCAATCCCATATTTTAATATTAATTATATAATACCTATTTTCTTTTCATAATAGTTGGGAAGTATATATTTTAAGCGAAAGCTGTATTATAATCCTTTTAGACCAGTATTTTAGAACTACTTTTAAAATAAAATCAAATTTCTCTATGAGAAATTTGATTTTTTCGTTGTATTTCTTAGCTGTCATCTATTATTGGAAAGTGTCGAAGTTATTACTCAAACAGCGGTACTCGCCATTCCTTTTCTAATTTAATTGGTACTGTTTCTGCTATCAGATGTAACGTCATTTCTTCGGGGATATCTTGCAGTTCATAGGAGCTAAGTTGTTCTTCGTGTTTAAAACGTCCCTTGCTATCCGTTTCATCCAATGTGGTACTACCGCTATTATAAGTCAAATAGCTTTCCCCTTTATCGTCCTCTATTGCCCATTCCACAAGTCCTGGTACCCTCTGATTTGCATAGCCCGACATTGACAATTCCACAGTAACCTGTCGATCAAACGGAATGACGGATTTTTGAAGTGAGTAGTCGACTTTTCGCTCTACTGAAATAATCGTTAGTTCATAACCTTCATATTCAAATGTCAAAGGAAGCTCATCCGGTTTGAATGTTACTGAGAAGTTGGATACTTTTGGTTTATAGATAGTATCTAGTACAAAATAGAGTTCTTCAGGCTCTTTTTCTGGTATAAAAGAATCTGTATTCGTCATAATGCCCATTTCATCTATTTCCCCATCCCATTGACCGATACCTCCGATCATATTTTCTGTAACCGCATGCCCACGGTCCTCTCGTTCATAAACATTGTGATAGCCTAGTACTTCTCCCTTTTCGTTTTCAATTCGATACCCAATCGTTGGATTATACGGGAAGAATGTACTCACTATTTCCTTATTAAATTGTTCTTCTTTTTCTTTAATAGCTTCTTGTATTTCCTTTTTTGTTTTATCATTATATTGTATTTTGTAAGTGATGTCGGTTGTTGACGTTGCATAGTTTACTTGATCTAAATTGATTTCCAAACCTGCTTCTTCTATTGTTTTATCAATGATGACGACTTTTTGTTTTGCATAGGCTGCCGTTAAATCCACAGGTACTTCGACTAACCAGTTTCCACTTTTACCCGCAATTTCTGTCGCCTCTATCCGAATAATTCCTTCTCTAAAATTCTCATCCACTGAAGAAAATTCAAAAATCCCATAATCATTCGTGTTCCTCCAGCCTCTGCCACCAACCTCTACTTCTTTTCCATTCTGATCTAGTAAGGTAATCGTATTTGCCTCATGATTCTCTTCTAAAAAAGGATCTAAACGCTTTCCTTTACTGTTTGTTATGCTATAAGAAAGAGCTATACGGGAAGTATCTGCAATGACATGTTCTACATGTAAGGTAATGCCTGCATCCGTTACAGCGATGTCTATTGGACTTGCTATCTCTGTATCCATTGCAATATTTAAACCTTGATCTACATAATCACTTGTGAAAATACCGCCAACTAGTTCCGCGAAACTAGGATGTACTGAAGCTAAAACTCCACCAGCTAACAGAATACTTGCCGCTGTTCCGAGACCCCATTTCCACTTTCTTTTCTTTTTTTGTTGATATGGCTGAACTTGATATAAAATTTTCTGAGCAAAATCATCAGGTAAGACAGGTGTCTTCAGTGTTTCAGTTAAGAAGGCATCTTGACTTGCTAACACTTCGAGCTGCTGTTGACAATATGGACAGGACAGAATATGGCTTTTGATTTGCTCCGATTCTTCATTATCTAAAAATCCATCAACATAAGCTAATAGCTCATCCTCTTTTGGACAAATCATTAAAATACCCTCCCTTTTGTGCTTGAACTCGTAGTTTTTTCTTGGCTCGATGTAGTTTATTTCGTACTTCTGCTAATGAGATACTTAGTGTTTTGCAAATGTCATCGTAGCTTAAATCATTTGCATATCGGAGTAATAAAATGACACGTTCATCAGCAGGTAAGCCCGAGACGAGTCTTTCAAGTTCTCTGCTTTTTTCCTTTTTTAGAAACACGATTTCCGGAGTTGAATCGTTTATTAACTTCTCTTCTTCTACTTGTTCTAGGTTAAAATTTCTTTTACGAAATTGATCTAAACAATGATTTACTGCTACTTTATATAACCAACTTTTGAAAGAACCTTTCTGATCATATTTCCCCAACTTTTCATACACCTTTATAAAAGATTCTTGTACTAAATCCTGTGCAGTTTGTGGATTTTTTGTCATACGTAGGATGGTTGCATACAACGGGTTTTTGTATTTATCAATAATTTTTATGTAAGCTTGCTTATCCCCCTTCAATATTTGTTGAACAAGCTGAATATCGTCTTCCATTTCATCCCTCCTTGTCACTTCACTTAGTAAAACGAGTGGAGTCTTAAAAAAATTTCACCGAAAATAAAGATTTTATAAAAAATATCTCAAAAATTAGTATTAGTCCTAATTATGTAATTCTCTTCCCATAATTCTTCATACAAAAAGGACTAAGGTTCCCCCTAGTCCTTTTCTAAACTATAAACACTATCTCGATTATTAACCACTACTTATCGTTAAAATAAAACAATAAACTGTACCTCAATTCTTCCACGGACTGTTTTGATTGATAAGGCATTTTGTCTGCTCTTTTGATGAAAACTTTTATAAATGGTCTAAGGCGTTAATCCCCTCTAGGATTAACGCCTCTTATACAAACATCATTCATAGCCTTGATAATCTACCTACACCAAATGTTATCCTGTGTTACTACTTTAAACTAAAGTAATGGGTTTTGGTTATTTGAATAAGTATCAAAACCTGTATTTAAATCACGTTCAGACCCCATTCTATCCAAATAGTCATCAGTATAAATGATGACCCCACCATTCTCCACTACCTCTTTATAATTTTGCAATTGACTTTCAGGTAGATCTACTCCTTTTAACCCTTCCATCACTGCATCCTCACCTGTAAAGAGCGACTTAAACTTGTCCGCTAAGTTCCCAGCATTGTGCACATCTACATCCGCATCCCATTTTAAATTCGTAAATTCAGATAAGTCTTTACCTACAATATTAATCTGACCTTTTGGAATGCCATCATTTTTCAATCTGTCGATAATCGCCATCGCCTCTTGTTTCGTATGAGCTACCTCAATGTTGTTGTTCGAGTTCATATTGTTTGAATACATCCTGAATTCCTCCTTTTAATAGGTTATTAGATTAGTACCCGGGGAGAATATTTGTAAACATTTGATTTAAATTTCCAATTTACTTTTGAACTTAATTTTGAGGATAAGTTTGTTGGGATAGTCATTTTCCATTTGAATAAAACATCTATTGTGGATAAACCATGTTTTCTACCTTAATATCGTACATAAAAATCATTTTATGTGGATAATCATTACATTTTTAACTTATTTATCCACATATTAGAATTTTACTGTGGAAAAGTTGTGGAGTGTCCTTAATTTAAATGAATAGACTTTATAAGTGGATCTAAATATAAAAAGCATTCCTCCAAACACACTAGGAGAAACACTTCACACTAAAACTATTATTCTCGATCATTTAAATCTTGTACCATCATCTAAGGTAGCAGTATCATCCATAATATTAGAATCCCTAAGATTATGGATAAACGTATATATATAAGGGCATAAAAAAACTGCCTGTTACCAAGCAGTTTCGCATCCCTAGCCTCATCTTTTAGAAAGTTGCATTTCAATTTCCCTTTTTGCTGCTAACAAATATTCCTTATACATTTCTGTTTGTTCATCCTTGTATCGAACATCCGGAACAATTATCGCCATCGAGGCGATAGGTCTACCTTGTGACATAATCGGTGTACTAATCGAGCAGGCACCAATGATTCGTTCACTTTTTGTTGTTACATAGCCTTGTTGACGAATCATTTCAATCTCTGCTAACAACTTATTTCGGTCAATCACCGTCGATTCTGTAATAGGGACCCTTTTTACCCGGTCTAAATAATCTTCAATTTCTGCTTGAGGTAGAAAAGAAAGTAATGCCTTTGCCGACGCACCAGCATATAAAGGAGACGTGTCCCCTACTTGATGCCTAGCAGTTAATGAATGGATACTTTCGTAATTCAAGATACATCTTCGCTGGTCGCCATCAAAAATACTCATCGACACGCTTTCACCGATTTTTTCGTTTAATGATTTTAATATCGGTTCAGCAACTGCCAGAATCGTGGACTCCTGCTCCACCAATTTTCCTAAATAAAATAAAGATAACCCTAGCTGATACTGCTTTGATTTTTCGTCTTTGATTAAGAAACCTTCATATACTAAGGTAGCCACAAACCGTTGTAAGCTAGAGATACCTATTCCTGTGATTTTATGAAGATCTGTTAATGTTAACTTAGGTTCTTCCCTTGTAAAGGCTCTTAAAATTAACACCGTTTTCTGAACCGTATTCATTAAATAATTTTTCTCAAATGTTGTTTGATCCATAAAGTCTCCCCCTTACAACAAAAGCCTTCTAGTTTCCATTATTAGATGAATCAATTATAACTTCAAGGTACTTAAATATTCTGTCGTGTGTTCACCCAGTAAAGGAGGAGCCTGGTCATACGAAATATTTAACCCTGAATGCTGTAATGGATTTTTGACAAACTTTATTTTACCGTAATCAGGATGTTCCACTTCTCCAATCAATTCTCTCGCCTTTACTTGTGGTTGTTCTAGAGCTTCTGCAATCGTATTTACCCGACCACCCGGAATTTTATATTGTTGTAGGAGGGCTAACCATTCATCACGGGTTTTCGTTACCGTTATTTCTTGAAGTAACTCTGTTAGCACCTGTTCATTTTGTTTTCTTGCGGTATTTGTTTTAAATCGCTCATCTGTCGCCCATGCTTCTCGGTGAATCATTTTGCAAAACTTTTCAAACTGTCCATCCGTACCAATACAGAACATTAATGGTCCATCTGAACAAGGGAATACCTGATAGGGCGCTACATTATTATGCTTGTTACCCAAACGTTTTGAAACAAAATGTGCGTTTAAATAAGCACTGGATACATTGGCTAAGCTACTCAGTTGGACATCAAGAAGGGCCAAATCAATAAATTGACCTTCATTTGTTTGATCGCGTACTCGTAAAGCAGCTAAAATACCGATGACTACATAGTTAGAGGTTAGAATATCTGCGATTGGAATCCCAACTTTTGTTGCCTCACCATCAACGTCTCCTGTGACGTCCATAAGACCACTCATTGCTTGTATGACGGGATCAAACCCAGGTTCTTGAGCAAGTGGCCCAGTTTGCCCAAAGCCCGTTACTGCACAATGAATAATACGAGGATTCACCTTTTTTAAAACCTCATATCCTAGCTCCATGTTCGCCATGTCACCCGTTTTAAAATTTTCTAACACGACATCTGCCTCAGCAACTAATGCTAGAAACTTCTTTTTATCCTCTTCTTTTTTCAAATCTAAAATGATCGATTTCTTGTTGCGATTCGCGCATAGATAATAGGTACTTTGATTATTAACAAAAGGCCCCCATTCACGCATACTATCCGAGCCATTAGGATGCTCGATCCGAATAACCTCGGCCCCTAAATCTGCCAATAGCATTGAACCAGCTGGTGCCGCATAAACTCTCGATAAATCTAACACTCGAATCCCATCTAACGGGCGCATAGCTCACCCTCCTCGGTTAGTTAAAATTAGCTTTTCTTTTTTCTAATACAGCCGAAACACCTTCTTTATAATCTTGTAATTCTGTCACGATTCCCATTTTGGAAGAAATATAGTCTAGTGAAGAACGAAGATTCATCGTTTGGCTTTGATAAACCGCTCGTTTAATAATTCGAATGACCTCTTGTGGACCATTACTTAACTTCTCTACATATCCTTGAACAAAAGCATCCAGCTCATCATCTGGAACTACAAATGTTACTAAACCTTTTTCCTTTGCTTCCTCTGCTGTTAGAACTCGGGCCGTCCATAGCATATCCAGTGCCTGATCAATACCCACTAACTTCGGTAAAAAATACGCCCCTCCATCTCCAGGCACGATACCTACATTAATGTAGCTTTCAGCACATTTAGCAGAAGTTGCCGCAATTCGGATATCACACATTAAAGCCATATCTAAACCTGCTCCCATTGAAAATCCATGCATTTGGCAGATAACCGGCTTATCAATTTCTTCTAATAAAAGCGGTACACGCTGTATTTTCTTCCATAGCGAATTTTTTCGAGCAAGGGCAGTGGATGTAATATCATCCTGACTTTCATAGAACCCCTTTCCAGCTCCCATTGCCTTAATATCCCCACCTGCACAAAACGATTTCCCATTTCCTTTGACAAGTAACACTCGAATGGAGTCATTGTCTCTAACTTCTTCTAAAGCTGAAATCCATAGATGAATCATTTCCTCACTGAAGGCATTAAAGCTCTCAGGTCGATTTAATGTAATGGTTGCAATACCGTTATTCACATCAAAAAGTAAATCTGCCACTGTTTCATCCCCCTTAAATATGCTCCACCTGTTTTTTCTTTGTTAACGTCTCCCATAACGTTCCCGATGAATTAACCAATTTCTTGGCTAATTCTTTTTTCCAATACTTTGCAGAATAATCCTCGTCTCGCCAAGCCCACAATCTGCGTGTGTAATGGTGTAAACGATGTTCATGTGTCACACCAATAGCAGCATGCACTTGGTGAGCACTCGTTGCCACAATCCGACTAGCATCATCAAGTTTCAGTCGAGCGTATGCGATTTCATCATTTGCTTCTCCTTTAAGGAGTAATGCAACGATATTGTCCAATGCTGCTGTTGAAAGCGCTTGTTCTCCGGCCAGAATTGCAAGATGCTGTTGGACTAATTGGAAGCGGTGAATAGGGCGACCAAATTGCTCCCTCTCTTTACTAAACTGAACTGACAACTCAAAAGCACGCTCAATGGCACCAGTCATCTTACTCACAGTTGCAGCTGTCTGCAACTTCTGAAGGAATTCCAGCTGCTCATCATTTATGAGACTGCTTGCTAGAATCGTAGCTTCCGATAAGGTAACAGTATCCCTTGGCTCTGCCGCTAAGTTTGTTTGCTGTTGAATCGTAGCATCCTTCAAGTCGACTAAAACTACAAATTGATTCCCTTGTTCTGTTGCGAGCGTAACAAGCTTCTTGGCATATCTTGCCCACGGAACAAACAGTATCTGACCAGTAACTTTTCCATCCTTTAGCGTTAGAGGCTTCGCTGCCAAATGTACTGTAGATAACTCTACTTGTGGAAGAAGGTTCGTGTATTCTAAAATTAGGTTTGCTAATGTATGCTCAACAAATGGAATTGGGGCTGCATACTTACCGACTAATTGATACAAATTAAGTAAATCCTCAATATCTCCACCTGCACCACCTGTCGCTTCTTTGATAGCAACTTTCTCAATCTCGTTTTCTAGGATTAAATTCCAAACATCTTCTGCCCATTTCCCTTGTTCTAAAAAGTCAACAGTTTCCTTGTGAATGTTGTCCTTAAAAATCCGTTCAACCACATCAATAATCATGTCTCTCATTTCACTCATCCAGCAAGCACTCCTTTTGCGATAATTCCGTATAGCACTTCTGATGTTCCACCTCGGATAGTAAAGCCCGGTGCATGAAGGGTTGATTCTGCTAAGAAACGGTCTACTTCGCGTTCTGCTTTAAGGTTTGGATACACATCTAGTAATAATCGAACTACTTCAGGGATTTTCTGTTCAAACTTTGTTCCAACACTTTTAACTAAAGCGGCCGAAACACCTACTTCTCCCCCCTCTTCTAACACTTTAGCAACACCAATTGAAAGATTCCGTAAACTCCATAATTCAGCTACTAACTTTGAAGCTTCTCCTAACCCCTCTAAATCTTGCTTTCGTTTTAACTCCTCGATTGCTTCATTTAATAATGGGAAAGTACTTAAGATACGTTCAGGGCCACTTCGTTCAAATGCTAGTTCAGCTAAGCCCTGTACCCATCCATTACCTAGTGTGCCAACGACCATTTCATCTGGTACAAATACATTGTCAAAAAAGACGTCGTTGAAATGATGTTCGCCAGTCAGGTAATGGATTGGCTTGATGGTTACACCTTCTGACTTTAAATTGAGGATTAATTGACTTAAGCCTTGGTGTTTCTTTTCAGTCATTGGCTCAGTTCGAACAAGCGTCACCATGTAGTGTGCATCATGAGCGTTACTCGTCCACGTCTTCGCACCATTTACGATCCAGCCACCCTCGACTTTTTCTGCTTTTGTACGAACAGATGCTAAGTCTGAACCACTATTTGGTTCACTTAAACCGATGGCGAAGAAACACTCTCCTTTAACGATTTTCGGCAGGAAGAAATTCTTCTGATAATCTGTTCCAAATCTCAGTAATAAAGGCCCCGTTTGGCGGTCCGCAAACCAATGCGCTGCTACTGGAGCACCTATCGCCAAAAATTCCTCCGTCAAAATATAGCGATCGATTGAGCTTCTTTCAGCTCCACCGTATTCTTTTGGCCATGTCAACCCAATCCAACCTTGTTGTCCGATAAGCCTTGAAAAGGCAGGATCACTCCCGCTTAACCAGGAATCACATTTTGTTTGAAATGTTCCCTTTTGAAGCTCCCCTTGTAAGAACGCCCGAACCTCTTCTCTAAATTCTTCTTGCTCCCTTGTAAATTGAACAGTAGGTAAATTCAATACAGCCACCCCTTTTACGCATTTGCGATAATCATTACCTTATATTTATAGTATATGTTGTAAAGGCTTCCATATACTAGTGGAATTTTAGAAAAAAACATATTTTGATAGATTTTATTAGTGTTCAAATCGCGGAGGAAGATTATTAATCAATGCTTTTTAGAACAAATTACTCAGTTATTATAAAAATTAATTACAAAAATTCCATTTTATAGTAAATTATAATTACTAATGATATGAAAGAGAGTGGAGATTTTGTTAAATAAGCTAATTAATAATGTAAAGGACCTACTAAACACCCCTACTTCAACGAAATCCACAGTCAAGACCAATCAAAAATCAGTCATCTCTACCTATAAGGAGCAAACCGGTAACGGTCTATTATCCACCATGTTCAATAAAGGTAATTATGGTGAATTCTCCTCCTATGGAAAAATGGCAAAATTGCCGGGCTACCATAAAGCACTATTCAATCTCTATATCCCTAATGGTAAAGAGCAAACGACAGAAGTAGATTTAGTCTATCTTCATGAAACGGGCATTTATGTCGTTGAATCTAAAAATTACAGTGGCTGGATTTTTGGAGACGAAAATTCTCAAAAGTGGACGCAAACCTTTCCAAACGGCCAAAAGTATCCCTTTTACAATCCAATCAAACAAAATATCGGGCATATCAAAGCCTTACAATCCATCCTCCCCTCGATTGAAAAGGAGCATTATAAGTCCGTCATTGTTTTCAGTGAAAGATGTGAATTGAAGAAAATCTCCTACGAGGCACAGGATACATATGTGATCAAACGTACTGATTTAGCAAAGTTAATGAAGCAACAAATTCAAGATTCACCTAAGGCACTAGAACCCAACTACATCGAACGCATTTATAACTTTTTATCGCAGTATCAAAAAGCAGACAAAAGCGTAAAGCAAGAGCATATTGAGGCGATTAAGGGGAAGTATTCTTAATAGTGAATACTTCCAGACTGTCGATAACCGTTTTGAATAGAAAAGAATGCTGCTCTATTTTTGCGAATCAGCTAAAATTAGAGTATTAACAGTAAAAAGGTGATAAAAATGAAAAAGCAAGTTCACGTAGTTGGTGCAATTATTGAAAATGAAAAGAATGAGATTTTCTGTGCCTTAAGAAGTCCGGAAATGTCTCTTCCGAATTATTGGGAATTTCCAGGTGGTAAAATCGAAGCTGGCGAAACACCACATCAAGCATTAGCCCGCGAAATTCAAGAGGAATTCAACTGCACAATCCGTGTTGGAGAAAAAGTTGAAGATACAACCTATGAGTATGAAAAAGTAATTGTTCGACTAGAAACATACAAAGCACAATTAGAAGATGGACAACCTACCGCGCTAGAACATGCGGACACAAAATGGGTAACAAGAAGCGAAATTGCTCAGCTTAATTTTGCTCCTGCTGATATTCCAGCAGTAGAACGTCTAATTAATGAAAAATAGGCTAGCACCTATAATTTAGCTGCTAGCCTATTTAATATCTCATATGAATTTCGCTTTAGTTCATTTACTGGAATCTCTTCTACAAAATTACCTTCATTCATGTGAATAAGCTTATCCATGGACCAAATCAGTTCATGTCCTCGGAGTCTGAATAAACGGATCCCCGTTGTTCGTTTAATTTCCCTTGTATTTAGCTCGATTTCAACATGATTAGATACCCCTCTTAACATCAACCAAAGTTGACGTTTTTCATCTGATGTAATGAAAAGTTCTGCCACATTTTTGGCATCGTTATATATATGCTCCTCAACTAAAAGCGATTCTTTTATTTCATATAAATTCGAATCTATTGAGTTTAGCTTGGACGCCCACGATTCAACATGAAAGATTATATAGTTATCTTTTTGTACTACCTTCGTAATGTTTCCTTCTTCTCTTATCTCTCCAGATGCATAAAGGGCGATCTTCTTTGCAGATTTCCAATGATTCGGTAGCGATTTTTTTATTACTTGGATTGTTTTTTCTTTTATTATTTTATTCATATTTTCTTTGACTAGAAGAATTAAAACATGATTACCTTCCTTTTCGTAAAGGAATTCTTTTGTTCCTCTAGGTAAGATTCCTTCACTTTGGAGTTCATCCGCGCTTTTATTTAATAAATTATCAATAATTGCCTCCACTAAATCCGTAGCATTCGGTAAAAACGGTAGCCCCCCAATATTAACTTTCTCAATACTTTTATATAAATCATGCTCTTGATATCGGTCCAGATCATTCCAAGGAAATAGCACATATGCACCAAAAGCAGTTCGTTCAAAGATTCCATTACTTTCAGCGACGATTGCGTCTCGATATCGATGCATGGTATTGATATCGTCTTCCATAGGACCTGGTCCGTTACTCTGTTCATCATTTAAATTTATACGATATTTTGCATCAAAAATATATTGAAAGTGATAGTCTCTGCCAAGCTTTTCAATACTTAACATCGTATCCGGTTTTTGATTAACAGTAACATTCTTATTTGTAGAGTATTGATATTGCAAACGTATGATTTCACCTGTTTGTAGATTACGGAAAACTCTTTTTGCTCCACTATTTTGATTTAGATTGACAACCAAACCATCACTAGACACCTTGATAATGTCTTGCGAGATCTGTTCGCACTTTTCTTTTAATATCTTTCCTAATTTGATAAAGGTCCAATATTCATAGAGCGTTGCTATATCTTTAATAGACATTTTATAAAACTCACCCTGCAAGATAATTCCTTTTGAAAGAGTACCATATATTTGATAGACATCTCTATACCCAGCGGCCATTTGCATTACAAGACTAATAACTGATCGATCTAACTTCCCTACGCCTTTCCAGAAAGGATGTTTAAGCTTTTGTTCTAATTGTTTTTTGAAAGACTCTAATATTCCCAATATTTCCGGATCAGGAACTTTATCGTACATTTGGTTGTTCGAAGCTGTTAGTACTTGTTGATAAAGAACTTCAATTCTGGCATAAAGACGCATCAGTGTCATTTTGACATAGCGGTTTTCATGAGTATCTGTTGTATGAATCTTTTTTATTAATAAGCCCTTATTTGGTAGCATTTGAGTACCGTTAATTGAAATTCCCTTTTCAACCTCGACAAATAAATTAGCATTTTTCCTTAAGTAAGCTCTTCCCCTACTATCTTGTTTTCTTAAACGATCTCCACGAACTTCTTCGTGAATAGTTTCTAATCGGCGATGAGGCTTCTGTTCAATCAAATTCACAGCTTTCATATAATCTGATAAATGCTTTTCAAGTAATCGATAAAACTCAACACCCGTTGGTTCCTTATAAACCTCTGCAGATCCTAGTAGGTAGGTCCGTTTTATAAAGGCATAAGCTAAATTATAGATTTCCTCATTCACCTCATCTAACAAGGCACGGTAATCTTTTTTGTAATCAAGTTTTGTTGGGTAAATTTCAATAACAACTGATAATAATGTTTTATCCTGTGCATCACGAATTTCAAAATTACTGAATCCCACTTCATTTTGAAAGTGCAGGTTCCCAGTTATTGCCTTAGTATTTAAAAAAGGATGTAAAGCATTTCGAAAACCTTCATATTCGTGCCAAAATTTAATATCTAATTCTTTTTGCGGTTGGACTTGCAACTCATACATGCCATTTTCAAAGAAGATTGGTAAAAAGGGTTGTCCAGTACTTTCAACTAATTCCTGACTAGTCACGTCAAAAATTTTTACTACTGCATCTTTTGAACAACTAAAATACATTGCCTCTTGCTCTTCAATAAAAGACTTGTAACTAGCCTCATTATATCTTTGCAAATCAAGGTTACCTGTTATGGCTAAGAAAAGTTCATCCGTTTCAATCGTTAGTAGCTGAATACCCTTAAGAAATCCAGAAAGACGTGAATCCATCCGTATCCAACCTTCCTATCATTTCCTGAAGTTTCTTCATGCATCTAGGATAGGAGCTTAACTCTTGTGCTAAATTATTTAACACTGGACGTACAACTGCTTCCATCCCTCCTACACGTGGCAAAATCTTTTGCATAATACAGAAGTCCATTGCATCTTCAGGTGAGAGTAATTGACCAGCTTCTTCATTGTGGGCTATATAAAAACTAATCTCATCACGAACACGATACCCTACCTGGGCATGAATCGGTTCGAGATGTTTGTTTATTGTCACTAGGGTTTCAGAAACATCGCGAATCAACTGCTCATGATTAGAAAATGCATCAATCAAATGAATGAATGATGATTCTAAAACTTCATTTGAAACGTGGATGGGTTTAACAGTTTCATTAGGTGCTGACATCGAAGCAAAATTCATCAAATCTATTTCATTAAATTCTATAGTATTCGCACGATCCAATACCTTTTTACTAAATGGATGTGTTGTCTCGTCCATATTCACTGTCCCGATAATATATAAGTTACCAGGAAGCGTTAATGCCTCTCCATTTACTGTAACGAGTGTAGAAGAAGTAATTTCTCCATCTACTCTTTTTCTACTCTCCATCACACTCAATACATCACTAAAGTAGTACTCCACACGTGCTAAATTCATTTCATCTAATAGAACAAAATGCGGTAATTCGGGATTTTGATGTGCTTGCTCTACCATCTCCGTTAAAGGTCCTCTAATGAAATCCCCCTTAATATCCGTATACCCAAGTAACTCCGAACTATCACTCCAATCCGGACGCACCGGAATCAACTTAAACTGACCATTTTCCTCTGTTGCACCAATTGCTTCTGCAAACAGTTGAACAATCTTTGTTTTTCCCGTTCCGGAAATGCCGGAGATTATTACGAAGGGTTTTGTTCGTAGTGAGAGGTATAAGTTTTGGATATTTTCTATTGAATAATAAAACCCTTTAGAATTGATATATTCTTGTATGTGTTCAACTAAATCTATTTCCTCATTTAGATTTGTTTCTGCTTGTACACTTTCGACGCGTTTACTTTTACTCTCTATAAACTTTTTATATTGCCCCAGTGCCGTACTATATACATGATGATGTCTATTATTTATTTCAATAAAAGAGGAGTCTTTAAGAATCCCTCCGATAACGGAAGGGTCATTTTCATTAAATAATTTTTCTGTTAAATTATTCTTCATATTATTTTTTATGAATGAAATTCCTTTTATGTAATTACTTTTTGTTGCATTAGCTAAATTTTGCCTGTCTAACCACTCTTCAAAACTCTCACTTATCAAGAATATCAGCTCCAAGATTAAGAAATTATATATCAATTATAACCTTTAAACTCACTTTCCATATTTACTTCAATAAAAAAAGACCATGTTTCTCATGGTCTAATTAAAGCAACAATTCAATTTGTTCCGAAGTAATATTTTCAACTGCATCTATTTCTAAAATAGTTTGTCCCATTTTTGTAATAAGGTCAACTACAAGTGCATTTCCCATACAGAAATATCGCATACGATCTGGCATTCCTAAAGTCCAGTTGTCTGGAAAGGAGTTTAAACGTTCACATTCAATAGGTGTTAAAAAGCGTTTACGTCCATTTACTTCTACAATATGTGTACTCCTATTGACAGTACCTTCGCTCGTCAGCATTGTTCTACCCGGTCCTTGAAGATCGTCAGTTGGTGACATTCCACCCTCAGAAAAGATATATTTATGACCAGTAGCAGAAGTTCTTTCAATCTTTTTTGGCCCTCTTAGATATGCAAACTTTTCCACTTGCGACTCTGTAAGATAAAATTTCTCTTCAACTTCTGATTCATCTAAGATGATATCTTTTAATGGGATAAATGATTCATGCGCTACTTCGGTTTGTGCCGTAAAAAATTCTCCATCAATCATTACACCAGCTGTATGAAAACCAAAAGAGTAGGAATTAGATATTTCTAAAATATCTTGTGGCAATTTATCAGCAGTTTCCCTATTTTTATAAGGTTCTAATTTAACTGGGAAAGTCTTTGCAAAAAATCCTTCTTTATATAAAATATCACTCTTACTAGATTTTAATTGATTGTTCTTCTCGGCATAATCTAAATCCTTTTTATACGCAAAGATAAACACTCTTCTTCGTTTTTGAGCACAACCATATTCAGCAGCGTTTACAACACGCCACTCTACAATATAGTTTAAGTCTCTAAACGTTGCTAACATAATGGCAAAGTCTCGACCTCGTTGTTTCGAAGGTGATTTTAATAAGCGATCCACATTTTCAAGTAATACATACTTTGGATGAGAGTTCTCAAGTATTCGCTTAATTTCCCAAAATAGGACTCCTTTTTTCCCTTCAAGCCCCTTTTCCCCTGAAAGGGATCGTGCTACAGAATAATCTTGGCAAGGAAAACCTCCAACTAACAAGTCAATTTCAAGTTGTTGAAAAGTCTCATCTGGTACAGTAGTAATATCCTCATTACTGTGAATACCTTCATTAAAATTTCTTGTATAACATTCATAAGCATCTTGTGTTTTGCGTGACGGCTCCCATTGATTCGCCCAAACTGTTTTAAAAACGTCTGAGTTCGCTTTTTCTAACCCTAATCGAAATCCGCCCACGCCCGCAAATAACTCGACTACATTAAGAGTTTTACTCATAAGCGAACATCCTTTCTGTTTTCTTCTATTATAATAAAAATCTAAGGAAAGATCAACTACTTTAGTTGAACTTGGCTAAATTTAATATTTCAGATACTTAATTAAACTTCTTCAAAATTAAAATTTTAGAGAAGCTTTATTATAATTGTATTCTATCAATTTTACACTTAATCATTCATATGTAATTGGTGGTCTTCTTCCCACTTTAAAGGTATGGTTGGCAATACCTTCTTTATATGAAGTACCCTCTCCAGCATAATCACACTAGCATCAAATAAGGTTTAATTATATTATCTAAAGCTATATTTTTGATTTACACACTACATACTACATAGTTTGATAAATAGGATTCATATTTCCTATTTTTTAATAATCACCAAGCTCCTCTAATAAATTCCCAATATAACTAGCATTCAGCCAATAACATTGTTTTGTTATCCATTGACCATCTGGAAGTTGCACTTTGTCATTTCCATCTGCTCCCTTTGGTCGAACATGTAAAACCCTGTTAAAGTTTGATTTTGGAAAGTTATTTTGAATTCCTTTATTAGTTTTAGTAAGAACGACCCCTTCTTCTAATACTCGTCTTATTTCCTTCCAATAACCGAATACTTCATTTTCAATTGTACTTAATGGCATATGCCAAAGCTTTATACCTTTAAAGCGAAGAACATCTTGATTGTCATACTGGAAAACAACAAATAGAATTTGAGTTTCTAGAAAGTAATTTCGGATGAATGATTCTTCCCATGTTTCTTGTAATACTTCGTTAAAATTAATATTCACAAAAGACATACTTTCTTTAGGCTTCCCACTTGGTTGTAAACGCACTGTTTTAAATTGTATATTTGCTTTCGCAAACTCAGCAATTTTATCTAGCTTAGTCCCTTTTACCCCTAACATCGCACTAATCAAATTAGGAACAGCACTTCTATTCTTAGGATTAATGATAATATTTAGTTGTTCTGCCATTTCCCCCATTGTCATCCCAATAAAAGCATCAAAGCGATCATGTAACAACTGTTCAATTGTTTTATTCTTCAATTCATCTGTATTTGCAAATTGAACCAACTTCTCTTTTGAGATAATCTGTCTTACTAAGGCTGACATATATGATTGCTTTAATGAATAGGCTCTTTGCATTGCTAGTTCGCTACTGTAAGGCTGTGGTTTAACCGAATTCTTATTTGCTCCTTTAGTGCATGCGCCTAGGTATTGAGTATCACCTTCAGAAAGATTATGCGCTTCTCCTGCTCTAATTTTATTCACAATAAATTCCCAGTCGTTTTTTATAACTTGTAAATCTGCTTCTGGAAAAGTAAACAAGACCGTCTCAATAATTCGAAAATCACCACGTTCAATTTCCGGCTTCCATTCATAGAACATCAAAAGTAGTTTCTCGTTTTTCTTCCAAAAACTTGAGGTCCAGAAGTCATAATGAACTTCTTCCATATAATTTATGATATTTAGTACAAGACGTTCTTTCGCTGAAAATGTTTTATTTTTGTTTTGTTTAAATGCTGTCACTTTTAACTCAATCCCTAAATTAGCAAAATCCGCTTCCGATTTACTATTTAGTTCGTAGCCAAAGAAACTTTCTTCTACTACTTGTCCAAGTGCACCTGTTGCACCTTTTTTACTCAATCTATTATACTGATCAATTTCTTTAAAAGTTTTACCTCTTGCTTCTTGAGCTTTTTTTAATAAATCCGCTTCATTTTCAAAATACATATTTCTATCCCCTTAGTTTTAAAAACTTATTGTGACTAAAAGAATTATGTAAATCCTTAATAGCATTTATCCCAAAATCCAACTTTAGTATAACTATTTTACTAATATTATGGTATCATAACATTACCTTTATAAGGAATTGTAAGTAAAAATAGGTATATTATTCAGTGGAAATATTGAACATTAGTGAACTAGGTAATGAACTTAATAAAATGTATTCAAATGCACCACATGGAGAACAAGTGGCACATATACACTTATTCGGAATTAAAAATGCAGATGAAATCTCAAGGAACCACTTATTATTAAAGAGATAATTAGAGCTTCGGGTATAAATGATACCTATTCTACCGAACTTAGTAAGGGAATTAAACTTTCAAAATATGTTTTACTAAATTTTTAATTCAAATAAAATCCGATGCAAATTTGCATCGGATCTTTTATGAAATGAATAAACGCTTATATTAAAAGATTAAATTGATACAGCTTCTAATGAAAATACCTTTCTCAATCTCTTTACTACCATCTCTTCAACATCATCTTCGTCAAGTAAATCCAGTACCATCGCACCACCAGAGATGTTTAGGTATTTATTTGCCTCCACAAAGTGGACTCGTTTGATTACTACACCCTCACCTCGTAATGTAATGAGTGCTTTTAATATTCCTTTAGTAATCGCACGGTTCGATGTAAAGTTACTAGAGAAGAAGATAACTGCTCTTGCAGAGAAATCTGCTGCGCAGAAAAATTCAGTAAGCCAGTATGGATTTTTTTTATTGTTTTCATCGTAAGTCATGTAACCTACCCACCAAAGTCTGGCAATAATATGGACAAAGATTGAACGTTTCACATTGTATTTATAAAATAACGCAGAGAAAATACGATTATCATTTTTCTTCTCTAAATCTTTATCTAAACGATAATAAGAAAAGTTCCTCATTTGAACATGAGCTAGACCTGCCCATAGACGTTCTTGCGTAGCCTGGGATACTGTTAAATGTTTTAGAGCTTCATAGATAACTTTTACGTTTTCAAAGTCACTGACCATATAGTTTTCATCGTCATTAAAAATGGGCATCTCAAACTCGATCTTTGAGTCGATTATACGACCTTCTTCTTTAAAATACGTATCAAACCAGGCATCTTCTTTTTTATAATAATGAGTTTTGTAGGTATCGAAGTTTACTCGAAGGTCTTGTAATGTGTCTTCAGATAAAAATTTAATTTTCATCGGATTACTCTTCCTCCGCTTCGTTTAGTTTTTGAATTTCGCCGAAAGCTTTTTCTAATGGGTTTTGCAACACCATTTGAGCAGCTTTTAAAACTGGTAACGTTCCGTCCACAACGTGACTGAATGGCACATTGTTCTTTTTAAAGATTTGTTCTAAAACTTGGTACCATTTGTATTCACTATAATCAGCACTATCTTCCTTCAAAGCATAAAAAACATCGATTAAGCACGGTAAAATTACTACTGATAGAATCGTATCTTTTAGTCTTGAATCAGCATTTTGTGCATAGTTGTTATACACATGTTTTGGTAGCTCAATAATAATCTGTGGAGAATTTAAAGAAACCAACATGTCTTTTGCACTTTCGGAACGTCGAATTGTTACAATAGACGGCAAGTTTAGAGATTCCTCATCTTCTTCTAATAAAGTAATTTCCACTGCCTCACCTAGAGCTAATATATTTCCTTTCTCAAAGATAATTGGTAAACCTTTATAAAAATCATTCAAACTAGGATTGTTATAGTTTTCAATTCTTTTATTTACCAAAACAAATGGATGTACATCCACTTTTCCGCGTAATTGTTTGTTTGGAATACTAGCACTTATTTTAGGAATATCTGATTGAAAAATCTGACGAAAACTTGTTTGAGGACACTCAATATGTAGGGCGAATCTTGCTTTTTCCTCTGCAATCAATTGTGCTATGTTAGAATCCTGCAAATCACATTTTAGATTGATATTTAGTTGACCAAAGGATTTTTGTGCTTCAATTGTTGTCTCGAACCTTGAATTTTTGTAGTTATCATTTTCAGTTGATAATACAGGGTACGGGAAGGAATTATTAAATTTCATATAGATCGACCTCCAGTACACAATACTGCTCATATTCTACCTTAACTTGAATATTCTTCGGCTTCTTCCCTGTAAGATTTATAAAACGAACAGCATTTTTATCAACACTAATAATCTCTATATCTGTTGATTCTACTGATAGTACGGGTAAAATATAGTCACTTTGTTCACCTACAACTTTAAACTCTAACTTCCCTTTTTCAAATCTTTTATATGGTTTAAAGTTTACTCGATATAAACCTTCATCCTTCTGCATGCAAATATAACGAGAATCTATATCAATCGGATTATTCTTTTCCTTTTCGCCTTTACCATCTTTTAAACCACCTGTGCCTTCATCTTTTGCACCTTGTTCACCGTGTTGATTTCCAGTTCCGCCGCCAACTCCATTTCCTTCATTACGTTCTTCATTTGAATGACCTGCTAAATCACCTTCAGGAGTAATTCCTGAATCTTGAAGATCGTCTTCGAAGTTTTCTTTCGGCTGCTTTTTCTTAAGTTTCTTTTTCTGTTTATCTTTTTTCTTTTGAACGATAGTTTTGATTTTAATCGTAAGAGATTCTTTCTTTTCTTTACCCTCACCAGCTTCAGTTGTTGTATCTGGTAAGAAGTCACTTAACCCAAAGGCATCCATCATGTCTGTCGTTTCAGCTTGAAATTTTTGCTGCACTGTTTCTCGAACGAATTTACGTAAATCACTAAATACCTTTTCCGCCTCTTTCGGTGCTTCTTCGATTCGGTTTGGCTCCCAATAAGTATGAGCTGGATTCTCCATTTGTTTAAACACCTGGTTCATATGCTTACCAGTAATAATTAATATTCCTGTAAAAGAAATACTTCCACTAATACGGTTTTGTTCAAAAAGGCGCATACCAGCTTTACGTGTCATGAGAACACGGCGATTCAAGTCCTCCCCCTTCATAATGTAAAGAGTGGCTTCACCCTCTTCAAAATCCCCAAGCCTTTTATAGTACTTAGATGGATATGGAATTCGAACTCCATTTTCAGTAGTAAGAAGCTTAAAGTATGCTTTTACATGACGGTACTCTTCATTGGTATCATCAAGGTTGGAAATCAGTGTCCCAATGTTCTCAAGGGAAATCACCTCATCACCAACTTTCACGATTAGTTTTCTCTGCCATATTGTAATAAAGAAATTGAAAATAACTGAGTTTATAATGGTTTCTTCCCAATTATTCCTTGGCTCAAAAGCAGCAACGAAAATATCTGTTCCTGTTTCACGTCGTTCAAATGTTGAATCTAAGTTTAATAGATTTGGAATGGCTGTTGAATTATCATTATTTGTGAAATAGCCAGTTCCTAATGTATTAAAGCTTCTCTCCTTTTCAAATGACATGATGTTCGCTACACCGATATGTGACCTGTAATCCGTAATATCATAAGAAGAATAAAATAAAGTTCGAAGCTTCGAGTTAGCAAATGGTGCCGACTTTCCAATACCGAAGCTTCCCCCTGAACTATCTCCTTTATTAGATGAACCTGCTTCTTTTACCAACGAACTCCAAGGTGTTCCAAGATCCCCTGATTGCGCTCCCTCAAGTCCTTTTGTATTAAAATCGCTGATTCTTAGAAATGGAATTTCCTCTTGTTCTAATATATATTTTGCTTGGTCAACAAATTGCTCAATCTTAGGATTTTTACCCTTCCAGGTTGACTCACATTTATCAAATGCCTTAATGAGTTCGCTACGCTCAGGAAAACGATTACTATTCAATTTAAAGCTTTTAAACTCTACAATAACTGGTTTGGATTCATCCCTTACCGCATCGAGTGAGTTTTGGCAAATTTCACGAGTTAAAGAATCTAATTCATTTCCACGAAATGTTTCAATTCCGGCATTATTAATTGAATTAATCGTTCCACCAGCAGCTGCTGGAAAGTTCCAAAATGGTTGCTGCATGTTAATCCCCTTCTCTATCTGTTGTACTATGCATCGTTGTACTATTGTACTATCTGTTATGTGAATTTATAACAAAATTAGATTTTTTAGGTACTTAAGAAGTGGATGATAGGAGTGTGAAAAACCGTAGAAGATTAATATAATGCTATTGTTGATTAAACTTTTAGTCTAGAAAGATGATTTGATAATAAGCATTGAAGCATATTTAGTTCCTCGGCAAAGTTAAGTGCTATGTTGATCCAATATGAAAAAACGATTCTTCTCACCGAAGAATCGCACCTGTTTAAACAAATATGAATATTTATAACCCGTTTATTTCTCCCATAACTCAATCCGTCGACCTTCAGGATCTTCAATCCAAATAAACTTCCCATATTCCCCGATTTCCTTTTCCTTCACATGAGGTACACCAATTTGCTCTAAATGCTTAATCGTTTCATCTAGGTTATCAACTTGAAAGTTTAACATTACTTGCTGTTCTAAGGGAAAATAACTGTCACCTTCAGCGAAGAAAGAAAAGATTGTTTCATTTTCTGAATGGGGTTTAATTATCGTTCCATTCCATGTTTCTAAATCAATCTTCAATACTTCACTGTACCATTTTTTTATTGTATCTAGATTTTTAGTTCGCCAAAATATTCCTCCAAAACCTTTTATCATCATCATAAACTCCCTTCACTCACTCATTATTCTTTCGCTTAATTAGACATTCAAGAAGTTACCACAAAGTCCTTCTTCAATCATGAAAAAGCCAACCGCGTATGGTTGGCTTTTTCTCTAACTACTTATAATTATTTTTTGGCCCTTCATCCATTAGGACTTCTACCATTTTAGAAGAACCCATTTTCAATTTAGGCCGATGCTCTGAGTTCGGCTTACTATATAGCTCCAATGGGCTAATAATCACGCCATCTGGTGTATTATGAAGGATGCCCGGCACACAGGAATAAATACGATCGTTATCATTTGCATGCTTCGCGTTAATCGTCACAGACGTTCCATTATGATTATCGATACTCATCGACACTTTGTATCGGTAAAATGAGCCTGTTCCGTTTGACTGTGCAGAATAAACGACAGGCACCACGGCAAGAATGTCATCATTTAATCTCAATTTAATGACTTCGGTTTTCGTTTTTCGATTATCTCTCCCTACATCTCCCATATGTTCAACTGCACCATTGCCGTAATTTTTAAGTGGCGGTGTTCCTTTTGCACCAAACATCGCTACATCCACTTGCCGACCATCTTTTGTATAGACTAACGCATAAATATCGTAATCTGTACCTGTCTTCCAAGATACCGTAGCAGTAATGACTGGTGTTTTCTCTATGATGATTGGCTTTTGCCCTTTGTCGAGACTTACCTTTCCCTTTACCTTTTCAAGGCTTAGTGTCGGTAATGTATTTTGTTTCTCTTTATTCTCAGTATTAGTTTGAGACTTAACGGCTTCGTTTGTGATTGGTTGTGGAATACTCTGAGGCATAGAAGAATTGTTTTGCTCTTCAGCCTCCACCTCAACTCCGTAATTTTTACATAATCCCTCAAGCCCGGAATCAAAACCACGCCAGATGGACTTTGCCTTCGTCTGTCCATTCCTTAAATAAAGTTCTAAGACAACGATTCCATTCTCCTTTTGGAAACTAAAAGGAGTCAATTGAATAGTAGTAGAATCCGTACTAATCTCAGCTTTTAAATCTCTCACATTGGAAAACCCCGTGCTATTATCCTCCGTAAGTGTAATCGCTATTTTTGTAATACCGACAGGGACTTTACTCATGTCAAAATCTAACTTATGTACTTTTGTATTACCTACTAACTCCTCTGGTAGCAACGTAGCAGCACCAGATGGACTATTAGGTTGATTATAAAATATAATGCCACTATCTCCTTGAACCTTGTCTGAATCAGTTAATAGAAATGCCGTTAAAGAAATATCAATCGTATTAGACATTTCGAAGCTAACCTTTACAGTTCCTTTCGGAGAACTTAAAACCGTATTTCCACCCATCTGAAGAAATTGATTCATTAATCCCACTCCCT
>DATMGC010000105.1:0-35739 GCA_035555915.1 Ureibacillus sp. | reverse complement strand
TAAATTTGCTGTTCCCGCAGGAAGCTTGGGGATCTTCTTTGAATCTACTTCGCTCTGCAGCGAAAGGCGTAGCCGTCAGCTGCACTCGACCCTCCATTCCAATCAATTTTCAAAGTATCAGTTTTTTAATATTACGTTTTGGGTATTTCTTTGAGTTTTTCACTTATGGCTCAGCCTCTCTACTTTGCAAATGGTAAACTTGCTAATATTCCGTTATAAAGCTTCAGCATCACATAACATATGGATGTTATGAAAATCGCCCAAAAGAGAATCTCAAAAAATATTAATCCAACAGTTCCTCCAAGTGTGAGAAATTGGCTCATCTTATATATGTTATATATAAAATAACTAAAAACTGTTAGCCCAAATATACCGACTAATATAAGAATGGATTGTATTCCGAATACTGAGAGTAGTCCCCCAAAGAAGAAAATTAGGTACCCTCCTCTTGCCACACTAATCATTTCGCCATTATTATGCTTCGAAAAAAATAGCATACCTACTTCGTGGATAGTTTCTCCAATTAACTTTAAAGCTGCAAACAGCATAAAAAAACATAGTGCAAATACGATTAGTAACAAAAGGCGTAATTCAAGATCCGTTAAAAACTCACGCATTCCTGCATAAACGCCAATAGATGTTAATACATCTAATGATTCTCCAACCAGAAAAATTCCAAAGGTTAAACTAAATAAAATTACGGAAAATAGTGGAAGGTAACCATACAAATATGGATTTTTCATATCAAATTCCTCAACATTTTTTCTATCATTTATAATACTCGGTTATTATGAAGGTTATCAAGCTAATCCTTCTCACATGCAGTGAAAACGAGTATTAGAAATGGTATAATCTTGTTTAATCCAGGAATTTTATAAATATTTTTATTTTTTAAAGGGGGGATTTTTTTGTTTCAAGTACTTTGTATATTCATTCCATTACTAGCAGCTCTTTTTATGCCTTTCTTTTTTAAGAAACTTAATTCGATACATACTGGATGGTTTGTAATATTAGTACCATTGTTTCTGGTTTTTTACTACTCTACCTTTGTACCAATCATCTCTGATGGAGATTCAGTAATTGGACAGTTAGATTGGATTCCATCTCTAGGGATATCATTTGTGTCTTATCTAGATGGGCTAAGTCTATTATTCTCAATACTTATATCAGGAATCGGAGCACTTGTTGTTCTCTATTCGATATTCTATCTCGATCGTACTAAAGAGCAGTTGCATAACTTTTACATTTATTTATTAATGTTCATGTGTGCAATGCTTGGTGTCGTTCAATCAGATAATATGATGACGCTTTATTTATTTTGGGAATTAACATCAATTTCGTCATTCTTATTAATCGGATATTGGAACAACCGTGACAAATCTCGTTTTGGTGCGTTGAAGTCAATGATGATTACGGTCTCAGGTGGAATGATGATGCTAGGGGGATTTGTATTACTTTCAATAATGGGGGATACATTCTCCATTCGTGAGTTAGTTTCCCAAGCACCTGAACTTGTAACAAATGATCTATTTGTCTTGGCTCTTATTTTAATATTATTGGGAGCGTTTACGAAATCTGCCCAATTTCCATTTTATATTTGGTTACCCGATGCAATGGAAGCGCCAACACCAGTTAGTGCTTATCTTCACTCAGCAACAATGGTGAAGGCAGGAATCTATTTAGTTGCACGTTTTACACCTATATTTGCGCAGTCTGAAGTATGGATTTGGTTAGTAACAGGCATAGGTTTATTAACATTATTCTGGGGATCCTTCTTCGCCCTAAAACAATGGGATTTAAAAGGGATACTCGCCTTTTCTACTGTCAGTCAACTCGGTTTGATTATGTCATTACTTGGTGTTGGTGCCATTGCCTATCATGTTGATGGCGCTGAAGACACAATCTTTAAATATGCCGCATTTGCTGCAATTTTCCATCTCATTAACCATGCAACCTTTAAAGGAAGCTTGTTCATGATTGCCGGGATAGTGGACCATGAAACGGGTACACGTGATATTCGAAAACTTGGCGGCTTAATGAGCATAATGCCTGTTAGTTTTACAGTAGCTTTAATCGGAAGTTTTTCTATGGCTGGATTACCTCCATTTAACGGCTTCTTGAGTAAGGAAATGTTCTTAACAGCAATGTTATCTATCACAGAATTTGATTTGTTTAATTTTTCAACATGGGGTATTCTCTTCCCTATTATTGCGTGGATTGCAAGTGTATTTACATTCATATATAGCTTCTACTTTGTATTTAAAACATTTACTGGTAAAGGGAAAATTGAAGATTTACCTCATAAACCACATGAAGCACCTATTGGAATGTTAGTTTCTCCGGTACTTTTAGCAGCATTAGTGATTACAGTTTTCTTTATCCCGAATGTGATAGCGGATACTTTTATTAAACCAGCCGTTATGGCGATTCAACCATTCCTTTATAGTAATCCAGATGAAATTCATATCCATATTTCAGCTTGGCATGGCTTTACACCAGAACTGCTAATGACACTTGGGATTATCATCTTGGGATTCGTGTTATTTTTAACATTATCGAAATGGCAAAAGTTGTACCATTTATGGCCTTCAAAGCTAACGTTAAACAAACTTTATGATTTTATTATTTATGATTTATGTGATCGATGGGTTAAAGGATTATCTAATACTTACATGACTGGTTCGATTCGTCGTTATTTAAGCTACATGCTTGGATCGATATCTATCATTGTCATTTCTACCTTATTTATGAAAGACGCGTTTAAAGTTAGTTTTGACGATGCATCACCGATTCGGATATACCAAATCATATTAATCGTTATATTAGTAATAGGAACTATTACAACTGTTTTTGCAAAATCAAGAATTACATCCATCGTGGCATTAGGTTTAGTTGGATATACTGTATCCTTTTTCTTTGTCATGTTTAGTGCACCGGATTTAGCTCTCACTCAATTAGTTATTGAAACTATTTCTGTTGCCCTATTTTTACTTGCGTTCTACCACTTACCAAAATTCAAAAAAGAAGAAGAACGTACTCGTTTTAGATTTGGAAGAGCATTTGTTTCTATAGCAGTCGGTGTTATGGTTACACTGGTTGCACTTTCATCCCATTCACAAAAACTAATCCCATCCATCTCGGAATACTACAAGGAAACTGTCTATTCATTAGCGGGTGGGGGAAATATTGTAAATGTAATTTTAGTTGACTATCGTGGATTCGATACATTGTTTGAAATCGCTGTGCTATCGATAGCAGGTATCGCAATTTTTGCTATGATCAAGCTTCGTAAAGTTGGGAAAGGAGGAAAACTATGAAATTAAATGATGTAATTATGCAGTTTACTGCAAAAATCGTCTTTTTCATTATTTTCTTCTACGCTGTTCATATTTTCTTTGCTGGCCATTATACGCCTGGAGGGGGATTTGTAGGCGGCTTAGTTACAGCAAGTGCCATTGTTCTATTAATTATTGCATTTGATTTGAAAACGGTTCAGACAATCCTTCCTATCAACTATATCTATTTGATAGCATCCGGTTTGATCCTTGCATTAGGAACTGCTGCCATCTCAATGTTTACTGGAAAAGCGTTTTTCACGCATTACTTTGATTATTTTAATTTACCTATCATAGGCAAAACGTCTCTTCATACTGCAGCGTTATTTGATTTAGGTGTTTATTTGGTTGTTGTTGGCGTGACGATGACCATTATTCAAACGATTGGAGAGGATGAATAATGGAAATAGTAATGGCATTTGTTTGCGGCTTTCTATTTATGGCTGCAATCTATTTAATATTATCTCGTAGTCTTCTCCGGATAATTATTGGAACCGGTTTACTAAGCCACGGAGCACACTTACTCATTTTAACAATGGGGAGTTTTAAGGGAAGTGTACCTCCAGTATTACATGGTGGGAGCTCAGATTTCGTTGACCCTATACCACAGGCTTTAATCTTAACAGCCATAGTAATCAGCTTTGGGGTTACAGCATTCTTTTTAGTACTTGCTTATCGTGCCTATCATGAACTAAAAACAGATGATATGACGTTAATGAAAGGAAGTGAAGAAAATGAATAACTTTCTTTTATTCCCCATTATCATTCCCTTTTTCTTTGCTATGATTTTATTATTTGGACAAAAGAAAATTGCTTATCAGCGCATTATGGTGCTCATAGGGCTTGCTATTTCAATTATTTGTGCGACGAATCTCGTTTTTGATGTTTATGAAAATGGCCCACAAGTTCTCACGTTTGGGAGTTGGCCAGTACCATTTGGGATTACAATGGTCGGTGATATGGTATCTACCTTACTTGTATTGACAACGTTAGTGCTCGCATTCTTTATCGTGTGGTATGGTTTTAATTCTATTGGTAAAGAACGTGAACAATTTTTCTACTACTCAGGGGTTATGTTTATCATAACTGGAGTAAATGGGGCCTTTACTACTGGGGATATTTTCAACCTCTTTGTATTTTTTGAAGTACTATTAATGGCATCCTACTTCTTAATTGTACTTGGTGGTGAAAAACCACAATTACGTGAATCTATTAAGTATATATTAGTGAATGTTATTTCTTCAGCTCTGTTTGTTATAACAGTAGCTTTCCTATATTCAGTTGTCGGCACACTGAATATGGCAGACATTTCTTTAAAAATTGCCGAAATTAATCAACCAGGAATCATCACAGTGATTGCAGTTCTATTCTTATTAGTATTTGGTATGAAAGCTGCAATTTTCCCATTATATTTCTGGTTGCCAAGTGCGTATTATGCACCCCCAATCCCGGTACTGGCTCTATTTGGGGCGTTGCTTACAAAAGTCGGTGTTTATGCAATTACACGTACATACACGTTATTCTTCACACATGACTTAGCCTTTACACACGAACTACTTATGATCCTTTCGATTATTACAATAGTAGCCGGATGTATTGGGGCACTTGCTCACTTTGATGTGAAGCAAATTATTATTTATAATATTGTAATTGCTGTTGGTGTCATTTTATTTGGAGTTGCACAGATGAATGAAGTTGCATTCCAAGGTGCTATTTTCTATTTAATACATGACATGATTATTAAAGCAGCATTATTTATGTTAATTGGAATTGTGATTTATGTAACAGGAACGACTAATTTACGAAAAATGGGCGGACTTATTAGAACTTACCCAACACTAGGCTGGTTCTTCTTTATTGCTGCACTTGGTTTAGTCGGGGTTCCGCCGCTAAGTGGATTTATCGGGAAATTGCTTATTATACAAGGTGGTTTTGTAGCAGGAAATACATGGCTCACTCTTGTGGTCTTAGCATCTAGTATCGTTGTCCTTTTATCCATCATGCGTATTTTTATTTATGCATTCTGGGGTGAACAGGGCCAACTTTCGAAGGATGTACAAAAAGCTAAGTACAAACACCTTCTCGTCCCAACTGTACTATTAGTCATCCTATCCATTTTCTATGGCGTTGGGACAGAGTGGCTAACACCATTTATTGGGGATGCGGCTAAACTCTTAACAGACCCATCTATTTATACGGATTCTGTTATGAAAGGAGTAGAATAAATGTCCTTTCAAATCTTATTAAATATATTTTTAGCATTTTTATGGATGTTTTTGTCTTCTAATTATTCTGTGTCTCGTTTCATAGTTGGCTACCTTTTAGGAATCGCAGTGATTATCGCCTTCCGCAAGTTTTTTAAATCACGACTTTACATCGATCGCGTTTGGGCTGTAATAAAGCTTACTATTCTCTTTATAAAAGAACTAATTTTAGCAAATGTTTCGGTTTTAGTTCTTGTAGTTAAACCAAAACTTGAATTGCAACCTGCCTTCTTTAAATACGATACAGTATTAACTGAGGAATGGGAGATAACACTCTTATCAAATTTAATTACCCTTACTCCTGGGACTGTTGTTGTTCATGTATCAGACGATTCAAAATCATTATTTATCCATGTAATTGATAGCAATGATATTGACGCAACTATCGATTCTATTAAAAACTCGTTTGAAAAAGCGATATTAGAGGTGAGCCGTTCATGATTTATTTTCTTTGGGGAGCAGTCATAATAATTGTTTTATCTATCATTGCCCTTGTCTACCGTCTCGTGAAGGGCCCAAATCCTTCTGATCGCGTTGTCGCACTAGATACCATTGGGGTTGCGCTCATCTGTTTAGTCGGATTATTTTCAATGATAATTGATACTAGTTTCTTTTTAGAGATCATATTTTTATTGGCGATTCTATCATTCATCGGAACAATAGCCTTCTCTAAATTCATAGAGAAAGGAGATATCATTTCTCGTGACAATTCTCGCTAATATTTTAGTCGTATTCTTTATAGCTGCAGGTGTACTTTTCCTTGTTGTTTCAGCAATCGGTTTACTTCGACTTCCTGATCTTTATACAAGAGCACATGCCGCATCTAAAAGCTCTACTTTAGGCGTAATGTGTATCTTACTAGGTGTCTTCTTTCACTTTTGGCTCAAAGAGGACCATTTCAATCCAACAATACTGTTAGGAATCCTATTCCTATTTATAACAGGCCCAGTTGGTGGTCATATCATGAGTCGTTCATCTTACATTGCTGGTGTTAAACCTTGGTCTGGTACCGTACGAGATGACCTAAAACCAGAAATTGAACGTATGAAGAAAGAACAAAATATTAAATAGTCTCTTATTAGAGAAAAAAACAAGCGCGAATACTATTCGCGCTTGTTTTTCTTAGTAAGGTCTTCTATAAGGGCCGCGTCTGTGGTGTGGGTAACGATTATATCTTGGGTAAGGGTAGTAAGGATAAGGCTGATATGGGTAAGGTCCGTAACCACGATTATCCGGAACGATTACGTTTCCAAGTAAACCGCCTAAGAAACCACCAATAAACGGATATCCAAACTCAGAAAATCCACCGCCATATCCACCATAACCACCATAATAATTTACCAATAAAATCTCCCTCCTTTTCTTTAATAACTTATGTTAGAAAAGAAAAGATAGGTATGCTATATGCCCACTAGACTTAAAGTTCTTAAAAGTAATATAGTTAATTGTTTTGTTCGCCTATTCTTGTTACAAATGTTGCGAGAGTTCTTACCATAACGCCTGTTGCTCCTTTTGGTCCCAAATCATGAGCACTATTCGCATCAGACGTTCCGGCTATATCTAAATGTATCCATGGCGTATCCTCTACAAATTCACCAACAAATCCACCACCAAAAATCATATGACCATCACTACCTGGTGAATTATTTAAGTCGGCTACATCGGATTTACGAATTCTTCTTTTATCTTTTTCTGTTAATGGCATTCCCCATACAAATTCACCAACTTCAATACTAGATTCTATGAAGTGATCGAAGAATTCTTCGTTATTCGTTAATGCACCTGTTTTATCAAATCCAAGGGCTGTAATAACACCACCTGTTAAAGTAGCCACGTCAATAAGGGAAGTTGCACCTTGTTGCTTCGCGTAAGTTACTGCATCAGCCAAAACAAGACGTCCTTCTGCATCTGTATTTAATACTTCTACAGTTTTTCCACTATACATTGTAATGACATCATCTGGTTTAAATGCTTCCCCTGAAATCATATTGTCAGTTGACCCAATAACGGCTACGACATTTTTGTTTGGACGGACTTCACCGATGATTTTCATCGCGCCAAGGACAGCTGCTGCCCCTCCCATATCACCTTTCATACCAACCATACCTGTTTTTGATTTGATCGAATATCCACCTGTATCGTAAGTTACACCTTTACCAACTAAACCAATGACATCTTCCCATTTATCAGTTGCTTGATATTTAATAGTAATTAATCGTGGTTCTTCAACTGACCCCTTATTAACACTTAAAATACCACCCATACCAAGTTCTTCTAACTCTTGTTTCGTTAAGATTTCAATTTCAAAATCATATTGTTTTGCTAATTTTTCTGCATAATTACCAAGCTCCGTTGCTGTTAATAAATTCGGTGGTAAATTTACCAGATTACGTGCTTCATTCACAGCTTCTGCATAAATTTTCCCTACTTGATATGCAGCTGCAAGTTCATCAATATCTGAATTCGTCACAAAATGAACAGCATCCATATACACATCTACATCATTTGATGTTGTTTTGTAATTCGGTACTTGATAGAAACCTAAACCTGCACCTTCTGCAAATAAGAAGGCAATCGTCTGTTCATCGATCGGGCTTGCAGTAAATGATTCTAACCAAATAGAAAACTCTTTCACTTTTAAAGCTCGTAATTGTTTCCCAACTATACCAAATGTCTCTCTAAGTTCATTTTCTGTTAATGTTTTTGTATCACCCAATCCAACGAATAAAACACGTTTCATATGTCCATTTTGACCTATATAAGGGAGTTTCGTGATTTTCTTTCTTTCTGTGTCAATATCGCCAGAACGAATCCAATCTTCTACACTTTCACCATAGAATGAAACAAAATCCTTCCACCCATTAATATGATCACAATTTTTTTGAACACCTACGATAAGTAACTCTGTATTTACTTGTTCAAAAGTTTTTGGTTCTTTCACGATTTTCATGTTGAAATTTCCTCCAATTATTCAATTTCAATCATTATATGTAATGATATATCAACTAAAGTATAGACAAGACATTAAAATTATTGTCTGATACCTGATGAATGTATGTATCTGCATCTAAATAAAGATACATACACTATAGTAAACATATACCTAATTATAGAATATTTCAAATTATGACTCGAGGATAAATTGAATGACTATGAGTCGGATATGCTATACTTTAGACTAAAGCAAAAGAAAGGTAGGGATTGTTAGTTTTGGCACTCCTTCAAAATACACCCATACTTTTATCCATATTTTCTATTTTCTTTGCACAATTTATCAAAGTGCCGATTCATTTAATTGTAACGAAGAAATTAGATTGGTCCTTTTTGACTTCTACAGGTGGCATGCCGAGTTCTCATTCAGCTGCTGTAACTAGTCTTGCGACAGCTGTAGGATTTGAAACTGGACTTGATTCTCCAACCTTTGCCGTTGCTGCCATGTTTGCTGGCATTGTCATGTATGATGCCACTGGCGTACGATATCAAGCAGGACAACATGCAGTTATTATTAATCGTATCCGTAGTGAATTATCTGTGTTCTTCCGTGAAGTGAAGCATTGGCCAGATAAAGATGAAAACGAAAAAATAAACGAGTTAAAAACTTTATTAGGGCATAAGCCAAGTGAAGTATTTATGGGCGCCTTAACTGGTATCATCATTTCGATCTTATATTATAATTTATTTTAAACATGTTTTAACCTTCAGTAATCCAGTATTCTGAGTTAAAAGTTATTTTTACCTAAAGTCAACTTTTGGTAAACAAAAAAACTGACTCCTCAAAAGAGTCAGTTTTTTAATTAGAACATTCGATACCCTGCTTTTCGAAGATAAATCATTACAATCCCAGCAACAATTGCACCTGCAAATCCACCTAATAGAATCGAAATGTCCACAACTTGCAAGGCTTGTAGCTTGTCTAATAAGGCAGGAAAAGCGGTATTTGCTTTGAAGAAATAATCCAGAAAACTTACTTCATCAATTATAAATATAACCACAATCGGATAAACAATTGCCATTAACCAAGTCATTCGTAACAACATGTTTAGTAAGAAACCGATTCCAAAAAACATGACGAAGAAAAGCACGATAGAGATGATTAATTGCACTAACGAAACTGAACCACTCATTATGTATAACCTCCGTTTTCCTTCCATTAGTTTACATGATAAAACCACTCCTTTCAAATATTAATACTGCTACCAAAACTAGTTTATAAGAACGAAAAAGTAGAGAAATATCTACTGATAGAGTCTCTTCTCTACCAATCGTACCATTTAGATCATTTGTTGAAGAATAGTCTATATGTCGAATACTCGAATATATCACCAGGGTTAATCCCCTCTTTTTTATGGAGCTGATGTTGAACTAACTCATGACTTGCCATCTCTTTTAGCATGACGGAAGAACCTCCTTGATTCACTATCTCTTCGACAGTTAACCAGCTGGCATCTAATAATTCCGCTTCTTGTATCTTGATTTTTTGATGTTCAGTTGTCGGTGTACAACAGAAAATGGCCATATTATCACTAATTTCTTCGCGAATCACACCTGTACGAAAACCAATTAAACCGGACACTTCACAACTGATACCAGTCTCTTCTTGTACTTCTCTAACTACTGCTTCATCCGCGGTTTCACCAAACTTTACAAAACCAGCTGGTAACGACCAGACGCCTTTTAATCCGCTATATCCTTTTTTCACAACAAGCCATTTCCCTTCAGAGTCAATCACAACCCCAGCAACCCCAAGCCATACTTTCCCACGATCTTTTTTCATCCCGCTCCTCCTGTTCCATCTTTTTACACTTATGCAAGTATACGTTTAAATTATTTATTTTATTTCATTCACACTTCTTATATTCGCTCTATAGATATAAAAAAACCTCCTTAATTTGCTGTAAAACATACAAACTAAGGAGACTTTATAATATACATCTAAGGGATTTCAACATCCCAATAAGATTGTTTTATTCACAAACTTCTGGTGTACCTTGAACTTTAGCTGTTCTAAATGACGTACCACAGCCACATGATGCAATGGCATTTGGATTATCAATTGTAAAACCGCCACCCATTAAAGATTGTTTGTAGTCAATTTTCGTTCCCATTAAGATTGGTGCGTCTTCAAGGGAAACAAGAATTTTCAAACCGTGTTGCTCATCTATATAGTCATTTTCACCTTGATTTTGGTCGAAATTCATACCATAAGAAAGACCACTACAACCTCCACCATGGACCATAACACGTAAAAAGGAACCTTCTTCTTCGTTATGCTTCTGCATCTCTTTCACACGAATTGAAGCAGCTTCAGTTAATTCAATTATCTTCTTTTCACTTGTCATCCCATTCACCTTCCTTCTACCTATATAATATCAAGCTGGATAACAAAAAGAAAGATATGTGCACATGGAGATATTTTATGCAATTCGTATCGCTCTCAAAACACAGACACAATAAAAATTAATAGTATAAAATATCCACATTACCCATCATTTTAATGATATAATAGTCATATTAAAAATCGGTTCTGAAAGGGGCCAAATTATATGGAGTTATCTCCTTTTTATGAGAAAAAAGTCGAATGTTTATCCTGCAACCAATCATTCCCTGCAACGAAAATTCGTAAAAAATTAGTAAAAGTAGATAAAACTGATACAGACTTTTGCCCAACTTATTCTGAATCATCCGTGCCAGCATTATTCTATAATGTCTTTGTTTGTGAACACTGTGGATTTTCCTTTACTGAGGACTTTACAAAATACTTTGCTCCTGGGGTTAAAGAACAAATTTTAAAACAAATTTCATCCAAGTGGGTAAAACGAAGTTATAATCATGAACGAACACTTTCTCAAGCTTTAGAAGCATATAAGTTAGCTTTTATTAGTGGGCTGATTAAGAAAGAAAAATTCATAACACTCGCTGGGCTTACTTTACGAATTGCTTGGCTTTATCGAAAACTACAAAATGAAGAACAAGAACAACGATTCTTAAAAATTGCTCGTGATCATTATATTGAGTCTTATTCAACCGAAGATTACGCTTCAACTCAAATGACCGATACTCGAGTAATCTATATGATTGCAGAGCTTTCTAGACGCACAGGCGATTTAGACTTAGCTACACGTTACTACTCTAAGATTATTGAGAACCAACGGGTAGGTGGAGAAGCCAAAGTGATTGAAATGGCAAAAGAACAATGGCAACTTGTTCGAGAAGAACGAGAAAAAACGAGAGCCGATAAAGCTGTATAGAATGGTCAATTATCTAAGTAGGAAATTTATTCTAGTGTCATTTAATCATTACAATTATTCAAAAAAAAGCTCAATCTGGAAAACTATGCATTTTCCAAATTGAGCTTTTCTATAATACTATTTAGAATACTTGCTCTACTTCAACGATACCAGGTACTTCTTCTAAAAGAGCACGTTCGATACCTGCTTTTAAAGTAATTGTAGAACTTGGGCAGCTTCCGCATGCACCTAAAAGGCGTAAACGAACAATTCCATCTTCTACATCTACTAATTCACAGTCTCCTCCATCGCGAAGTAAAAACGGACGTAATTTATCTAAAACTTCTTGTACTTGTTCTTTTTGTTCTAAATCTGTCATTTCCCTCGACTCCTTTCACTAAAATAATTATAATGTGAAGTAATGAAAAAATCCATAATTTGAGTTTATGAAAGGTGGTATTCTATGCTAGAAAATAATCCCATTATCGAAGTCTTTGGAATGGATATAATTTGTGCAAGTTGCGTCAATGCACCTTCTTCAAAGGATACATATGAATGGTTACAAGCTGCAATCAGTCGAAAATACCCCAAAAATAAATTTTCAATACGTTATATCGATATTGAGAAACCATTAGACAACGAACGAGATAAAGAATGGGCAGAACGTATTCACAATGATGAATTTTTCTACCCACTCGTCCTCATTAACGGAGAAATGATTGGTGAAGGATATATCCAAATTCAACCTATCTTCTCTACACTAGAAAAACTAGGCTTTCAACCTGAATAAAACTTCGCTCTTTTTAGCAAAATCATCAATTATGCGCGAGCATATGTTGATGATTTTGTTTTTTATTATGCTTCAATTAATTGAAAATTATTTACTCTTATTGAGAATCATTTTGACGTTTGTACATCCAAAGTAATCCGGACTTCATTAAACGCGCGATTCGACCAGTTACAGTTGTATCTGCTAAATGAACAAATCCTTGTTTTTTCCCTAATGAGCCCATAAATCCTTTTAATTTAATTGGTGGCAATTTTTCTGGAAGTGGTTCATTATTCCAACGAAGCTTAAGAACTTTAACCACTCTTTCCGCTTGTTCTTCTGCAAGTTGTGCAGTAGCTGGTAAGTCAGAAGAAGCACAGTCTCCGATTACAAATACATTCTCATCATCTACAAGATGGAAATGCTCTGTGATTAATGGACGACCCTTTTTATCCTTTTCAGCGTCCATATCACGAACCACTTTGACTGGTTTTACTCCGGCTGTCCATACAACAGCATCAACATCGATTACTTGATCGTGATTATGCAGTTTAGTAGGTTCAACCATTGTAATATTCGATTCTGCAATAACATCTACATCATGTTTGATAAACCAGTCTTTCACATAATTACTTAACTTCTCTGGAAAAGCACGTAAAATACGAGGTGAGCGGTCAAATAACTTAATTTTTAAATCTTTACGGCTTTCTCGTAATTCACTAGCTAATTCAATACCACTTAATCCAGCCCCAACAATACCAACTACAGAGCCGGGTGCTAATCCACAAAGTGTTTCAAATGTTGTACGTGATTTTGCAATTGTTTGAATACTATAACTATTTTCTTCAGCACCTGGAACGTTGTGATAATCATCTTCACAACCTAATCCTATTACCAAGTCATCATATTCAATTTTATTGCCGTCTTCTAGATATACAGCTTTTTCTTTTCGATCAATTTTTATAATTTCACCATAAACCTGTTCTAAACGTTCATGTTCTGGGAAGTTAACACGAATATGTTTATCAGTTGTAGTACCAGCAGCAAGTGCATAAAATTCAGTTTTTAAACTATGATGACATGTACGGTCGACAATAATAATCTTTGTATCTTGTGGGAAATTATTCGGTAATAAGCGCAATAAGACACGCATATTTCCATATCCGCCACCTAGTAAAACCAGTTTTTTCATAAAATACTCTCCTATATCTGTTAAATGTGTAATATCAACTTAATAAGACTAAATCGTTCACAATTTATCCATAAAGAGTATAACTGATTGTGAGATGTTTCACAATATCTTTAATCAATTTTTTTGTGAAAAGTTTCACAAAAAAAATTAGATTCATTGACGAAAGTATAAAAACAGAGTAGCATGTCAATGTGAGGTGACAACTGCGTGAATCCATTAGTAGAGTTTTGCATTAGTAATCTAGCAAATGGCGCTCAAGAGACCTATGATATTCTAGAAAACGATCCAGACATTGATGTTCTTGAATATGGGTGCCTAAGCCATTGTTCAGTGTGTGACCAAAGTTTATACGCACTTGTAAATGGTGATATCGTAGAAGCCGATACACCTGAAGAATTAACAAAAAAAATTTATCAATACATTGAAGAAAATCCTCTTTTCTAATTAGGGACCTTTATATGAAAAATTCCGCGTACATCTTACGCGGAATTTTTATTTTTATAGCTCATTTAGTGATTCAATACAATATGTAGGCTTCTGTTCCTTTTGTAAAACAATTTCTGTACTTACCACTCCAGTATTTACATGAATCGTATCACAGCCAAATCTTATCCCACATAAAATATCGGTGTCATAATTGTCTCCAATCATCACCATTTCTTCTTTTGCAAAACCGTACTCCTGCTGAATGACTTCAAGCATAACAGGAGAAGGTTTTCCTACAAACGTTGGCTCTGTTTGAGCTACATTTGCTACTAGTCGCACAAAAGAACCGTTCCCAGGAAGAAAACCTAGCTCTGATGGAAAGCGAATATCTTCATTTGTACCAATTAATTTTGCGCCACCCTGAACAGCAAGAGAGGCCTTAACCAATTTCATGTAATCGATTGTGCGGTCAATCCCCATTACAACTACATCTGGCTTTGCTTCATCAGTATCGACTAATTTTAGTCCTTGTGCTTCTAGAGCTGCACGAATACCATCGGAGCCAATCATAAAGATACTGGCATCATTATAATGCTGCTCAACATATTTTGCTGTCGTTAACGCACTGGAATAGATTCGATTTGTTGGCGAATCGATTCCTATATCAGCTAGTACCTTTTGCAATTGCTCTGGTGTTTTAGATGAATTATTCGTTACGAAAAAGTATTCAAGCTTTTCATTTTGTAGTTTGTGAATAAATTGAATAGCTGAATCAATTCCCTCTTTACCACGATAAACAGTTCCGTCTAAATCAAAACAATAGGCTCTATATTTTTTCATTCAGCATCTTCCGGTAAAAATGCAGAAACCGGTCCAAGTTCATTTTCTAAATAATTTGTAACAAGAGGTGAGAACTGTTTAATGGCCTCTAAATTTTTTGTAAATACTTTTAGCACTAGTTCGTTGTCTACATTAACAAATTCTCTAACTAACATTTTACGTAAACCAACAATTTCTTTAAATGGCTTGTCCATCTCTGGAGTAATTACTTTTTCATCGACCAAGATATCAATAATATCTTCATAGCTCCCTGGATCACGCATAATGAATCCATCAATGATTAGGTTTCCAACATCCATTAAAGCTTCCATTGTATTGTGACCAATACGTTGTAAAGCTAATACTGTAATATCATTTTGTAACCATTTTTCTTCTTTTTCAAAAATTGAGATTATCTCGTCTAGATGTTGTAAAGTTACTGAAATTTTATTACGATCTACAAAATACATAAATGGTTCCCCCATCGTTTAAAGTTGATAGTTAATTCTCTTCTATAGTAACATATTCTATAGAATTGGAAGGAGTCCTATACAATATGGAGCGTTTTTTCTTATATGATGATGTAGAAGAGTCAAAAACAAGATTTGTTAGCTTTACCGGAAAAAAATTACGCTATGATTTAGCTATTATGCAATCCTCTCGTTTTTTTGGAAAAGTACTAGTATTAGATATGCAAATGGGTCGATTTGCGATTATCGGGCCAGACGATGTTGAAGAACCTGGCTATCTAGAACATGTATTTAACAAAACCGAAGAAGAAGCAGAGGATCTTCGGGAATATTTAACTGAATTACTAGCTTAATAATTAGGTGTCTCTCATGTCCTTGAGACACCCACAGACCGTTTTATTTTTTACTTAAGTACATAAAAAAAGATGCTCTCAAAACTTTCTCTTGAGGCATCTTTTTTATTATTAGTAATTCACTAAGTTAACTCTCTAATTCTTCGGTGTTTTCTGGAACCGTTTCTAAAATACTTTTAGAGGAGGATTCCAAATTCTTTGGTGCTTTACCTGTTTTTCTTAAGATAAAATAAGCACAGCCAAAGTTACAATACTCATATATATAATCTTCGTAAGTACTTATTCTTGTATCAAAAGTCGCTTTTTGATTTCGATCGTCAAAAAATCCTTTTAAGCGTAGCTGGCCGTAGCCCCAATCACCAACGATATAATCGTACTTTGTCAGGATATCTGAATATCTCGCTATGAATGCATCCTCTTTGAAGCCATCACGGATATTTTCGATAATTTCATACGTATATCCTTCTGCTATAATCATCGAAACACCCCCTATCTATAAATACACAAAAAATTATCGTATATTATACTTCTTCAGCTTGTAACTGTCTTGTTTTAGTTGCTTCATTTACTTGTTCATCCGCATGATAACTACTACGAACTAATGGACCTGCTTCACAGTGCTTGAAGCCTTTTTCCATAGCAATTTTACGAAGTTTTCCAAATTCCAATGGTGTATAGTATTTTTTTACTGATAAATGTTTTTTGGAAGGTTGCAAATATTGACCGATCGTCATGATATCTACATGATTCGCTCTTAAGTCATCCATTACCTCTATAATTTCATCCCATTCTTCCCCTAAACCAATCATAAGAGAGGATTTAGTTGGAATGTCTGGTTGCATTTCTTTTGCTCTTCTTAAAAACTCTAACGAGCGATCATATTTTGCACGAGCACGAACTCTCGGCGTTAAACGACGAACAGTTTCGATATTGTGATTTAATATATCAGGTTTTGCATCCATTAATAATTTTAGGTTCTCTTCCAAACCACCTAAATCAGAAGGTAGTACTTCTATAGATGTTTGTGGTGTCCTACGGCGAATTGCACGGACCGTTTCAGCTAATACACCAGCTCCACCATCTTTTAAATCATCACGTGCTACCATCGTAATAACAACATGTTTTAAATTCATAATTTCTACAGAATCTGCAACACGTTCTGGTTCAGCAAGATCCAGTTCATTTGGAAGACCTGTTTTAACCGCGCAAAAACGACATGCACGTGTACATACGTCTCCAAGAATCATCATTGTTGCTGTTCTTCTTACACCCCAACATTCGTGGATATTAGGACAACGCGCTTCCTCGCAAACAGTGTGGAGGTTTTTCTCACGCATCAATTTTTTTAAACCTTTATATTCATCGTTCGTATTTAATTTTATTTTTAACCATTCAGGTTTTCGTAAGATTTGCTCTTTTTCTTTAGCAGGTTTACTTGTCATTACTATCCATCCCCTATCAATTATTGAAAAAAGGTTCATCAATTTAGCTCAAGTGATATACCTTATTTCCAAATTTTGCAGTAAGGAAAGCTTTATGCCTTCTTATCTGGTAAATAATAAATAATACATACTGATGTCAATGTAACATATTATTACAATCGAAAACAACTAACTTTCGATAAGAAGGCAGGGGAATTTGCAGAACATGCTATAGTTTTTAGTTTGATGGGAGTGGAACCTCTATGGAAGGCTGTGCCCCATCTCCACCTGGCGTATAAATATGTGGAACTTGACCTCTAATTAAACCGATTGCAACTGGTATTGTTTGATGGACTGTGGATTGTTGACTCGCAAATGGAATAATAATTTGAACATTCACTTGCATATCAATGTTCACTTCTACTAAAGCATTGTTTATACCAAACTCTTTAAATTGAGTAGAGACATCACTGCTCACATTCCCGATAATATGGAAGCGGATTGGGATCTTTGGACCTAAATTACCGAGTAAAGGAAGATTCAGTGCTTGGGCAAGTGGAACAAAAAACACAATCCCCTCTCCCTTTTGCATTTCACTCACATCATATTCAACATTTTCTAAGTCTGGTAATTTTGATAGATCTCCTTGTTCTGCTAACTCTAAATGTTCCTTTACTAACGCAGTGGTTTCTGCACGAACTTGATTAATAATCTCTGTATTAAATTTCGTTGTTACCATATAATCTGACTCTGAAGGCAAATCTTCTATTATTTCATTTACATCCAATACGTTGGTTGTCCGAGAATTGATTGCTTTGTTCACTACATGGGCAGCAATTTTGTTTGTCTCAAATTCTGCATATTGAACATAGGTTGGCATTAAACGTGCATTCAATATGTATAGGAATAACAAGACACCAATAGCAAAAAACACAACAAATAACGTAAACCGATTAGAAATTTTACGTTTTTTATATTTCTTTCGTTCAGAAAACATCATTCTCTTTGGTCGACGAGAATACAAAAAAATCTCCTCCTGCTCCAATTTATGAACAGGGGGAGATATCTATTCGATATCATAAATATATTCAATATCGACTTTTTCAATTTTCACATTAGGTTCTTCAACTAAATTAATTAAATAGGTTGATTTTAATAGTTTATTATTCTCTTCAAAGATACGTATACTTGGAAGAGCACCATTATGCGGGTTTTGTTTTGCAACAATGCCTCGACGGCCATCTGATAATACTAGAACCGTTCCATTTGGATAATGAACGATGCACTTTTTTAAAGCATCAACGACTTTAGCATCAAACATCGTACCTCTACCTGCTTCAATAATCGCTATTCCTTGGGAAGGAATCATCTTTTCACGATATACACGGTTGGATGTTACAGCATCAAATACGTCAGCCACTGCGATAATTTTTGCAAAGGGATGAATTTCATAATCTACAAGCGCCCTCGGATAGCCACTACCATCTAATCGTTCATGATGTTGGAATGCACAATGTGCAACTAAAAGGGATACGGTATGTAAATTTCTTAAAATATCAAAACCTAATTTCGCGTGCTCTTTCATTATTTCAAACTCTTCATCTGTTAAACGTCCTGGTTTGTATAAAATTTCAGCTGGGGTCATCATCTTCCCAACATCATGTAATAATGCTCCGATTCCAATCGTTTTAATATCACTTTGAGAATAGCGCATTTCTTTAGCAATCGCTAACGCGTAAAGAGTAACTTGAAATGAATGCTGATAGATGTATTCATCATATAACAAGGTATCGGATAAGACCATTAAGATTTCTTTACTTTCTAAAATCGTACTAAGTAAATCATCTATAAGCTTTCCAATTTCTTTCGATTGTTTATCGATCACTAGTGAAGCTGATTTGCTATCTAAACCATTTAGTTGACGAAAGGAATTCGTGATTTGTTTAACAGCTTTCTTTCTGACAGCTAATGGAATCGTTTCTTCAATTTCAATTCCATCTGAGATTTTATCCTCAATATATACATAATGTATCCCTAATTGTTTTAGGCGTTGAATGATAGTATCTGAGACTACTACATCCTTTTGTATTAAAGGTAGTCCGGCTTCATTATAAATTACCCTACCAATTACCATACCTGTTTTAAGCACATTAGTTGATATTAATCGCATTCATTTTTTACCTCAATTCCAGTGTCTGTAATCCATTCTAATGGATAAATATAATGAATTACATCATCTTTTTACCATATTCCACTAAAATATCCCTTAAGAATAATGGCAAATGATACTTTTTCTTTGCATATTTAAAATTAGGGAAGAAATATCCGAAGGTAAACATATCGAGTGTGGCAAGTTGATACGTTCTATTCATATCAACAACTTCACCGTTTACTAAAAGTTCTCTGTGTGGATTCAACGAAAACTGATAAGTAAGCAATTTCCCAAATATAGCACCTCTAAAACCAAGACCTTTCAACTCTAATAGAGGCCACTCTTCATTTTGTGCTTGTAAATAGACTTCTTTTAATTCTCTCCCAGATAATTCAATAACACATATATTTATCGGATGTGGCAGAATTTTATGAATATCATAATTCGTAATCGTACCTTTTTTTAAACTGTCTAGAAAGATTCCTGCATTAAACATAGTACAATCTGCATTTGTATAGTCTAGTACAGCTTCTGAAAAAAGCTTAGATAACTGGGAATAATGGAACCATTCCTTATTGTAACTTTTTTTCGTTTCAAAGATTGGCGTTTGTAAAAGTAGTCTTCCTTTATTGTTCAAATCTGCTAAAAAGTCTACTTCTCCTTCTATTTCAGGTAGAAGTGCATTTTCTATGACAGTTTCGGTTTTCTTTATTACAGTACGTGTTGTATGGTCAAATTGAAGTGTTAGATGGCCTGTATATACGCCAAACTTTCCACAACCCGTTAACAAAACATTATTGACTACCTTGCCTTGTTCAAACAGATGATGCGTGTGTGATCCGAATATTACATCAATACTTGGGCATTCATTGGCTAATAATTCATCTTCTGAGATACCTAAATGGGATAGGCAGACAAGAACATCTACTTGTTCTTTTAGTTGATTTGCTAATTGTACTAATACTTTACGTGGCTCCGTAACTTGCCAGTTCAATTCTTTATAAAACACTTCAAAAAAAGCTGTTGCACCGATTATGCCTATTTTAGTTCCATATTTTGTTTGCAAGATTGTATAAGACTTTAACCATTTTGGTTGATTACCTTTATATGGCTCGAGATTGCCGACAATTACTTCGAAATTAGCTTCCTCATATAATCTTTGTAGTTCCTCAAAAGAAAGAGTAATTCCCTCATTATTTCCAATTGTCACTACATCATATTCGGCCTTGTTTAATAATTCAACATTCCCTTTTCCTAAAGTTGCCTCTGTGTAGATATTTGAACGGTCAAGATGATCCCCAATATCAAATAGAAAGCTTGGCTCGCCTAACTTTGCAAATTCCAATCGTTGTGTTTTAATGTAGTTTTGCATCCTTTGCCAATACTCAAAATGACTATGTATATCATTCGTATGAAACATATGAATCGTCTCAATCAAATGGATCACCTCCTGTAAATTGAAGATTAAAGATTAAAGAGTTTATACTTCCAGAAAATCTAAATTATTGTGAAAAAAGCCCTTCTAATATCGAACGCACACCTATAATGAACATAACGATTTGCAATATACGGACAACCGTTTTTGACTTTAATCGTTTGTTTAAAGCTGAACCACATTTAGCTCCGATGTATGCACCGATAATGACAGGAATTGTATAAATCCAAGGTACGTTCCCAAGAAATATATGACTTGCAGAATTTACAATCGAAGATAAAAATACCATAAACATGGATGTCGCAACTGCGATATGGGGAGGAAATAGGAATAACAACACCATTGCTGGTACGAGTAATGATCCTCCACCAATCCCAAATAGACCTGAAATCATACCAACTACAAAGTTGAAAGCAATGGCAAACCAAATAGGATAGCCATATATAAATTCATTACCCTCTCGATCGGTAAATTTCGTTTTCTTTCCATGTTTTACAAACCATTGAATTGGTTTTAATTTATCTCGAACAAATAATAAGATTGACAACAACACTAAAAATATCCCGAAGTATAAGTTAAATGAAGGTAAATCTAATCCTCTATTTAGCCATGCACCTAACATGGTACCTGGGATACTACCTATGAAAAAAATCAAACCACTTTTAAAATCAACCTGTTTCGTTTTCATATAGGAAAGCGTAGATGAAAGCCCTATAAAAATCATCATAATAACAGATAATCCAACTACTCTTTGTGGCGTAATTTCTGGAAAGTAGCCAAGATTAATGCCAATAAATAACGTTGAGGGAATTAAAATAACGCCTCCGCCCAAACCGACAAGAGAGCCTAAAATGCCGGATGCTAGGGCAATAATTGCTAATAGTAAATACTCCATTAAAATTCTCCTCCAAATAAATCAAGCTGCTTTGGAGCAAGACCCTCAAAATTAATATTCATCATTTGTTGTAAGTTCTTAGCATTATCTGCTGCATGGTGTCCAGAATTATTATTGAAAAGTACATATACTTCTTTACAAAGCTGCTCTAGTTTTATTATTTTATGTGATAGTTCTGTTAGTTCTTCTTTATTATAGTCATACAAAAAACGAACTTCTCTCCAATTTTCAGTAGATCCCGAGTTCCGCCATCCATATACATTTCGTCCATGTATTCTTACTAGTGCCTTTTCATTCGTTGCTTCAATCACAAATGGCACCGAACCTATACCTGCCTGCGGTTCATCACAAACTGTGTGTATGAACCCAAGTTCTCTTAAGAAGCGTATCGTTTCATGACTTCTTTCCGCGCTATACCAAGTTCTATTACGAAATTCTATCGCAATTGGAAAATCTTCTAATTGTTGTTTGACATAACGGATATAATTTACATTCTTAACAGAACAGTCAAACCAAGGTGGAAATTGCACTAAAATCATTGCTAATTTATTTGCCTTTTGAAATGTACTCGCACATTGTCTAAACGCTTCGAACATCTCATTGCGGCTTTCATATGGGTTTTCATCCCTTAAATGTCCAGTCATTCCCTGATAAGCTTTGACAATGAATTGAAAAGTATCCGGTGTTTCATTTATCCACTTTTCTATATTTTGCTGCGATGGAATCGCATAAAAGGATGTATCTAATTCCACGATTGGAAAGTGACTACTATAATCAAAGAGCCGATCACGCCTAGTTGAATTTGTACGATAAATGGATGGATGATCACCCCATCCTGTAAGCCCAATTTTTATCATATTCTATTCCTCTATTTTACCTTATTTTCATTTTCTTTATGTATTAACCACGAAACATCTAACACAAGTATAAACGATTTATCCTAGAAAAACACAATTAACCCAGCATCACTTATATTTCTTCTAAGTGAAAAAAGTCCGATTACGCGAATGGCGTAAACCGAACTTATACACATAGGATAAATTTAGAATTCATCAAAATATTTATGCCCTTATTTACTTAAACGAATTTTTTCACTCTTTTCAATTTGAACAACGTTATCATCATGAACAACAAGGGTAATCGAGCCATAACTCATCGCAGTTAACATCTTCTCAATATTCTTTAAAACTAATTTCAAATTTTCCTGTTTTTTGTTCATTTACAACTTCCTTTCCTTTTAAATATAGAAGATTAAAACTATATTATTAGAAGTATTCTTATTAAGTTACTATGCTTTTGATGAAAAAAAAACGAAAATTAATTCGAACGATTATTGTTTCTTATTTAATAAGGTTTAATTGAAATCTTTCTAATTCAGCGTTTAGGCGTTCTAATACCACACCCTGAATCTTATATTCTCCATTTTCCAATCTTTCTACTTGTTGATCGAGTACGAAAACCGTATTGAAAATTTCTGTAGCACCTAGTACAGAGATGACAGGTTTTAGAGCATATTCAATAGCTAATAAATGTCCAATTGAACCTCCGATAGCGATTGGTACCACTTTTTTATTTTCAAGACCTTTTTGAGGGATTAAATCCAAGAAGGTTTTAAGTATCCCTGTGTAAGATGCTTTAAAAATAGGTGTAAGTATAAATACAATTTCTGCATCAGCCACTTTCTTATTCGCTTTTGCTATCTCTTCACTTGCAAAATTAGCAGTAATTAAATCTTCAGCAGGTAGCTCATGTACGAATATTGAAGATGTTGAAATTCCTTCTTTTTCTAAAAAATCTTGAATATAATAATGAATCCCTGTTAGACGTGATACCTTCTTATTATTTCCATTGATAATTACAGCTTTAACCATTTACAATCTCTCCTCTTGTTTAATTGCTGATTAAAAAAACAAAAGACTACATCCTTGTATTAGAAAGATGTAGCCTTTAGTGGTCTAATCGGCTGATTAATATGCGTTTGTGAAGAAGGATTTTTTTACCCCTCTTTTTAATACCAACAATTCTTATAAGAATAGTTTACCATCTTCAAAACTAAAGTCAACACAATTTTCGGAAAAATAGCTTCGTATTTTAAAGATTTAGAATAATCTACAAACTATTTAGTATTTCTCCTATAAATTTAGTAAGAATTAATCCGAATTATTTCGCATATGGATTAAATTCATTCGTATAAAGATCCTCTGGAGAAATCTCTCCTTCTTTTAAATCCCCATTATTTATGAGCCAGTCAATCCAAACACTGTATTCAGAATCTGTTATAACTCCACCTTTTTCTGCAATACCTGAACTTTTCCAATACTTCACATAATCTGTTGTTTGGTCTCCTTCACGTGCTTCAATAATTTTTTCGTAACGCGCAATGACTTCTTCTTTCGGAGTTGTTTGTGCCCATTCAATTGCCTTAGCTACACCCTCGGTAAATGTCTTAACAGTCGTTGGGTTTTCTTTAATGTATTTTTCAGTGAAGAAATAATCTCCTGCTGTAAATTCTCCCCCAAACACATCTATATCTCTAAATAGTTCTGTAAGATTCCCACGTTCTAACGCTAAGTCTCTAGATGTACCACTCAATTGGATTACATCTAGCTGTTTATTTCTTAAGTTTTGTTCTCCAGTTGAACTTGGAATTGTAACCAGTTGCACTTCAGAAATTTCCTTTTCAGTTAAGCCATTTTGACGTAAATAGTCTTTAATAACAAACTCTGCGTGAGCTCCTAATGTGTTGACGCCAATTTTTTTCCCGATTAAATCTTTCGCAGACTTAATCCCGGAATCATCCAATACATAGAAGCCTATATAAGTATTTTCATCACTACCATATGAACCAACTACTGATTTAATCTTTGCCCCTTTCGAAACAGCCTTTACAATTGCTCCATTAAAAGCACTCCCAAAGTCGATTTCACCTGTCCCAGTCAATTGAATCATTTCCGGTCCCCCAGAAGTCGTTCCAACATCCTCTAGAGTTAAATCACCAAGATAACCTAGATCAGCAGCTAATTCAGGATAACTTACTGCACTAGCACCACTGTTGTATTGTAATACTTTATCTTCTTCTGATTTTGCTGATGCTCCACCTTCGCTTGAAGAACATCCTGCTAAAAGACTCCCTACAAGTCCTGTAATAAGAATCAATGAACCTAATTTAGTTTTCGTTTTCATATACTATCTCCTCTTGTTTTATATCTTTTGTGATTGTTTATTATTTGGATTTACTGGTACGGATAGCCCTAGATTTTCTCTTAATGTTGTCCCCTCATATTCAGTACGGAATAAACCTCGTCGTTGTAATTCTGGAATGACTAATTCCACAATATCATTGAATCCTTCTGGGAAAGTTGGCGGCATAATATTGAAACCATCTGCTGCCTCATTTAGGAACCATTCCTCTAACTGATCAGCAATCTGTTCTGGTGTTCCAACAATTTCACGATGTCCGCGCGCTCCCGCAATATGTTCATATAATTCACGTAATGTTGTTAAATTTTCTCTTTCAATAATCCCTCTAACAATATTCGCTCGGATTTGAGGATTTGTTTTATCTTCAATTGCCACATTCTCTTGTGGTATTGGTGCATCCGGATCATAGCCTCTCACATCAATTCCTAAAAATGTAGATACGTATGCTAATCCTATTTCGGGCGAGATGTGACTATTTAGATTTTTCCGTTTTAAGATAGCTTCTTCTTCCGTTTTTGCAACTGTGATGAACGTTCCAGGCATAATCTTTAAATCATCTGGTTGACGACCATATTTCGCAAGTCGGGATTTAACATCACGATAAAATTTTTGTGCATCCTCTAACGTTTGCCATGCTGTAAAAATGACTTCAGCAGATTTTGCAGCTAATTCCTTTCCTGCTTCTGAAGAACCTGCCTGCACAATAACAGGATGTCCTTGAGGTGTTGATGGTGTATCCAAAGTTCCCTGTAATTTAAACCATTTACCTTCATGATTTACCGGATTAACCTTTTCCGTATTTAAGTATTGTCCTTTTTCTTTATCGATCACAAAGGCTTCACTATCGATGGAGAACCACAATTTTTTCACCACTTCTAGGAATTCATCTGCTCTCTCATATCGATCTGCATGGGCTAAATGCTTATCTTTCCCGAATAACAGAGATTCGGAGTCATTAGCTGAAGTGACAACATTCCAAGCTGCCCGGCCACCAGACAAATGGTCAATTGCCGCAAATCGACGAGCTACATGGAAAGGCTCATTATATGTTGTCGTTAATGTCGCTGTAAGTCCAATATTTTTTGTTACCGATGCTAAGGCAGAAATAATAACTAAAGGATCAAGTTTTATACCAGATGGTGAATTCTCTCTAATAGGCGTACCAAATACATCTGCGAAGAAGATCGTATCAAATTTGCCTCGTTCTGCAATTTTAGCTAATTCAACTAAATAATCTAATTCTAAAATACGTTTTGATTCAGTTCCTTCATAACGCCAACTTGCAACATGTTGCCCTGGTAAGTTTATAAATGCCCCTAATTTCATTTGTCTTTTTGTCATCACAAAACCCTCTTTTCCTATTTTTTTAGTAAGAATTAACTTATATTAATTTATTGCAAAGTTACTTTTGCAAACTGACTAACTGGAGTTTTTAGACCTAGATTTTCTCTTAATGTTGTTCCTTCATATTCATTACGGAAAATTCCTCGTTTTTGTAATTCAGGAATCACCTTTTCAACAAAATCATTTAATCCTGATGGAAATACAGGAGGCATAATATTAAATCCGTCTGCTGCTTCATTTTCAAACCATTCTTGTAGCTGATCTGCTATTTGTACTGGAGTACCAATAATCTCACGATGACCTCTTCCACCTGCAGTCCGTTGATATAATTGACGAATTGTTAAATTTTCTCGATCTGCAAGGTCCTTTACTAATTGGAATCGACTTTTATTGCCGTTGATTTCATTTAGGTGTGGTAAATCAGGTAGTGGACCGTCGACTGGATATTGTCTTAAATCAACACCAAGCTGGGAGGACAACCTCGCAACACCAATTGATTCTGGTATTAAATCAACTAATTGTTGATATTTTTCTTTAGCCTCCTCCTCTGTATCACCAATAACAGGGAAGATACCTGGCATAATTTTTAATTCTTCTGGGCTTCGTCCGTATTTTGCCATACGACCTTTCACATCACGATAAAAATCCTTTGCTTCTTCTATAGTTTGCCAAGCTGTAAAGATTACTTCCGCCGTCTCAGCTGCTAGTTCTTTTCCAGAGTCCGAAGATCCAGCTTGCACTACAACTGGATGCCCTTGTACTGGTCGTGGAATATTTAAAGGTCCTGCCACTGATAACCATTTTCCAGTGTGATTGATAAAGTGTACCTTTGAAGGATCTAAAAATTGCGCTTCTTCCTGATTAAACAGTATCGCATCTTCTTCCCAACTGTCCCAAAGTTTCTTTACAACATCTACAAACTCATGTGCTCTTTCATATCTTTTCGCATGTAATAATTCGTCTTGACCGAAATTTGCTGCAGCCTCTTTTCCTCCGCTAGTTACGACATTCCATCCTGCACGACCTTTACTTAAATGATCCAGAGATGCAAATTGACGAGCTAAGTTAAACGGTTCCGTATAGGTTGTTGAAACAGTACCAACTAAACCAATATTTTTTGTTACTGCTGCTAAAGATGACAACAATGTAAATGGTTCAAATGAAGCACTATGTTCCTTCCCAAACGCCGCACTCGTTGCCCCTGCAGCTACTCCATCTGCTAAGAAGACCATATCGAACTTACCGCGCTCAGCAGTTAAAGCTTGTTCTTTAATGAACTCAAAGTTAAGAACATTTTCTGCCTTAGCTTCTGGATGACGCCATGCCACCGCATGATGCCCTGGTAACATGAAAAATGCACCTAATTTTAATTGTTTTTTATTTGTCATAGTAAATCCCAACCTTCCTTATAAATTTAGTAAGAATTAATACAAAAATAATTTATTTATTCATTAGCATTAGGGTTTGGTTTCCATTTTGAAAATCTTCTTTCTAATTTACCTAATCCCAAATTCACTAATAATCCAAGTGCTGAGATTGATAAAATGCCCGCATACATTTCCGGAATCAAGAAATTGTATTGTGCGTAGGTAATGTAATAACCTAAACCTTCTTTTGCACCAATCATTTCAGCTGCAATTAATACTAAAATACATCCTGTTCCTGCCATCCGAATTCCTGTAAAGATCGTCGGAACTGATGCTGGTAAAATGACTTTTGAAAATAATTTAATTGATGATACATTCATTGAACGAGCTGATTTAATAAGTAGTGGGTCTACATTTTTAACAGCTGCAATAGTGTTCAATAATATAGGGAATGTACATGCATAAAACACAATCGATACTTTTGAAACTTCTCCGATACCAAGTAATAGCATGAATACAGGTAGTAAAGCTAATGTTGCCGTATTACGAAACAGTTCAAATGCTGGGTTTAATAAATCCCTTGCTAATGGATACCACCCGATTGCTAGGCCTAGGGGAATTGCAACCACTAAAGCAAGAATAAATCCGATAACCGATCTGGTAATACTTGCGGCAAAGTGACTCCACAATTCACCAGATATTATCATTTCCCACCAAGCCCCAATCACCTCTGAGAGAGTTGGGAAAAATGCCGGATCAACTAACCCAATTCGTGGAGCGAGCTCCCACAGTATGGCAAGAAATATTAACACAATTGATTGTTTAAACACTTTCTGAGCTGAGAATAGAATTGAAACCTCTGAACTTTGTTTTGGTTTTTTGGGCTTTTCTAATTGTTTTCCAATTGTAACCATTTCTTTCCCTCCTTATTTATATGTTGGCACCAATAAATTCTGGTTCGTGGAGTAAACTCCATACTTCACGGCGAGCTTTAACAAACTCAGGTGTTGAGTGAAGATCTGCATCTTCTAATCTATTTTTTAATGGAATATCCACAATCTTTTTTACACTTCCAGGATTAGGCGATAGAACAACTACTCGTTGACCAAGATACACGGCTTCATCAATCCCATGGGTAATAAAGATAATTGTCTTTCCTGTCTTCTCCCAAATGCGAAGTAATTCACTTTGTAAAGTTTCTCGAGTTTGTGCATCCAATGCAGCAAATGGTTCATCCATTAGTAAGACATCTGGATTAAAAGCAAGACTTCGTGCAATAGCCACACGTTGCTTCATGCCCCCTGATAATTCATGTGGATAGCGATCGGCAAAATTCTTCAACCCTACTAAATCTAAATAATAGTCCGCTTGTTCCTTACGTTCTTTTTTTGCAACTCCTTTTGCCTCTAACCCAAATTCAATATTGCCACGGGCTGTTTTCCATGGGAACAATGCATATTGTTGAAAGACAGTTCCTCTATCTAACCCAGGTCCTGTTATTTCTTTTCCATCTATCAAGATGCGACCACGAGTAGGTTTCGTTAATCCACCCAGTAAATCGAGCAATGTTGATTTTCCACATCCACTTGGCCCTACTAGAGTAATAAATTCACCTTCGTTAACAACAAAGTCTATATCTTTAACTGCTGTAAATTCTTTTTTTCCTCGATTACTGTTTTCATCACGTATGGAGAAAACTTTTGAAACACGTTCAAATCGTATTTTTTCAGTTAATGGCATTTGCTTCTCTCCTATTCTCTTTTTAACTTGCCCTTCCTTTAACCAACTTTTCTTATTAAACTAGTAGGTTTAATTGCATGATATGCTTTACGAAATTTGTATCTCCCTTCTTTTTGGATTAAAAAAACTCACAACGTAACTGTCTTAGTTACGATGTGAGCTGCTGGTATGTCCAGTGAGCCAAGGCTTCCCTTTGTGCTTGTTTAGAGTGTCATGAGACAAAAAAACCGCAGTTCTAATCATTCGATTAAAAGAGCGGCTTTTAGTTGACTAATCAGCACATATTCAGTTAAAACCAATTAAACTTATAAGATTTATTATATATAAAACTAACGAAATGTCAATATATTACAGTTATTATTTTTATAATTAATTTAATTGCAGACTTTTAGTTGTTTCATTCCAAAATTCTTCTAATCTTTTTGATAATCCACCTGATCCAAATTTTACGTCTCCTTCATGCGAAACAACATAAGACATAAACTGTAAAATAAATTTTCTTCTATCTAGAATATTGATAATTCCATTATTAAAAAACCAACTATCAATCGTATTATAAATTCCTTTATTTAAGGAAAATTGTTTTTGGCAAAACTGGGAGAATTGTAAATCAGGTAAGTTCAAAATATGTGCAAATCGATCCATAATGATTCCTCCTTATTCCTTTTAACGTACTAAATATTTTCGCGCATAACTTTCATCCGCTTGTAATTGCGCTATTAATTCCTCTAATCCGTTAAATTTTTTCTCATCACGGATAAAAAATTTTACTTCTAAAGTTAAATACTCGTCATAAATCCATTTTTCGAAATCTAAAATATGAACTTCATAGGTTTTATGTTCACCATCATTAAATGTAGGACGATTTCCAACATTTAAGATACCCAAATACTTTCTAGAATTATGATATACATATACTCCGTATACACCCTTTTCAATTAAAAACCCGGCTTCTAAATTCAAGTTGGCAGTAGGAAATCCAATCGTTCTCCCTAGTTGCTTTCCTCTTTCAACCCTACCTACAACAAGTGGATATTCATATTGATTTATTGCGTTCATACTAACCTCCTTGATATTTTCAATAAATAGTTTTAATTAATAGTAAAAGCTCATTAAGACTCCAATGTTATAGGAGCTTAATGAGCTTCTGGTATATCCAGTCAGCAACAACTAACTTTATTTTTTAGATTGAAAAATCTTCTGGAATAAAGACCTTTAACTGTTTTGGTCGTATATAAACGATTTCACCGTTTTTAATGCCCAATTCCTTAAAATGTTCCTTTGTAATCTCCGCTTCTAAATATTCATCGACATCTTCTCGTTTTAATTCAATTTGAACAATCGGCCCTACGAGGTGAATATGAACAATTTTAGCAGCGACAGTATCATTACTTTGTTGTTCTTTTTCGATATGGATATCATGTGGTCGAACATACCCAACCGCATCATCATGTGAATCTAAATACGTTGGCACTTCAATTTCAAATTGACCTTGTGTTAACTTTCCTTTATGCAAACGTCCTCTAAATAAGTTAACATTGCCTAAGAAATCATAAACAAAAGGACTTTTTGGATGCTCATACACTTCTTCAGGCGTACCAACCTGTTCAATTTGACCATTATTCATGACGATAATTCGATTTGCGACATCAAGTGCCTCTTCCTGATCATGTGTTACAAAGATACTTGTCACATGGAATTCATTGTGTAATTTACGTAGCCAGCGACGCAGCTCTTTTCGAACTTTTGCATCCAGGGCTCCAAATGGTTCGTCTAATAATAAAACTTTCGGCTCAACAGCTAATGCTCGCGCTAAAGCGACGCGTTGGCGTTGACCGCCAGATAATTGCGATGGATAACGATCTGCAAAATTCTCTAATTTTACTAGAGTCAGAAGCTCTGTTACTTTCGCTTTAATCTCTTCTTTTGAAGGACGTGTCTTACGAGGACGTACTTTTAATCCGTACGCTACATTATCAAACACGGTCATATGTCTAAACAAGGCATAATGTTGAAATACAAATCCGACTTGTCTTTCTTTCGGGCTAACATTTGTAATATTTTCCCCATCAAACAAAATAGCCCCTTCATCTAATCCTTCTAAGCCAGCTAAAATACGTAATAGGGTTGTTTTTCCTGAACCCGATGGACCTAAAAGTGCAATTAGTTCCCCCGATTCAATATCAATTGAAATATCTTTTAACGCTTGAAACGAACCGAAAGCCTTTGAAACATTTTGAATCTCAATACTCATCTTTTAAACCTCCCTAGACGTCTTTTGCTTTCCACTCAATAATATTTTTTATAATAATTGTAATTATCGCTAAAATTGACATGAGTGAAGCAACTGCAAATGCTGCTGTAAATTGATATTCGTTATATAAAATTTCAATATGCAATGGCATCGTATTGGTCATACCACGAATATGACCGGATACTACGGAAACGGCTCCAAATTCACCAATTGTCCGGGCATTACATAAGATTAATCCGTACAATAATCCCCATTTAATATTTGGTAATGTAACGAAGAAGAATGTTTTCCATCCACTTGCTCCTAAAGAAATTGATGCTTCTTCTTCCGTAATCCCCTGCATTTGCATTAACGGGATCAATTCTCTTGCTACAAATGGAAATGTTACAAACAATGTTGCAATAACTATACCTGGCAATGCGAAAACGATTTTTATATCGTTTTGGAATAACCACTCACCAAATAGACCTTGCGCACCAAATAATAAGATAAATACTACCCCTGCTATTACTGGTGAGATAGCAAATGGTAAATCAATTAAAGTAATTAGTACGTTTTTTCCTTTAAAGGAGAATTTCGTAATGGCCCATGCTGCAACAACTCCAAAAATGGAATTTAAAGGAACAACAATTAATACAACTGTTAATGTTAGTTTAATAGCTGATAGAGCATCTGGATCTGTTATAGAGGCTACATATGTATCCCAGCCCTTCTCTAAGGCGGTTACAAAAATCGAAACTAAAGGTAAAATTAAAAACAATGCTAAAAATAACAGTGAAATCGTGATAAGTGACCATTTTACAAGTGCAGATTCCTGTAGTGTATACGCCTTCGTTGCTTTTCCGGTAACTTTGAAAGAAGCTTCCTTTTCCATCTCTAAAGGTTTGGTCATATACAATCCCCCTTCCCTTAATGCAAATTAAATTTACGATTTGTATACCATTGAATAATGTTGATAAGTAACAATAAAGCAAAGGATGTAACTAGCATCACAGTTGCAATTGCTGTTGCCCCTGCATAATCGTACTGTTCTAGTTTTGTCATAATAATTAGTGGCGTAATTTCCGTTTTCATCGGCATATTCCCTGCAATAAATACAACAGATCCATATTCACCTAGAGAACGAGCAAAAGCTAATGAAAAACCTGTAATGATCGCAGGTAATAGCTCTGGGAAAACAACCTTCGTAAATGTTTGGAATCGAGTTGCCCCTAGACTTGCAGACGCTTCTTCAATTTCACTACTAAGATTGTGTAACACTGGCTGTACCGTTCTTACTACAAAAGGTAATCCAATAAACGTTAACGCTATAATGATACCGATTGGTGTAAAGGCAATCTTAAAATCAAAAAACTGTCCAATCCATCCCTTTGGAGAATATAAAGTTGCTAGGGCTATACCAGCAACTGCTGTTGGTAAAGCAAATGGAAGGTCTACTAATCCATCAACCAATTTCTTACCTGGAAACTTATAACGAACCAATACCCATGCAATGATAGTTCCAAATATTACATTTATAAGCCCTGCAGCTAATGCAGTCCCAAAACTTAACTTATAAGATGCAACTGCACGTGGATGAGAGATGGTTTCCCAAAAATCACTCCAGCTCATTGACAACGTATTAAAGAAAACCATCGATAATGGAAGGATTACAATAATACTTAAATAAAGCATCGTGTACCCAAGCGTTAAGCTGAAGCCAGGTATGATTGAATTCTTTTTGCGTTTTTTTAATGTTAATTCCATATGTACAGGTCCCCCCTTTTGACGAACTAGCTACTCACATTCCATATAAGTAAAAATAAGTACAAGGAGGTTTCCATAGAGATGGAATCCTCCCTTTTCATATCTAAATTAAATGGATGATTGAGTATGGCTTTTATGCTATTAATCTATTGATAGATTTCATCGAACGTACCACCGTCAGCAAAATGCGTTTTTTGTGCTTCTTGCCATCCTCCAAAATCATCGACTGTAATTAGTTCTAGGTCTTGGAATTGATCTTTATACTTTTCGAATACTTCTTCATTACGTGGGCGATAGTAATTTTTCGCTGCAATCTCCTGACCTTCGTCCGAATATAAGTATTCTAAATAGCTTTCTGCAACCTCACGAGTTCCCTTTTTATCAACAATTTTGTCTACAACTGCAACAGGCGGTTCAGCCAAAATACTTAATGAAGGAGTTACAATTTCATACTCATCTTTTCCTAGTTCATTTAAAGAAAGGTAAGCTTCGTTTTCCCATGCGATTAAAACATCTCCGATTTCTCGCTCAACAAATGTAGTTGTTGAACCGCGTGCACCAGAATCTAATGCTTCTACATTTCCATATAACTGTTTCATAAATTGTTTAACTTGTTTTTCATCACCATCGAACTTTTTATCTGCATAGCCCCATGCTGCTAAGTAGTTCCAACGTGCCCCACCACTTGTTTTCGGGTTTGGCGTAATAACAGACACATCATCTCTTATTAAATCGTCCCAGTCCTTAATACCTTTTGGATTTCCTTTGCGAACTAAGAAGACAATTGTTGAAGTGTATGGTGATGAATTATTCTCAAACTCTGATTGCCAATCGTCGTTTAATAATTGACGTGTTTGAGCAATTTCATCTATATCATAAGCTAGCGCTAGAGTTACAACATCCGCTTCTAGACCATCAATTACAGCACGACCTTGCTTTCCTGATCCTCCATGAGATTGTTGGAAAGTAACTTCCTGACCTTTTTCTTGTTTCCAGTGTTCAGCAAAGGCTTTATTGTATTCTTCATATAATTCACGAGTTGGATCATATGAAACATTTAATATTTCGATTGGTCCTTCAGATTTAGATGCTGAAGCACTATCTGAATCTTTCTCATCTCCACATGCGGATAATAAAAGTGCTACTGATAGTGCACCTGTTAATATTGGAAATAATTTTTTCTTTTTTGCTTTCATCTTCTTTCTCCCCCTTTAAAAAATAGAAGGTTGCATTCAATCCTTTATAAAGGAAACGATGCAACCTTCAGTTTGTCTGATCGGTCATATTCTTTTTTAAGTATCCAGTCGAAAATATAAGATACATCTTGAAGATTACATTAATCCAATTAATCCTATTAGTCAACAATGAATTAAAAAGTTTTTTAAAAATTTTATCAATTCCAATTTTAATTTGACTATTTCTATAAAAATAGTATACTTTTATTCAAACATGTACATTCTTTAGAAATTTTGTAGCATAGTATATGAATAGTGAAGCTGACTAGACAACTAGAGGCGTTTTAATATAACCCAAATTTTGTGTTTTTGGGGGTGTATTAAAACGCCTTATTTTCATTTAAGGGGGGTATTACGTAATGTTAACTTACACTAATTTTGAAGATACAGGTGTTGAGTTTGAAGTAGATGAAGTCTACAAGGGGGCATTAAACGTTTTAGAGTGGGCCTATTCTCACTACGGAGATGAAGTGGTTTACTCATGTAGCTTTGGTATCGAAGGAATCGTTTTGATTGACTTGATAGCGAAAGTAAAACCTGATGCGAAAATTGTTTTTTTAGATACAGATGTTAACTTCAAAGAAACATACGAAACAATTGAAAAGGTAAAAGAAAACTATCCTCAATTGAACATCGTATTAAAAAAACCTGCCATTACATTAGAAGAGCAAGCACAACAATTTGGCGATGAACTATGGAAAACAAATCCCAATAAATGCTGTGACATTCGAAAATTAACACCACTTCGAGAAACGTTAAGTGGTTCAAAGGCTTGGATTTCAGGCCTACGTCGTGATCAATCAGAAACTCGAAAAAATACAGAGTTTATCAATAAAGATAATAAATTTCAATCAGTAAAAATTTGTCCATTAATCCATTGGACTTGGAAAGATGTGTGGCGTTATGTTAGCAAACACAATCTAACATACAATCCACTTCACGACCAAGGATACCCAAGTATCGGATGCTCAGAATGTACAAAACCAGCCTTCACAATGGATGACCTACGCTCCGGCAGATGGCAAGGTTCAAACAAAACAGAATGCGGACTACATGACTAAAAGAAAAGCGGAGGCGCCCGTCTAGCCCCGACA
>DATMGC010000104.1:0-35910 GCA_035555915.1 Ureibacillus sp. | reverse complement strand
AGCTCAGTGGTAGAGCAACCGGCTGTTAACCGGTTGGTCGTAGGTTCGAGTCCTACCTTCGGAGCCACGGCCCGTTGGTCAAGTGGTTAAGACACCGCCCTTTCACGGCGGTAACACGGGTTCGAATCCCGTACGGGTCATAAAGACGTGTAGCTTTTTGCTACATGTCTTTTTTTGTACTCCAAATATACAAGCGAATCCGCAATTCCAAACCTCTAAGAGCGCTAAGAAGAGGGGAATCTGTGATGATGATAAAAAAGAATAGATCGGAAATTTCAACGATAAAGTGGATGTTACTACAAAGATCTGAAGCTGTCTAATATGGAAGCTATTGTGAAGAATCAAATTGATGGGTGGATTCCAATAATGGAGTATATAATAATAAAATGTCCCTGAAAATAAAAAAACCTCCAAAAAACATGGAGGTTTTTCTTGCCTTGTTATACATTATGTATGGCAAAGCCGCCTTGCCGTATTTATTATAGAAAGTTTTAAACCACCACTCCTCAAAGTGGGTGTTCGCAAAAGATTTCCTGTATATCGTCATTCACCTTGGTGTGACGCTCGCCATTCCATCTTCTATATAAAACTCCCTTTTACAGTTCAAAGGTTAAAACTTAATATGTGTACGAACAACGCAGCTTTAATGTTATATTATACGATTGGAGTAAGTTATGCAAGTAAGTACTACCGAAGAAAAAAGTCAAATATTTATCAAATACTATCCCATAATTAATTGTGCATTAAACTGAATCAGTGATTAAATGTCTATAAGAAGTAGAAGAAAATACATATTATTATTGATTTTTTGATAAAATAAAAAGCCTTCCATAACTGGAAAACTTTTTCAAATTATTCAGATGTGTTTAATACTTCATTAGTCAATGCCGCAATATTGATTTGCGTTTCTTCATGCATAACATCATTTAAAATCTCTTCTCGGAAGTAGCGAACACTGATTTTAAGTGGCATTTTTAACAGATTTTGAAGCGCCTGTTGATACATGATAACAAACTCCTTATCAGTATTTCCACGCTTTAATTCCGCGAAGGATTCATAAAATTGATCGAGTTTATCTGAGAATTCTAGGAGACGTCCTTCAATTGTTTCGTCTTTTCCTTCTTTCATCCTCTCAAAAAATACTGCTTGAAAATCTGTAGGAATCTCTTCACGTATAAATTTTTCCATCATTTTTTCTTCTACATGCGCTAACATTTGTTTTAGCTCAATACTAGCATGTTTTACTGGAGTTTTAATGTCACCAATAAAAACTTCAGCAAAATCATGATTAATCGTTTTTTCGTAGAGTGATTTCCAATCAATTGTTGCCCCATTCATTTCTTCTAGTGTTGCAAAGAACATAGCATACTGTGATACTTTCCAAGAATGTGCTGCTACATTATGCTCCTCAAATTTAAAACGTCCAGGGGCACGGAAAATACGCTCTAAATCATTTAAACTTGTGAAAAATTTATGAATACCTATAAAAACCACTCCTTTACAATTTTTAGAATTACTTATTGCTTATAACTGCATCATATAATTATTCTTACCCCAATAGATGCTTTTCTAAATCATTTAACAAATAATTTACGTGATGTTTACAAAGTATAAATTATTAATGGTTTAATTTATAAGATATGCTAGTAAAGAGAAAAAGTGAACAACATATTGAAAGAAAATTTAATTTTTTCCATCTATTCTACTTCAACATTTATTTGTTAAAATTTGATATTTAAAGTGAGTCTGCTCTATATAACCATTTTTGATATATTTCTTAGTTTGAATATTATGAAGTGGTAATACATCAATTTGTGTATCATTTAATTCTCCCTGATGGTACTTTAATACATTTAAGGAATATTTCATTCTTCTACTGGCAATACTTTTGCTATAGGAGGGTATGAAAAATGTGGAAAAATATTATTGCAATAGGTAGCTTAACTTTTCTTTTAAGTGGTTGTGGTTTTTTTGGTATGTCTGATGAAGATGAACAATTACCCGTTGCTGCACCAGTGGCACTAAAGGCAGCAGCCATTATTGAGGATACAGAAGGAAATGAAATTGGTAATATGGAGCTTACGGAAGGATCAGAAGGTGTATTAATCTCTCTTGGCTTGACGAAGCTTTCAGAAGGTGAGCATGGTATTCATATACATGAAGTTGGCAAGTGCGAAAAGCCAAAATTTGAATCAGCGGGTGCGCACTTTAATCCACTAGGAAAAATGCATGGTATGGAAAATCCTAAAGGGCCTCACTTAGGTGATTTACCAAATATCTCACCAGAAGAGGACGGCACAGTTCAAGTTGAATTTATTGCAAAAAATCTAACTTTAGAACCAGGTATGGAAAATTCCTTATTAGATAAAGATGGTACTGCCATTGTCATCCATGAAGATCCAGATGACTACAAAACTGATCCAGCAGGAAACTCTGGTTCACGTATAGCTTGTGGCGTTATTAAATCAGTTGAATAATGATGAAAATTGCTGTGTAATCGGGAATATATTTTCTCTTTTACGCAGTTTTTTTCTAATCTATGGTATGCGTTGGTATGAATTATATTACATAATTGCGTTAATAAAAGAGTACTTATGAGGATTGGATGTAAATCCAAGCTTTTAATTATGTGACACAATATAATAATAAGTTCTATTTTGTGACATAAATTGTGACATATAGATAAATAAAAATGAGCATTTATACCATATTCTAACCTATAACTCTACTTTGAACAATAAGTAGCACTACTGAAAGACAATATTGTAAAATATTAAATATTCTAAATGAAAACGCCTTCATACTGTCAACTTACCTTTTTTTCTATTAGTAGAATACCAAAATCATTGACATAACCAAAAAGAAATAGTTAAAATTGTAATTGTAATGTAACAAATATTTACATTGGAGGGGTATAATTGAAGAAAAGTTATTTACTATTTATTACTGTTTTAAGCTTATTACTTTTAGTGCTTGCAGCTTGTGGAGAGGAAGAGACGACTGACACAGAAAGCACAACTGATAACGATAATGGTACAACTGAAGAAACAACAACTACTGATATTGACTTTTTAAGTTTAGTAACAGGTGGTACACAAGGTACGTATTATGCACTTGGTGGTACGTTTGCAGATCTTATTTCAGATGAAACAGGTATTAAAACAACAGCAGAGGTTTCTCAAGCTTCAGCAGCAAACGCGAATGCATTAAAAGCTGGAGATGCTGAAATCGCATTTTTACAAACTGATATTGCTTACTATGCAAAAAATGGTGAGTTAATGTTTGAAGGACAACCAGTTGAAGATCTTGTAGCAATCGGCGGGTTATATCCTGAAACAGTTCAGTTAGTTACAACTGCAAAATCAGGCATTACTTCTTTTGATGATTTAAAAGGGAAAAAGGTATCAGTAGGGGCTCCTGGTTCTGGTACTTATGCAAATGCAGAGCAACTATTAGAAGTGCATGGCTTAACAATGGATGATATAGAAGCTCAAAACCTAGATTTTGGGGAATCAACGGATGGTTTAACAACTGGCCAAATTGATGCTGCTTTCATTACAGCGGGTTATCCTACTGCAGCAGTTGAAGCACTAAGTGCAACTACTGACGTAGTAATTGTCCCAGTAGAAGCTGATAAAGCTGAAGCACTTATTGAAAAATATCCTTACTATGCAGTAGATGCTGTTCCTTCTGGTACGTATGGTTTAGAGTCAGATGTTCCAACTGTATCGGTTTTAGCTATGATTGCAGTAAAATCTGATTTACCAGATGATGTTGCATACGGAATTGCAAAAGCAATTTACGGTAACACAGATAAAATTAGTCATGCTAAAGGCGAGTTTATTAAAGTTGAAACTGCTTTAGATGGAATTGGTATTGATGTTCATCCTGGAGCTCAAAAATACTTTGATGAACAAAAATAATAAATGAATGAAATAAGCTAGAATGAATAGCTTGAAGATAATACTTCTTCAAGCTATTTTTCGCCTTATTTTTATAAACACTTCAAGTTTAAAATGTTGTAAACAAATGTAGGAGAATACAAGATACATTTGTTTAGATAAGGGCGATAAAATGAAAAAGACACTTTTTCTTTTAATTATATTTATACTTGGGATTATTTTTTTGTTTTCACCAATCTTCACTGTGATGTCTTTTGAAGAAACAAGAACGAATAATCCACAAAGATATTACATAAATGTTTCCAAAGAAAATAAATTTAATATCCGGTATACGCATTCCATCCATTTAACAGATGTACTAGAAGCTTATGAAATAACAGACTCAAATCAGATTAAATTACTTTCAATGGAATATGAAGACGTTGCCATTGGTATGCCAGCTCATGCTGAAAAAGGTCAAACATTAACCTACAAAGATGGAAAATATAAGCTTGTATTTTCCAATCAGACATTAGATGACTTTTCTCTCTACATAGGAGACATCAATTTAGAATTAGCCATTCTTTATGAAGGGGAAACATATGATTTAAAAAGGAATTTAGAACGAGGAGGTTCTTATCTATTTAATATCGATAGAATTTCATTATTTGACAAGCTGAGAGGAGTTGTGATGATACATGAAAACAGTTGAAAAAGAGCGCTCAAATGAGGAATCTAGTAATCTAGTGAATTCTTCAATCACAGACCAAATTGAAACATTATCAGAGGAACAGCAACAACAATTATTAGAAAAGTATGATAATGAATCGAATACGAGAAAAGTTGCCGGTGTGATGAAATGGGTCATTTATATTGGTCTACTCTCCTTTTCATTATTTCAGCTATATACAGCCGTTTTCGGTCAATTTACAGCATATATACAACGTACAATCCATTTAGGTTTTGGATTAACATTTATTTTTTTACTGTTTCCTGCTTTTAAAAAGCAGAAAAAGAACAAGATTCCATTCTATGATTATATACTTGCGATTATTTCAGCTGTAACAGGGCTCTATTGGACAATTAATTACGATCGTCTTGTAAAAAGTTTAGGTATGATTACACAGATGGACTTTATTGTTGGACTTATTGTCATTCTATTAGTTCTAGAAGCTGCTAGACGTGCTGTAGGGCTTCCAATTGCAATTATCGCCACACTATTTTTTGGTTATGCACTTTTTGGACGACATATGCCTGATTTTTTAGCGCACCGAGGTCAATCTTTAGAACAAATGGTTAATTTAATGTACTTCTCAACAGATGGTATTTTAGGTACTCCAATCAGTGTATCGGCAACATATATTTTCGCCTTTTTACTATTCGGGGCATTCTTAGTTAAAACAGGAGTAGGACAATATTTTAATGATTTAGCCATTGCAATTGCGGGGAAATTAGTAGGTGGTCCGGCAAAAGTTGCCATATTCTCATCAGCTTTACAAGGGACTATCTCGGGTAGTTCTGTAGCAAACGTGGTTACATCTGGATCGTATACGATACCTTTAATGAAAAGGTTAGGGTACAAAAAGGAATTTGCTGGAGCAGTAGAAGCTGCCGCGTCTACTGGTGGTCAGTTAATGCCACCTATTATGGGAGCAGCAGCCTTCTTAATGGTAGAGTTTATCGGACGTGGAATCACATATTGGGACATTGCAAAAGCTGCCGCAATCCCAGCTTTACTATACTTTACAGGAATTTGGATTATGACGCATTTTGAAGCTAAACGTCTTGGTCTTCAAGGATTAAAAGAAGAAGAGCTACCAGATCGCAAAGCAATATTTAAAAAGATCTATTTATTAAGTCCAATTATATTAATTATTGTAATCATGATGTTAGGCGTACCAGTTATACTTTCTGCACTGTATGGTATTGTAGCATGTATTATCATAGGTTTTATAAATAAAGAAGTAACTTTCGGAATTCGTGAAATCATTGATGCATTAGTTGATGGTGCTCGAACAGCTCTAGCGGTTGCAGCTGCTACAGCATGTGCGGGTATCATAGTAGGAGTTGTTGTAAAAACTGGACTTGGCTTAAGTTTAGCAAATAGTTTAGTAGACCTTGCAGGTGGGAAAATATTCCTAACGTTATTCTTTGTTATGATCGCTTCTCTTATTTTAGGTATGGGTGCACCTACTACTGCAAACTATGTTATTACATCAACTATTGCTGCACCAGCAATTATTACATTACTAGCACCAGATGTATCACAAGCTTTAGTACCTATGACGGTTTTATTATCAGCACACTTCTTTGTGTTCTATTTCGGAATTATCGCAGATATTACACCGCCAGTTGCCTTGGCAGCCTTTGCAGCATCAGGTATATCCGGAGGGGACCCGATTAAAACTGGAGTGAATTCAGCTAAATTAGCCATTGCTGCATTTATTATTCCATATATTATCGTTTACTCACCTGCATTATTAATGATTGATGTAACGATTTGGCAAGTATTATGGGTAGTATTTACAGCAATAATAGGTATGATTGCGATAGGAGCTGGGGTAATCGGTTATTGGTATCGCAAAATTAATTGGTTAGAACGATTAATCATTCTTGCATCTGGATTAGCCATGATTTATCCAGAATCATTCTCTGATTTTGCGGGACTAATCGTATTTGGCATTATGTTCATAATTCAATTAACGACAAAAGATAAAGGGAAAAAACCGAAAAATAAAAAACTAAAGCCAGCTACAAACTGATATCTAAAAAGTTTGCATATTAAATTATGCAAACTTTTTATTTGTAAGAAAAAATTTATTATTAATAAATCGGATTAATAAAATGTTAAATGCTATTTAAAAGACTTATACTTAGTGGTGAATTATTACGTTCTAAAGATATATGGGAATAATGAAATTAAGTGTAAAGTGAATAGGGTTGTCAAAAAGTAATCTATTGGAGGTTAAATATGAAAAGTATTGCAGTGGATATGGATCAAGTATTAGCAGATTTTCTTGGAAAGGCTTCGCGAGCTTGCCAGGAGAGATTTAATCTTACCATCTCTAAAGAAGAATTTGATGTAGCAAAATTGGAGGCCCACCATCCAGAGCTTGTAAAAGAGTTCTTTTCAATGATTAATGAACCCGACTTTTTCCGTGACTTTGAACTAGAAGATCCCGATGCAGTTCCAGTCTTAAAAGAGCTAAGTGAACATTATGAAATATATATTGCAACAGCCGCAATGGATGTACCTGGTTGTTTTAATGCGAAGTATGAATGGTTATTAGAGCATTTTCCATTTTTAAATCCTCAGCATTTTATTTACTGTGGTGACAAAAAAGTAGTGAGAGCGGATTACTTAATTGATGATAATATTAAACAACTTCGATCATTTAGTGGGGAGGGTATTATCTATTCCCAATTTTATAACGAACACTGCACTGAATTTAAACGAGTTCATAATTGGCAAGAAATTCGAAATTTATTTTTACCAGTTAAACAATCAACTAGATAGCGATGGATTTGTATAGATGAGCGGAAAATATTAGGAGGCTGAGAAGGGAGTCATAAGTTGACTTATAATCTCAGCACCCTTTCGCTTTTCTATACTATAAATAACATAATTCTATTTGTTTAGATTACACTTGTAACGATATGTTGAGGGCCCAGACTATATATTCAAAAAAATATAGAGGAATAATGATTGGTCAGTTTTATTATCTTTTTTGCATATTTAATAAAAAAATAGATTGTTTTCGATAAGAGAAGTGTGTATGATATAAAATATCAGAAAATTCAAAATAAGAGGTGCTTAATTTGACAAACCTATTATTATCGAAATTTGAAACCTATTTGTTGGATGAGAATGTTGAACTAGAACATCAGGAAGTTGAAAAAGAACATGGATATACGGAGCCTTCCAATTACGAGGAATACCCACCTGGTTTCTTTTCAAGTTTATAGAATGAAACGTCAATCAGTACAGATTTAATATACGGCAAAGTCCTTTAAGGAATTTGCCGCTTTTACTTTCCTTTTTGTTATACCTACTAAATTCTGGATATTAGGCAGAAGTGGTTAATAATTAATGTATACTTATGTATAATAGAGTAAGCAATAATAAATTTGGGGTGCGATAAATGGGCCAAGTAAAAACTTACGAAGAAGTTATCAATGGATGGTTTAATCATTTTCATAATCAGCCAGAAGTAAGCTGGAAAGAAGTAGAAACAACGAAGAAGATTGCATCAATTTTAGATGACATGAACATTAACTATAAATACTTTTCCGATATAACAGGACTTGTAGCAGAAATTGGCCAAGGAGAAGAGGTTATTGCAGTGCGAGCGGACATAGATGCGTTATGGCAAGAGGTAGATGGAACAATGCGAGCTAATCATTCTTGCGGACATGATGCAAATATTTCGATGGTGCTTGGAGCACTTCTTCAACTAAAAGATGTACCATTAAAAAAACGCATACGCTTTATTTTCCAACCAGCAGAGGAAACTGGTGGTGGAGCTATTGAAATGGTGAAGCATGGCGTAATCGATGATGTATCATATTTGTTTGGTGTACATCTACGTCCGATAGAGGAGTTACCCTTAGGTAAAGTTACACCTGCTATTCATCATGGAGCAGCAATGTTCTTAAAGGGAGCAATTCAGGGAATAGATGCACATGGGGCAAGACCGCATCAAGGAAAAAATGCCATTGATGTAGTGTTCGCCATTCAACAAATGCTAAAAAATATTTATATTAATCCTTTTGAAGTTTATAGTGCGAAACTAACTAAAATTGTAGCGGACGGGGGAAGTACGAACATTATCCCAGGGAACGCAACATTTTCAATGGATGTACGTGCACAAAAAAATTCAGTTTTAGATGAACTTCAGAAAAAAATTGAAGAAGGATTTAGAGCAATTAGTAGCATGTTCGGAGTTGAAGTGAAATGGGATTGGGTAGATAGAACTCCAGGTGCGGAAGTGTCTGAGGAAGCTACAAAAATTGCCAAAGACTCTATCGTTGAGGCATTAGGAACGGAATATTTAGAAAATCCAATTTCTACACCTGGTAGTGATGATTTTCATTTTTACACAGTGTTGAGACCGAACCTAAAAGCTGCAATGATTGGTGTTGGAGCGGACTTAACACCTGGACTACATCATCCTAAAATGACCTTTAACAAGGATGCTTTAATTATAGGTGCAAAAGTGTTAACAACTACTTTACACAACGCAGCAAAATAAAATTAACAGATTAGTAGAGACAAAAAGGATGTAAAAGTGATGAAAATTAAGCAAGTGGAAATCTATGCAGTAAACTTACCTTTAATTAAACCATTTATCATTAGCTATGCAACTTACCCAAATATTCAATCGATCATCGTTAAGATGACAACAGAATGTGGATTAGTGGGTTGGGGTGAGAGTGTACCAGACGAACACATTACAGGAGAGACTCCTGAATCAACCTACGCTATGCTAAAAAACACATTGGCACAATTAATGATTGGACAAAATCCTATGGAATTTGAAAAAATCCATGAGTTAATGGACAAAAGAGTTCACCGAGCACCAGCAGCAAAAGCAGCAATTGATATTGCTTGTTTCGATGTAGTCGGGAAAAAATTAAATGTCCCAGTGTATCAATTATTAGGTGGACGTTACCATGAAAAATTCCCTGTTACTCATGTTCTAAGTATTGATGAACCTGAGAAAATGGCAGATGAAGCCGAGCAAAAATTGGAAGAAGGATACACTTCTTTCAAAATGAAGGTTGGTCAAGACATATTAGGAGATGTAAAACGAATTAAAGCTGTTCGTGAACGTGTCGGTGAGGAAATTGCCATCCGAGTAGACGTGAACCAAGGCTGGGTAAATAGTGCAAATACACTTCAGGCACTTCGCCACTTAGAGTCTCTTGGGATTGATTGGTTAGAACAACCTGTTGCTCAGGATGATATTGATGCGATGGTAGAGATTAAATCCAAATCTACAATTCCTGTCATGATTGATGAAGGGATTCGCGATATGTACAATTTGCGTGAGATTATTGCAAAACGTGCTGCAGATAAGGTGAATATTAAGCTAATGAAGTGTGGGGGAATCTACCCGGCTATGAAGCTTGCTAATATGGCTGAGATGGCTGGAATTGAATGTCAGGTTGGATCAATGGTTGAATCTTCAATTGGTTCTGCAGCAGGTTTCCACGTTGCCTTTTCGAAAAAGATTATTAAAAGTGTAGAATTAACTGGTCCTGTTAAATTTTCGAAAGATCTTGGAGATTTAAAGGAAAGCTACTTAATCCCATATATTCAATTAAACGAACGTCCTGGTTTAGGTGTAAGTGTAGATGAAACAGTACTTGCTGAGCTTACTCAATACTCGGATTTAGTAGAGTAGGTGAAGAGAGTGAGTATAATTTTTGAAGGGCAATTAGGTAGCCAGCGTTTCCATGTAAAAAGATTAAATCAAAACTATTTGTCTAAAATTCTTGCATTACAGGAAGTAGTTTATGAGGCATTACCAAATAAAGATATCCTACAGCAATTATCTGAAGAAGAATTTTCATATATTTTGGAAGGTAATGGGTTGTTAATAGGTGCATTTGTAGATGAGCAACTTATCGCTTTTCGTGCAGTTGTAGTTCCTCAAATTGATGATGAACACTTAGGCTATACAATTGGGCTAGTAAATGAATCGGATTTAAAGAGAGTACTTTATCAAGAAATCTCTAGTGTTCATCCCCATTTTCGAGGTCATGGTTTACAAAAAACTTTAGCTAAAGTGATTATGGAACAGATTGATACGAAAGACTTTGATTACTTAGCTGCAACAGTGATGCCTTATAATATTGCTAGCTTAAAAGATAAATTTTCTCAAGGATTCTATATTGTTGAGTTGAAATATGCGTACGGTGGCAAATTGCGCTATGTATTTGCATTAGATTTACGTCAACAACCACGGTATACAAATGAGAAAGTAATCATCTCGATGGGGGATATTGATACCCAACAAAGATTGCTACGAGAAGGTTTTAAAGGTGTGGAAATGAAACCAGTAAAAGATGATTGGGTAGTAGAATATCGAAAGTCATTGTAACCTTATTAGTAAGTAGTTGAGCTACCCTAAAGGAAGGGTAGCTTTTTATGTAGAATAATATGTAGTCTAGTTTAGATAAGAGATTAGTGGAGTGTAAGTTTATGATAATTAACGAACAAATAAAAGAACAAATAAAACCATACCTCCAAAAAATGAGAGGTCAACAAAAAATAATAAATAATCGTTCAACTATTCAAGATGCAATGATTGCCTCCCTAGGTGTATTTATATCTATGTTTTTTATTTTTGAATTGACTAATTATACTAAATCATTATGGTTTATTGCCTCTTTTGCTGCAAGTAGTATGCTAGTGATGACTGCATGGAATGCTCCAGTTGGACAACCACGTAATGTTATAGGTAGCCACCTTATTGCATCATTTTTCGGTGTTTTAATTTTGAATTTATTTGGCTCTTCACCTGTAATGATGAGTTTAGCGCTTTGCTGTACAATTTTTTGTATGCTTATGACAAGAACATTTCATCCTCCAGCATGTGGTGATCCTATCATCATCATGATGAGTGGATATAGCTGGGGATTTTTATTCCACCCAGTATTAATTGGTGCTGTTATTATCGTTATTTTTGGCCTTATCCTTAATAACTTACACCCAAGAAGAAAATATCCACTGTATTGGTGGTAAAAAGCCGTCTCATTTTTTTGAGCCGGCTTTTTCATTAGGATATTAAGTTATTTCAAAATAGTAGTACGAAGATCGCCTACTTCATTGGACAATGTTCACAGTGCATTAAGCCAGGAATGTCTTTGGAAAAACAGCAGCTTTTTCTGATTGGTTTATTTACTAGTGCAGCTGGGCTTTTTCCACCAGTATATTGATAAAACCATGATTTATTAGAGAATTGTTGCCAAACTTTTACACCTTCTAGAATCTCTAAATCCTCAAATGCGCGGTCAGCCAACATTGGATTTTCAAGCTGTTCATAATAATTCCATAGTATATATCCAAAAAGATTTTCCCATAAAGTAAGAGGGGAGATAGAAGTAGTTTTACGTAATTGTTGAAATACTTCATGGCATTGATACAAGAGTTTGCTTATTACATATTCACGTTCACTATCTTCAACATAGCGATAGTCAGTTGGTGTAATAAACGTTCCAAGCGTATTTACACCATACTCATTAATCAAACTGTATCGTACATCTATTCTTTTACCATCCCAAATTTCATCATACATGGAAAGCATATAAAATTGTGTTGCCATAAACATCCCATAACGTCTACTAAAATGTGAGATGGCAGCTGCTTCTGTCCCCGCTTGAGTAATACCCATCATTAAATTCCGAAAATCTGTTAAGTAAAAATCCTTATGTAAATTTTCTAAAGTAAATAGTGGTCGTTCAGGGTTCTCTGTAAAAACGCCAAATGAATTTAAAACACGTAGTTGATCATAAGTTAGAGCAGGCATTCAGTTCACCTTCGTTTTTTTACATTAACTATAACACTTCCATGAAAATTGATGAAGATATTCGTTTTTACTATACAAAAAAGGTTATTAGTAATAAAATATATAAAACAGATAAGAAAGGTTGGTTTTAATATGGAACAAATACCTTCAATACCAAGACCGTTAGTAAGAACGAACCAATGGACAATTTTCCTTTCCGTTGTTTTAACATGGATTACGGGGGAAGTATGGATATTAGCAATTCCTCTTGTTGCAAATTTAATGGGGATTTTACTTAATTTTAATCCGATAATGAAAATAGCGAGAGTTTTAATTATAAAAGATGGTAAGAAATATATACCGGAAGATGTGACCCAACAAAAGTTTAATGCTTGTATAGCGGTGTTTTGTTTAGCTGGAGGGTTAATTAGCTTTCTTGTTGGCTGGACGATAGTAGGGTATGTATTTACAGTTATGGTGGCGGTAGCTTCATTTGTAGCCATTTTAGGATTTTGTGTGGGTTGTTTTATTTTCTTCCAAATAAAACAATATCAATATCGTCAATCAATCAAACATTCGTAATAAAGTTTTGGTTTTCAAAAACCTTTTCATTAACTAGTTGACATTCTAATTGAAAACGATTATCATTATCATATAAAGCAAAAGCTTATTACACTTGTAATAAGCTTTTCTCCAAAGTTTTTAAGTCTAGACGTTCTTCCCCCCTATTTTGAGCGTGTAGACAGTAAAATAGCCGAGCTTCAATGTTGAAGATCGGCCTCTTTTTCTTTTATTTGAGCATTCTTTGAAACATGCATTGTATGATAACTATGGAGTAACATACCAATGATAATGACGCCAATACCAATTAGTGCAACTGGTTCAGGAAGGGGAACATGGAGTAATACTATTTCTCCTATAATCACAAATAAAACCTCTGTCGATTGCGTGGCTTCTACAGCGGCTAGTTTCCCTTGATTGTTGCGAACTCGATCGGTGGCAATAAAAAATAAGACAGTAGCGATGACACCTGAACTAACACTGACAATTAAGGATTGAAAGACCTGGTTTGCAGTAGGTAGTCCAACAGTAAATATGGCATAAAGCGCTAATACAATCCACGCCGGTAGCGAGGCAATTGTCATACCAAGAACACGTTGATATGTATCGAGTTTTCCTCCACAAACCTCCATCATTTTACGATTTCCTAAAGGGTAAGAAAAAGCAGCAATAATAACTGGCAAAATGCCTAACATTAGAGTTTTAAAAGATATAGATTGTGCTTGTGGAATCTGTATAAGCAATATTCCGATTAAAATAACCGTAGAGATTAGTAAAGAAATAACGGGTATTCTTTGTCGCTGTTTTACGTCTCCTATTAAGGTAGTAAAGAATGGAGCTAATAAAACGCCTGCTACAATTGTAATCTGCCATGTTCCTGATACAATCCATCCTGGACCAAACGCAGCAGCGTAAGTTAAAGGGCCGTAGAATAAAACAAATCCTACAAAACTCCAAAGTAACCACTTTGATGGTCTAGATTGCATTTCCTTCACTAGTGGTTTCCACCCATTTCGAATGACCACAATAACGAAAAGAAAGGGAAGCATAAAAAAATAGCGTAAGGAGGCACTCCATAACCAGCTACCGCCGTTTAATTCCATTGCGTGGTTTAAGATAAAGGTAACTGCAAAAAATAAACTCGCCAGTATACCTAAAGCAATTTCTTTCAACTTATTAACCTACTTCCATCCAATTTCTCAAGGCATACTTACAATTCTAGTTATAATTTAACTTAATATTCCGACTTGTTTCTATCTAAAATAAGCGAAGTAAGGTTCTGACTCTTACTTCGCCATAAAACAATCTATTTGCCTTCTGTTTCAAATAACTGAACAATCTCTAATATAACTTTCGCTGCCAGTTCCATCGTTTCACCTGATACAAATTCAAATTTCCCATGCATGTTTTCTCCACCAGCAAAGATATTAGGTGTTGGTAAACCCATAAATGATAATTGTGAGCCATCTGTACCACCACGGATAGGTTCAACAATTGGAGATATGTCTAGGTTTTCCATCGCTCTGTATGCGATATCAACAATTTCTTTTACTGGTTCAATTTTTTCACGCATATTATAGTACTGATCTTCAATTTCAACAGTGATAGAATTCTCACCATATCTATCTTTCATCATTTTTTCGACTTCAAGGAAGTGTGCCTTTTTAGCTTCGAATTTTTCTCGATCATGGTCACGAATAATATAAGAAAGTTTCGCTTCCTCAATATGTCCATTAAAGTTCATTAAATGGATAAAGCCTTCATAACCTTCCGTTTTTTCAGGAACAGCATCTGATGGCATGGAATTTTGAAACTTAATAGCTAAGGTAATGGCGTTTACCATTTTTCCTTTAGCAGAACCTGGATGGACGCTCGTTCCATGAGTTGTTACTTTTACAGCAGCTGCATTAAAGCTTTCAAATTGTAATTCCCCAAGTGGGCCACCATCCATTGTATAAGCATAATCAGCACCAAAAGCTTTTACATCAAATTTATGTGGGCCTCGGCCAATTTCTTCATCTGGTGTGAAAGCAACACGAAGTTTACCGTGTTTGATTTCTGGATGCTGTACTAAGTATTCCATTGCTGTCATGATTTCTGCGACTCCAGCTTTATCATCAGCACCTAAAAGAGTTGTACCATCAGTTGTAATCAACGTTTGACCTACATAATTTTTTAGATTTGGAAAGTAGCTAGGAGACATGATGAGCTCATCATTTAACTGGATATCTCCACCATCGTAATTATCAATCCGATTTGGATTTACATTTTTGCCTGAAAAATCAGGTGATGTATCAACGTGGGCTAAAAACCCGATTGTTGGAACTTCTTTGTCCGTATTTGCAGGTAAAGTAGCGAATAAATAACCGTTTTCATCTAAAGTAACTTCTGTTAGTCCAATTTCTTCCATTTCAGCTTTTAACACATGTAATAAGTCAAATTGTTTTTCTGTAGATGGTGTTGTTGAGCTTTCAGGATTGGATTCAGTATCGATTTTAGCGTAGCGAATTAATCGTTCGATTACTTGTTCTTTCATTAAATAAAGCCTCCTAACAGATTAGTTCTTTTATTGTATCACTTCGCTTCGAATTGCGGAATATTTTGGGATGCTTAAAGCCATTAAAATTTGAGCACCATAATAGGTTAACATTATTAATTGATGAGAATAATCGACTGGGAACATAAACTTATTGATTGCTAGAATTGAGTCCGAGACGATGAATAGGAGTGCCCCGAAGATTGCAAACTTTGACCCTGTCCTAAAGGAAGACCATCCCATTATTAAAATAACAATTATATAAGTAAAAACTGCCATAGCAAGGATGATATTACTTCCCTGTATTAATGACCAACCAATCCAAATGATCATAATTGCACCATAGAGACTTAAGCAAACAGTAAACAAAAAAGGGGCCTTTGTTTCGTCTGTTTTTAAAAAGGCACGAATGTAAAACAAATGACCAATTAAAAAGCACACTAGGCCAATGATAAACCATTGAAGTGTATAATCTCCAAAAGCGCAAAAAATGAGTGCGAATAGGACGGATATTTTATATGAATTTACATTTTCCGCTTTTGTAAGAATTGCTAACAAGATAATCAGTATCATTGGCAATAATTTGAAGACCATAACAAGGGAAGGACTAATTGTTTCATAAAAGAAAGTGTAATAAAGTCCTAAGATAATAATGAAAGTTATAAATAACTTTTGTTGCAATGGTATCACTCCTCTTGAGCTCTAAACTACGGAAAATCAAATTCAACCTCATTATTAAAACTTTTATTTTAAGGTTACTAATATTTATGAAACTATTCGTTAAGCTATTCCGTAGAACAAATTAATAGAAAGGATGATTCGATTGACTCAAACTTTAATTATGGCGTTAATTGCCTCTGTTGTTGCAACCCTCCTAATTGTTCCACTAACAAAAAATACACAAAAGGGAGAAATCTCAAATAAGCAACTAATAAATTCATTTATATCGGTTTTGATTGCAAGTTTTATCATTGGTTTTGTAATCATCTATATTACAAAAATTGATATGCATTGGACGGTGTTTGCATACGCCTTACCAGTCATTGCTTTACTTGGTACGTTGACTTCAAAGGGGATAGAACAAACTTTAAAAGGATTTGTCTTTTTAGCGAGTATCCTTCTACTTGGGTATATGCTATGTGCCCCTTTCTTTAATGCAGATGAAAAATACAAATCAGCAAAAATGGATGTGAAAGTGGAGATTGAACCATTTGACGAAACACAAACACCAGCTAGTGTTCCGCCTCGTTTTGCGCAAAATAAAATGAAAAAGGCATTTGGGCAAGTACCAAATACAAGTTACTATGAGTTGGGTAATCTACAAATTCAAAAAGTGAATGGGGAGTATGTCTACATTGCTCCTGTAGAGTTCTCTGGACTATGGAAATGGTTTAATGGAAAAACAACACCTGGTTATTTCACGATGAGTGCAACCGATTCCACAGATAATCCGAAATTTATCAAATCTGAAATGACATATGTACCTTCAGCCTTTTTAAATAAAAATCTTGAACGTCATATTCGCTTAGAAAATCCAACATTAATCTTCTATGGCGATCCGCAGCTTGAGGTAGATGATGAAGGTAAACCATTCTATATTCGTTCATATGGGGAGTTTATCTCGGCACGGAACGGATTCGATGCTAAAGGGATCGTGATGGTGGATCCAGCAACAGGGGATTCAGAAGTATTAACTTTAGATAAAGTCCCTGAATTTATCGATGGAGCAGTTTCTCCAGAAGCAGTTAGTCTTCAAAATAGCTACTATGGAAACTATATACATGGTTTTTGGAATAGTTTGTTTGGTAAAAAAGATGTGAAGCTACCTTCAGATGAAGGGACTGAAGCGAATGTAAGTCCAATTTTTAATGAAAATGGAGAAATGTATTACTTCACAGACTTTACGAGTCCTAAAGAAGGTGTGGACTCCATGCTAGGATACTCCTTAACGAATGCTCGTACAGGTGAATCAACTTACTATACAGGAAATCTTGAAGAATCTTATATGGATTCCCAAGGGGCATTAGATATTATAGAAAAGAAATTTATTGAAAAAGAATGGGTAGGTAAAATGCCAATTCTTTATAATTTCTACGGAGAAGCGAGTTGGCTAGCGCCAGTCATAGATTCCAATGGATTCTTACAAAACTACTTTATTGTTTCAGCTGCTAATCCAGAAATTTCAGCTTATGGAACAACACCAAACGATGCATTGAAGCAGTATAAAACAGCACTTAGTCGTGGTGGTGGAACAGTTGACGGTACTTCTAAATCAGAAGAAGCTACAATTAAAGGTGAGGTGGTTCGTGTTTATAAAGAACGTGTTGGCGATTACACAGAAGTGACGTTCTTATTAAACACAGGCCAAAATTTTATTGTTAGTTCACAAAATGTACCTTTAGCAATTTATCTACAAGAAGGGGATCATGTAGCCATTACGTATTATGCTACGAAAGAATTATTCCTTCCTGTCAAAGAAATGATAATAGAAGGAATCGTGACACCTAAATAAATTGTGTGAAGAGTAAAAGTCCAAACCAAGAACTTGGTTTGGACTTTTTTGTGTGTTGGTTGATATTTAAAATATCGTATGAGGCACAATTAGTGGTAGAGATGCTAATGGGGAGTTACTTTATATGGAAATTGATTTTTTTATATGTATATGGCTATGAGACAGTGTTGGGCAGAAGCCTTCTTATTGGGTAGAAGAAAGCTAATTTATAAACCAGTTTAAATCATAAGAGTGGTGGTGCTGTCGAAGAGGCAAGTTCTCTAAGCTGTTTTAATCGAGAAGAGTGCTTGAAAGGTAGAAGAAACAGGTTCTCTAAGCCGTTTTGAGCGAGAGAAGTGCTAGAAAGGTCGAAGAGAAGTGTTCTCTAAGCCGTTTTGAGCGAGAGGTGTGTTTGAAAGGTAGAAGAGACAGGTTCTCTAAGCCGTTTTGGATGAGAAGCGTGCTAGAAAGGTAGAAGAAACAAGTTCTCTAAGCTGTTTTAATCGAGAAGAGTGCTTGAAAGGTAGAAGAAACAGACTCCCTAAGTCGTTTTGAACGAGAAGATTCCTTTTGGGTAGAAGAACCCCAATCCTAAAGCAAGTAAAAATAAAAAGTGATACAAAGGTAGATTAATCTTACCTTTGGTATCACTGTGAATGTTTACTTCCAAGTAAATCCTTTAGAAGATAGGAATTCTTTGATATATGGTCTTTTTTGTTCAACTAGGAAGTCTGCCATCTGCTTTGTCCAGTTAGCCATTTTTTGATTTGAACTACGACTAGCGTAATAATCTTCCATTGTTGCATCGTATTCATCTAGTAAAGTAGTATATTTATCAACATCATAGCCGTTCTCATGTAGCACTGCTTCAACTGGAAGGCGCGGTTTTGTTTCATTGCGCTTAGTAGGCGTTCCAATTGTCATTGCAAATAGTGGAAACACGTATTCAGGTAAGTTGAACAGTTCGCTAATCTCTTTTGGATTATTACGAGCGCCACCAATATAGCAAATGCCATAGCCGGCATCTTCAGCAGCAATTACAAAGTTCTGAGCAAAAATCCCAACATCTGCTACACCAACTAACACGTTTTCGGCACTATCCGCAACTATATCTACACCATGCTTTTGGCCGGCAACTTGTAGACGTTTAAAGTCTACGCAGAAAAGAAAAGAGGCACCTGCAGTTTTAAACTGAAAATCATTTTTTGAAAGCTCACCAAGCTTTTGTTTCTTTTCTTCATCAGTTACCCAAATCACACTGTAAGCTTGTACAAAGTGAGAACTTGCTGCCATTTGAGCAGTTTGGATTAAATCTACAACAGTTTCCTTTGGAATGACTTCACCTGTATATTTTCTTACTGACGTATGGCTACGTAATAAATCTTTTGCTGACATCTCAATTCCTCCCCTTAAATACACATTTTCAACTCTAAACTGCGAAAAATGCTCTATAAGGTTATCTTAGTATATTTTGGGGTTATTTACAAAAAAGCAACCTCTCCCCGGGGGCGAGAGGTTGCTTTTTCTGCGACGAAAGCGAAGCGGCAGTCGCAAAAAAGGATCCAAAAAAGAATCCAAAAAAGAATCTGTATCTGCGACGACAGTCCCCAAAGAAAACCCCGGGGGCGAGAGGTTGCTTTTTCTGCGACGAAAGCGAAGCGGCAGTCGTAAAAAAAGGATCCAAAAAAGAATCTGTATCTGCGAAGTGGCAGTTGCAAAACCGAACCTGGCTAGAAATGTTGCTTTGGGTCAATAAAATCCATTCTTATCGCCTATCGCTTTTTCTTAAAGGCTGCCGTCACTCTAGGCTCTATCCCAGCACGCATGCGTTGAATGTTCTCGATGTGCAGAGTAAGGGCAATGAAAAGTAAAAAGAGAGTAATAAGAAATGGCCAAATAGTGGGTTCGATTAGAAGTGCGGTAACACTGAAGATGATATATAAAATAAAAACGCCAATTAGTAAATAATTCGTAATAAGTGAAGCGATTATGAATACGACGACAGCAAGTAAACCGATTTTCCAGTTGAGTGCAACAAAGATACCAATTAAGGAAGCTGTGCCTTTTCCACCACGAAACTTCATATGAATAGGGAAGTTATGTCCAAGGATGACTGATGCTCCTATAAGATAGAGTAATAGGGAAGTTTGTTCAAAGGTGAAAGCAGTATAAATTAGGCTTAGCCGAAGTAGAACGATCGCAAGTATTCCTTTACCAATGTCAATTAGAGCAACAAGCACACCAAATTTCCATCCTAACGATAAGGTAGCGTTGGATGCGCCAGCATTTCCATGACCAACTTTTTTTAGGTCAACACCGGATAATAATTTGGCAATAGTAGAGCCATGAATGCACCCTATAGAATAACCAGCTAATATGACAATGATAATGGCATAACCCATCATAAAACTCCTTTCAAAAAAATTCTTTTTATAATATACTCTATGAAAATAAAAGTAGTTTTAAAAATTATTAAAAAATTTTAAATGTTTAGTTGACATAGTTGATTACTATGATTTATAGTTATATCAACGATGGAACATGAATCAAATACCTTTATCCAGAGAGGCGGAGGGACTAGGCCCTACGATGCCCGGCAACCAGCATTTACATGCCAAGGTGCTAATTCCTACAGATTTTGATTAGATCTGAGAGATAAGGGGAGGAAAAATTGCAACTTTGCAGCCCTCTTCTTAAGAAGAGGGCTTTATTTTTTTCCATAAGGTCCTCCTCAAATGTAAGATCACCCATCGATTCGATTTTTAGGAGGAAGAAAACATGTCACAACAACGACCGGAAACACAATTACTTCACGGAGGGCAAAAACCCGATCCAGTAACAGGAGCGATCGCAGTACCTATTTACAGAACTACTGCATATGCTTTCGAAAGTACAGAGCATGCACGAAAATTATTCGCACTCGAAGAACCTGGTAACATCTATTCTCGTATTATGAACCCTACTGTTGATGTCTTTGAAAAACGTGTGGCATTGCTTGAAGGGGGAACAGCTGCAGTTGCTTTATCATCTGGCGCGGCTGCAATTGCTTTTTCTATCCTTAACATTGCTGGTACTGGTGACGAAATTGTTGCTGCAGGTTCATTATATGGTGGTACGTATAATTTATTTGCGAATACATTACCGCGTTATGGTATTACAACTATTTTTGTCGATGAAAGCGATCCCGAAAATTTCGAAGCGGCCATTACTGATAAAACAAAAGCGATATATGCAGAAACTGTTGGTAATCCAAGTTTAAATATTTTAGATATCGAGCGAGTAGCGGAAATTGCTCATGCGCATGGACTTCCGTTAATCATTGATAATACGTTCCCATCCCCATACGGATCAAACCCAATTGAATTCGGAGCAGATGTGGTAGTCCATTCTGCAACAAAATGGATTGGTGGTCACGGAACAACAATTGGAGGCATCGTCGTCGATGCTGGTAAATTCGATTGGACGCAAGGACGATTCCCAGGCTTTACTGAGCCGGATGAATCTTATCACGGCATACGTTACGGAATTGATACAGCAGCGGCTGCATTTGCTACGAAACTGCGAGTTCAATTATTACGTGACTTTGGCCCAACCCTAGGTGCTGATAGTGCATTTAACTTCCTACAAGGTCTTGAAACGCTTCATTTGCGTTATACGAAACATGGGGAAAATGCATTGAAAGTTACAGAATATCTTGAAAACCACCCATTCGTGGAATATGTTAATTATCCAGGTAAAGAAAACTTCCCATCGCATTCATTAGCGAAAAAATACTTGAAAAATGGTTACGGTTCTATGCTCACATTTGGCATTAAAGGGGGACGTGATGTGGGAAGTAAAGTTATTGATAATGTACAGCTATTCTCCCATGTTGCAAACGTAGGGGATGCTAAATCTTTAATTATCCATCCAGCCTCAACAACTCATCAACAGTTATCACCGGAAGAGTTAAAAGTTGCAGGTGTATCTGAGGAGCTCATTCGCTTATCAATCGGGTTAGAGGCTGTTGAAGATATCATTGCAGATTTAGATCAAGCTTTAACAAAAGCAATTGAAAATGTTGCACAAACAAATGCTTAATTAAATAGATTGTAATTGGTGAAAACAACTTTTCAAATCATCTGGGAAAAGGATGTTTTCGCCAATTTCAATAAGGCTATTCATAAGGCTATTTTTTTTAAAAATCAAAACCAAGTAACTAGATAAGTTTTATTGACATAAAGGGTTTTTATTTCTATAATATTTAATATAGAGAAAATTAATCGGAATTAAAATCTACCCCTTGCAGGAATTTAAATTTAGGTTAAGTTAGTATTCTTCGTGGATACATTACTACTAACAAAAAGGAGTGTTGTTAAATGGGAAACAACTATAGTGCACAGAACGTTGCGGCATATTTTATATATGAATTAAATGAAAAAGGAGCGTTCATTAATTCAGTTTCACTCCAACATTTGTTGGCTGAGGTTGATCAGCTTTGGTATAAAGTGTTTGGACATTCTGCGTATAAAGAAGAAACGACTTCATTTTCAGAAAACGGTTATTTTGTAAAAGATGTTTACGAAGCATATAAAGAGTTCGAAGATCAGCATTTGGCATTACCTGCGAAAGAATGGCACTTAGAGTACGGTCAGTTCCAGCTCGTACATCGTACTTATGGTGTGCCTGCTTTTACGACAAAAGAGTTGCTTATCGTTAACAGTGTTATGAATAAATATCGTAAATTCATTTTAAATAAGGCATCCTAGTATTCTCCCATTTAACAGCGCTTTAACTTGTACAACTATATAACACTTCATTTACCTGTACGCTCTCGTTACAGGTTTTTTTATTGTTTGCATGTAACTTAATTACAGATAATGCGTATGGTTCCTTTAGGGAAACTTCACGGTTGTTTAGAATGATTTTCTAATTATTAAGATGTTATATTGACAAAATAAATTTTTACTATAAAATAATAAACAATTCAAAAATATTTGTATAAAACAAAGGCTATGAAAAGAAATAGTAGCAATTAGGTTTACAGACAGAAAGTTACCGGTTGATGAGAGGTGCATGTAGAACAATTGTGAATTCATCTTGGAGCTGTGTACCGAAAAGATATCTCTTAGTAGGCTACACCGGTATTGCACCCGTAATCATGTGCGAGAGTATCGTCAAATGACTGTACTTCTTGAGATAAGCAATGTGAGTTGCTTATAAATTAAAGGTGGTAACACGAGTTGAATCGTCCTTTTGGTTAATCCAAAAGGGCGTTTTTTGTTCCTTTATTTTAGCCAGATATTTGAAATTATAAAGTTATAAGGAGAAAGCGATTATGAAAGAAAATCATCAAGAAAAACAGCTTAAACGGGGTTTAAGCAATAGGCATATACAATTAATCGCTCTTGGTGGATCTATTGGAGTAGGCTTATTCTATGGTTCCAGTAGCACCATTCAAATGGCAGGCCCTTCTATCTTGTTGTCCTATTTAATAGGTGGATTAGTCATATTTACCATTATGAGGGCTTTGGGAGAAATGGCTGTGGCAGAACCGGTATCAGGTTCTTTTAGTGCATATGCTAATAAATATTTAGGGAATTTTGCTGGATACTTAACAGGATGGACATATTGGTTCATGTGGATTGTCGTTGGTATGGCAGAAATAACGGTCGTTGGCGTTTATGTGAATTACTGGTTCCCAGATATACCGCAGTGGGTAACAGCACTTGCTGTTCTTATTTTAATGACAATTATCAATCTAGCAAATGTAAAAGCATTTGGAGAGTTTGAATTTTGGTTTGCCCTGATAAAAGTTGTAGCGATTATCGGAATGATTGTTCTTGGATTAGCTATTATTTTATTTGGTATTGGTAATAATGGAAATCCAATTGGTTTTAGTAATCTATGGTCTCATGGAGGGTTTATACCAAATGGATTTGAAGGAATATTAATGTCCTTTGTGCTCGTAATGTTTTCTTTTGGTGGAGTAGAGTTAGTAGGGATCTCAGCAGGAGAGGCAAAAAATCCTGAAAAATCAATTCCGTCTGCTATTAATAATGTTATTTGGCGGATATTAATCTTCTATATCGGTGCTTTAGGGATCATGATGATTCTATATCCTTGGAATGAAGTAGGCTCAAACGGTAGTCCATTTGTTCAAATTTTTGATCACGTCGGTATTCCAGGTGCAGCTCATATTATCAACTTTGTTGTAATTACTGCAGCTCTATCTGCTTTTAATAGTGGATTATTTAGTACAGGAAGAATGTTATACAATTTATCTTTACAAAATAATGGACCAAAGTATTTTAAAACACTTAGTAAAAACGGAAGTCCTAGAAGAGGAATTCTATTCTCATCTCTATTTTTACTAATAGCAGTTATCTTAAATTATGTTGTTCCCGAAAAAGTATTTACCTATATTTCTGCGATTGCAACCGTAGCAGTTATTACAAGTTGGATGATCATTTTAATAACTCAATTAAAGTTTAGAAAAACAAAATCGAAACAGGAAATAGCACAAATTAAATTTAAAATACCGTTTTATCCATTTTCTACATATATTGCGATTGCATTTTTAGTAATGGTTATTATTTTAATGGCCTTTATTCCAGATATGCGCATTGCATTGTATGTCGCACCTGTTTGGTTCTTAATTCTGTATATTGCATACAAAGTAAAGAGTGTTGAAAAGTAGTTAAATTATTTTTATTTGAGTAATTTTTAAAACATATTTATGAAACTTTTAAATCTTTTTTGACCTTCTAAAAAAAACAATTGTCCATCTTGGGTAGAATCCCCTTGTTTTCCGTCTAAAGATAAGATAAAATTCTCTTATGTTAAATTTTTAGAATTATTTGTTTTTAGTCGGAAAATTTACTTATATTAGACTGGCGAATGTTTTCTAATCACGATTATTATTAGATTCCTAGAAGCCTAATGATATAAGATGTTAAGTGAAGATGGAGGCGAGTATAGAAATGGCAATAATCAAGGCGGCCATCTTAGGTTTTGGCACAGTAGGTCAAGGTATATATCATATATTAAATGAAAAACGTGAAGAGCTACGCGAGAAATTAGGATTAGAATTAGAAGTAGCTAAAATCTTAGTGCGCGATACAACAAAAGAACGTGTACCAGGAACAGCACACTTATTAACTGACAGCATTGATGAGTGCCTTTCAGTAAAAGGAATTCAGGTCGTATTTGAAGCAATTGTAAACGAAGAACCTGCCTTTGGCTATTTGAAAAAGGCTGTCGAAAATAAGTGCCATGTCATTACTGCCAACAAAGTAATGTTCGCTAAGCGAGGATTAGAATTACAAGAATTAGCAAGACAAAATGGTGTATTTGTAGGTTATGAAGCTACAACAGCTGGTGGTGTTCCAGTTATCAAGACCATGAAAAATATTCTTCTAGTGAATGATGTTTCGAGAATTCAAGGGATCTTAAATGGTACAACAAATTATATTTTAACTAAAATGCGTGCAGAAGGCTGGTCATTTGATGAGGCCTTAAGAGAGGCACAAGCACTTGGATATGCAGAAGCTGACCCCTATAATGATATTTCGGGTCAAGATGCATTTAAGAAGCTGATGATTTTATCTTCTCTTGCTTTTGGTGATCAACCGAACTGGGCGGATGTAGAAGTAATTGGCATTGATAGTATTTCAGCTGAACAAGTTGCTGACTCATTAGAAAAGGGCCTTCGATATCGCCATGTAGCAGAGGTTGAAAAATATCCAGATGGTACGTTATATGCGAAAGTTGCACCGATGCTAGTAGATAAAGAACATCCACTTTATCCAATCGATGATGTGTTTAATGCTGTGACAATGGAGACGAATTACATTGGTACACTAACACTCGTTGGTCCTGGTGCAGGTATGTACCCAACAGCAAGTGTTATGGTTGAAGACTATGCAGAGATTATCGGCAAACGAGCGGGTTTTGTCGTTACAATTTAAAACCATCTTGAGGTGCGAACTTATTTTGCACTTCAAGATGGTTTTTAGCTTCCATTAGTAATCGTTATGATTTTAATTAATCTTCATCTTTAATATCCGGATCTTCAGGAATGGGGGTATTGCGCCAAATTTCAATCTCTTCTTTAATACGTTCAAGTTGTTCATGATACGTATCAAATTGGGTACTATTTACAAGGTACTGTTTTCCATCATGTACTGCTTTGATTCGGCCAGCATAGATGTAACGTAGTACTTGTTCCTCTGGCATGGAAATATCTCTTGCAGTTTCGGCAACAGTTTTATACATACATGATGACCTCCATCTTCTTTAGTAAAAGATATCTCTCATTTATAAGAATATCAAAAGAGAGAAGTTACCCCTTTATTATAAGTGAATATCATAAAAACGCTACAAAAATACAAATACACTACTTCCATCCTAGTGTAACCTAAGTTGAAGAGGAGTATCTATGAAACTCAGTTACATATCAAAAAAAGCAGCCTGATTGGACTTTCATCCAATCAAACTGCTTTTCCAGAACTATTCAAAAAGTTGTTTTACTTTTGAATATTCTTCCTCGCTATAAACTCTTGAGCGTGTAATGAAATGCTGCTCCTCTATACTATCAAGCGAGAATTCTGCTCCGCTTCCATTAACAGCATCGATTATTAGTTGTGTATGTTTCCAATATTCGTATTGGCTTCTATGAATATAGAAGGGGACACCACCTATTGAACCAAGATTGATATCAGAATCTGAGATTAGAAAATCACCTTCTCGATAGCACATTGGGACAGAGCCATCACAACACCCTCCAGATTGATAAAACATAATAGATCCATGTTTTCCTTTGAGTAACTCTATTAAGAGAAGGGCCTCATTTGTCGCAACGACACGATCTATCATTGTTAAATCTCCCTTCAATTAGAAGAATCCTTGAGGTTTTCTATCATAACTAACTAGTAAACATTTTGTTTGTGAATAGTGATCTAACATCATCGCATGGTTTTCACGGCCAATACCTGACATTTTGAATCCACCAAATGCTGCACCAGCAGGGTATTTATGATAAGTGTTTGTCCAAACACGACCAGCTTCGATGGCACGACCAGCACGGTAAGCGATATCGCCGCTACGTGACCATACACCTGCACCTAATCCGTAAAGAGTATCGTTGGCAATTTCGATTGCTTCATCAAAATCTTTGAATGTAGTAACAGAAAGAACTGGACCAAAGATTTCTTCTTGGAAGATACGCATTTTATTGTTGCCTTTGAATACAGTTGGTTGGATGTAGTTACCTGTTTCTAAATCGCCACCAAGATGGTTTTCTTCACCACCGATAAGTAGTTCTGCTCCTTCTTCTTTACCAAGTTGGATATAAGAAAGAATTTTTTCCTTTTGTTGAGAAGAAGCTTGAGCACCCATCATAACTTCTGTATCTAGTGGGTTACCAACTTTAATGGCTTTAACGCGTTCTAAAGCGCGTTCCATAAATTTATCGTAGATTGACTCTTGAACTAAAGCACGAGAAGGGCAAGTACAAATTTCGCCATTGTTTAATGCGAACATAACTAAACCTTCGATTGCTTTGTCTAAGAACTCATCATCTTTATCCATCACATCTTCAAAGAATACGTTAGGTGATTTACCACCAAGTTCAAGTGTAACAGGGATAATGTTTTCAGTCGCATATTGCATTATTTGGCGACCAACAGCAGTTGAACCAGTGAATGCGATTTTCGCAATACGCTTGTTTGTAGCTAATGGTTTACCAACTTCAATACCGAAACCGTTTACAATATTTAAAACACCAGCTGGAAGTAAATCTTGAATTAACTCTACTAAAACCATGATAGAAACTGGAGTTTGTTCAGCCGGTTTTAATACGATACAGTTACCTGCTGCAAGTGCTGGTGCGATTTTCCAAGCTGCCATAAGAATAGGGAAGTTCCAAGGAATAATTTGCCCTACAACACCTAGGGGTTCTTGGAAATGGTAAGCAACAGTATCGTTGTCCAATTGAGTAGTATGGCCTTCTTGAGCACGGATAACTCCAGCAAAGTAACGGAAGTGATCAATTGCTAATGGAATATCAGCATTTAACGTTTCGCGAACAGCTTTTCCGTTATCCCAAGTTTCTGCTACTGCAAGATATTCTAAATTTTCTTCTAAACGGTCTGCAATTTTGTTTAAAATAATTGCACGTTCAGTTGTAGATGTTTTTCCCCAAGAACTTTTAGCTGCATGTGCTGCATCTAATGCTAATTCAATATCTTCTACTGTAGAACGTGCTGCTTTCGTAAATACTTCACCAGTAACTGGTGTTTTATTTTCAAAGTATTGACCTTTTACTGGTGCTACCCATTCGCCACCAATAAAGTTATCGTACTTTTCTTTAAAATTAACAATTGCACCTGTTGTATTAGGATTTGCATAAATCATTATGAGTTCCCCCTTAGGAAGTATATACAGTGAAAATGATGAATTCTCCATATGATGACGCTTACATTCTCGCTTAAAAAAATATTCTATAGAAATTCGGTCTATTTTTCTACTGCTATATTCATATAATGAACCTTCGTCTTGAAATTATCAAGCAATAAATCTCTTTTTTTGTCGAAAAGAATTTCCTTCATATAATACGAAAAAAATGATATTTCTAGAAGATTTTATATTGCTGTCACTTATTCAACATTTGTAGTTATTATTATTTGTTATAATTTAACATGTTAACGTAAGGGTTTAAGTTGATATAAAAGTTGAATAATATCCTAACCAACATAGATAGTGAGGTATATAAATGAATTTATTTGCATACATATTTGTCTTACTAGCAGCGATGCTTTGGGGCACAGTTGGGACTACACAAACATATTTACAGGAAGGGGTTTCCTCGATTGCCGTCGCGGCGGTCCGATCAGCAATTGGGGGAGGGGTCTTGCTTGTAGTAGCTCTTGTGATGGGAAAGATAAAGTTTAAAACATGGTCATGGAAATGGACCTTCCTAGCTGCTTTAACCATTGCGTTATTCCAATCTTTATTTTTTACATCTGTTCGTTTTACTGGTGTCGCTTTGGGAACTGTTGTGACAATCGGGAGCTCTCCTGTCTTTTCAGGTTTAGTGGAATGGGCAATTTGGAAAAGGAAACCGAATCGAATCTGGGCAATTGCAACTGTGCTCGCCATCATTGGCTGCATGCTTTTATTTGTAAACCGAGGAAAGGCTACAGTGGATCTTATCGGAATACTTTTAGCCCTATGTGCAGGTCTCATGTTTGCGTTATATACGAACTGTAGTAAGCAGTTAACCGAGAAAGAAGCAACACTACCTGCAGTAGCCATGACGTTCACATTATGTGCGCTTTTTCTTTTGCCACTTTCAAGTAGTGGTGTCAACTGGGTGTTCGAAGGCCAAAATCTACTGCCAATGCTATTTATGAGCTTAGTAGCAACAAGTTTAGCTTATCTTCTATTTCTAGGAGGTTTAGAGAAAATCTCTTCTTCCTCAGCAGTGACGCTCTCCTTAGCAGAACCTCTAACGGCAGCGTTGCTAGGTGTCTTTTTAGTAGGGGAATATCTGAGCGTGACCTCTTGGGTTGGCGTTGCGTTGTTACTCGGTGGGATTGTTGTGTTAACTGTAGGTAGTGGGAAGATAGGGGCTCAATGAATTTAAAATAAAAAATTTCAGACGTTATTATCTGTGGAGTGTATGTTGCAATCCACTGGTAAAGTAGTTTGAAAAATAGGTTTTGTCCTGGTTATGAGAACAAAACCTATCTATTAAATTAAAATACCTAAAAGCATAATCAAACTTAAGAATTTCTTCATAAAATTCCCAACTATATATTAAGATTCAAATTTTATGATAGTATCAGAAGAAAATTTTACGGTGAGGGCTATGGAGAAGAGAAATTAACAGTGCTCGTCTAAGATGATGATAAATACATTCGTGATAATTATTTAAAAATATCTTACTTTGATAAGGAAGAAAAAGGAAGTTGGTTTAGTTGATACAGCACAAAGAAAATAGAAAAATGTATCTTAGTATACTCTTGGCCGTTTATTTGACCATATTGGCATACTTTATGTTTTTTGGATTTGGCCGTCCGCAACTTGCTGTGAGTAACCATGAATATCGGTATTGGTTAATACCTGATTCTATACCTTTGTGGCTGCCTAAACACTTTTCAATAGATATTTTAAGTTTATGGATATTTGCTCTTGGCAATCTATTAGCATTTATTCCATTAGGAATTCTCGCCCCGATGGTGTTTGAAAAATATATAAATACATACTTTAGATTTGTTATCATATTTGTTCTTTATATTCTAAGCATGGAAATTATTCAAATGGTCACTTATTTAGGAAGCTTTGATGTAACAGATATTATTGTGAATACAATGGGGGCAACAATTGGCTTTTATTCATTCAGATTTAGTGAACAAATAAATACTATAGGAAAGAAACTCGTTACTATGGGATTAACCATTGTGGGGTTATCGACAATAATGTTCCTCATAGCTGAGGTATATAACAATACGATTAAGTTGTATCTTACAGATATCTTCGGTATATGACTATAAGTGTACAATTGATCTTTATTAAAACACAAATAAAAAAGAACGAATTCCAACATCACACCCGGAATTCGTTCTTTTTGTTATTGGAACTCGCTCTTTAAAAAAGATTTCAAGATATCTTTTACTTGCTCAAATTGTTCCTTCGTTATTTGCATATCCAGGGATATTTGTTCTGATATACATGGAAGCTGCTGACGAACTTCTTGTCCATGTTTCGTTAACGAAACCATCATTTGGCGTTCATCTTGTGTTGAGCGTTCGCGAGTTATATATCCCTTTTCTTCCAATTTCTTTAATAAAGGAGTTAATGTTCCAGAATCTAAATAAAGTCGATTCCCTAAATCTTTTACCATTAGCTGCTCATCTTCTTCTATTGCGAGCATGGTAATAAAGCCTGTATATGTAAGGTCGTATGGTTTTAACAACTTTGTATATTTTCGGATGATTTCTTTCGATGTGACATACAGCAGGAAGCATAGTTGATTGTCTAAGTAATTGCTCATCGGTATCTCCTTTAAACGATTGATGTTTGACTTTATGATAGATACAAATGAAATGCTTGTCAAACACAATTTAATTGTATACAATGTAAATAACCAATTAGATTGTATACAATTAAATTGAATAAAACTTAATGGGGGTATTTATAATGAAAACTTTATTTTCAACAAAAATGATCAATGTAGGCGGACGAAAAGGAGAGTCTTATGCGGAGGATCGTTCTTTATCATTAAAAATAGCACCACCAGGATCTAATGTTGTGGATGCGACTAATCCTGAGCAGTTATTTGCAGCAGGGTACAGTGCGTGCTTTAATAGTGCGTTAGATCTAATTAAACGCAAACAAAAAATAACAGGTGAATCAACGATTACAGCTACTGTGAATTTAGTAGAAAAAGCACCATTTGATTATATTTTAGATGTTGTTCTTGAAGGGCATATTGAAGGCATTCCATTAGAAGAGACACAAAAATTATTAGAATTAACACATACAGTTTGTCCTTATTCAAAAGCTACGCAAGGAAATATTTCTGTTAAGGTTGTAGCTGTATAAGGAAATTTTACTTTCAATCTGAAAAATGAATACTTTTGAATGCATACGAAGAGGTTCAATGGTATTCATTTTATACATAAAAAATAGAGCTTTGCGAATTTCAATATTAAAGGTGGGGGAAATGGAATGAGTATTTATAATTATTTAGTAAAAAAAACAAATGGAGAAATATTATCAATGGAAACGTATCGAAACAAGGTGTTGCTTATCGTTAATACAGCAAATCATTGTGAGTTTACCTATCAATATGAAGACCTACAAAAACTATACGAAAAATATGGGCAGCAAGGCTTTCAGGTGCTTTCGTTTCCTTCTAACCAATTCGGTGAACAAAATCCAGAAGATGCGCAAACAACAGCGACACAATGTAAACTTCAATTTGGGGTAAAATATCCTGTATTCGACAAAATTAATGTCAACGGGGAAAATACACATCCTCTATTCAATTATTTAAAGCATGAAGTGGATTGCCCACCCTTTAAGCAAGAAACACTACAGCAAAAAATGATGTACAAAGGGATTCAAGAACATTATCCTAATTATCTTATTGGTCGTAATATTCGATGGAACTTTACAAAGTTTTTAGTTGATCAAAATGGAAAAGTTCTACATCGCTTTGAACCTTATGATTCTTTTTTAGATATTGAACAAGCTATAGAAGCGTTGTTATGAGATAGTTTCTATCTGTCATTAGTCAATAGCTAAAACCCCTCATAACAAAGTAGGCTCATTACTAGTCCTAAGCAGCTTTAATGGGCCTTTTTCTCTATTCTCCTTACAGTGTATTAGGACTGTTTCCTATCGCCATATCATCCCTAATAGTAAAGTTAGTATTTCTAGTAGAAAATAATGGTAAAATAAATTTGATTGCCATAATGAAAATAAATGCAGTCATTTCAATGAATTAAAATATATCTACATAAACATAATCAAATCTTAAGAATTTCTTCATAAATTTACAAACTATATATTAAGATTCAAATTTTATGATAGTACCATAAGAAAAAGTTGAGGTGAGGGCAATGGAGAAATTAACAGTGCTCGTCACAGATGATGACAAAGACATTCGTGATGGGATCGAAATTTATTTAAAAAATGAAGGCTATAACGTGTTAAAGGCTGCAGATGGAGTGGAAGCATTAAAACTATTGGAAGAAAATGAAGTCCATTTAATCATCCTAGATATCATGATGCCTACTATGGATGGAATCACGGCTACTTTTAAAATTCGCGCGGAACGTAACATTCCCATCATCATGTTAAGCGCAAAGGCAGAGGATACAGATAAAATTCATGGACTCTCAGTAGGAGCTGATGACTATATTACCAAGCCTTTCCATCCGTTAGAATTATTAGCCCGAGTTAAGTCACAACTTAGAAGATACGTACAATTAGGAACTTTTAATGGTAGGACGGTTCAATCGAACACTGTAGTCGAAGTCAATGGATTATCAATGGATTTAGATGCAAAAGAAGTACGACTAGACGGTGAGTTAGTGAAGCTTACTCCAATAGAGTACAAAATCACAGAACTCTTACTAAAAAATGCAGGGCGTGTTTTTTCAATTAATGATATTTATAAGCTTGTATGGAATGAAGAGGCTTATAACGCGGAAAATGTGGTTGCAGTACACATTCGAAAAATTCGTGAAAAAATTGAGACGGACCCTAAAAATCCTAGATACTTGAAGGTTGTGTGGGGAATTGGATATAAAATTGAAAAATAAGATTGAGACAAGTCTAACCGTATTGAGCCTAGTTGCAAGTATCGTCGGTATGTTTTTTATTGTCACAAAGACGTGGAAATTTATAATGGAGTATCAAGACGAAATGACAGAATTGTTTGTGAAATTATTTTAGAAGGGGAGTTAAAACATGAAAACGAAAGCTAAATCACTCCTCATCCTTTTTCTTATAACTTGGGTAGTAATTGCTGTAAGTACATTTATTGACCATGCAAATAATTATTTATTTAAGTCTTACTTTGAAACGGGAAATTTCCAATATACGAAAGATGAATATGTGCTAAAACTCGGAAAATACGTATTGGCACCTTTTGATGAGGAAAAAGCGAAAGAACAGATTAGTGTCACAAAAGATGAAATCCACACCTATCGGAATTACTATGGAAGCTTACCAGAACAAGTTGAAAATATTCGTTCCCAATACAATGAGCGAATAACTCAGGCACAAGATGAAAATGATAGTACGTTAAAAGATTCGTTAATTGCAGAACGCGATGCAAAGATTGAAGATATAACAAAAAACTTTGATAATGATGACTATGTTAAAGAGAAGATTATTAAGCTGAAAGAAGCCGCAATTGAAGAATATGCACAGGAACAAAAAAGACAACGTCAAGAGTTCCTGAACGAACCTAGTATTTTTAGCTACGACTTCGTTAATATAGCAACAGGTGAAAATTATAACGAAGGGTCTAAGCAAAAGACCGATGTTTATAATGAGAATTTTAAGGATGCAACAAAGATTCTAAGAGTTGATAACACTGTCTATATTGATAATTATGATTACAGTTATACGGGAGAAGGGTTGCAACTTAATGGAGAAGTTGAGAGCTTCGAAGGTTCTATATATGTTCCAAAATCAGCGATAACGAATAATTCTAATATTGCAAATGAATATCGCTCCTATAAATTGGCACAAATACTTTTCTCTATTGTTTGGGTATTGGGTATATTAGCGGTTGTTGTACTCATCACAGTGGCTAGACCTTCAAGAGAGATGATGAAAGAATTTAAGGAAATTAGCGAACTTCAAAAATTTAAAGAATTTTTCAATCGTATACCGGTAGATGTTCGAATAGTACTCATCATCATTATTGCAACGATATCTACTGCATTAATAGGGAGTACGACCAATACCATTCAAAATCTTTATTATTACGGAGATAGACTAGTTGGGATTACTATTGAGACAATCATAAATATTGTTTTCGTATTCTTGACTATCAACTTCGTACTTATAGGATTATTATGGACGTGGGATTCTGTTAATACGGAAGAAAAAATGAAGCAACAAGTAAAACGGTCGATGATCTACCGATTATCTGATGGAGTACATGATTTATTTTTAAATCGTTCTGTCGGAATGCAGGCAGTGGGAATTTTAGGAATTGCGTTTTTATCCGGTGTCGGTATTGTTGGTGCTTTATCCGGAAGTGATCTATTAATTTTATATATCATTTTATTCTTCTTTATCGCTCTACCAGCATTCTTATTCTTTTTACGTCAAATGGGCTACCTAAACCGGATTATGAAACAGACACAAGAAATGGCTGAGGGACGTTTAACTGCAGAGATTAAAGTGAAGGGTAAATCTAGTTTTTCAAAGCACGCAGCCAATTTAAATCACTTGCGTGAAGGTGTTCGAAATTCGATGTCTGAACAGGCAAAAAGTGAAAGACTAAAAACAGAATTGATAACAAATGTGAGTCATGATTTGAGAACTCCATTAACGTCAATTATTACGTATACGGATTTGTTAAAAAATCCAAAACTTACGGAAGATGAGCGAAAACAATATATCGATGTCTTAGATAAAAAATCTGCTCGCCTTAAAACACTAATTGAAGATTTATTTGAAGTATCCAAGATGGCGAGCGGCAATATGGAGTTAACAAAGCAACGACTAGACTTAACACAGCTTCTAAAACAAGCGATTGGTGAACACGAAGAGGAATTTGCAAAATTGAATTTTGAGATTCGAACTTCAATACCTGATTATCCTCTGTTAGCCTATGTAGATGGTCAAAAAATGTGGCGTGTAATTGATAATCTCATAGTAAATGCATTGAAATACTCATTAGAAGGAACAAGAATTTATATTACTTTAAAACACAATGGTCCTATTGCAGAGTTTACAGTGAAGAATGTTTCGAAGTTTGAGCTTGCTGAAAATGTCGAGGAACTTACAGAACGCTTTAAACGAGCAGATGCTTCTCGCCATACAGATGGCTCAGGCTTAGGCTTAGCAATCGCTCAATCTATTGTAGATTTACACAATGGTCGTTTATCAATCGATGTGGATGGAGATTTATTTAAAGTAACCGTTGCAATACCAGTTGAATAATAATAATTGGCTAAAATTTGCTTAAAAAGAGGCTGGACCATAAGTGAAAAACTCAAAGAAATACCCAAAACGTAATATTAAAAAAATAATACTTTGAAAATTGATTGGAATGGAGGGTCGACTCCTGCGGGAACAGCACGCCGCCTGAGACGTTCGTGTCAGGGCGTGCCCGCGGAAAGCGTACCCGGAATGGAAATCAATTTTCATTAGAACGTAAAAATAGCATTTTTCCTAGTGTGGAAAAATGCTATT
>DATMGC010000103.1:0-1629 GCA_035555915.1 Ureibacillus sp. | reverse complement strand
ATAATAACAATGGCAAAAGTAAATCGGGCTTTAAATTTAATGTATCGCTTCTGTCATTATCCAAAAACTGGCGATTAATAGGAGTACAATTCCTACTACTACCCCAAAACTTATCCAAGCCCATTTTCGCTTAACTTCCTTTGGCTCTTTTTCAAATTCTTTGAAGTAAGTAAGGTATTTGTCTTTATGAATTACTGAAAACCAAACTAATAATCCAAAAGGTATTATAAACAAAAAAACAATTTCTGGTTGGAATTTTTCTTCTTTTACTTTACAATACATTAAATAAAAAATAAAAAATTGCATTGCAGGTAATAAAGAAAGTAGCAGAATTATCCTTCCTGAATTGACATCCACAGGAAAACTAGGTAAGATCTTATGACATTTATTGCAAAATTTATAAATCACAAAATGCAAAATATTGATGTAGTACTTTAATTTCTTCATAACTATTGCTATTTATGAACTTCATCAATAATTGCTTCTCCTGCGGTTTGCCCCAACATTCCGCCACCAATTCCACCTACTAACCCTCCTATAATAGCACCAGGAACAGCTCCAACCCCTCCAAACCAAACTCCAATGCTTGCTCCAATGGAAGCTCCATATGAGGCTCCATAGCTACCACCTACTATACTTAAACTACTTCCCAAGGCTGCTCTTTGAGTATGATAACCAATTGTACCACCATCTTGTTGGAATCCTTGTGCTGTATTATATATTCCAACAGCTCCAGATACCCAAGGCCCTGCTTTTCCAATTGCGTTAGAATATCTAAAGCTTTTGGACAGACCACTCATTTGGTTTACCACTCTCGTATTGCCGTCCACCTGTGCAGATAATGCTGTAGCTATAACCGCTCTTCTATAAGCATTGGTCGCAAAACTTCCTTCCCAGCCCCCATAATAATTATTTACTTTATCTACTGCATCTACAACAGGGTTCTTCATCGACCAATCGGCATAAGAATCACCACCTGCTTTGTGGGTTATTATAGATACTCCCTGAAGAGTAACAATACCGTTTGCATCTTTGTAAGTCTCACCAAAAGTCCCAAAAGTTGTAAATCCGTTTTGTACAGACATTCTATTCATCATCCGTTCATAACCAGCACTTCCTCTTTCAAATTTTCTTTGAAGTCGGTTAAACTGTCTTTCGCTAACTTTTATGCTTACATCGTTATTCCCGTCATCAATGGTTCTTGTTTCTCCGTTTACTTTGTAATCGGTCAATCCTAATGGGTCAATTCTATTTATTGGATTATTACTTACAAAATGGTATGGTGTTTTATCAGGAGCAAGCATTGCCAGCGGGTCAACAACATGCCAACTCCCAATCTGATTATCATACATCCTTGCTCCATAATCCAACCACTCCAATCCACTTCCATCAGAAAACTCTTTACGTTGTTCTTCTTTACCATTATACTTGAACTTATTTTCCGGCGTACCATTTAATGCCTTAGAACTTATCCCCACCATCGTCAACCCCAACGGATAATAATTCGTTTCCTCCAACAAAGCTCCTCTTGTATGCACAACTTGTAAATTATCAAAAATGAGTTTGGTCAAAAGCACACCTTGTAACATTCCCTAATGGGCTACAATATTTCCAATGAATGCTTTATAT
>DATMGC010000102.1:0-24102 GCA_035555915.1 Ureibacillus sp. | reverse complement strand
ACTGGGAAAGCCAAGGGCTGAAAAGTCTGCAAGTTCGTTACGAAACTTTGCGTTATTCATCTTAATTGAACCGCCGTATACGGAACCGTACGTACGGTGGTGTGAGAGGTCGGGAGTTAATCACTCCCACCTACTCGATTTTATATATTAGGTGAGAAGGAGTAACAAGGCTTACATCGCTTGCTCCTCTTCGTTGGATTGGTCGTTTGCAGAGACAATGTAGAATAAATCTTTTGGAATTTTAAATAAATCAAATTTCGTTTCGCCAGCATTGATTTCTTCGTAAAGTGCTGGGTTTGTTTCCATTGCATCAATAACATAAGGTAATTTTTCTGCTGCACGTTTTGATTTTTCATTTTCTTTACGGATTCGTAAAAATACAGTATGAATATCTCTTTCGAAAAAGAGTTCGTTTAGAAATTCTTGTTTCGCTGTTTGGTTGTATCCTTTGCCTTGAAAGGGCACACCTATCCAAGTTCCAAGGAAGCCAGCTCCATCTTGAATGTCAAATAAAGTGATCGTACCAATTGGTTGACCCCAGTCATCGGTTATGGTTCTTGAAATTGTCTTTCCTAATTGCTCTTCTTCTAAAAGTTGTTTGGTCATAAATAGGTACTCTTCTTGGGAGTTTGCTTTTTGACGAACGTATGGGAAAACAGTTGGGTGGATCATTAATTGATATAAATCATTTGTCTCTGTAAGATCTCTATGTTTTAACAAATGAAACGCCTCCTTTTTAGGATAGATGCAAATCTAAGAATTAGATACAAGGCAACATTTCAAAATATATACTGAAAGTAATAAGACGTCAAACAAATATTTGTGAATAATTTTCGTTTCTATAAAAAAGCTATTTTAATAAATAATTTCTACTAACATCATATTATAGAATTTCGTCTTTATACAACAATTTTAATCTAAAAATACAATTTTATCTTCTTAAGAAATGTGAACAAAAGATTGCTTATTTAATAGCATTTATTAAGTTGATTCACAATTCATTTACAATTATGATAGAAGTAAAGATAAGTAGGGAGAGACGAACGTGGAGAGAACATTATTAAAAGTACATGGATCTGGAAATACATTCTATTTATATAATACGAATAGTGAAAACGAATACAATTGGGCAGAGTTAACGAAGTGGCTATGCCAAAAAGATAACCATGGTGGTGCAGATGGTTTACTGCTCGTTTTACCTTCAAAATCGGCAGATGCTAAAATGAGAGTGATTAATGCAGACGGTTCTGAAGCTTCAATGTGTGGTAACGGTCTTAGATGTGTAGCTCGATTTGTATGCGAAAACCAAGGAAAAGAAGAAGCAATTATAGAAACGATGAAAGCAAATTTAAAAGTCCGTAAAGAATATTCATTATTGGATGAAATTCCTACTTATGCAGTAGAAATTTTTCCAGTATCCTTTTCTTTAGATAGTTTACCAATGAGCTATAAAGGTCAACATGAGGTGCGTCATCAAGTAATAGAAGAATTCTCACCGACAATTCCATTTACTGCTGTGTCAGTACCTAATCCACATTTGATTGGAATCGTTGATAAAGAACATATAGCAAATAACTCCCATCAAAAACAGTTGGCAGAATTTTTAAACAGTAAAAATGAATATTGTATGGATGGCGTAAACGTAAGTTATGTTTATCCGATGAAAAATGACACAATTTTTGTCCGTACATTTGAACGTGGTGTTGGATTTACAAATGCTTGTGGGACAGCCATGACTGCTTCTGCACTTGTAGCACGACTAAATGGGATTGTAGAGGACGATATGATTACAGTTTACAATCCAGGTGGATTTGTGAAATGTGAAGTGAAAATTCAAGATGATCTTTATAAATTGACACTAATCGGTAATGCAACCGTTACCACTACCTATGTTCTTGATATTGATGAGAATCAATATAATTTTGTAAGTTGGAATGAAACAGATGAACAAAAACAATATGAAAATTGTGTTCAACTGGTTAAAAAGGAGACCGCTTCTTTTGCTTCTAAATGATGAGTAGGAGGTGTGCTCAAAATGTCATTACAAGGCTTCTCGAAAGTTCAATTTAATATACTTTTTGAAAATAGCAAGGATTTTGTTTTTTTTATGGAAAAAGACGGGGAGGACTATCGATATATTCATTTGAACCCTTCCTCAATCCAATTACTTTCGGATAAAGTAATTGGCCAAACAATTAGACATTCACTGGAACCGAGAGATAGTCAACGTATACTAGAAAATTACAGACGTGCCGTGGAAACAAAGGAACAAGTATGTTACAGGGATTATATTTATTTTCGTGCTGAAGTGAAAAAATATGAAACTACGGTCATACCAATTTTCGATGAAGAACGAACATTTGTGTTGGCCATTACAAAGGAAATTGCGTTTGATCGCGATTTAGAAGATAAATATCTATTTATGCGTTCAATATTTTTTAATACGTTTTTATCTACGGTATTAATCTCTCATGATGGACGCTTATTGGAAGCAAACCCTCAATTTATAGAGGATTTTAACCTTGATATTGAAGAGGTACGTCTGAAAAATCTATTAGAGTTACCTTTCATTGCTAATGTTAAACAGTTAAAACGTTATTTAGATGTAGCGTATACAGGGAAAGGATTAAACTCAAAACTATTAACTTTCATAGATAAAGATAATAGGAAAAGAAATTTTACTACAACCTTTTCTCCTTTACTACAAGAGGAAAAGGTTGAGGCGGTTTTTATCATACTCCAAGAAGTCACTCAGTATATGCAGCAAGAAAAGGAACTACAATCCACTTCTAATGGATTATCTAATTTTCAATATGCTATTAACAGCGTTGCGGAAATTGCAATAACAGATCTTGATGGAATTATTTTAGAAGTCAACGATCGCTTTTTGGATCAAATGAGCTTTACACGAGGAGAGCTAATTGGGAAGACATTAGAACTTATTGATTCACGTACTCATTCTAAGGAATTCTTTGAGAACATTTACAAAAGTGTTCGAAAAGGAAAAATTTGGAGAGGGGAAATATGTAATCGTACCAAATATGGCATTCCTATTTGGGCCGATACAACAATTATCCCGTACTTTGATGAAGATGGTGAAGTTCAACAATATATAAATGTTTTCTATAATATCACAGAGAAAAAACGTATGATGACTGAACTGCGTAATACGGAGCACATATTCAAATTAATAACGGAGAATACGAATGATCTAATCGTTATTACAAATGAAGATGGAATTATTTTATATGCTTCTACTGCTTATACTCGTAGACTAGGGTTCGAAAAAGATGAATTACTTGGTCAATTTTATACTCAAGTATTAACAGTTGAAAGTAAAGAAATTTGGAATACAGAATTGCAAAATATCGAGGATAATAAAAGATCTAAGGTAGAGCTGAGACATCAATCAAAAAACGGAGAATTATTTTGGACTGAATGTAATTACACAGTTGTAAATGGTTATTTACGTAATCATGGTAATCAAATTATTATGGTGGCACGAGAAATTACCGAAAGAAAAGAAATAGAAGATCAGCTATTTTTCCTTGCATTTCATGACTCACTAACACAATTACCTAATCGTAGATACTTACAAAAGGAATTTCCTCTCCTTATACAAGACGCAAATCGAACTTCCGGATCTATAGCAGTTCTTTATGTGGATGGAGATAACTTTAAAACTGTAAATGATGAATTTGGGCATGATGTTGGGGATGAATTTATTATACAATTCGGAAAAGCTTTATCCCGAAGTGTGCGTGGTAATGATTTAGTCGTGCGGATGGGTGGAGACGAATTTGTCATTATCCTCATGGGACTCGTGGGGGATGTTATAAAGCGAAAAGAACAAGTAAATCTCATTGTGGAACGAATAAATGAGAATTTGCTAAAAGGTTGGTACATTTCAAATTGTTTATTTACGCCAACAGCTTCGATTGGAATCGCCTTTTATCCTGAACATGGCCACAATCTTGAACTATTATTAGAACGGTCTGATAAAGCTTTATATGATGTAAAAATGACGTCTAAGAACAATTTTCATTTTTATACTGCTGAGTTGTCTTAGTTTTTTCAAGCCTCATTTTAAGTTAAACTTAAAATGAGGCTATTTTCTATTTAAAGGGATGATTGATATGAAGAAAAGTGTGTTATTAGTAGAAGATGAAAAAAATATAGCACGTTTTATTCAACTAGAGTTAAAGCATGAACAATTTGATGTAGTGGTCAGCCATGATGGTAGAGAAGGGTTAAATCATGCATTACAACAAAGATTCGACTGTATCTTGCTGGATGTCATGCTACCAGGTTTAAATGGAATCGAGATTTGCCGTAGGGTTCGAGCGCAATCGGATGTACCAATTCTACTATTAACTGCTAGAGATGCTGTAATGGACCGTGTAGCCGGCTTAGATGCTGGTGCAGATGATTATATTGTTAAGCCTTTTGCAATTGAAGAACTTCTTGCGAGAATTCGGTCAATTTTAAGAAGAGTAAATATACCAGAGCACAACAATGAAAATAATTTGATTAAAGTAAGGGATATTGTGATTAATCCGCAATCCTATGAAGTAATCTTTGAAAATAAAAAACTTGAACTAACGAAGACGGAGTATGACCTATTAAAACTTCTTTGTGAGAACAAAAATCGCGTATGTGATAGAGACACGATCCTGCAATCCGTTTGGGGCTATTCATCAGAAGTAGAGACGAATGTTGTAGATGTATACATTCGTCACCTAAGAGCAAAATTAAAAACTGAGCAAGCTCCCTATATCGAAACGGTTCGCGGAGTAGGTTACGTGGTGAGGGAATGAATAAAATAAAAAAATTTTTTCGGTCTAATCAGTCATTAAAGAAGAAATGGACCATTTCAACAGCAATTGTTATTTTCATAAGTTATGCAGCAATTTGTACCGTAATATATCTAGCATTATATTCTTGGTTAATACAAACAGAAGAAAACAATGCGATGAGAACAGCAGATGATCTATCTACCTTTTTTAATTCACAGGATAACTCCATTTCTATTCAAGAATTTCAAAGAAATACAAGCTTAACAAAAGCCATTGTCAATCAGAATCAAACAGTTCGAGTATTTAATTTTGATGGCTATGAAGTTTTAAGAATTAATGATGTCAATTCTGCAGTACCATTAGAAGCTGGATATGATCAGCTAGATAAGACCATTGTTTCTAAAGAAGTAGTGGATAAGACGGACGTATTTGTGGTGAATAAACTTGTCACAATTGGTCATTTTACAGGTATGCTTCAGTTAATTCATCCATTAACGACATTTCAATCTATGATGCAATATATCCTTACTACGATGTTAATAGCTGGACTGGGAGCTATTATCCTAGCTGGTTCTATTGGATACTATTTAGCGAATGTTTTAATCAAACCTTTACAAGATTTACGAGATTCTATGGTCTCTGTACAGAAAAAAGGATTTGAAGGAAAAATTAACTTTTCTTATAATGCTGATGATGAGATTGGTGATTTATTAAAGCTTTATGTATCTATGATGGAAGATTTAGAAACTTCATTTGCTAAGCAGCAACAATTTGTATCGGATGCTTCGCACGAATTACGAACACCAATTCAAGCGATAGAAGGACATTTATCTTTAATCAAGCGGTGGGGGAAAAATGACGCCGAAGTGTTAGAAGAGTCCTTAAATACTTCGTTAGAAGAAGTGCAACGTATGAAAAAAATGATTGAGGAATTATTAGACTTAGCAAGAAAACAAGAACGTGATGAACATGCCTTGGCTAATATAAGTAATGTTTTGTTTTCGGTGAAGAACGAGCTTGAAATGATCTACTCAAATGCCTTAATTAAAATAGTTGAAAACGGGAATTCTAGAGAACTTCATATTACAGAAAATGCTCTATCTCAAATATTACGAAATATTATGGAAAATGGGATACGCTATAATGATAAAACGCCGCCTGAAATTCATATTGACGTCCATTATTTAACTGAGAGTGTTTTTATAACTGTGAAAGACAATGGGATAGGTATATCAAAGGAACATCTCCCACATATTTTTGATCGGTTTTATCGAGTGGATGCCTCAAGAGAAAATATAGGTGGAGGAACAGGGCTTGGATTAAGTATTACGAAGATGCTTACAGAAAAATATAATATTCAGATGGATGTTGCAAGTACACCTGGAAATGGAACCGTTTTTACGCTAAAATTTACTAACTTATAATAGAATTTATGATTTAAGTGCAAGAAATAGTTGATTAGTCGAAAAAAAATGCTTATTTCGTTAAAAATAGTTGTTTTTTCTGAGAAGAGTAGTAAGATTGAAATGGAAAAAAAACGTTCCTCATTAATTAATAATAAAAATTAATTAATTCAATAGAATATTTCTATTGTAGAAGAATGGTAAAATATGAAATACTATCTTAGTTACAACAATGGAAATGCCTTAGGGCGAAATTTGGAGGTTATTCTCATGTCGAACAATGTATTATTTGCTGGTTCCCCTTGGTCAGCATTCTCTGGTCCTAACTTAGGTTATGTGATGGAACAGTATGATTTATTCTTACAATCTCCTGAACAAGTTGAACCAGAACTAGTTGCACTTTTCCAACAATTCGGTTCACCAATTATCGGAAATGAACAAGGTGTAGCTCAAGGTGCAGCAGCAACAGCAACACAACCTGGTAACATTAAAAAAATCTTTGCTGCAGTTCAATTAGCAGAAGCTATCCGTTCTCACGGTCATTTAGCTGCTGATATCTACCCATTAAAAGACAGAAAATTAGATTCATCTCGCATTGAATTAGCTTCTTATGGTTTAACAGACGCTGATTTAGTAGAGATGCCAGCATCATTATTCTTTAATAATGTTCCTGGAAGCGTTAACAACGGTAAACAAGCAATCGAATATTTGCGTTCACAATATACTGGTAAAATCGCTTATGAATATGCTCATGTTGAAGATGCAGAACGTCAATGGATTCAAGATAAAATTGAATCAGGCAAATCAAGCTTAAATTTATCTGCTGAAGACAAAAAAGCTCTATTAGAAAGACTAACTCGTGTAGAAGATTTTGAAAGATTTATTCACAAAACTTTTGTTGGTCAAAAACGATTCTCAATCGAAGGTCTTGATACATTAGTTGTATTACTTGACGAAATCGTTAAAAAAGCTGATGCAGAAAAAATGAAATTCTTACAAATCGGTATGGCACACCGTGGTCGTTTAAATGTATTGACTCACGTAGTAAACAAACCATACGATATGATGTTTGCAGATTTTGCACACGTTCCAAATGATTATTTCTTCCCAGAAGACGGCTCTTTAGAAATTACTAAAGGTTGGACTGGTGACGTGAAATATCATATGGGTGCTGCTCATACAAAAAAATCTGGTATGAAAGTGAAATTGGCTTATAACCCATCTCACTTAGAAGTAGTTAGTCCTATCATTACTGGATCAACTCGTGCTGCACAAGAAGTGACAGATAACTCTGGATTACCAAGTCATGATCCAAGTAAAGCTTTAGCTGTACTTGTACATGGTGATGCTGCATTTGCTGGTGAAGGTATCGTTCAAGAGGTATTTAACTATGCAAACACATTAGGATTCTCAACTGGTGGTTCAATTCACATTATCTCTAACAATATGATTGGATTCACAACAGAACATTATGATTCACGTTCAACTCTTTACTCTTCTGATGTTGCGAAAGGTTATGGAATTCCTGTAATCCACGTAAATGGTGATGATCCAGAAGCTGTATTAGAAGTTGCAGTATTAGCATTCGAATATCGCCAACTATTCGGCAAAGATATTCTAGTAGACTTAATTGGATATCGTCGTTATGGTCATAATGAAACTGATGACCCAACTGTTACAAATCCATTAACATATCAAATCGTTACAAAACACCCAACTGTACGTGTACTATATGGGGAAAAATTAGCAAATGAAGGCATTATTACTCAAGATCAAGTGAAAAAACTTGACGAAGAAATCTATGCAGAAATGCAAGCTTCTTACGATCATGTAAAAGAAGTTGGCGCTCAAAAAGGTCACTTCGAAATTGAAATGCCTGAAGCAGTAAAAAATAACTATCCTGAAGTGGATACAACTGTTTCAAAAGAAAACTTAAAACAAATTAATGCAGATTTATTATCTTGGCCAGAAGGCTTTGAACCACAAAACAAACTGGCTAAAATTTTAAATAAACGTGTAGATGCACTTGAAACTGATAAAATCGATTGGGGACACGCTGAAACTTTAGCATTTGCTGCAATTTTACGTGATGGTAATCCAATTCGTATTACTGGTCAAGATGCACAACGTGGTACTTTCTCTCAACGCCATTTAGTTTTACATGATAAAAACACTGGTGCTGAACTTGTACCATTACACAATGTTACAGATTCAAAAGCTTCATTTACTGTTCATAACTCACCATTAACTGAAGCTGCAATTGTTGGATTTGAATATGGTTACAACTTAGAAAATGATAAAGCTTTATCAATTTGGGAAGGTCAATTTGGTGACTTTGCGAATATGGCGCAAATCATGTTTGATAATTTCATCTCTTCTGCTCGTTCTAAATGGGGTCAAAAATCTGGTTTAGTACTTCTATTACCAAATGGTATTGAAGGACAAGGTCCAGAGCACTCATCAGCACGTATTGAAAGATATTTACAATTATCTGCTGAAAATAACTGGATCGTTGCAAACTGCTCTAACGCAGGTAACTACTTCCACTTATTACGCCGTCAAGCAAAAATGTTAGGAACTGATGCAATTCGTCCATTAGTAATTACATCACCAAAATCATTACTTCGTCACCCATTAGCAGCTGCTTCTTTAGAACAGCTTTCTACTGGTGGATTCCAAGAAGTGATCGAACAACCTGGATTAGGTGGAAATGCTAAAAAAGTTGAACGTATTATTCTAGCATCTGGTAAAGTAACAATTGATTTAGCAGATCGTGTACAAGATGGAAAAGGATATGATAACCTTCATATCGTTCGTGTAGAACAACTTTATCCATTCCCAACTCAAAAAATATCTGACATCATTGCGAAGTACCCTAATGCAAAAGAAATCGTATGGGTACAAGAAGAACCTAAAAACCAAGGTCCATGGAAATATGCATTAGAATATTTACTAGACCTAGCTGATGGTAAAAAGGTAAAATATGTTGGACGTCCAGAAATGTCTTCAACTTCAGAAGGTGACATGGATTCACATAAAATTGCACAAGCGAAAGTACTTGATGAAGCTCTTGCAAAATAATTAATTATTTTAATTTACTGATTAAGTTAGCTACTATAAGATTGAAGTAGCGATACCATGTGTACCTTAAAAGGTACACATGATATTTAAAGGAGGATATTTAAAGTGGCTGAAATTAAAGTCCCTGAATTAGCAGAATCAATTACAGAAGGTACCATTGCACAATGGGTAAAAAAAGTTGGAGATCGCGTTGAAAAAGGCGAATTCATCGTTGAATTAGAAACAGATAAAGTAAATGCAGAAATCATCTCAGAAGAAGCTGGAGTTTTAACTCAAGTTTTAGCTGAAGAAGGTGACACTGTATTAGTAGGACAAGTTATTGCAGTAGTTGAAGCAGGCGAAGGCGCTGCACCAGCACCAGCAGCAGCTCCACAAGAAGCTCCAAAAGCTGAAAGCACGCCAGCTGCACCTGTTGCTGCACCAGCTCCAACACCAGTTGTTGAAGAAACTACTTCTTACGAACGTGTTGTTGCATCACCAGCTGCACGTAAATTAGCTCGTGAAAAAGGAATTGACTTAGCTGCAATTTCTCCAGTAGATCCACAAGGTCGCGTACGTGTACAAGACGTAGCTGCACATGGAACTGCACCTGTTGCTCAAGCAACTTCTGTAGCACCAATTGAAACATCAAACGGTCCAGTTGTATTTGCTCCAGCAACAGAAACTAACCGTATTACAATTGAAAAAATGTCTCGTCGTCGTCAAACAATTGCAAAACGTTTACTTGAAGTAAAACAATCAACTGCAATGTTAACTACTTTCAATGAAATTGACATGACTAACATTATGGCGTTACGTAAACGCAAACAAGAAGAGTTTGTGAAAGCAAACGACATTAAACTTGGTTTCATGTCATTCTTCACAAAAGCTGTTGTTGCAGCACTTAAAAAATACCCTTACGTAAATGCACAAATCAATGGTGACGAAATTCACTTAAATAACTTCTTTGATATCGGTATTGCCGTATCTACTGAAGAAGGTTTAGTAGTACCAGTTGTTCGTGATGCTAATGCTAAAAACTTTGCTGAAATCGAAAAAGATATCGCAGATTTAGCGAAAAAAGCTCGCGACAAAAAATTAGGCTTAAACGATATGGCTGGTGGATCATTCACTATTACTAATGGTGGTGTATTTGGTTCATTAATGTCTACTCCTATCATGAACGGTACTCAAGCAGGTATCTTAGGTATGCACTCAATCGTTCAACGTCCGATCGCTGTAAATGGTCAAGTTGAAATCCGTCCAATGATGTACGTGGCATTATCTTATGACCACCGTATCATCGATGGTAAAGATTCTGTTGGATTCTTAAAAACTGTTAAAGAATTAATCGAAAATCCAGAAGATCTTCTATTAAATTCATAATAATTATTAGATAAGATTATACCTAGCGAAAAATTTCGCTAGGTTTTTTTTACATTTTATATTAAAATTGTAATATTAAGAAAAGTAAATATATTACAAAAATATAAGGGGGTCTTTTCTTAAGTTAGAATAAATGAGCTATTGGAGGCGATGCGTAGATGTTTAAACCATACGATTGTTATACTTTTTATGATGAAATGTTAGATGGCGAAAATCCTAAAAAACATTATATTCCATTCTATAAGCAACTGCAGAAATTTAGTGATGAGGAATTATTAACTAAGCATAAATCTGCCCAATCTAGTTTTTTAAGACAAGGGATTACGTTTACAGTTTATGGTGCTGATGGTGATACAGAACGAACAATGCCGTTTGATTTTGTGCCAATTATTATTCCAGATGATGCATGGCGTAAAATTGAAGAAGGTATGAAACAAAGAGTGGAAGCATTAAATATGTTTTTACATGATGTGTATCATGAACAACATATTCTTGATGCAGGAATAATACCAAGAGCATTAATAGAAAGTAATCCATATTATTATCAAGCAGCTGTTGGTGTTAATATTCCGTTACATAATCACATCTTTCTAGCTGGAATTGACTTAATCCGTGATGAAAATGGCGAGTATCGAGTTTTAGAAGATAACTTACGTAATCCATCTGGAATGTCTTATGTATACCAGAATCGATATGTGATGCGAAAAATGTACCCTGAGTTTTTTAAGGATTATTCGATTGAAACATTAGAAAAACAATTATTACTTATGCAAAAGGCTCTATTATCTCACCGACCTAGAAACTTACACCCAGATAGCGAACCCCATGCTGTACTACTAACAGCCGGAATTTATAATTCTGCTTACTATGATCATGTATTCCTAGCAAAAGAAATGAATATTCCACTCGTCGAGGGAAGGGATTTAATCGTAAAAGAGAATAAAGTATATTTAAAAACAATTAGAGGACTTAGACAGATTGATATCATCTACCGAAGAATCGATGATGATTTTCTAGACCCACTAGTATTTAAGAAGGACTCATTACTTGGTGTTCCTGGCATTATGGATGCTTATAAACAAGGAAATGTGGCTATTTTAAATGCAGTTGGAAACGGTGTAGCGGATGATAAGGCAATTTATATGTATGTACCCGATATGATTCGTTTTTACTTGAACGAAGAACCAATTATTAAAAACGTAGATACTTATTTATTAACCGATGAAGAACAAAAAAATTGGGTACTTCAAAATCTGGACAAACTAGTTATAAAAAATGTGGGTGCTTCTGGTGGATATGATATGTTAATAGGTCCACATTCAACAGAAGAAGAACGTGAAATATTCCGTCAAAAAATAGAAGAAGCACCGTATCAATATATTGCACAACCAACTATTAAACTTTCACGAGCACCTGCATTTCAAGAGGGTAGATTCTATCCATGCCACATTGATTTAAGGGTGTTTGTTATGAAAGGAAAAGAAACTCATGTTCTACCTGGAGGTCTATCCCGAGTTGCCTTAAAAGAAGGATCACTTGTTGTCAACTCTTCACAAGGTGGAGGGGGCAAGGATACATGGGTGTTAAAGGAGGCAAAGGTTTATGCTTAGCCGTGTAGCAGATTCGTTATATTGGATTGGAAGATATTGTGAACGCACAGAAACAAATGCACACATTCTCACTACTCGTTTAGACCATATGATTGAGTTATCGAGAGAAGATTCAAACTATAGGTTTGAATGGGAAGCAATCATAAAAATTTGTGGATATTTTAACGATTTTAAAAATAAACATGATGGATATTATTTAAAAAAAATGATTCGATATTTATTGTGTGATAATGAGAATCTTAATTCTATCACTTCTATGGTCGAAAGTTACCGTATGAATGCACGAAATACTAGAGATTTATTGCCGAATGAGTTATGGGAAGAATGGAATGATTTATATTTATCTATTAAGGAGAAAGATAAAGAAGAGACTTCTATCATTTCCACATATGACTTCTTAAGTAATATTCGAAAATCATCACTGACGGCTTCAGGAATTATTGATTCATTAATGACACGAGATGAGTGCTATCTATTCCTCAAAATTGGAAAGTGGATTGAGAGAGCAGAAAAAACAGCGATTATAATTAATGAGTTACTTGAATATGAGGAGCAGTTTACGGATGATTTTATTGCGACATACTCCTTACAATTAACCCATTCCTTTGAAGAATACACAAGACGATCACGGAATCGATCCAAGCAGAAAGTATTAAACTTTTTAGTTGGTGATTTAAAGTGTAGTCGGTCTATTGCTCATTCCATTCATAAGATTAAAGAAGCGATATTAGAAGTTGAAAACGGGAAAATTGAAGTATATGCTGTAGAAATGTTTGAAGCATTGGCAAAACTAGAAGACATTTTACAGGTGGACACTTCTTCACTTACACAAGAAGCTTGTAAAGAATGGGTAAAAGACATTCGAGACCAATGTACGAATTTTGGCCCAATATTTTCAAAAACATACTACTTAACTCCACCAATTTTGGTAACTTGAAAAAAGCAATTTTGCCAGTAAATTATGAAAGGGGAGATGAAATGAAATATCGTATTAAACATACTACTACATTCAAATATGATTCGCCTGTAGAGCAGTCATTAAATACAGTTAGATTACAGCCGAGAGAAAATGAATGTCAACGATTATTGTCCTATCAGCTGAAGATCTCCCCAAATTCAATGACGAAGGATTATGTGGATATATGGAGAAATTCAATTTCTAGCTTTTATATCCCTGAAAAGCATGAACAATTAGTTATCATCTCCTCATCCATTGTAAGTGTCCAGAGATCGCCATATCTCTACCACATAGAGTACTCCAATGAGATGAAAGAGATATTTCATTCAAAGCTTTTTAAAGACCACTATAGTCCATACTTAGCTACTACGTATTACACTAGATTAGAAGAAGTTCATATTTTAGAAATACTAAAAACAATAGGAAAACCAGAGAATCCGATTCAATTTGCTTGTGACCTTATGAGCTACTTATTTATGAATATGAAATATGACCAAGCAGCAACGAATGTCAATACTACTGCTAAAGAAGCATTTGAGTTGAAAGCAGGAGTATGTCAAGATTTTACACATATTATGTTAGGGGTATTAAGGTATTTTAACATTCCAGCTCGTTATATTAGTGGTTATCTGTATGTTGGGGAAGATGATAATCTAATTGGTAATACAGCAACCCATGCTTGGGTGGAAGTGATGTTACCTGGCATAGGATGGGTAGGCCTGGATCCAACAAATAATATTGAAGTACTAGATAATCATATTATTATGTGTGTGGGTAGAGACTATAAAGATGTAAGTCCTGTAGAAGGTGTTTACCATGGTGGGGCCCATACTTTAAATGTGAATGTGAGTGTTATAAAAATAAGTGAGACATAAAATTTAATTGAAACATTATTTTTCAGAATAATGAATATTGACACAACAATATTAGTATAGTATTATTCAACTAGTAAATAAATATTAAAACCTCACGTAACTTGTGAGGTAGAGGCGCGATATTTAATAGTTTTTCATGGAGCTTAGAGCAAAGCAAGGATCTGAAAAATGAGGAAATGTCGCCGAAGTGTGATAGTAGGCTCGCTACTTCATGCTGGGTCTGCAGTGAATAATTGCAGGACTGTCTCAGATGGTAATCCCAATCATCTGAGTTGAGCTATCTCAATTAGAGAACGTAAGAGGCTTTGGGCTAACAATTTAGCGACCTAAGTACATCTTAGGTCGCTTTTTACTTTGGGAAGCTCGAAAAATGGAAAAGGAGAAAGAAATATGTCGAAAAAATTCAAACTCTTAATGACTACATTGTTTGCAGTACTTTTACTTGCAGCATGTGGTAGTGCAGATGAAAGTTCATCAACTTCTGACTCTAAGGATAGTGATGTATTTAAAGTAGGGTTAGAAGCTGGGTATCCACCATTTAACTGGACTCAACAAGATGATTCAAATGGTGCTGTTAAAATTGAAGGTTCTCAAGAATATGCAGGCGGATATGACGTGGAAATCGCTAAACGCGTTGCAGATGCTTTAGGGAAAGAATTAGTTATTGTAAAAACTGAATGGGACGGATTATTACCAGCTTTACAATCTGGCGTTATCGATGGAATTATTGCTGGGATGAGCCCTACAGATGAGAGAAAACAAGTAATCAACTTCACAGAAAACTATTACACTAGTCAATTTGTAATCGTTACAAAAACTGGTGGGAAATATGCAAACGCTAAAACATTAGCAGATTTCGCTGGTGCAAAAATTACTTCACAGTTAAATACAACAAACTATGATGTAATTGAACAAATTCCTGATGTTAAAAAAGAAGTTGCAATGGAAAGCTTTTCACATATGCGTGTAGCTTTAGAATCAGGAGCAATCGATGGGTATGTAGCTGAAAGACCTGAAGCAGTTTCTGCAACAGCAGCAAACAAAAACTTCACTTTTATTGAATTAGAAGATGGTTTCAAAACAGATGAAGCAGATACAGCAGTGGCAATCGGTCTGAAAAAAGGCGATAAAAATATTGACGTGATTAATGAAACATTAAAAGCAATTACTGAAGAAGAACGTCAACAAATTATGGAAGAAGCAATTGCAAACCAACCTGCTGCACAATAAGGCTATAACTGGTCACGAATGTGGCCAGTTATCCTTTCTTATAATCATTCCTAAATTTATTATTTGGAGGATTAATAGTTTAGCAGGGGAAAAGGGTTTTTCACATTACTTAGGGGGATATTTATGAGTTTAGAAATGATACTCTCAATACTACAAGAGAATTGGCCAAGTTATTTACGTGGCGCATATATGACACTATTAATAGCAATATTTAGTACAATTATTGGTGCTCTTATCGGATTATTCATCGGTGTAATGCACACAATTCCACTACATAGGAAATCTATTAAATCTGTTATTTTAAAAGTTTTTAATTTTATCTTAACTGTTTATGTTGAAATTTTCCGTGGTACACCAATGATTGTACAAGCGATGATCGTTTACTATGGATTGTATGCATACGGCATCGAGATGGATCGTTTTGTTGCAGCGATTGTAGTTGTTGGTTTAAATACAGGAGCTTATATGGCTGAATATGTTCGTGGTGGAATTGTTTCAATTGATAAAGGACAATACGAAGCAGCATCAGCAATCGGGATGGGTCACTTCCAAACGATGGTTCATGTAATTTTACCACAAGTATTCCGTAATATCTTACCAGCAACTGGGAACCAATTAATTATGAATATTAAAGATTCTGCAGTATTAAGTGTAATTAGTGTAACGGAATTATTCTTTACAACAAAATCTATTGCGGGAGCAAACTTCCGATTTGCAGAATCCTTTATCATTACATGTATTATTTATTTAATTATGACTTTTATTGCTTCTCGTCTATTACGAATCATCGAGAAAAAGATGGATGGACAAGATGCATATCAAATACAAGTGAAAAAAGAAGAACAAGTTCTTTAATGGCATAAGGAGATAGTAAGATGGAAAAAGTAATCGACATAAAACATCTAAATAAATCATTTGGTAGCCATGAAGTTTTAAGAGATGTAAACTTTACTGTTAATAAAGGTGAAGTTGTTTGCTTAATTGGTTCTTCAGGTTCGGGGAAATCAACGTTACTTCGTTGTATCAATCTTTTAGAGACACCAAGTGGTGGAGAAATTATTTATAATGGTGAAAATATCTTAGATGATAAACATGATGTTAAAAAATATCGAACACATCTAGGGATGGTTTTTCAACAGTTCAACTTATTTAACAATCACAATGTATTAAAAAATTGTACTGTTGGTCAACAAAAGGTTTTAAAACGTTCAAAAGAGGAAGCAAAAGCAAATGCTTTAAAATATCTAAAAATAGTGGGCATGGAACAATATGTGAATGCAAAACCACGTCAATTATCAGGGGGACAAAAACAACGTGTTGCCATTGCCCGTGCTTTAGCAATGGATCCAGAAGTGATGTTGTTTGATGAACCAACATCTGCCCTTGACCCGGAAATGGTTGGGGAAGTATTAAAAGTAATGCGCCAACTTGCAGATGAGGGGCATACGATGTTGATCGTTACGCACGAAATGGAATTTGCAAAAGAAGTATCGGATCGTATTGTCTTTATGGATAAAGGGGTTATTGTTGAACAAGGCTCACCAGAGCAAGTACTCGTGAATCCAAAGCATGACAGAACAAAAGAATTCTTAAAACGTACGATTAAACAATAATTTGAAAGAAAAGATAAATTCCTAGAATAAGCAGGAATTTATCTTTTTTTATTGCATAATCAGCATATCACTGGATTCGTCTTCTATAATGGATACCTTATTATCGCTTATTTTTTCACCAATTCGTTTTTTGCTAAACGATACGACTGTAGATACGATGAGTGCTGAAACCGTTGAGTAGAGTAATCCATACCATCCAATCGAATAGATCGTTGTTAAAAGAATAAATAAATCTAAAATGAATAGTGTTTTTCCGGGGTCCCAATTGAATTTTTTCTGTAAGAATACCGCTAGTATACTAGTTCCTCCAAGTGATGAATTGTTGAGGAATAAATATGTTATACCAATTCCTGTGAATAGGCTACCTAAAATAACACCGATCCAAGTTGGTATACTTATCGCTGGTATAAAACCCGTTAAGTAGGAGATTCCACTAAGAATAGCGATGGAAATTAGGGTAGAGAGGGTAAAATCCTTTCCTAACTTCTTAAATGAAAGAATAAGAAATGGTAAGTTGACAATAAGATACGCGAGAGAAAATTGTAAAGCAGTCCAGTAACTAATGCTTAATGCTAACCCAACTGTTCCACCAGTCGCGACTTTGGCGCTATGCAATATGAAAATTCCAATACTAACGATTACACATGCAGTAAAAAGGTGTAAATATTTCATTTTCATTGAAGTCTCTCCTTTCTATTATTATGAATGTCAAAGGCTGTAATTATATAGCTATAATGGATATTAAAACATTTTATCTATGTCAGCAATCGTTCCATTCAGCGCGGTGAATCGCTAAAAAGAGAATAGTTTACAATTACATATTATCCGACACTAATTTTATGCTTAGAAATATACTTCACACACACAAACAACTTATAATCAAAGTTATTACCTGCAGTGCAAAATAAAAAAGCCACTATGAGCAGCTTTTAATTTTACAAGTTATTAAGTCTGTGCAGAATCGACTTTAAAAAATTATTTTTGGATAGTGTTTTATTGACACGAGAGATGGTATTAAAGGTAGCACCAGTATGTTCTTCAATATACTCATATGTATGGCCTTCTAATAGCATTCTAGCTACTTCTAGCCTTTGTGAAAATGCTTTTATCTCATTGAATGTACATAGGTCGTCAAAAAATAATTCACATTCTTTCTCTGTTTCAAGCACCAAAAAGACTTTCATCAATTGTTCAATCTTAAAATTAGGAGAATCCTTCATTAAGATACCTCCAAAAGTTTAGTATTGTGGAAAGAGAATATTGTTCTTTTTATAACCTCAACTTCTCGAATTCCATTCCGATATAATAATAAAAACCAACGCAAAAACAATGGCAATGATAAAAAACCACATGGGAACGTTGCTAAAACCGCCAAAGTGCAATGTAGATCACCTCTCAAATAATGTACCATTTATAGCTATATCTCACAATAAGTTTGAATTCTTTCCACAAATGAGTGGAAATGAGATACAATAATGTTTAGAATAGTATTCATATGCAGATAAGATTTAAAGCGAGGTTAAAAAATAATGTTAAACTTAAAATGGAAAGATGCACCAACAATTCGTAAAGTGAAATGTGTACACACAAATGCGGAAAAATATTTAGTATCAAATGTTTTAACAGTTGGTAAAGAATATGAAGTGAAAAATGAAACAGAAGAATTTATCTTTGTTATTGATAATACAGGTAATGTTGGCGGATACTACAAAGAATATTTTGAGTAATACTAAAAAATAAGCACCATAGTTCTCTCAGGAGAGCTATGGTGCTTTGTTATGTAGTAATGAATGTATTCATTAGTCGTTAGTATTGCTTTTTGTCTCAATTTTGGCTTTTTGTTCATTACTGATCGCTTGGAGTCGGAGCGTATCTTCAATGGAATTAATTAATTCAATTTGAGTTTGCTTAAATTGGTCAATTTCATTTTGTGATAAAGTCAAGTTTTTACTTGAGTCTTTTGTAGTTGTATCTAGCATTCTAGCGTTTTTACGGATCATCTGTTCAGAAGCTTCCATTAATCGCCGAGAAGTCTCATCAGCTCTTTTTTGGTGACCTAAATTGATTATCATAGAAATCTGAGTTTGCCATAATGGAATTGCGGTCATAACAGAACTTTGGATTTTTTCGACTAACATTTGGTTCGTTTTTTGAATCATACGGATTTGTGGAGCGGTTTGAAACGCGATTTCTCGTGAAATTTGAAGTTCATATAAGCGTTTATCTACCCATTCAATCGTATTTCTCATATCCTGTATACGTTGCTTTTCTAAAGGATTATCTGAAGAAAGAGCCGACTCCTCTATACTTGGTAATTGATTTGCCAGTAGATCTTTTTTCTTCAATTCAGCTGCAGCAATATAAATATTTAGGTTATCGTAATATTCTTGATTTAATTGATATAACTCATTGAGCATATGCATATCTGCTAGCAGTCCTTTTTGGGAATGTTGAAGTTGAATGCCTAAACGGTCAATCTGTTTACTTAAACGATTATACTGAGACATCTTCTCCTGAATAGATGATTTTGAACGATTAAATAACTTCTGAAAAAATCCTTTTTCTTTTTCAATTAGGTCATCAGGATTAATGAGCCCTAAATATTCGATTAGTTTATGCAAAATTTCACGAATGGATGATGTATCATGACGTTGGACTCGAACAAGCATATTATGAGTAAAGTTTTTTAAGGATTGTTGAATGTCAGAACCAAATTGCAAAACGTTTTCGTAATTGCTTACATCCCATTTACTCGCGACGTTTAATGCACGACCCTTTTCTTCAACTTTAAGGGTAGAGAAGACAGGCATATCTCCAGCAGCATAAGTATTTTCGTTTGAATATAAAAAAGAGCTCTCAATATTTGAAAACTCTTCAAATGGATGATTTGAGCTCTTTTTATTAGACATTATTTTCCACCCCGAAGATCGATTTGTTGAAGTTTTTTTGCATTTTCAAGCTTCACAAAATCTAATTCAATTCTTAAATTTTCTAAGTCAGATTCTATGGCACATTTTAAATCTTCCTCCATAGAAGCATGTAGCCCTTTTAAGGTTTTACGTGTATCTTCCAGTGCTAAATGAACTTCAGTATCCTTTACTTGTGTTTGACTTAACATTGTATAAGTTTGTGTTAACTGTACAGCAGATGGTAAGTGCGAATAGAAGAAATCTTCTACTGAATAGAACCTTTGTGGGTTTCTTTGGACAATGTTTAGTATTCTCTTTGAGAGCTTCATCATTTCATTTAATAATTTAAAAGATCGAACGGATCGCACACGTATATATTGTTGAGAGAGGGAGTTTATATGTCCCTTAGCTTGTCTAATTTGTTCTTCGATATGTTTATATTCAGAGCGTGAAAGCCCTAGTTCTTTACTTCTTTTAGATTTTTGCAGTGTTTTAATCACTTTATTACTAATGAAATAACTTGCAATTGATACGATTGGCACGAAAATTAAACCAAGCTCTAAATTGAAAGTTGATACTATCAACACTGTAAATCCTACTAAAAAGTTAAGTGCATGCCGTGTTATAAAATTTGCAGCCCCAAGCATATTCGTACCTCCTTCACTTCTTTAATGTTAATACGAAAACATCGATGGAAAAGTTTCAATAGTTCTCATTTTTGATTCGATAGTTTAACTTTAATGAAATCTATGAAAGAAAACAAGCATCTTGAAATAATATTTAGCTGACAATTAATAGTATCTCCAGAATAACTTTTTTCCATTGAAAAAAAGCGGTCATTTTGAGAAGACGGATATTGAAATGTGGTCTGAGGTTTGAAAATAGACATTTTCTTAACATTTCCATTAAAATACATAATAGCAGAAGGAAAGGATCGAACATAAAGTGTACAAAATAATATATATGAAAGCTGACTACGAACCTTGGTGGAAGTTTGAAGGATGGGAGTCCAATATAGTTAGTATTGATCAATTTGAGACAGAAGAGGATCTTGAAAAGAAGCTTCAGGAAAAGTTAAAAGCTTTCCGTCAAAAATATGAACATGAAGCGATTAAAGAAGATCAATACTACGCTTTTTGGACAGATGAAGAACGTGAGTATTGTGAAGCATGTGAAGATGATATCCAAATATTTCATGGTATAATTGTTGAGAAGATGAAAAACAATAAATAATGAATTACAACCCAATTTACTGAAATAAGGGAAAATTTGAAAAAAGTTGAATAATGCATTTGACAATTGGAAATAAGATGGTATAATTTAAATAACAATAAAATTGCTTGACCGGGTACAAATTGATTCACATATTACAAAGAGTGATCGATGGAAAATCGGTACTCTTCGTAATATGTGAATTTTTATTACGGTAATCAATCACATATTGTTAATATTTTTATTTTTTGGAGGTTTTCTTAAATGAAACAAGGTACAGTAAAATGGTTTAACTCAGAAAAAGGTTTTGGCTTCATCGAAGTTGAAGGAGAAAACGACGTATTCGTACACTTCTCAGCTATCCAAGGTGAAGGATTCAAAACACTTGACGAAGGTCAAAAAGTGGAATTCGAGGTTGTTGATGGTAACCGCGGACCACAAGCTGCTAACGTTGTAAAACTTTAATTAATTCTTAATTAAACTTAAAATCGTTAATCTGAGCCATCCTCAATAGGGGATGGCTCTTTTATCATTTAATGCGTAGTAATATCTTCTAATGTAGAACTAATAACGATTTCCTCCGATAATTCTACAGACGTAATGGATTCAGACTTAATGACACCGTAATCTTCAGCGAAATATTTTCTGTTAATAAATTCCTCACCAGTCTCTTCTAATACAAAGACGTTCTCAAAAGTTTGATAAGGAGTTGCGAGTGTACCATTTGTTTCGACAATGGTCCATCTATCAAATTTTGTCCCGACTTCGATTGGTCGGGCTAAGTAAGTTTCTAAAACAGGAAGTTTTTCAAGGGTTGTTATATCTGGATACACTTCTTCTCCTTGCATCTCTTCGATCAATTCATCCATGACTAAGACGATTTTGTCTTCGAGAACTCGATAGACTTTCATGATCCTTGCTCCGCCAGTATCTATAACTGTTGCTACATAATTATCCGCAATCCATTTGGTTGTCTCGGTATAGCCAGCAAACTCATTGCCATCGCCTTTAAAAGTTGCTGTAGTATTAGAGGGTTTAAAGTAGTGTTTGAAATCAACTTCTTCTGAAACTTCCTCATTTTCGGAAGGGGGAGTGGAATTCTCTTCCGATATTGTTTTCTCCTCATTAGAAGGGGAAGAGGGATTCACTTGATTCTCATCGGTTTTTGTATCCTCTTCATTTTGACAAGCAATTAATAGAAAAAGGGTAGTAAGGATTACAAGATACTTATTCATCTGACACCTCCTTTAACTTATTATAAAGTATTAAGAATCATTTATTCTTATGAAATATATAGTTATCGATAATATTATTATGTAAACTAAAGCTTGCAATAAAAAGGACTGGAAACTTAGCTTCCAGTCCTTTGTGAAAATTATTTAATTCCTTGTGCTTCTTTCCACTCTAGGAACTCATCGTATGTTAATTGTTTATCAAGGATGGATCCATCTTCTTGGATTTCAATGACACGATTTGCAATTGTTTGAATGAATTGGTGGTCATGAGATGTGAAAATCATCGCACCTTTAAAACGAGTTAACCCTTCATTTAGAGCTTGGATTGATTCTAAGTCTAAATGGTTAGTTGGTTCGTCTAATAATAATACATTTGAGCTTGATAGCATCATTTTAGATAACATACAACGTACTTTTTCTCCCCCTGAAAGAACAGAAGGGGATTTCTTCACTTCTTCACCAGAGAATAACATACGACCTAAGAAGCCACGTAAGAAGCTTTCTGTTTCATCTTCAGGTGAATATTGACGAAGCCATTCAACTAATGTTTTTTCAGAACCAGTAAAGTATTTATCATGGTCATTTTCAAAATAGCTTTGAGACGTTGTAACACCCCATTTGAAAGTGCCGCTATCTGCTTGGCGTTGTTCTGACAAAATATCTAATAAAGCCGTTTTGGCAATTGGACTTCCTAGTAAAACGATTTTATCTTCTTTATTCATCATAAAGCGGATATCTTTAAATAGTACTTCGCCATCTTGAGATGCAGTTAAACCATCAACAGTAAGAACATCATTTCCGATTTCACGCCCAATTTGGAAGTTAATGAAAGGATATTTACGGCTAGAAGGTTTGATATCTTCTAATTCAATTTTGTCTAACATTTTTTTACGTGATGTTGCTTGACTTGATTTAGAAGCATTTGCAGAGAAACGAGCAACGAAGGCTTGTAACTCTTTAATTTTTTCTTCTTTTTTCTTGTTTTGATCTTGAGCCATTTTCAATGCTAATTGGCTTGACTCATACCAGAAATCATAGTTCCCAACATAAATTTGAATTTTAGAGAAGTCTAAATCCGCGATATGTGTACACACTTTGTTTAAGAAGTGACGGTCATGGGATACAACGATTACTGTATTTTCAAAGTTGATTAAGAATTCTTCTAACCATTTAATTGCTTTTAAATCTAAATGGTTGGTAGGCTCATCGAGTAATAGTACGTCAGGTTTACCAAATAATGCTTGAGCTAATAATACTTTTACTTTGTCAGACCCTTCAAGATCTGCCATTTGCATGTAATGAAGTTCATCACCAATACCTAAACCATTTAGTAATGTAGCAGCTTCTGAATCTGCTTCCCAACCATTTAAGTCTGCAAATTCACCTTCTAATTCTGCAGCACGCATACCGTCTTCGTCAGAGAAATCTTCTTTAGCATAAATTGCATCTTTCTCTGCTTTTACTTCCCAAAGACGTTTGTTCCCCATTACGACAGTATCAAGCACGTTAAATTCATCGTATTCAAAGTGGTTTTGTTTCAATACAGATAAACGTTCATCTTTCCCCATTGAAACGTGACCTTCTTGAGGCTCGATATCTCCAGCAAGGATTTTAAGGAAAGTTGATTTACCAGCACCATTGGCACCGATAAGACCATAACAGTTTCCTGGTGTAAATTTAATATTCACGTCTTCAAATAGTTTACGATCACCATAACGAAGACCTACATTGCTAACTTGAATCATGTGTTGCCCCCTAATCTAAAAATGTATTGATATTATGCGGTTTATCAATATTTGAATCTGTATACGCAAT
>DATMGC010000101.1:0-2401 GCA_035555915.1 Ureibacillus sp. | reverse complement strand
GGTATGGCCAATATCCTATCGAATGGATGAGGGATAATTGCGGCAGCAAGGGTTACCACAGCCGAAAAGGCAAGTAGGGCACCTGACATCCGCGGGAAGACTCCAGCACGAAGAGTTGCGATCCCAAGTAAAATTCCGCCAAGCATATACAGTCCTCCAGCTAATGGTGCTAATATTGGAAAAATCCCAAGTTCAACCTCGCTTTTGGTTCCTCCAAAGATCCCTAGTATACCATTTACAAAATTTGGAGCATCGTTTGTGAGTAACGGCAGGACAAAAGCTTCGGTGAAACTAAAAGACATTGAAACTAGCCAAAATAGACTAAAGGTGACAAATCCGACCAGCCCAAGCCATCCAGTTTCTTCCGCTTGCGTAATGTAGATCCCTAGAATCCCTATCAAACTGAAAATAGACATAGCAATGGTCAAGGATGCAACAATTACCCATATATTTGTGTTGACAGAAGATAAATTATCCTCTGGATGGAAAAATTGAATGCCGATGTATAGAATCCCTGCTAATATTGCAAATAAGCCTGCAAAACGAAATAGACTCTCTGTTGTCACTTTCCTTTTCCCATTCATTTGTTTCCTCCATATTCATATTCTTACAAACTGATGATATGTTCCTTTTAGACCAGTTTTCAAAGCTTCAGCTACTCCCTTGGTTAGTTATTCAGCCTTTCTTTTTATACTTTGATAGTAATAATTTAACACTTACTATTTGCTTTTACTTTCCAAATCTTGCTGTAAATGACCTTGATCGTGCATGCCTAATCCTAGTCCAACGTTAATATCTAATCAAAATCTCAGTGGTAAATATAGAGTCCAGGCTTATATTTTCCTTATTGAACTATTTACGAATCACATTACATATAGTAAATTAGGTATGAAGTTTCCTAAAAAATGGATGAAACAAGGTGATTGTATGGAACATTATGAAGTAATTGAACATGCTTTACTACATATTGAAAACAACTTGACCCAGCGTTTATCATTGGAGTCTGTTTCTAATACGTTCAATATGTCAAAGTACTATTTTCATAGACTTTTCTCTGCAATAATGGGCTGTTCTTTGAACCAATACATATTATCCAGAAGGTTAAATTCATCTGTAAAATTAATACAAAACGAAAACCTTTCATTAACAGATATCGCGTATCAATTAAACTTTGGAACCCCATCGTCCTTCACCCGTGCATTCAAAAACCAATACGGTATATCCCCAAGCTCTCTAAGAAAGAATGGAGAGACTATAAAACTAGTTGATATTCCTCAGGTCATTAAAAGGCCAATAAAAAACATCAATGGAGATGTTGTTGCCGATTTTACCTTAACAGATTTCAATTCAATTCGATTAAGTGGCATTGCATTTGAAGTTGATATTGCATCTAGTGATTTCAAGGAAAAAATTAGATCTAATTCTAAAATTCTAGTAGATAATATTGATGAAACGATAAGTAGTTCCTGTTATGTCATTTACTCAAATTGCCAACCAAACTCAACTAAATTTAAGGTTCTCGTAGGAACTCCACAACACATAAAGATCGATAAACCAAATTATTTCACAGTTGATGTCCAACAACTTTTTTGTGCTAAATTTAAATATTTTGGTGATCTACTTGATATTGGAGATGTCTTCATTACTGACTTTGCTAGATTTTTGAAAATTACGAAACAAGAAGCCGAGAACTCTGATATTGAACTGATTCAAGTTTTCGAAAACATTCACAATCTTGAATCAGCCTATCACATCTTTGTTCCAGTAAAAGAGCTACCTATTGATTCAGATAATTAATGTTCATTTGAAATCTGGTGCGCTGTATGTCTATGAAGAAGTAAGAAGTGGTATGCCGGTCCTTATGGTGCTATTTTACGACACATAAAAATGTGTCTTTTTCTATTTTTGATAGAGTTTACTGAGTGAATTATTCAGGTAGTAAGCAAAAGGTACACCTGAATAAAATTCTTAATATTGTGCAAATACTACTTAGTTTTGTGACTGTTGGTCCATTGTTTACTATTTTATACTTTAATGGAGATAAAAAAAGGAGGTATAGGTATAAATGGAAGCGAATACACCGTTATTGCTAACAGATGAGCAAATGCGAAAGTTTATTACAGATGGATTCTTAATTCTTACGACCGATTTTTCTGAGGACTTTCATCATACGCTAATGGAAAGCTTAAATCATGTATATGAGGAAGAGGGGAATCCTGGTAATAATTTATTACCTCGTGTACCAGAATTACAACGTGTTTTTGAGCACCCTGTTATAACAGGTGCATTAACAAGTGTACTTGGTCCGAATTATATGCTCCATGCCCACCGACACGGACATTTTAATGCGGTTTCAAGTCCAGGCGGATGGCATAAGGACAGCTATTGGGGCTATGAAAGA
>DATMGC010000100.1:0-15213 GCA_035555915.1 Ureibacillus sp. | reverse complement strand
ACCTGACGAGTGTGCTTGCACACGTGGGAAGGTACCGAAGCGACCTCGAGGGGCTGGGCGCCGCAGCTGGACACTGGAAAAGCGGAAGGTGCTCGCTCAGCTCCGACAACAACTGGAGGAATCGACAAAAGGACGCTTTTTGTCCTTGCAGGCGATTTCGAAGTTGTCGAGGAGCTAGCACCTGTAGCTGGACACATAGAAAAGCGAAGGCGGCTCGTCCTGCCCCGACAAGCGTTGGAGGGCTCTGACAAGTGTGCTTGCACACGTGGGAAGAGACCGAAACGACCTCGAGGGGCAAGCCGTCGCAGCTGGACATATAGAAATGCGAAGGCGCCCTGCTTAGCCCTGACAAGCGCTGGAAGGCCCGAATCGAAAGCATCTTTTCAGCTTTCGACCGAGGGACTGAAGCGACCTCGAGGGGCTGGGCGCCGCAGCTGGACATATAGAAAAGCGGAGGCGGCTCGTTCAGACTCGACACGCACTGGAGCTTCCGACAAGAAGACGCTTTTTGTCTTCTTGAGAGGAGGCGAAGTGACGCGAGAGTCTAGCCGCCGCAGCTAGACAATCAGAAATGCGAAGGCGCCCTGCTTAGCCCCGACAAGCGTTGGAGGACACGCCCTCGCCCAATAAAAAACGAGACGTAATCGAAAATATTCGAACTACGCCTCGTTTTTTTCTTGTTCGTCTTTTGTCCTTAATATTAAAATAATTGTATTTATAAAAAATCCGATAACGATGATTAAAATAAATAAATACCAATGCAACGGTTGCTCGTAGAAACTTGCGATAATAAATGCAATAATCGCACTGATGATAATGGAAACCCAAATACCTAATTGCATAGGACCAACCCCTAATTATCAATCTTTAAATTACGATTCCCCTTTTCACTTTAATTATTCTAGTTAAAAGTAAGAACCTCCCCACTTTTGTTTCATCTTATGAGTAGTTCGATAAATTTATACAAATTATGCACTTTTTAAGGCATCTGACATACATTAAAAACATGGGCGATTTTTTTTATTATTTTTATTCTTAAATGGGTTCAAATGCATAAAGTGTTATGAGGAGGTATGCCATATAGCTGTTCTAGCAGCCAATGATACTCAAGTTTCCTTACTTGCGCAGTTAATGCGCGTAAATACGCAAAAAGAAGGAATAGTAGAAACGTTGTTGATAGGAAATATTGGTCCTAAACATGTGATGGTATATCAAAATCCAGGTGAGGCTAACGAATACATCCGGAGAATTCAACAATTTAAATGACCTGATGAGTTGCTTCTTTAAGATGTTTGATGAACTTATATTTCCTTTTAATCAGGAGAAAGAGTATTGTTGCTTTTTTATACACTACTGGGGACAGTCAACCCAGTTGTTCTAGCAACAAATGAAAGGTCGTTTCTTCTCGCTTTTGTCACATGATTATCTTGCAATCTATTTCTTTTTAAAAGTAATTAAAAAATGGATGAAAGGGTGTTTATTTTGACATATTACAATTGGGGGCAAACTAATCAAACTGGGCAACAACAACAGTATCCAACTACCGGACAATTTCCATCCGCACAATTTCCCACTGGTCAGTTTCCAACCGGTCAGTATGGTTCTTATCAATTTCCAACCGGCCAAGTTATACCTCCAGCTCAAAGTACTGTAAGTCCTATAAGAAACGCTACGGCGCCTACTTTGCGTGAGGAATCATACATCGAGAACATACTAAGATTAAATCGTGGAAAAGTAGGTAACTTCTATTTTACAGTTCCATCTGCCAATGTAACAACGGAACGTGGAAATACGATAGAAGTCCGAGGAGTCGTAGAAGAAGCAGGTCGTGATCACGCAATTATTCGGGAGATTGATACAAATCATCGTTACTTATTCCCTATGATTTATTTTGATTTTGCAGAATTCGATGAACAACTAAATTATTTAACAAATAATCAGGGTATGCAAAGATAATAAAAAGATAATCCACTTCGAGTTTTGAAGTGGATTTTTTCATGTCTTATGACTTTTTACTTTGTTTTAGATATTTTAACGTGGCTAACCCAAGTGTTTTAGCTGCAATCAGCATGGCTCTTTCATCAAAGTTAAATTGGGCATGATGATGAGGGTATGCTTCCTTCCATGAAGGGTCCTTTGCGCCAGTAATGAAAAACGTTCCTGGTACCTTTTCGAGATAATAGGCAAAATCTTCTCCAACCATTAAAGGCGCACATTCTATTACATTTCGTACTTCTGGGATTTGGCATGCTACATCTGCAAGAAATTGCGTTTCCTTTTTATGATTCACAACTGGTGGATATCCCCTAGTATAAGCATATTCATAGGTTGCATGAAATCCTTCACAAACTGCTTTTAGGAGACCCTCAATCTCTTTTTCAACTAGAGTTCGGACCTCTTCATCAAATGTACGGACAGTCCCTTTTAACTCAACCTTTTCAGCAATAACATTGAATGGATTAATGGCCTCAAAATGCCCAATCGAAACTACAGCTGATTTCAATGGGTCAATTCTTCTCGACACAACTGTTTGAAGTTGTGTTACAAATTGGGATGCCGCAACAATTGCATCAACCGAATGATGTGGTTCGGCACCGTGTCCACCCTTCCCTTGAATTGAAATTTCTAGGCGGTCCGCAGCAGCCATGATGGCACCATTACGAACATGGACATCTCCAAGGGGAGTAGGTGCCCAAAGATGTGTGCCAAAAATAACGTCTACCCCGTCTAAGCAGCCATCTTCAATCATTGGCTTCGCCCCTCCTGGAGCAATCTCTTCTGCAAATTGGTGAATAAATACTATATTGCCTTGAATTTCATCTTTCATAGAAACGAATGCCTTAGCCAAAACTAGCAGGGTTGCTGTATGACCATCGTGACCACAGGCATGCATAACACCCTCATTTTTGGATTTGTATGGAAGATCATTTTGCTCTTGGATAGCAAGTGCATCGAAGTCAGCGCGTAACGCAACTGTTTTCCCAGGTTTCGCCCCTCTTAATGTTGCTACTACTCCACGACCACCTACACCTTCTCGCACCTCAAGACCAAGTTTCCGATGATAATTTGCTATAAAACGTGGTGTGTGAACTTCTTGAAACGATAGTTCAGGATTTTCATGTAGAAAACGTCTAATAGAAACCATTTCTTCGTAATAGCTTTCTAGGACTGGTAATAATCGCTCCATGATAGCTCTCCTCTCATTTTACCCTTTCAACAATATATGTTGATTTTTCCTTAATTTTACTAATATACAAATAACTTTATCATGTTTTAAGAGGATTAAATATTAGTTTGTTAGTAAATTCTAAAAATTTTTATAATTTATGTAGATTTTGTATGAAAGTAAATCATATTTTTCTAAAAAAAAGGAATTACAAGATGTTCACTTGTAATTCTCAAATTATAGTCTATTAATTTATTTGCTTTAGAGCTGCAACCATTAATAGGATCCAACTTATTAATAAAAGTACCCCACCAATTGGCGTGATTGCTCCTAAAATTCCGATTCCTGTAATAGCTAACGTGTACAGACTTCCTGAAAAGATGATTATTCCTATATTCATAAGGATTGCTGCAATTTTTAATTGTTTTAATGCACCAAATAATTTAGTACTCATTAATATACCAATAGCTATTATGGCTAACGCAGTGAACATTTGATATTGAACTGCTGTATCCCAAATACTTGCACCATAATCATCTAATACATTTTTTAGAGCATGTGCACCAAATGCACCTAATGCGACTACTAAAAAGCCATGTATCGCACCAGAAATAATTGTACCTTTCATCGTTAAACCTCTTCCCCATCATGATGCCTTTTTTAGGCTGTTTTTGATTGTGCTAATTAAAAGTATTTACACTAGTGTTGAAAAAAAATTTTGCCACTATCGTTGACTTTTTATTATGTAAGAAGGGGTTGACCCTAAAAGTCAAAAATAGAATCCCCATTTGCATTATCTTCTTGTAGCTTTGAACCACTTAAAGAATTTGAGTTTTGAATAATGCTGCTTTGCGCTTGTCCGGGACTAGATTGTGAACTTTGTGTTGTTTGCCCCATCGAACTTGAATTTGAATTTTGTGCTGCTTGACCTAACGAACTATAATTCGAATTTTGCGCTTGTACTGATGAATAATTTTTCCCATTTGATAATCCTACATTACAAAGTGCTCGAATGGCACTTAATTGTTCACGAATAGTTTGTTCATCCGTTGTATTCTTTGTACTCGCAACAAGTTGTTCAATTTCTAGTAACAGTGCCTGGTAAGAAATCATCTTCTACCGAACCCCCAATGTTTGTTTTGGTAAAAACTGCATACAATCAAGTCCTGAAGATTGTTTGACAACCACAGAAGGAAGTTGTTTCGTTTTAAAGTTATAAGCTGTGCAGGATCTTGGATTATGTTGATCCCAGGTTACACGGAAATATTGGCATTTAAAACAATTAACCTTCATGAATACTTTCCTACTTTCTAATTCAATTTATCAGATTTCAAATAATGTGAAAAGCTTAGCGAATTTTTTAGTTGAAATGATTTGAGTTTTTAATATGAGCAAGTTCCCAAGTCTTTTTTAAATACAAGTTCATTATGTATGACTTCAGTTGCTTTAGGGTAGGGCTTTTTAAATCTCCCTAATTTCCGATTCTCCTTCAAAAACTATTCAGTTAAACACCAGTCAATCGGTTCTTCTCCCCATTCCATTAATTGATTATTAATTTTCGAGAATGGTTTGCTTCCAAAGAAACCACGATGGGCACTTAATGGACTTGGATGTGGTGCTTGTAAAACAAAATGATGTTTACCGTATTTTTCTATAATTTTTCTCTTCATTTGTGCTGGTTTTCCCCATAGTACAAAAATAATAGGTTCTTGTCGCATCGCTAATTTTTCTATTACCTTATCGGTAAACTGTTCCCAGCCTTGACCTTTATGCGAATTCGCCTCCCCTTGTCGCACCGTCAACACCGTATTCAATAGGAAAACACCTTGATCCGCCCATTTCATCAAATACCCGTCTTTCGGAATCGGGCACCCTAAATCATTCTCAAGTTCTTTAAAAATATTACGCAAACTTGGTGGATGTGGGACACCTTTTTTCACTGAAAAACACATCCCATGGGCTTGGCCAGGACCGTGATATGGATCCTGCCCTAGGATAACGACTTTCACATCTTTATAGGCTACTGTATAAAATACACTCATGACCTCGTCTTTAGGTGGATAAACTGTTGATAGGCTATATTGTTGCCCAACAAACTGTTTTAACTTTATGTAATAGGGTTTTTCAAATTCAGCTTCTAATACCTCTTGCCAATCATTATCAAATACTTTTTTCATTTAATACACCTCACCTTTAAACTACTTTATCTCACATAGTGTTTCAATAGGTGATTTCTAGAGCAATTCATAAATTGCAAAATATTTTGGGAATACTATATGTAAAGTTATTCAAATCTTTTTATTTTTTATATACTGACATTATATTTTTCAAAAAAACTGACTATTTTTATAAAGTCAGCATTACTATATACTTTTAATACATTATATTCATTATGCAGGTGAAGGAGTTAAAGACAATGGCATTGAAAAAAACATTAACAATCGCAGGATCTGATGCTTCAGGAGGCGCAGGATTAGAAGCAGATTTAAAAGCTTTTGAAGAACATGATACGTATGGGATGGCAGCAGTTACGGTAATTGCAACAATGGATCCAGATAACAATTGGAGCCACGGAGTTCATACATTACCGATTGATGTTTTACAAGCCCAATTAAAAACAGCATTCTCAACTGGTATTGATGCATTAAAGACAGGAATGTTATCTACCGAAGAAGTGATTCAAACTACCGGTGAAGCAATTGCTGCTTCTAGCGTTGAAAAAGTTGTCATTGACCCAGTTATGGTATGTAAAGGCGAAGATGAAGTCTTAAACCCAGGTACAGTAGATGCAATGATTCAATATCTATTGCCCAATGCCCTTGTTACAACACCTAACCTTTTTGAGGCTGGACAACTTGCTGGAACAGGTACACCAAAAACAATTGATGAAATGAAAGTCGCTGCTGAAAAAATTAAAGCTCTTGGTGCGAAAAACGTAGTTATTAAAGGTGGCCGCACGCTTTCTACTGACAAAGCAGTTGACCTTTTCTATGATGGTGAAAATTTCTACTTACTTGTAACACCAAAAGTTGAAACGTCTTATAACCACGGTGCTGGTTGTACATTTGCTGCAAGTGTAACAGCCAACCTTGCAAACGGATTATCCGTTAAGGAAGCAGTTATTGAAGCAAAAGAATTCGTAGCAGCTGGTATTCAACATGGATGGAAATTAAACCAATTTGTAGGACCTGTTTATCATGGTGCAAAACCTCGTCTTGGAGCACCGGAAGTTACAATTACAGAAGTTTAAGATATTTATCACCAGATACACAAGCATTTTAGAATTGTTTGTGTATCTGTTTTTTTATTGTAAGCATTTTCTTTTCATAAAATTGATACATTTACTATAATTATTAATAATGTAGAGAATTTGTGAGTGAAATTTCTGATTCCCTCACTTATTTTCAAAATCCTCTTGCTAAGGGCCCTACTGACCCCAGCGGCAAGGAGGAGCAAATAGTTGGCAGTGGTTTGTCAATTATTATTTAGCATTTATCTCCCATTGATGCTAGCTTTTTTACTTACTTATGCTACACAAGCAAGCTACTTCATAAACAGGGAGCAATTAGATGTGAAAGGGGAATTAAGATGAAGGAAGTACAAATTAACCAGCTCCAAGAATTGCTTAATTCTTTTGTGAACAAAGATGTTTATATACATCTCGAAACAACAAATGGAGCTTATGCAACACACTTCGATGAAAAAGTATTCAATGCAGGAGCGTTTATTCGTAACGCAAAAATTCGCTTTGAACTAGCTAAAGTTATCGATGATACTCCTCACCGAGTAGGTTTAAAAATGGATCACGGTTGGGTTTATGCACAAGGTATTACTCATTATGAGCTAGATGAAAATGGCCGTTTATTGATGGCTGGATTAGATTTTACTGGGAAACTTGCTGTTGCACTAGAAATTAGTGAAACACCATTTTCTTATTAAGGAGTGGATTTTACATGTCATTACAACCGCAACGACAAATTTTAGTTGTCTTTCCTCATCCAGACGATGAAGCTTTTTCATCTGCCGGTACAATTAGACTCTATCGCAATATGGGTGTCCCCGTTACATATGCATGTTTAACATTAGGAGAAATGGGACGTAATCTTGGTAACCCTCCATTTGCAACTCGTGAATCTTTACCGAATATACGCCGTGAAGAATTAAAAGCAGCATGTGAAGTGATGGGTATTGAAGATTTACGCATGATGGGATTGCGTGACAAGACTGTTGAATTTGAAGATGATGAAAAAATGGTCAAATTAGTGTCAGATTTAATTGATGAGTTAAACCCTTCACTAATCATCACTTTCCTACCTGGCTATGCAGTACATCCAGATCATGAAGCTACAGCGCGTGCTGTATTTGAAGCAGTTCGTCGAATGCCAGAAAATCGCCCAACGATTTATGCTGTTGGATTTGCAAATAACACAATCGCCGACAACGGTGAAGCAACAGTTCAAATCGATGTAAGTAGTGTTAAACTGGAAAAAGTAAAAGCATTACAAGCACATGCTTCACAAACAGCTTGGATGATTGAAGAAAATAGTAAACGAACTGATGAAGGTCAACCTGGAAGTGATAGTTGGTTACATTTCGAACGTTTCTATGAGATTAATTTATAATATTATTGAATATACTTAAGGAGTAGGTAGCACAGTTACCTGCTCCTTTTCTATACACTTTCAATGATAATTATACTATACCTCCCTCCCCTTCTTTTGCGACTGAACTTAATCAGCAAATCCTTTTATTTCCTCTTTATTCATTCTTCATTCAATCAGTACTTTCTGAATTATAGAACTTTTAGTAAATATATTTACACATGTATATCAAATGTATATAGTGTATAAATATACAAACAACATACTTAAAGAGGGACAAAACATATGACTAAAAAATTCACTTCATATACATGGTTTCTTTTTATCTTTCTTTCGTTAATTGGGATTTTCTTATTTATAACTCCAATACAAACTGGGGAAGGTTTAAAAGTACCTATTGCCATACTAGCAAATAAACTTTCTGCTAGTATTATAAGCTTTATTCATTGGTTTGCTTATATTGTTTTTATCATTGCTGCGATTGGCGCACTAATTATCAAATTCGTACCTGAAAAGGAAAAAAAAACACTTATGGATTCTCTTTTCCGCGTTAATTGGTTTTGGACAATTATGCGTGTTTTAGCTGTAATTTTTGCAACAATGTATTTATTCCAAGTAGGACCTGAAAGTATTACAAGCGAAAACACAGCTGGGTTACTAATAACTCCCGACGGTGGTTTAGTAACAATGATGTTCTCATTGTTCTTGTTTGCAGGTTTACTATTACCTTTATTAACGGACTTTGGTTTACTTGAGTTCTTCGGTTCTATGATGGTAAAAATTATGCGACCGCTATTCAAAATTCCTGGGCGTTCAGCTATTGACTGTTTAGCTTCTTTCGTAGGTGATGGTACAATCGGAGTTCTATTAACTAGTAGACAATATGAAGAAGGAAATTACACCGCTCGTGAAGCGGCTACGATTGCAACAACATTCTCTGTAGTTTCGATTACTTTCTGTTTCGTTGTACTTGATACAATTAATTTAAACAATTATTTCGTTCAATTCTATGGTTCAGTTATTTTAGTTTCTATTATCTTAGCTTTCATCATGCCTCGTATTTACCCATTACGTGGTAAACCCGATAAAAACATTGATGGGACTACTCCAAACAAACATAGCGAGGATGTTCCAGAAGGTTTCAACTCAGTTTCATTCGGTTTACACAGTGCATTATCGAAAGCTGAGAGCAATAAAAATCTTGGTAAAGTAATTGGTTCTGGTTTCAAGAATGTACTTGAAATGTGGTTTGCTATTACACCTGTTATTATGGCATTCGGTACGATTGCCCTTGTACTTGCAGAATACACAAGCTTCTTTAAAATTCTAGGAATGCCTTTCGAACCAATCTTAGCATTACTACAAATTCCTTTTGCTGATGAAGCTGCTCAAACAATGATTGTCGGTTTCGCCGATATGTTATTACCTTCTATTCTTGGTTCTGGCATTGATTCAGAAATGACACGTTTCTTCATTGCAACCGTTTCAGTAACACAACTGATTTACATGTCAGAAGTTGGCGGATTAATCTTAGGTACAAAACTGCCTTTGAAAATTTGGGATTTATTCTTAATTTTCTTAATCCGTACGATTATCTCAATTCCAATCGTTGCACTTCTTGCACATTTATTCTTTTAATACATTCAGGACTGGCTACTATGCCAGTCCTCAGACTGTTGACAAACGCTTTCATCCTGCGTTGCTTGTCTCGCTCGTCCGCTCATGAAGGCGACTTCTATTCGCGTCTTCGCTCGCCTTCGCGCCTTGGCTGGCAAGCGTTTTCAAGACAGTCTGGGTAATCTTTATTCTTAAAGAAATGCCTAAAAATACGTGTAGACAAAGTCGAATTTCGACTTTGTCTACACTCTGAGGACTGGCTACTATGCCAGTCCTTTTTATGTATTTATAATGGCGGTATGCTGCTTAAGGTTGAATTTTTAGAATTAAAAAATAATTCATAAAAAAGTGAGCTTTTTATGATAAAATGAGTCAAGGTTTATTAAAACGGAGGTAACAAAACAATGGAAGTTGTCAATTCGCAAAGTATTGCTGTAGAAAATGTGCTTATCGCACATCAACATTTAAAAGATGTCGTATTACATACCCCACTTCAAAAAAATGAGTATTTATCAGAAAAGTACCAAGCTAATATTTATATTAAACGTGAAGATCTACAACATGTGCGTTCCTTCAAATTACGAGGGGCTTATTATAAAATTAAAAAAATCGAAGAAGCAGCTCGTCAAAGCGGTGTCGTTTGTGCAAGTGCTGGGAACCATGCACAAGGAGTGGCATTTGCTTGTGCACATCTAAACATTAAAGGTGCGATTTTCATGCCTTTAACAACACCAAAGCAAAAAGTTGACCAAGTTCGTATGTTTGGCAGAAACAATATTGAAATTATCTTAGAAGGCGATACATTTGATGATTCTGCAAATGCTGCACAAGCATATTGCGAAGAGCATGACATGATTTTTATCCATCCATTCGACGATTTAGACATTATTGCAGGTCAAGGTACTGTAGCCGTTGAGGTATTAAACGATATCGAAGAGCCTCTTGATTACATTTTCGGTGGAATTGGTGGTGGCGGTCTAATGGCCGGTATTGCTTCTTATATTAAAAACATTTCACCAAATAGCAAAGTGATTGGTGTCGAGCCAGCAGGTGCAGCTAGTATGAAAGCTGCCTTTGATAATGGGGGCCCAACGACGCTTAGTAAAATCGATAAATTTTGCGATGGCACCGCTGTTCAATGTGTCGGAACAAAAACATATGAAATTTGTCATAAATATTTAGACGATATTGTCCTAGTTCCTGAGGGTAAAGTAAGTACAACGATTTTAGATTTGTATAATAAGCATGCTATTGTTGCAGAACCATCTGGAGCACTTCCAGTGTCTGCACTTGATTTATATGCTGATGAGATTGTAGGAAAATCAGTTGTTGTAGTCATTACTGGTGGTAATAATGACATTAGCCGAATGCAAGAAATTAGAGAAAAATCCTTATTATATGAAGGTTTACTATACTACTTCATCGTTAACTTCCCTCAACGTGCAGGGGCACTTCGTAAATTCTTAACAGAAGTACTAGGACCAAACGATGACATCACAACCTTTGAATATACAAAGAAAAATAACAAAGAAAGTGGTCCTGCCCTAGTCGGTATTGAAGTCAGTCAACCAGAAGACTATGCAGGCCTTATCAACCGCATGATTCAAAATGGCTTTGAATTTACAGAAGTAAATAAAGACAGCCAACTATTTGGATTGTTGGTTTAATAGGTTATAGAGCAAAATCACCCGAAGTCATAATACTTCGGGTGATTTTTTGTAGACAATTATATTTACCACCTTTACGTTCGGTAATATACGCTAATTTCCTACTAGTTTCGTAGATTTCAAAATATGTAACTTTTACACTCGACCCATCATCTCCTACCCCAGATTCATATTTTGAACATAAAAAAGAGAAGAGCGTTCGTTTTTTACGAAAGTTCTTCTCTGAAATGTTTTCACCTATTAACTACTAGCTCCTAGCAATGCTCTATCTGAGTTCATTTTTTCTCCACGGATTTTTTCGAACTCTGTCATTAAATCTGGAATTGTAAGCGTCGGTTTTTTCTCATCATCAATGGTTAAGATAATTTGTCCTTTATCCATCATGATTAAGCGGTTTCCTAGGTCAATCGCTTGTTGCATATTGTGGGTAACCATTAAGGTTGTAAGATTTCCCTCTTCTACTAGCTGTTTTGTTAACCGAGTAATTAATTCAGCACGAGAAGGATCGAGAGCTGCTGTATGTTCATCTAACAATAGTATCGAAGGATTTGTAAAAGTTGCCATTAAAAGTGATAAAGCTTGACGCTCTCCACCCGATAGCATCCCAACCTTTGCATTAAAGCGGTTTTCTAGCCCTAATCCCAATTTTTCCAATGAAGTACGGAAAAAATCACGACGACTTCGATTTACGCCTTTTCTAAAAGACCGTTTCGCATTACGAGAATAAGCAATGGCCAAATTCTCTTCAATTGTCATTGAAGGTGCTGTCCCCGCCATTGGATCTTGGAATACACGACCGATAAATTGAGAACGTTTGTATTCTGGTAATTTAGTTACCTCTTTTCCCTCAATCGTTACAGCTCCAAAATCCGGAGTTAAAGCGCCAGATATCATATTCATCATCGTTGATTTACCGGCACCATTACTTCCAATGATTGTAACAAAATCACCTGGTGATAGGTGTAAATTAATATTTTCTAAGGCAATTTTTTCATCAGGTGTACCTTCATTAAAAATCTTATTAATTCCCTCTAATTTAAGCAAGGTGATTCCCTCCCTGCATCATTTCTCTTTGCTGATTAAGACGTTCTACTCTTCGTTTTTCTTTTCGTTTTTTCTCACGACGTTTATCAATCATTTGTGGAATGACTAAAGCTAAAATAACAATTATCGCTGTAATCAGCTTCATGTCGGATGTATCTAACCAGTCAATACGTAATGCAACCGCATAAATAATTCGATAGATGATTGCTCCTGCAATAACTGCTAAAGTAGTTCGGAAAATCGTCTTAGTTCCAAAGATTGCTTCTCCGATGATAACTGATGCGAGACCAATAACAATCATCCCAATTCCCATGTTTGCATCGGCAAATTTTGAATATTGAGCGATTAAAGCTCCAGAAAATGCAACTAAGGCATTTGAAAGACCTAGCCCTAATACAATTAAGCCATCCGTATTTGCTGAGAAGCTTCGAATCATTCGTTTATTATCACCTGTTGCACGAATTGCCAATCCTACTTCTGTTTTTAAGAACCAATCCGCAACAAACTTGATGATGAGCGTTAAAACTAACACTACTATAATAGTTCCCCAAGTTGATGGCGCAGTTTGAAAACCTAACGTGTTCTTAATAAAGTTTGTTAGGGCTGTATCAAATCCTAAATTTCCCCAAAAACCTTGAAACTGTGAAAAAATCGTATCAGCATTCATCAATGGAATATTCGGTTTCACAATTGCATTTTCTGCAGATAACCCCATAATACGAAGATTGATAGAATACAATGCAATCATCATTAATATCCCTGAAAGCAATGGATTTATTTTTCCCTTTGTGTGTAAAATACCTGTCATACATCCTGCAATAAATCCAGTAACAATTGCCATTAATGTAGCTAGTATCGGGTTATAACCTAGTGCAATCATCATTGCTGCGGTCGCCGCCCCAGTTACAAAGCTTCCATCAACCGTTAAATCCGGAAAATCTAACACTCGGAATGATATATACACTCCGAGTGCCATAATTGCATAGATGATTCCTTGCTCAACTGATCCGAACAATGCTGTAAACATATTGAATCATCTCCTAACTAACTTCTATTTTATTCGTAAATTTCAGCATTCCAAGAATCTTGAATTTCAAGACCTAGATTGTCTGCAGTAGACTTATTAATAAGTAATTTTAAGTTCGCTGGGTAAGCTGCTGGAATTTCAGAAGGAGTCGCTTCACCATTTAGGATTTTGACTGCCATTTCTCCTGCTTCATAACCGATGTCATAGTATTCAAAACCGTAAGCAGCTAAACCACCACGTTCAACTGAATCTAACTCCCCAACCATTAATGGTAGCTTGTTTGCATTTGCTACATCAATTACTGATTCTAAAGCAGATACAACTGTGTTATCCGTAATGATATATAAAGAATCTACTTTACCGATTAATGATTCAGTTGCTTGTTTTACTTCTGCTGAAGTAGAAACTGCAGCTTCCACTAACTCAATACCAGCTTCTTCTAATAAACCTTTTACTTGTTCGATTTGTGCAACGGAGTTTTGTTCTCCAGTGTTATAAACAGTACCAACTTTCTTTGCTCCTAAATCATCTTTTAAAAAGGCTACCGTATTAGCAATTGTATCTGGATGTAAATCGACAGTACCTGTCACGTTTCCACCAGGTGCCTCCATTGAATCGATTAACTCAGAACCAACTGCATCTGTCACTGATGTGAAGATAATTGGAATATCTGACGTTGCCCCTTTCACTGCTTGTGCTGATGGAGTTGAGTTTGCGAAGATTAAATCAACTCCTTCATTTACCAAGTTTTGGGCAATCGTTGTGTTCATACTTTGATCATTTTGCGCATTTTCTTCAACAAATTCTACATTTAACCCTGCTTCTTCTAATGCCGCTTTAAAGCCCTCTGTCGCAGCATCTAGAGATGGATGCTCTACGATTTGCGTAATTCCTACCTTAACTGTTTTTCCTTCTTCTGTTGTTCCAGTACTATTGCTCTCTTCTGTAGATTCCGTAGATTTTTCACTACTACCGCAAGCAGCTAATAAAAGTACTAGTCCAAAAAGTAATAATGAAAGAATTTTCGAACTATTTTTCACGTTGTTTCCCCCTATTTTTCTCTCTTTCTACATCACTCAAATTTGAATAAGTTTATAATTCTTTTTAACTATTCAAAAAAATTGAGTTTGTCGATTATATTACATGTAGTGATTTTAATAGTCAACAACATTTAGAATCTTCAGAAATTGGTGAAATCAAAAATACCTCTTCTGATAAAATAATTTGCCGATTTAAATCGCTAAAGTACACGTTTTTTATCAAAAATAAACTATACTAATAAAGTTTGTAATGTGTGACATTTTTTCGACAATCACCACACTTTGTCATTTTATCCCCTTAATTGTCTAGTAGTCTCCGATAAAAATTTGACATAATTTAAGATGTGTAATAATATATTCCTCTGTGTTCTTTTCACGTGGTTCGAGAACCTCCCACGAAAAAAAACTAAGGAGAAATGAATATGAAAGTAAAATTTTTAGCAACAACTGGTATTATTGCAGCACTTTATATTGCAATCACCATGTTAGTTGCACCATTTGGATTTACAGAAATTCAATTCCGTGTTTCTGAAATGTTTAATCATTTAGTTGCGTTTAACCCGCGCTTTATGTTAGGAGTTGTCATTGGTGTATTTATCTCTAATCTTTTCTCACCACTTGGCGCCTATGATTTAGTGTTCGGGGTTGGTCAAACGATCATCACACTTGCATTGTTAATTCTCATTTGTAAGTTTGTCAAAAATGTATTCTTAAGATTAATCATCAATACGTTTTTATTTACATGTACAATGTTTATCATTGCTTTTGAGCTAAATTTAGCACTTGAGCTACCATTCTTATGGACTTGGTTTACTTGTGCTGTTGGTGAATTTGCCGTCCTAGCAATTGGGGTGCCAATTATGTACCTATTAAATAAACGATTAAACTTTAAAAACTTAATTTAAATTTTATCCGAGAGCATAAAGAATTTTTTATTATAAAAAATCTCAGAGTGTAGACAAAGTCGAAATTCGACTTTGTCTACACGTATTTTTAGGCATTTCTTTAAGAATAAAGATTACCCAGACTGTCTTGAAAACGCTTGTCAGCC
>DATMGC010000099.1:0-34951 GCA_035555915.1 Ureibacillus sp. | reverse complement strand
CAGAGGGGAATCCCCTCTGCCCTAGACCGTTACTTAGAAGTACACACTGTAATATAAATTGAAACGCCGTATACGAGACCCGTACGTACGGTGTTGTGAGAGGGGCGAAAATAAGTTACTTATTTTCCCTCTACTCGATTTAAGAAAGAGGTAGTCATAATTGAAGAATTCACTCAATTACTCAAATTAGTACAAATTGATTAGTCATTATTAATATCTCATGACACTTTTTCTTGCCACGATTCATTTAATAGGTAGAAGAATCTTAAGTGGGGAGAATGAAAATGAATAATCAATTTTATTGGAGAAGAGTGCCACAGATACCTCTTTCATCAGGTCAAACGATTGTTGCAAGTCAAATGGGCGATGTAACAGGGGATGGGGTATTGGATTGGATCTATTTAGTTGGAACAAAACAATCGGATAGCCCTTATATAACAAATATTCAATTAGTGGTTAGATATGGACTTACTAATCAGTTTCAAGTATTTAACTTAACTGAAAATGCAGGATATGAACCAAGCCTTTGGTTAGGAGATTTAACTGGAGATGGGGTTAAAGATATTTTCATTGTTATTCAGTCAGGAGGAAGTGGTGGCATTATTTTTGCCTATGTATATTCCTTTATGCAAGGTCGAATGACAAAGATCTTTGACTCCATTCAGTTTAATGAACAACATCCATATAAGGTACAATATGATAATAATTTTAAAGCAAGCGTATATAGCGCCGATCCGAGAAAAAGATATATTTTAGACCTTCAATATAAAGGAAAAGAATATTTAAATGAAATTTATAATCCAAATGGAACATTAAAGCAACCAATAGAGGGTTGGGTCGATCCTGTTAGTGCACTCTATCCAATTGATTTAGCACGTAATGGAAAATATGATTTACTTGGTATGCAACAAATTGCCGGAAGATATCATGCCGATGGATTAGGATATGTAGAAAATCTGCTACATTGGGATGGCCGACAGTTCCTTATTGTGCGCCAAACTGTTGCAATTTATGGGGAAGATTTATAAAAAATTAAGTATACCCTCCTTAAAAGAACACATTCTATAGTTATCAACTTAAGGAGGAAAACGTGTGCTGAAAAAATTATTAGCGATTCCATTTATGTTCCTTTTTGCCGGCGCTCTAGTAGCCTGTGGCACTACAGATGATGCAATTGAAAATGGTACAAACGATGTTATTAACGAAGATGTACATGATACAGGAAATAATAATCTGAATTCAGATGATTCGAATGGAACTGGAAATAATGATAATTCTGTTGGTGATGACGAACCATTAGATAACGATGGTATGGATACAAACAATGGAACAACAGATGGAACTACAGGTACTAACAATTCTACAGGTGGTACAACAAATGGATCCACAGGTGGAACAAGCGGTACGACAATAAATGGTGCTGGAACTGATGGCGGCATGAACGAATTAGATAAAGATAAAAAGTAATTATTAAGTAACGCCGATTTCAACTTTGAAATCGGCTTTTATTTTTGAGAAAATCACAACTAAAATACAGCTTTTGATAATATGTTAATAAAAATACGGATTATAGAAAGGAGCAATAAGATTTGATTAGATATCCTCAACTAATCAAGCCAGTAAAAATAGGCGTTACGGCACCATCTTCTGGTTTACATTTGGAGCAGCATGTTTTATTGGAAGAGGCAGTTTATCGATTGGAAAAAAGAGGTTATGGGTTTTCAATCGGTCAAACTTGTTGGACTCAATATAAATTAAAATCTGCTCCAGCAAAAGTAAGAGCAAATGAACTTAACCTTATGTTCCAAGATGATTCTATTCAGTTCATATATCCTCCTTGGGGTGGAGAACTGTTAATTGAAACATTAGAGTTCATAGATTTTAACGATATAAAGCCAAAGTGGGTTTTAGGTTATTCTGATACAAGTACCTTGTTACTGGCACTTACCTTAAAAACAGGAATTGCAACAGCTCATGGACCAAATTTAATTGATTTACGGGGACAAACTTCTGATTCAACAACTGCAATGTGGGAAAAGGTACTATTCACTCAAAATGGAGAAGAGATTACTCAATACCCTTCAGAAATGTATCAACTTAGATGGCAGCATGAGTATGTAACGGATTGGGTATATCATTTAACTGAACCAACAAAATGGAAAACGATTAAAAACACCCCTATGTTGATTAAAGGCCGCTTACTTGGAGGATGCATTGATGTTATTCGACATTTAATCGGTACTCCATTCGGAGATGTGAAGGAATTTCAATCAAAATACATAAATAATGAACCAATTATTTGGTACCTTGAAAATTGCGAATTGTCGGTGCCAGACTTACGCAGATCACTTGTGCAAATGAAACTAGCTGGCTGGTTTAATAACTGTAGTGGGATTCTATTTGGTAGAAGTGCAGCCAAAGATACAGTAAGCGACTATCATATTTTAGATGTCTATATGGAACTTGCAGATGAGTTAAATCTACCGATTGCATACGATATTGACTGTGGCCACATGCCCCCACAACTTACCCTTATCAATGGAGCCTACGCAGAAGTTAGAGTGTACAACAATGATGGATCAATGATTAAGCAATTTTTTAAATAGGGGGACTCAAAATCTGACATTCTTGTTTTCAGAATGTGGACAAGTGCATTTTTAAGTTGAGCATACAAGCTAACGAACTGTTTGTGCAATCGAGTAATGAAAATAAGGATTTATTCTTTGATTGGAATGGTTCAAGAAGTATTGCGGTTAAACGGATGGGGCTCTGCGACAAATGCGCGGGCTTCGGGAAGCAGAAAGGTAAAAGAGAAAAGGTCTCTGCAAGGAAATGGGGACTTCGGGAAGCAGAAAGGTAGAAGAGAAGGGTTCTGTGCGACGAAATGAGGCCTTTTGGAATCGGAAAGGTAGAAGAGAGAGGTTCTCAGCGACGTTATGGAATCTTCGGGAAGCAGAAAGGTAGAAAAGAGAGGTTCTGTGCGAGGAAATGGGGCCATCGCGAGCGAGAAAGGTAGAAGAGAAGGGTTTTCAGCGACGAAATGAGGCCTTTGAGAAGCAGAAAGGTAGAAGAGAAGGGTTCTCAGCGACGTTATGAGGCCATCGCGAGCGAGAAAGGTAGAAGAGAGAGGATCTCTTCGACGAAATGAGGCCATCGCGAGCGAGAAAGGTAGAAGAGAGAGGATCTCAGCGACGTAATGGAATCTTCGGGAAGCAGAAAGGTAGAAAAGAGAGGTTCTGTGCGAGGAAATGGGGCCATCGCGAGCGAGAAAGGTAGAAGAGAGCGTGTCTCTACGACGAAATGGGGCCACCGAGAAGCGGAAAAGTAGAAGAGAAAGGTTCTCAGCGACGTTATTTGGCCTCCGGGAAGCAGAAAAGTAGAAGAGAACGCCTCTATCCGACGAAAGAAGCCACGAAAAAGAAAAGATGTCCAATAAGCGCATCTATTATTAATCAGAAGTATTCAGTACCTATTACACTAAATACCAATACTTCCACCCCATATCAAAATTACTGAAAAAAATAACTTTAAAGTGCTTGAGGGATTTCGTTAGTCAAGGAATCTCTTTTTAAGTTTCAAAAGATACTTTATGATGATTGGTAAAGTTTAAACCTTTACATAAAATTATCTAGTTCAGCCTCAAACTTCGCAGAAGTGCATAATTATAAAACTAAAAATGAACTTATAATCCCAAATTTTGCCCAAGCAAACTCACCTTCTTTTATTTATTTTTTTTTAATAGCATCCTAATATATAGAAGTAATGGATGGAATGAACTAAATTATATATACTTAAGACTTAACTAGATTAAATTTATGTGTGGAGGAGAGAGAATTGAGTTTACCAAATTGCCCAAAATGTAACTCAGAGTATACATATCAAGATGGAGAGTTGTTAGTATGCCCTGAATGTGCACACGAGTGGACGATGGAAGATGAAATTGTTGAATCGGAATCACTCATTGTAAAGGATGCTAACGGGAATATTCTAGCTGATGGAGATGCTGTGTCCGTCATTAAAGATTTAAAAGTAAAGGGAAGTTCATCAACCCTGAAAATCGGAACAAAGGTGAAAAATATACGCCTTGTTGAGGGTGATCATAATATTGATTGTAAGATCGAAGGATTTGGCGCAATGAAATTAAAGTCAGAATTTGTTAAAAGAATATAATTACCTTTGATTATTTTCATAGAAAAAGGACATCAAATGCATTGATCACCTTTTTTTCATATGAACTGAACCATATAACTTTATACAAAAACTTTCTATTCTTATATCACCAAATATAAAATAAACAAGCATCTCTGTAATAAGATGCTTGTTTATTCTTACTTCACAATTAAGGCGGGACAGTTAACGCGTTTCATTACCTTATGACTGACGCTTCCTAAAACCATCTCCTGTAAACCATTTAAACCACGACTACCAATGACAACTAGATCTACTTTTTGTTCATTGGCGTATTTAACGATTTCTGGACCAGGAGAGCCGTGTAAAAATATCACTTTATACGATACATTGGATTCTTTAAATAATTGTTCTACTTTAGTAATCTTTTTTCGTCTCTCTAAATTGATTACTTCACTGGAGCTTGAATGTAATACTTCAGATTTTGATTTATCAAAGTCTACCACATAGACAATTTCAACAGTTGAATCCTCGAGACAAGAAGCCATTTTAATTGCCTCTTTTGAAGCACGTACAGCATTTTCCGAACCATCAGCAGCTAATAAAATATGTTTGTACATCCGTTCGCCTCCTAATGTGATGAAGATACATTTTCTAGTTTCGAAATTATTTTCGAACTTGCAGCATCTAGTTCAACCACTTCAACCTGAATCCCTCTTTCTTTTAAGAGATCCTCTACTTTTAGAAGAGCACCTACTCCAGATTCATCCCAGATACGGCTATTTGAAAAATCAATTAGAATTGTTTTATCTTTGATTTCATTATATTTAAAGTAATCCACAAAAGGGTCCGTTGAAGCAAAAAATAGTTGCCCATTTACAAAATAACGATTACTTTCTTGTGTAATTTTAACGGAAGAAATTTTTACGACAAAGAATAAAGCGCTTAAAATAACTCCTGCAATAACACCCTTCGAAAGATCATGAGTCCATACTACAATGACTACGGTTGTAAGCATGACAATTGCATCTGTACGTGGAGCTTTTACAAGATATTTAAATGAAGTCCAATCAAAAGTTCCGATACATACCATTATCATAATCCCTACTAGTACGGGCATCGGGATTTTAACGACTAGATCGCCAAGCACTAGAATTAAAAACATTAGAAATACGCCAGCTATCAAGGTAGATAAACGTCCTCTTCCACCAGACTTAACATTAATAACAGATTGACCGATCATCGCACAACCAGCCATTCCTCCAAAAAATCCTGTGACTATGTTTGCTAATCCTTGCCCTCTTGCTTCTTGGTTTTTATTACTTTCCGTTCCTGTCATATCATCCACTATACGAGATGTTAGTAATGACTCAACTAACCCGACGATAGCAAGTGAAAGGGAGAAAGGAAAAATAATTTTAAACGTTTCTAGATTGAAGGGAACATCCGGGATATTAAATGTTGGCAATGTTTGACTAATCGTTCCTAAATCACCAATCGTTCTTAAATTAACCCCGCTAAAAATGGCAACAATAGTTAATGTTACGATCGCAATAAGTGGTGCTGGAATCACTTTTATAAAACGTGGTAATGTATAGACAAGTACTAACGTTATTCCGACAAACACATAGGTCATGGGAGAAATACCAATGAAGTGTGGTACTTGTGCCATAAAGATTAGAATGGCTAAAGAGTTAACGAACCCAATCATGACAGCATTTGGGAGAAACTTCAATAACTTTGCTATTTTAAGAACCCCAAAAATAATTTGAATGACACCGGTTAAAAGGGTTGCGGCAAATAAATAGCCTAAACCGTAATCTCTTACTAATGGAACCAATACTAACGCCATTGCTCCAGTTGCTGCTGATATCATCCCTGGGCGGCCACCTGCAAAGGCTATTGTGACAGCCATAGTGAAGGAAGCATAGAGACCAATCATAGGGTCAACACCCGCAATGATAGAGAAGGCAATTGCCTCAGGAATCAGTGCCAGAGCTACGACGAGGCCGGATAGAATATCTCCACGGATATTACCGAACCATTGTTGCTTTAAAGTTTGCATTGAACTCTCCTTTACAAAATTAAATTCTTTGGTAATCTTAACATTTTTGTTCCTAAAAATGAACCTTTTTGGGAATGGGTTTGGGAGTGAAATGAATGATTTATGGGTACGTTCGCCCTTTATATAATGATGAAAATTGCGACAATCAGTTAAAACAGCTTCAAGCTTGCGATGAGATTTTCCGAGAATTACATGGATCTCCGAAAAAAAGAGTGGAGCTTGAAAAGTTATTAATGGCTCTCCAAAAAGGTGATAGCATCATTATTGAAAGAATGTTTGTTCTAGCAGATACGACACGACATCTGATGGAGTTATTAAAAATATGTGAAATGGATGGGGTAACCATTCAATTTATAAAAGAGGGAATTCAGAGTAGGGGATCTTTGGACTTTACATTAACCGAGCTCCTAGGACATTTTGTAAACTTTCAATCTGATATCGTCAAACAATCAACGACTCTTGGGCTTGCAAATGCAAAGGGACAAGGAAAAACGATTGGTCGACCAAAAAAATCTGATGAAAATATTAAAAAGGCCATTGAGATGTATCATACAGGCAATTACACATTACTTGATATTAAAAATAAAACGGGGATTAGTAAATCAACGCTATATCGATATTTGGAGTCGGTCGAAGAAATATAATTTTTAAGAAGTAAGCTATTTAAAAAGCAATTTGTATAGATACTAAATATGACCTAAGTTTTGCTAACATTTCAATTAGAGATAAGATAGAATAAGAAATTATACTTGTAAACTAATATGAGAGGGGTCTTTTATGCTTTCGAAATTCTTTGCTTATTATAAACCTCATAAACGGCTGTTTATGGTGGATTTTTCGAGTGCTATCATTGTAGCTATTTTGGAATTGGCATTTCCAATGGCTGTTCAATGGTTTATTGATACATTGCTTCCGACGAATGAGTGGGGGACAATTGTAAAAGTAAGTATTTTATTACTGATGGTGTATGTGCTAAGTACGATTTTGAATTTTATAGTCAATTACTTAGGACATAAACTAGGAATTAATATTGAAACTGATATGCGGCAGGATTTGTTTAACCATCTTCAAAAGCAATCCTTCCGATTCTTCGATAATAACAAAACTGGTCATTTAATGAGTCGTATCACTAACGATCTGTTCGATATTGGTGAGTTTGCTCATCATGGACCAGAAGATTTTTTCATCGCCATCATGACATTTATCGGGGCTTTTGCGATTATGTTCAATGTCAATCCAACATTAGCAGTCGTTGCTCTAGTAGCTGTACCATTTTTAATTTGGATTGTTACATATAGTAATAAAAAAATGAATGCTGCTTGGAAAGAAATGTACGGGAAACTTGCTGATGTAAATGGACGAATTGAGGATAGCGTTTCTGGAATTCGTGTTGTGCAGTCATTTACAAATGAAAAGTTTGAAATAGAACGTTTCAGGAAGCAAAATGGCATATTTAGAACTGCTAAATTATTAGGTTATAAAGTGATGGCTGGCACTCACTCAGGTATTTATATGATGACAAGGCTATTAACTTTAGTTGTTTTAGTAGTTGGAGCTTGGTTAAGCTTTAATGGGAAACTTTCTTATGGGGAACTCGTAAGCTTTGTACTTTACACGAATGTGTTAATTAAACCGATTGATAAAATTAGTGCTTTACTTGAGTTATACCCAAAAGGAATGGCTGGATTTAAACGATTCCAGGAGATGTTAAATGAACAACCTGAGGTGCAAGATAAAGAGGGAGCAATCGATGTTCCGTATTTACATGGGGATATTCATTTTGAAAATGTTACCTTTGGTTATGAAGGAGACAAAGTGATCTTAAATGATATTTCATTTAAGTTAAAGGCAGGAGAAATGACTGCATTTGTTGGACCTTCAGGTGCAGGGAAAACAACGATTTGTTCTTTAATACCTCGCTTTTATGATGTAGACAGTGGTGCTATTACAATAGATGGCATAGATATTCGTGATATGTCAAAACAATCACTACGAGACCAAATTGGAATTGTCCAACAGGATGTATTCTTATTTACTGGGACAATTCGTGAAAACATCGCGTATGGGAAATTGGATGCTACTGAAGAGGAAATTCTTGATGCATTGAGAAAAGCTCATTTAGAGGATTTCGTTAATAATTTATCTGATGGTTTAGAAACAGAAATTGGGGAGCGTGGCTTAAAACTTTCTGGCGGACAAAAACAACGACTTGCAATCGCTCGTATGTTCTTAAAAAATCCTCCAATTCTGATTTTAGACGAGGCTACTTCAGCACTTGATACAGAAACAGAAAAAATTATTCAGGATTCCTTGGCCGAGTTGGCCGAGAATCGTACAACACTAGTAATTGCCCATAGACTTGCAACAATTAAGGATGCAGACCGTGTAATGGTTGTTACTGCTAATGGTATAGAAGAAGATGGCTCTTACAATGATTTAGTTGCAGACAATGGGATCTTTGCAAGGTTACATCAGCATCAGTATAGCTAAAGTTAAGAATCCACCTAACAGGGTGGATTCTTTTTTTACTTTTTTCAGTAATAATGGTATTACATGATATCAATGTAAAAATCATTGCAATGCATAGTAAAAGCCATATAGACCGATATGTATCGCTATATAGCTTTAGAATTTTATTAATTTACGTATTGAAGAACCTGATCAACGACTTCTTCACCCGCATGTACCCATTTGTTTTTGTTCTGTATTTTCCCATCTGTATCAACGGGTGTTTGGAACTGACTAAATCCCGTTGCATCGAGAAGGGAACTATCATCAAAATCCAAACCATAGTTCACAATATGTTTAATAACATAAGGGGTTTTAAATTGAATATGAGCACTATCAGAATCAAGCATCCCACTAATAACAATGAAAGGTAATCTTAAATAGATTGTTTCACCATTTTGTTTTGACAAGATGGTATCAAAAAAGCCACGATCATACTCCCAATAACCACCTAGACAAAATCCATACTTGCTAATTTTGTCACGTAAGTAACCAAACTGTGCATGTTTGCCTTCAAGTTCAGATTCGAATTGTAACATTTGCTAAACTCCTCCATCACTTTCTTTATAAAAGGATAGACAAAAAAACAATACGCCATACTTACAATAGTAAAAGCACAATATAAGTTGATTTATAAAGCTTTCAATGAAGGAAAATAAAGAAACATTATATATTAAAAATATGTATTTACCTATGGACAATTTTTTTTATTAAGAGTAAAGTATAATAGTTAGTTAGGGTAACTATCTATTTAGGAGGCTATTGAATGAACAATATAGAGCCAACGCTTTTTGATAGCTATAGAGATTTGTATCGCCCGTATGTAAATGCCGTGAACACTCGATTATCAAAGTATCAATTACATACATCTCAATGGGTAGTAATGCGCTTAATTTACTTGAAAGAGTCTTGTACATTTGTAGAATTAGCAAAAGATACTCGAGTAGAAAAGCCAAGTGTAACACGCATTATCCAAAAGTTAATGGAGCTTGGATATGTCGAAACCAATCAAGGGGACGATAAAAGAGAAAAGTATGTCAGTCTTACCGAGAAGGGGAAAGAAGTGTATACATCCATACAGGAGGATCTTTCTACCTATTTAAACGAGCTTACTCAAGGAATTGACGAGGCAGATTTAAAAACAACTCGAAATGTGTTGAATCAAATTTTGGAAAATTTATTAAGATAGGAGATTTTATATTGATAGAAAAAGAGAAAGAACCATTATGGACCAAAAATTTTGTGATGATCTCACTTATCAATTTTCTTGGTACATTAATTTTTTATTTATTAATTGTTGTAATTGCGCGATTTGCCGTTCAGGAGTTTGATGCTTCCACAAGTACTGCTGGATTAGTATCCAGTATTTTTATCGTTGGATCATTATTAGGACGACTTCTTACTGGACGTGTTATTACCAATGTAGGAAGTAAAAAAACATTCCAGATAGGGTTAATCGCATTTTTCATTACAACATGTGCTTATTTTGTAACTTTAAACTTACCATTTTTAATGACCCTTCGTTTATTGCATGGGATTTCATTCGGAATCATTGGGACAACAACTGGAACCCTAATTGCACAAATCATTCCGGCAGCAAGACGTGGTGAAGGTATCGGTTATTTTAGCTTAAGTACTGTGTTAGCAACGGCAATCGGGCCGTTTATTGGTATTTTACTAACGCAAAATTCGGATAGCTTTTCATCTATTTTTATTTTTAATACGGTATTAGTAATTGCTTGTGTATTAATGTATTTCACAGTGAATCTAAACAATATTAAAACTCCGACAAAATCTACAACTTCTGAAGCAACAAAAGAAAAAGGCTTTAAGTTTAATAATTATATAGAGACTAAAGCATTGCCAATTTCAATTATTGTGTTATTTGTTGGGTTTGCATATTCTGGTGTAATGTCGTTTCTATCATTTTACTCAGAGAGTATTGATCTAGTTAAAGCAGGAAGTTTCTTTTTCCTAGTCTATGCGATTACAATTCTTTGTACCCGACCTATTACAGGCCCGTTGATGGATCGTAAAGGAGCAAATATTGTTGTTTATCCGGCATTGATTATTTTTGCTATCGGTATGTTGTTATTTAGCCAAGCTACGAATTCATTGATATTCTTAGTAGCAGCAGGTTTAATCGGAATTGGTAATGGGAATATAAACTCCATTGCTCAAGCGGTTGCGGTAAAATCGACAGAACCTCACCGTTATGGTTTAGCAACATCTACTTACTTTATATTTCTTGATTTAGGGTTAGGGGTAGGCCCATATATATTAGGATTATTTGAACCTCATACAACTTACCGTATGTTATTCCTTGCAATGGTTCCAGTCATCCTTATTGCTCTAGTTTTATACTTCTTCTTAGTTCATAAGAAAGCTAGAGCTAATGCATAAAATTTGCCAGGCACCTAAACAATCTAAAGATTGTGCAAGTGCCTGGCATTTTTTTATTCTTCCATATAAACTTCTCCGTCTTTGTAAGTCATTTGTTCAGGGTAGCGAAGATTGATAACGGCATCTTGTATTTCTTGTGAAGGAGGCTTTGTTGCAAGGGAAACAATGATGTTAGTAGCAAATGCCGCAATTGCCCCAAATACACCCGCACCCGTATCAATAATTCCTAAAATAGTGAATCCTCCATATTTTGCCGCAAAGATATAAGCCAAGGTTACCCCTAAACCAACAAGTAATCCGGCAATTAAACCTTTGGAATTGGAACGCTTCCACCATACTCCAAGCACTAGTGCAGGGAAGAATGTACCTGTTGCAAGTGCAAATGCCCAAGCTACAATTTGCGTAATGGCACCAGGTGGATTTAATGCTATTAAACCAGCTAAAAGAGTAGCAATGACAATTGTAATTCGGCCAACTTTTAAACGTTGTTTATCATTTGCTGTCGGTTTTAAAACTCGATAATAGATATCATGTGCAAAGGCAGAAGAGATGGCGATTAATAAACCACCAGCGGTTGATAACGCAGCGGCCATTGCCCCAGCAGCAACTAAACCAATAACGAAAACACCTAAATTTGCAATTTCTGGAGTAGCCATTACAACAATATCATTTGCAATAATTAGCTCATTCCATTGTAAAATACCATCTCCACTTGTATCTGCTACTTTTAATAAACCTGTATCTACCCAGGTTTTCGTCCAAGCAGGAAGGTCTACAATTTTACTACCAGCTACTTGTGTCATTAAGATGAAACGAGAGAATGCTGCATAAGCAGGAGCAGAGAAGTATAATAAGCCGATAAATAGTAGGGCCCACGCACCTGACCAACGAGCAGCTTTCATTGTTGATACTGTATAGAATCGAGCAATTACGTGAGGAAGACCAGCTGTACCAGCCATTAAAGTAAACATAAGTGCAAGGAATTGCCACTTGGTTCCTTTCTCAAACGGTGCAAAATATTCTGAGAAGCCAAGTTCGCGATCGAGTTCGCCCAATTTCCCAACGATTTCGCCGTAAGATAACCATGGAAGGGGATTTCCCGTAATTTGTAGAGACATGAAAATGACAGGAACAAGATAAGCAATAATCAAAACAAGATATTGAGCAACTTGGGTCCATGTAATCCCTTTCATACCACCGAATGCCGCGTATATTGCAATAAGAACAACGCCAATCAATGTACCGATTTTTGCATCAATTTCAAAAAGGCGTCCAATTACTACCCCTGAACCTGATAATTGACCAATTGAATATGTGAAACTAATAATCATTGTACAAATCGCCGCAATAATAAGTGCAGTTTTACTTCTGAAACGATCTCCAATAAATTCGGGAACAGTATAACTACCAGATTTCCTTAGTTGAGGTGCAAGTAAGAATGTTAACAGTAAATACCCACCAGTCCAGCCCATAATATAAGCCAAACCATCGTATCCAAGCATCATAATTGTTCCAGCCATACCGATAAAGGAAGCTGCGCTCATCCAGTCGGCTCCAATAGCCATCCCGTTCCAAATTGGTGGCACTCCTCGACCTGCTACATAAAACTCAGAAGTACCCTTCGCTCGATTAAAAACGGCAATACCAATATACAAAGCAAAGGTCGCTAAAATAATCGTCATTGAAACGATAAACTGTGTATCCAAAGATCATCCTCCTTTGTCTTAATGATTTAACTTATTAATGTTCTGAAGTAGTTCCTCGACCAATTTCTTCGTTCTTGTTGTGATCGATTCCATACTTTTTGTCGATTTTATCTCCAACAAAAGCATTAATAAACAGTAAAATAATGAAGACAACTAAGGCACCTTGTGCTCCCATAAAATAGTGGAATGGGAACCCGTTAAAGTAAATGTCACTTAAAGGCTCTGCGAATAAAACAACACCATAAGAAACAATCGCCCAAATGATAAAATAAATAATCATATAGGTGTTTTTCTCACGGAAGTAAGCATCTGCTTTGCTTTTCTCAATTTTTTCCACTAGATCACCCCTATTTTGATTTCTTCCAATCTCTTGTTGCAAGGTGTTTGTTTTTACTTATTCCCCATAGTTACTTTTGCTTCTCACTTCCTTCTTTATGTAAGGCTTATATTTTTACCTTGTCTGCTTGTGAGACAAAGAAAAAATGAAGATGTAAAGCAATCTCTTAGGGTAGTGAATGGACATGAAAAATTAATAAGAGGTTAAAATAGCTGATTATTGTAGGCTAAAAATAAATTTTACGGTATCAATGAAGGGAATTGGAACTAGTATAATCTCGGCAACTATATAAAGTACTATAGCTACGAAAGGTATTGCTAGAAATACAAATCGTTTCTTTTTTAAAGCGATAAATAAACAGATTACGGTTAAAATTAGGAAAATATAAAAAATGACTTTTGACCTCCTCACCTTAGACAACATATCTATATATGTTAAAACCTATGAATAAAAACAGCGTAATATTATTGATTTATAATGAAAATTTAATAAGATGACCACATAATATCCGACTTTCGAAGTGATTATGTTTAAGTTGAATGTAGCAGATTAAGACCTTAACTTAAGGGTCATATGTAATAAAAGTTTATGACGAATTTGTCGACAATCTATCTAGGGAAAACATGTATTTGTTAATTAGGGAAAGTGTTAAGGGCGTATCAAGTTAAAGCAACGAGGGAATAGGGGGAATTGGAAGGAGAAATTATAAATATAATTGGCCCAATTGTTAGGCCAATTATAAGTTACAAGAGATATTTACAAAAGTATTCGGCCATTTGTTCATAGGTTAAGTTTAATTTCCGCATTAGACCTAAGCAGTTTGATAAAACAATATCTGTTCCTTCTGATTCCTCAAATAATACACCGAAATCTGTCTGAAGGAAGTCAGCAAAATCCCATTTTTCGGGCGCATGCTGTTTTTCGCCATTATAATAATTATCCATTTCATTATATAAATCCTCAAAAAACGGTTTAAAAAGGTCACTTCGTTCTATTAGTTTCTGATAATTACTGCTATTATTAGGTACTTTAGAAGCATACACATCCTTTGTTACAATTTGAATAATATCTTCTTCATTGATGTGCTCACTGTCAATTTCTTCGATTACCCAGATGGAGGATTGAAATAATGGATGGGATTCAAGTGTTTGCACATTGTCTAATCTTTTCCGGTAAAATTTTTTAAGAATAATACCTTCTTCAGAAACATAGAGAACTTCATAATAAAATGAAGTTTCTAATCCCCATGTACTACCTTCTTCTAAAATGGCATAGCTTTCCCCAAAAAGTATATCTGTTTGCATTTGAATAGGTTCAAATTCGTAATAAGTAGAGCCTTCAACTGCATACCCAGTATACTTTAAATAGACATCTTGAACGTCTTTCTTACTTGGATTCACAAGACATAGTCTATATTTTTCCTTTTGAATGACAAATTGAAGAATAGCATTCAGCTCCTTCTAGGTTGTTGAGCCCATTTACTAGGCTGATTCAGAAAAAGCGATTCGTTAAAACATATTCTTAAAATTGAATAATATTCATAATTGGTGCGTTTTCTTATGATGTGAAAATTTTATGGTTTGAGAGAAAAGATAGTAGTTCTTTTCACTAAATTGTTTTAAAGTGCAGTAATTATAAGGACTATTAAAAAAATATCGCTGAAAGTTTAATAGTGGGGACGGACAACCTATACGGGCTCTTTTTATCAACATAAATTGATTGTAGATTAGAGAGAAAGGAGGAAAGCAGTGAACCCTTTTAATTTTGATGACGATATGTTTGATCAGTTTGATGATTCCCCGAATAGAGGACGTGGAAGAGGTGGTAGACAACCTGGTAGACAACCTGGCTTCCCTGGTCCTGGTGGTCCCGGATTCCCTGGCTTCCCAGGAGGTACTCCTGGAGGATTCCCTGGTAGTCCTGGATTCCCTGGAGGAGGCGGCCAAGGCCAGCTTCAAGCACCAACTTCACCTCCACCAAGTTTCACACCACAAATGAATACATTCCAGCAACAAGAGTTTGCACGCAGTGGTGGAGTAGGAAGTATTAGACGATGCTTCTTCAGAAACACGTTTATTTGGTTGAGAAATGGAAACAGTTTCTGGTTCTTCCCAATGTTAGCCTTTGGAAATCAAATAATCGGTTTTAGATGGAGAGGAACAAGAGGTTGGGTTTATGATTCCATTAACCGGAATAGCATCCTTTTCTTCCAGTGCTACTAATTAGTAGCTAAAATCATCCACATCCCTACGGTTATGTAAATACCCCCCATTAAAAAGTGAGATACCCGAATGTATCTCACTTTTATTTATGGGTTCTAGCAAAGCTAGAACCTGAATATGACTTATTAATGTGTTTTTAGGGGGGAAATGTTAATGGACAATCTATTAAAAGCTAGGGAAGAAATTTTAACAAGCGTTCAAGGGCTAACAGATGATCAACTAAATGAGACTGTAATGGAGGGCTCTTGGAGCGTTGCACAAGTGTTAGAACATTTATATTTAATGGAAGAAAATGTAGTGCGACAAATCCAATTTGCGCTTCAACAAGAGAAATTCAAAGCACCCGAGGCGTTTCTTGTACATTTAGTTGCGGATCGAACTAAGAAGGTTAGTGCTCCTGAATTTTTAACCCCTTCAAATGAATTTCTAACGTTAGAGAACTTAAAAGGAAAATTAGGATCTTCAAGAAGGGCTTTGGAAAAAATTATTGAAGAAACGAATGAAGAAGAATTGAATCAAAAAACATTGGAGCATCGTCGCTTTGGTGTCTTAACGTTGAAACAATGGATTGAATTAGTTGGCTACCATGAACAACGACATCTAGGTCAAATAGAAGAACTAAAAGAGAAGCTAGTGAATAATTAAAACTTTGGAGGCTGGGACAAAAGCCAAAATAGCATTTTTCCACACTAGGAAAAATGCTATTTTTACGTTCTAATGAAAATTGATTTCCATTCCGGTTACGCTTTCCGCGGGCACGGCCTGACACGAACGTCTCAGGCAGCGTGCTGTTCCTGCAGGAGTCGACCCTCCATTCCTATCAATTTTCAAAGTATTATTTTTTTAATATTACGTTTTGGGTATTTCTTTGAGTTTTTCTCTTATGGTCCAGCCTCTTTGGTTTGCACAATAAGATTATTAATATGCTAAAAATAGCAATGATAATCAACCTGAACCGAAGCAAACTATGTGATTTATCAAGGATAGAGGAATATAGAAGAGAAACTGGTAAAATTGATTTCCTAAAAAACACTAAAATACAAATAGTAAAGAAATTGAATTTTAAGAGTACAATTAGTCATTCTGGGTAAAGAATAAGAAGGAGATTAATTTGAAAGAGGCGTTTGAATGGTTAATATAATCCTAATTTTAATATTACAGCTTGTATATGTACCAATGTTAACATTGCGAACAATTTTCTTAGTAAAAAATCTTACTTTGTTTGCAGCAATTTTTGGGATATTAGAAATGCTCATTTATGTATTTGGTCTTTCGTTGGTATTTAATGGGGATCAAAATTTACTTGCAATGATTGTTTATGCTGTAGGGTTTGGACTTGGGATGTTCCTAGGAACGAAAATAGAAAATAAACTAGCAATCGGCTATGTATATATTACGATTAACACTCAGAAAAAAAATCAGGAACTCATTGATATGTTAAGAATGAATGGATTTGCTATTACAACTTATGTAGGAGAAGGAAGAGATAGTGAACGGTATAAATATGAAATATTAGCAAAACGAAATCGTGAAAAGGAAGTCTTCACGCTTGTTGAAAATATCGAACCTAAGGCATTCATCATTTCGTATGAGCCTAAGTCGTTTAAGGGTGGTTTCTTAGTCGATCGCATGCGAAAATTTGCAAGTCTTAAAAAACGACAATCAAAATAATCTCTTTAACATGAATAAATAGCATTTTTCACAAATGAAAAATGCTATTTTGTATTCTTGCTTGTTATATATATAGTAGTTAGGAATTTAGTTCTTTCATTTCTGAAAGAATTCTATATTAGATAAGTGAGCCTTCCTAATTGAGTTATTTATGATTTTTGGTTGAAAGAGGTTTGATGTTTAAGTTATAAGATTGGATAAGTTGTTGGAGTCGTTCGGATTTTGCAGGACCATTAGGGCAAGGGTGATAATATTCATTATTCTCCGATTTAATACCGAAATAAGGAATTCCACTATCTTGGATTAATTGAAGCCATTCCTTTTTTTCTTCTTCGAAAAATTTCCATCTACTTCTTTTTTCAACTCCCCACCCAATTAGAATCCAAGGATGTTGCATCATTTCATATAAGGAAGGAAGCGTAATCGTTGGGTATTTTCCGGTTGTTTTTAAAAGCTCAAAAAGTGTAATTGCTTCCACGCCAACAGTATTTTTAACATAAAAAACATTATATATATGAAGTCTACCTTCTAGATTTGTATGACATGCTTTCATAAATTGAATTAACTGCTTCATCGTATTGTCTATAGTGGTTTCATCCGTATGAGAACCGTTCATAATAAGTTTTTTTCTTGCTTCTCCTTTTAACTCTGAAGAACCAGGATTTAACATAACTACGGCACCTAATGATTTACGAGAAGAGCCAAATTGAATGTACGTATTTGTTCGATAAACTTCCTCCCCAATTAGTTGAAAGGTAGCAATAGCTTTCACATTTTCCAACTCCAAACCTCCATCTATACGTAGTGTTCTTCATCATATTCAGAAGATATTGGAATTATTATATTGATTTTACTGATTTCTAATAAAGGACTACTCTGTTGTAATGAACCGTTAGTAGAAGAAATGAAAATTTGATTGTAGAAATTGGTTGGCTTTTGTCGAATGGTATATAATAATTACTGATAGTAACTATATACCGTATAATTGATACGAATAAATTTAGGTGTATCTATTATATGGATATAACTTTTTTCTATCTTAAAACAAATGAATTAGAATTTATGATTTGAGGAGACGAGTATTGTGTTAGAAGAAATATTATCTACCTATGCTTCTATGTTTGACTGGCATTTGTGGGTAGAAGTATTAACAAGTTCAGAAAGCTGGGGGCTTATATTATCCTTAGCGGTTATGGAATGTATCTTATCAGCAGATAACGCATTAGTGCTATCTGCATTTGTTAAACCACTACCAAAAGAGCAGCAAAAAAAGGCTCTAATTTATGGTCTATGGGGAGCATACCTTTTCCGTTTTATATTTATCGGACTCGGTACAGTACTAATTAAATTTTGGCCGATTAAATTGATAGGTGCGCTGTATTTATTGTATTTAGCAATTAAGTATTTCCGTGAAAAAAGTAAGGGCCAAGAAGAAGAAAATGTTGATGATGATGCCAAACCTAAGGGTGCACTAGTGAAAATATTTGGTGTATTTTGGGCCACTGTAATTAGCGTAGAGTTAATGGATTTAGCCTTTTCTGTTGATAGTATTTTAACTGCACTAGCAATATCTGAACAGGTTTGGGTAGTTTTACTTGGTGGCATGATCGGGATTCTGTTAATGCGAGGAATTGCAACATTCTTTATCACGCTTATGAATAGAGTACCTGAATTAGAAACTACAGCATATGTGCTAATTGTTTTTATAGCAATCAAAATGGGCTTAACTTTAATCAATATCCATATTCCTAATGAAATATTTATTGTTGTTTTAGTCTTAGCATTCATAATCACATTTGTTATCCATGCGATTCGAAGCAAACAAAGTACAGCTAAATAAAAAAAGAATGAGGCTGGGACAAAAGCCAAAATAGCATTTTTCCACACTAGGAAAAATGCTATTTTTACGTTCTAATGAAAATTGATTTCCATTCCGGGTACGCTTTCCGCGGGCACGGCCTGAGCCTGTAATCTCAGGCAGCGTGCTGTTCCCGCAGGAGTCGACCCTCCATTCTAATCAATTTTCAAAGTATCATTTTTTTAATATTACGTTTTGGGTATTTCTTTGAGTTTTTCACTTATGGTCCAGCCTGTTTTTTAGCATTTCACAATACTTGTCTTCTATTTTTCACTCGGCTCATTCAATTGTTTGTAATAGTGGAAGGTAAAACACCCATTCTTTCATATTTAGTTTTAAGATTTCTTCTGACTAAGAATATCTTCAATCATTAACGCTAGATTTAAGTTGGTTCTTGTAAATGTGTGATTCAGGTTTACATCAAGTAATGCCTCAATTTTTTTAATTTTATAGTTTACTGTATTTCGGTGAATAAAAAGCTTTTTACTAATTTTGTTTGTGCTTCCTTCCTCTTGAAGGAAGATTCTTAAAAAGTACACAAAATCAGTATTATGCAGGTGATCATACATATAAAGAGGACCTAGCATATCTTGTTGAAACTGCTTAATTATTGATTGATCTGATACATTCATAAGTAATTGATAAGCACCAATCTCTTTATACTTTTGTAAAAACGGGTTTTGATGTTTCTCTACTAAATGAATAACCGTTAAGGATTCGTTATAACTCTTTGATATATATCTTAACTGTGTTGAGAAATTGCCCATGCCAATTATCAAATCCTCTTGTCCGTTCAATTGGATTACTTTCTCATAAATCTTCTCGACTGTTTTAGAAAAGGGAATATGAGCGGTTTTTACTTCTTGTCGATTAATTAAAAAGATTAATTGATTATGATGCTTTAAGGTTAGGAAATAGTTATAACGTTTTTGAAATTCATAATAAATAATTGATTCGTAACGATGGATGCTGTTTTTTGAGGATGTTGGTGTTGTACAAGTGATAATGCCTATTTCGCAACCTCTTAGGAAGCCACGTTTTTCTAAAGAGTCGATGGGAAAATGGAAATCATCAAAGCGAAAAATTAAATCGTAAAGAAGTTTCGAATCTGTTTGTTGTTGATGTATAGAGTGCTGACTTGATGAAAGAAATTGAAACGTACTCTTTAGCAGGTCAGCGATACGATAATTCCATTCCATCTTAAAGATTGGAAAGTTTTCATCATTCGCAAATTGAATGGTAGAAGAAGGGATTTTTGAAATATATGGTCCAGTATTAATGATAAACCCCGCAACCCTCTGCTCAAATGCTCCTTTAATAAGCTCTTCTAATTGTTCAGAATCCTTATCTAAATGAATTCCTGTTGTAATAATAATTTCATTTGGTCTACAAAATGGGATTAAATCAATACTTTCAATTACGTTGATACCAGATATTTTCCTATATAACCCGCTTTCTCCTGCAATCAATTGAAGCATTTTAAAATCTGGTGCCTGCATTAGATCGCTTATTGAAGCCATCAGAATTTCCTCCCCCACTTTTTTATATGTTAGAAAATGTAACGTTAGAATTGTGCGAATGCACAGGAATTTTCAGTAAAAATAACCATTTTATGTTAAACCATTTTACATTAAAATAAAATATAAATCTATCTGTTAAAAAAGTTAACGTGGAAGTTGGTGGGGATTAAGTGTATAAATGCAATGAAAAGCGCTTGAAAGAATCAATTGTCACGTTTAGTCAATTTGGAGCAACTGAAAAAGGTGGTGTAACAAGGCTTTCGTTATCTCCTGAAGATATAGAAGCACGAAACTATTTTATCGAGTGTTGCAGGGAATTAGACATGGAAATACGAGTAGATGATATGGCAAACATTTATGCAACACTACCAGGAAAAACTAGTTTACCTCCAATCGTTCTTGGCTCTCATCTAGATTCAGTTATAAAAGGTGGAAAATTTGATGGTGTTTTGGGTGTTTTAACTGCGTTGGAAGCAGTAAACACCATCAAAGAAAGTGATATTGAGTTAGATGTACCTTTAACAATAGTCAATTTTACCAATGAAGAAGGAGCGAGATTTGAACCATCGATGATGAGTTCAGGTGTACTATCAGGCAAATTTGATAAATCCAAGATGTTGAAATCTACTGATAAAGACAATATTTCTTTTGAAGAAGCTTTAAAATGCAGCGGGTATGAAGGTAGAGAGGACCACCGTTTAAAAGAAGCCTCTGCTTACATTGAATTACACATTGAACAAGGTCCTGTATTAGAGGCTGAAAATATACAAATCGGTGTCGTAGAAGGTGTACTAGGAATGGTTTGCTATGAAATTCGTGTAATTGGTGAGTCTAACCATGCTGGTACAACTCCGATGAAAATGCGAAAGGATCCATTATTTTTGGCTAATCACTGTATAACTATGTTAATTGAAGAACTTGGGAAAATAGACGAAGAGCTTGTTTTCACAATTGGAAGAATGAATGTCACTCCAAATATTCATACAGTTATACCAAATAAAGTTGTATTTACAATCGAGGCAAGGCATAAGGATCCAACAAATATTAGTAAAGTTGAGGAGATTATTCATTCGCTACCACAGACGGAGAGTGGTTGCACAATAGAAAAGGAGAAGCTGTGGGATCGGGACACGGTAGTATTTGATCAAGAAATTTGCAATCAAATAGAGAAAGCTTCAATTGGGTATGGGTATTCCTCTAAACGACTTTATAGTGGAGCAGGTCATGATGCACAATTTATTGCAAGTTATATTCCTTCTGCTATGATTTTTGTACCGAGTATAAATGGTAAGAGTCATTGTGAAGAAGAAGAAACCACTTTTGAAGATTGTGTGAAAGGAGCAGATGTTTTATTAGAAACTGTACTAAATCTCCAAACAAAGATTGCAATGAAAGAAGCACTTATTTAATCTTCTTATTAAACAAAATGAGCAATTATTAAAAAACAAACTGTTGTGGGAAATTTGCTGTGAAAACAGAACTATTTTATTAGTAGCAAGCTTGTATATGGTCATTAAAAAAGGAGTGTTCAAACTATGGCAAAGAAAATTATTACAGGTGGTACGATTGCAACTGCAACAGATACTTTTAAGGCAGATATTTTAATAGAAGATGAAAAAATCATTCAAATTGCAACGAAAATAATAGACCCTGATGCTGAAGTGATTGATGCAACTGGAAAATATGTATTTCCAGGAGGGATTGATCCCCATACTCACTTAGATATGCCCTTCAATAATACGGTAACGGATGACGATTGGGAATCTGGAACAATTGCTGCTGCTTTTGGTGGAACAACAACTATCTTGGATTTTGTCTTAACCGCTGGTGAAACAAAGCTTTCCGATGCAATTGATAAGTGGAATGAAAAGTCTAAAGATAAAGCAGCAATCGATTATGGCTATCATTTAATGATTAGTGATTTAAATGATGAAACAGAAAAAGAACTTCCCTTGTTATTAGAAAAGGAGGGGATAACCTCTATTAAAGTATTCATGGCTTATGCGAAGGAATTCCAAGCAACGGATCGAACACTTTATAAGGCATTTAAGATTGGAAAAGAAACAGGCGCAGTCGTCATGGTTCATTGTGAAAATGGTTCAGTTATCGATGAGCTTGTAGAAGAAGCGAAACAAGCGGGAAAAACAGCACCAATCTATCATGCCCTTACAAGGCCACCTGAAATCGAAGGGGAGGCAACAAAAAGAGCAATTGAATTAGCACATGTTGCAGGAGCGACGCTTTATGTAGTACATGTAACTTGTAAAGAAGCGGTAGATGAAATAGTAAAAGCTCGTGAAAAAGGCTATAACGTCTATGGTGAAACTTGTCCACCATATTTAACTTTAGATCAAACCCTACTTGAAAAACCTGACTTTGAGGGGGCGAAATATGTATGGTCCCCACCTCTACGACCGAAATCTCACCAAGAACCTCTTTGGAATGCTTTGAAAGCAAAACAACTACAAACAATTGGATCTGACCAATGTTCATTTAACTTTAACGGAAAGAAACAACTAGGTATCGATGACTTCTCAAAAATCCCCAATGGCGGCCCTTTCATAGAAGATCGCTTTAGTGTTTTATATTCAGAAGGTGTAGCAAAAGGACGAATTTCAATAAATGAATTTGTCGATATGATTTCAACAAATGCTTCAAAAATATTCGGTTTATATCCTCAAAAAGGAACAATTGCAATTGGTAGTGATGCAGATATTGTGATTTTTGATCCAAATATAAACAGAGTCATTTCTGCAGAAAATCATCATATGAATGTTGATTATAATGCGTTTGAAGGAATGGAAGTGTTGGGTGAACCAGTTAGTGTATTATTGCGCGGAGAATTTGTCATAAAGGATAAAGAGTTTGTTGGTTCATTAGATTACGGAAAATACCTAAAACGTAAAGTAAGGAAGGAAAAAGCAAACGCACTAGAAGTTGTTGTATCAAATTAATTATAGACGCTCAATCCTAGGGGGGATCTTATGAGTACTATTACAGGTGGTCGTATTTCTTCAAATCTTGTGGAGAATTTTGAAGAAATATATAAAGGATTAACAATGAGTGAAGCAATAGAGGAAGCAAATCGTTGTTTATATTGCTATGACGCTCCTTGTATTAAAGCGTGTCCTACGAGTATACAAATCCCAAAGTTTATTAAAAAAATTGCAACGGGTAATTTAAAAGGGTCAGCGAAAACAATCTTGGAGTCAAATCCGTTAGGCGCTAGTTGTGCACGTGTTTGTCCAACAGAAGAATTATGTGAAGGTGCGTGTGTTTTAAATCATGATACAAAGCCTATTTCTATCGGACACCTTCAACGACATGCAACAGACTGGGCGATGAAGCAAAACAAGCCGTTATTTAAAGCGGGTGAGCCAAACGGTAAAACAGTGGCCATTATTGGAAGTGGTCCCGCAGGATTATCTGCTGCTAGAGAGCTGAGCTTACTAGGCTACAAGGTAACAATCTTTGAAGCGAATGAGGAAGCGGGTGGATTAAATCTTTATGGAATCGTTTCTTTCCGATTGCCACAAGAGGTAGTTCGATGGGAAGTAGAACAAATAAAAATGCTGGGGGTTGAGATAAGAACCAAAACGGTAGTTGGTTTAGATATTACTGCTGAGGAGATTCTAAATCAATTTGATCGAGTTATATTAGCGATTGGGATGGGCAAAGTACCAAACTTAGATATCGAAGGTGAAAGCTTAAAAGGAGTCCTAGATGCAATTGAAGTCGTTAAAAGGACTAAGATAGAAGCTCCTACGGGGGAATTGGTTGGCAAAAAAGTAGCGGTAATTGGTGCTGGAAATACGGCGATTGACGCTGCTACAACAGCTGTACGTCTTGGTGCTTCGAATGTCCAAATCCTCTATAGAAGAACAAAAAAGGAAATGACTGCCTACCAGTTTGAATATGATTTTGCAAAGCAAGATGGTGTGGAATTTAGATGGTTAACAGCACCAACTAAAATATTAGGTAATGAGCAAGGAGAGGTTGTTGGCTTAGAATGTGTGTCTATGAGTTTAGATGAAACTGACAAGGATGGAAGACGTAGACCTGTACCTATTCAAAACTCCGAAAAGATTCTAGATGTGGACGCTGTGATAAAGGCAATTGGTCAAACCAAATATACAAAGTTGATAGAGGACTTCGGATTAAATCACATAAAAGGTGTAGTTGATGTGGATTCCGAGACATACCAAACTTCACAAGAAAAAGTTTTTGCTTGTGGTGATGTGATTTTTGGGAATGGTCAAGGAGAAGCGATGGTTGTCACAGCTGCTGAACAGGGTAAAGAAGTGGCTAAAGCCATTCATCGTACCTTTATGCTACAGTCTGAAATCGCATAAGAAGAACGGAGGAATAGATATGGCAGATTTACAAATTAATTTAGCAGGTATTAAGTCTCCAAATCCCTTTTGGTTAGCCTCTGCACCACCAACTAACTCTGGATATCAAGTGCAAAGAGCATTCGAAGCTGGATGGGGAGGAGCTGTTTGGAAAACACTAGGAGATCCAATCATTAATACAACTTCTCGATTCGCAGCTGCTAGTTTCAATGGAAAAAAAGTAGCTGGATTTAATAATATTGAGTTAATTACAGATCGACCTTTAGAAGTAAACCTAAAAGAAATCTATGAAACTAAGAAGAGATTTCCAAACCATGCTATTATTGCTTCTTTAATGGTGGAACCACAGCAAGAGAAGTGGCATGAAATTGTAAAACGTGTGGAGGATATAGGTGTAGATGGTTTAGAACTGAATTTTGGTTGTCCCCATGGTATGGCTGAACGTGGAATGGGAGCTGCTTCTGGTCAAGTTCCAGAATTAGTTGAAAAGCAAACGTATTGGGTAAAGGAAGTTGCCAAAACACCAGTAATTGTAAAGTTAACACCTAATATTACGGATATTACTGTTACTGCAGAGGCAGCTGTTCGTGGTGGAGCGGATGCGGTAAGTATGATAAATACTATAAATAGTTTAATGGGGGTCGACTTAGATAGTTGGAACACAATTCCTCATGTTGCTGGAAAAGGGGCGCATGGTGGATATTGTGGACCAGCAGTCAAGCCAATCGCTTTGAACATGGTTGGGGAGTGTGCCCGTAATCCTTTAATTGATATCCCTATTTCAGGGATAGGCGGGATTTCAAACTGGAAGGATGCTGCTGAATTTATACTCATGGGTGCTACCGGAGTGCAAGTTTGTACTGCAGCTATGCACCATGGTTTTAGTATTGTTGAAGATATGATTGATGGTTTAAACAATTATCTAGATGAAAAAGGAATTGCCTCTGTTATGGATTTAGTAGGGAAATCCGTCCCGAAATACTCTAATTGGGGAGATTTGGATTTAAATTATAAAGTTGTAGCTCGTATAAATAATGATGTTTGTATTAATTGTAATAAGTGTCACATATCTTGTGAAGATACTTCGCACCAGTGTATCGACATGTTAGTTGATGAGAATGGTAAGTCGTATTTGAAGGTGCGAGAAGAGGATTGCGTAGGTTGTAACTTATGCTCCATTGTTTGTCCTGTTGATGGTGCTATCGATATGGTAGAGGTTAAACAAGCGTTACCAAGTATGTCCTGGAATCAACGTCAATCGAGAATAGCCAGTTTTATGACTGAGAGAGTGGCTAAATAATCTTTAGAATTCTTTTATTTCAAATAGAGTAGTGAGGTGTAAGTATGTCTGAGCATGAGACATTTATGGAAGAGAAAAATAAAATTGACAGTTACTTTGACAAGGGATACCAAGTCATCAGTATTTTTGAAAACTTAAGTGGAACTTTTGTTGATTTTGTAGCAGCTGAAGGTAACAAGGAACGTGAGATTGTACAACTTCAATTACTAACGGCTGAAGCTAGAAAGTATATTGCAACTAAGTTATTATTCGTTAGCTAACTATATAAATAGTAAAGATTCCTGTCTAAAATTAATTAAAGGATCCAAAAATAATGAGTAAGCTTATTTGAAAATAGTAGGTAAAAGCATGAGACCCTATAATGTATGAAAACGTTTGGAACTGAATCCAAGCGTTTTTATTTTTGTATATCCTTTTGCCAAACATATTCTCTGGGCGGAAAAAGGCAATTTTGACTGTCGATAAAGAAGTACAAGGTAAGGAAAATGTCATAAGAAAGCGACAAAAACATTTTAATTTTACTCATGCTGATTTAAGGATCTTAGTAAAATATAGTGACATGTATGTAAGGAGGGGAGTGCCCTTTGAAAATTTTCCGCTTTCTCTTAGTTACCATCATTGTACTTTTGACTGGTTGTGAAGAGTCGGTGGAAGAAAATCCGGTTGTTACGCTATTTGTCAAACCAGCGATTGAAGGAGATACGATTATAGCAACTTCAGAAGAAAAAAATTCAGTATTGGAATCTTCCAGGGAAGAAATTGAGCTATTGAATGTTTGTTATCATAATGAAATCTATATTAAAGATGAAAATACTTGCTCATTGAATGTTGACTGTAACAATTACAACTCCTGTATTGAATGGGGGAATAAAGTAATTGAAAATCTCGAAGCTGATTATGGTTCTCTTACTTTTGAGAATTCTGTAGCAACTGGTGATGAAGGGGTCACCCTGCTCGCTAGCTATAATGTGGATAATGAAGGGGGCAAAATCTATCCAAAACAAGAAGGAACAGAGGAGATACTGCAATATCATTCCGATTTATGGTTAAGCTTTAGCTGGCTAATACCTAAAGATTATCGAGAAGAAATAACTCGGTTTGATGTATTCGAAAGTGGAGATACCCTTGCTTATGTATCTCTACAAGATCGATATGGAGGGTATTGGACTCTTGGTATGAATAATAAAGATATTGAGCTTGCTTCTGAAACCCTTGTTACATACTTGCATGAATACGCACACTTCCTCTCTTTGAATCAAAGTCAGATTAATTATTTGGTACCCGAAAACAGATGTACTTCGCTCTTCTTAAAAGATTCTGGCTGTTTTTCTGAGGATGCATACTTAAGTGATTTTTATAAGCGATTTTGGTCATCAGGTGGACACGGTAAAGTAGAGGATTTTTATGTCTCAAAATATGCTATGTATTCTCCGGAAGAGGATTTCTCTGAATCCTTTGCCCATTTTGTTTTAACAAAAACACCTAATGGGGAAAGTGTAATGGAAGAAAAAATATTATTTTTTTACGAATACGAAGAACTCGTCCAATTGCGCGCGGAGATTTTAGCAAGGGCAGCTACGTGGCTCTTTCGAAGTAATTTGAAAGATGAAATTGAATTTTAAATTTAATTTGGAATTATTTTAAATCCATAAAAAAATCCCCTTCGCCTACTGCGTCGGGGATGTTATTTTCTGCAGCCAAACTATTCGTCGTTTTGGAAAAGAGCGTTAATTATTCGCGCTTCTTTAAATTGTATAGTTATAGTACCCGCAGATTTGAAAAACATAAGTGTTATTTTAACCCATCAATAAAAGATTCAATTTCTTCTTGCGTTTTACGGTCTTTACTTACAAATCGCCCTATTTCTTCATTATGATCGTAAGCAATAAAGCTTGGGATACCGAATACATCTAATTGAATACATAAATCAATGAATTCATCTCGATCAACTTTAATGAATTGGTAAGACTCTGCATATTTTTCTTCTATTGTTGGCATAACAGGATCTATAAAGCGACAATCTCCACACCAATCTGCAGAAAACATAAAAATTGTTTTTCCTTCTGATTTAAGCTGCTCAAATTGCTCAACTGATTGTAAATTTTCCAAGTGGATAAACCCCCTTATATATTTCCCTCATCTTACCATAAAAGAAAGATTATTTCCTATAAGTTAACTAAGGAATGACAAAAACTTCTTCAAATAATATCCCACAAATCGAACAAAATATTTACATTAGATTATTCAGCTTAAATTTAAATAAGTTTGGTTTTTGTAAATAACTCTTTCGTTACTCATGGATTAAAAAAATCAGCACATTCTAAGGGTGAAAGATAGGAGGGGTCTAGTTGGTTCGGCATTTTATTCCATGGTTATTATTGATGTTAATAGGTAGTTCAATCTTTTCTTCCGATGTCGTAAATGCAAATGAAGCGCCTTCTCAGAAAGAGATAGTGGAGCAACGTATGTCTTTGTATGTACAGTTTCAGGATCATATTGTTCCTTGGTACTATTTAGCAGCTATAGACCAATATGAACGTAATATTCAAGCGGTTCGTCGTGATATTCCGAAACGTGAGAGCACTGTTGCTATTCAATTTTCTAAGGAGTATTGGGCAGGCGCATTGAACCCACAACAAGACGATACTATACCATTTACAATAGAATATTTTGGGGGTTTAGGGCAGGATGGAAATGGTGATGGGATAGCGAGCCGTGACGATGATGAGGATATCGTGTTTACGATGGCTAACTATTTAAGTCAGTTTGGACCGACAGAAGATGACTTTAAACTTGCCTTATACGAATATTACCAAAGTGAAGAAGTGGTAAATCAAATATTAACGATTGTCAAAATGTATAAACAGTTTGACACAATCGATTTAGATACCCATGTTTTCCCAGTACCTGTACGCGGATACAATTACAGCTATAGAGGTACGTGGGGTGCAAATCGTGGTTGGGGTGGCAGACGTATACATGAAGGGACAGATATATTTGCCGGTTATAGTACACCTGTAGTATCTACATCTTATGGTGTAGTAGAGATTATGGGATGGAACCAATTTGGTGGTTGGCGAGTGGGAATAAGAGATAATCACAATACTTATCATTACTACGCACATTTAGCCTACTTTAACAAAGGTTTAAAAGTAGGGGATGTGGTCGAACCAGGTATGCTTCTTGGGGGTGTAGGTAGCTCAGGGTACGGTAAAGAAGGTACATCTGGTAAATTCCCACCACATTTACATTATGGAATGTATAAGTTTAATGGTCGTACTGAATGGGCATTTGACCCGTACCCATCCCTAATGCAGTGGGAAAAATTCACAAAACAGCAAAAGAAATAATTAGAAAGGCTGCCTTGTACTAAGGTAGCCTTTTATAACAATTAATTTTTTATCTCCTGTTGACAAGGGAAACGAATCGTGGTAAATTTATCTCGAATTAAAGATTTATTAATTCGAAACTTATTGCACCTAATAATTGATTAATAATATTTTTTTAATATAACATCTCGAATTCGAGATAATGAAAATGGAGGAATTACAAATGGCAAAATGGATAGTAGATCAATCTCATTCAAGTGTTGGTTTTGAAGTAAAACATATGATGGTTTCAAAAGTAAAAGGGCAATTCAATTCTTATGAAGCTGAGGTAGAAGCAGGAGATTTAGCAGATTTAACTACAGCAACTATAGCTTTTAAATTTGATGTGGCTAGCATTAATACAAATAGTGACGATCGTGATAATCACTTAAAATCTCCTGATTTCTTTGATGCAGAAAAATTCCCGTCAATTGATTTTAAATCTACTAGTATCACAAAAGATGGTGAAGACTATAAAGTAACAGGTGATTTAACAATTAAAGGTGTAACTAAACCTGTAACATTTGACGTTGAATATGGCGGTAAAGGTAAAAACCCATGGGGCGTTGAAGTGTATGGTTTTGAAGCAGAAGGGAAAATTAACAGAGAAGAATTCGGTTTAACTTGGAATGCAGCACTAGAAACAGGTGGCGTATTAGTAGGAAAAGATATCAAAATTAAAGTTGAATTGGAAGTTAATCCAGCAGCATAATTTGTTGGAAAGTGGGAGCAGTTCATTAATATAAATGGATTGCTCTCATTAAAAAGAAGTTGTACCGGTGTTAATAATGGTAATCGATTTTGAGGAAGAAATCATAATCTTGAAAAGAATGTTCCTTTGGATAAATGGAATAAACATGGTCATAATAATAAAGTAGCTAATGAAAGTGAATATTTTTTAATCTAATATCTCGAATTCGAGATAAATGTGGAGGGAATAGGTAATGGATGAACTAAAAGGCCTTCACCACGTAACAGCCATTACAAGTAGTGCAGAAAAGATTTATGACTTCTTCACTTACACACTAGGTCTTAGATTGGTGAAAAAGACGGTTAATCAAGATGATATTAAAACGTACCACTTATATTTTACTGATGACGTTGGGAGTCCTGGGACAGATATGACATTTTTCGATTTCCCTGGTATTCCAAAAGGGATTCATGGGACAAATGAGATTTCAAAAACCTCGTTCCGCGTGCCGAATGATGCAGCTTTAGATTATTGGGTACGACGTTTTAATCGTTTAAAAGTTGAACATACAGGGATTAAAAAGCAATTCGGTAAAAACGTTTTAAATTTCGTTGATTTTGATGATCAACAATATCAATTAATTTCTGATGAATTTAATGATGGGGTAGAAGCGGGAACACCGTGGGAAAAGGGACCTATTCCTTTAGAATTTGCCATTACAGGACTAGGGCCAATCTTTGTACGCACTTCCTACTTCGACTACTTTAAAGAGGTCCTTGAAAAGGTATTTTTTATGAGAGAAATCGCCCAAGAAAGTTCATTTCACCTTTTTGAAATGGGGGAAGGTGGAAACGGAGCACAAGTGATTTTAGAGTACAATACAGTGCTACCACAAGCGAGACAAGGTTTTGGAACAGTCCACCATGCTGCGTTTCGTGTAAATGAACGTACAGATTTAGAAGCGTGGCAAAAACGGTTACAAGAATTTAAATTGCCAAACTCAGGTTATGTTGAACGTTATTATTTTGGTTCGCTTTATACAAATGTTGCACCATCCATTTTATTTGAGATTGCAACGGATGGGCCAGGATTTATGGACGATGAACCTTACGAAACCTTAGGTGAAAAATTAGCTCTACCACCATTCTTTGAAGAAAAACGCGAACAAATAGAAAAATTAGTAAGACCAATTGATACAGTTCGTAGTACAAAATATTTCCAAAAAGAATATGAGTAAAAGGGTAATTTTAATTAATAGTAGAAATAAATAAATTGTTAGTTGATACAAGAGGAGGAAAAACAGTGACAAAATTAAACATTGGTATTATTTTAGGTTCAACTCGTGAAGGTCGTGTAAGCCCTCAAGTGGGTGCTTGGGTTAAAGAGCTAGCAGAAAAACGTGGTGACGCAAATTACACAATCATTGATATAGCAGATTATAGATTGCCTTTTTTAGGTGAAGTAGGAGGAGATACTTCTGGAGTAGAAGGTTGGTCACAAGCAGTAGCTGCTCAAGATGGGTTTGTTTTTATCGTACAAGAATATAATCATTCTATTACAGGTGCGCTTAAAAACGCATTAGATTTCTTACGGGAAGAATGGAACAATAAAGCGGCTGGTATTGTATCTTACGGTTCAGTAGGTGGAGCGCGAGCAGCAGAGCATTTGCGTGGAATTTTAGGTGAATTACTAGTAGCAGATGTACGTGTACACCCCGCACTCTCAATATTCACTGATTTTGAAAATGGTACATTCAAACCCAAAGAAGTTCAAGCTGATTCTGTAAATCAAATGTTAGACCAGTTAGTTCCTTGGTCAACAGCATTAAAAACAATACGATAAGAAAAATTTCATACTTAATTTACAACATGTGCCCGTTTTAGTGTGCATGTTGTAAATGTATGATGGAAAATGAATCAAGTTAGTATGAAGTTTGAGCAAATCCTTTAATAGTTTGAAGGAGGTGCTCAGAAGTTATGCCGTTATAAATATTGGAGGCAAATAATAATGAAAAAACAGACAACAGGCATCCACCACATTACTGCTATAGTGGGACATCCACAAGAAAATATAGATTTTTATGCAGGGGTGTTAGGACTAAGGTTAGTGAAACAAACGATTAACTTTGATGATCCAGGAACGTATCACTTATATTTTGGTAATGAGGGTGGAAAACCAGGGTCAATTATTACATTTTTCCCATGGATAAATGCTTATCCAGGTAGTATTGGAGATGGTCAAGTCGGTGTGACGACATATGTTGTGCCCGCTGGAGCGATGGATTTTTGGCGAAATCGATTAATAAAATTTGATATTAAATATATTGAGACTGTACGCTTTGGGGAAACTTACCTTCAATTTGATGATCCTCATGGTCTACATCTTGAAATTGTTGAGCGTGAAGAAGGAGATTTAAATCCTTGGAATTTTGGTGGTGTATCAAAAGAAGTTGCTATTAAAGGTTTTGGAGGAGCTATTTTATATTCAACTCAACCACAAGAAACTGCAACAACATTGATCAATGTATTAGGTCTCGAATTGGTAGGAATAGAAGGGGATTTTACACGTTATAAAGCATCAGCCGATATTGGAAATATTATTGATGTGAAAATGACTACTGGAGCGCGCGGGACAATGGGAGTAGGGACGGTTCACCATATTGCATGGCGTGCAAAAGACGAGGAAGATCATCAAGAATGGCAAGAATACGCAATGAATCACGGACTGCATGTTACTGATATAAAAGATCGTAACTATTTTAATGCGATATACTTCCGAGAATCTGGTGGGATTTTATTTGAAATCGCTACGGATACACCTGGTTTCGCTCATGATGAATCTTATGAAACGATGGGAAGAAAGTTAATGTTACCAAATCAATACGAATCTTTACGAGATCGTTTAGTGCATTCTCTTCCTCCTATTAAAGTGAATCCTATTGATTAAGGAGTGTTAAGATGATTTCCATAAATCCCAATGATAGAAGTGAACGTGAAATTGCAAAAATCTTGAAAGGTTCTATTATTCCAAGACCCGTAGCTTTTGTAACAACCATTTCGGATGAACAGGTCGTGAATGGTGCGCCTTTTAGTTACTTCAACATTGTATGTGCCTATCCACCGATGATTTCTTTAGCTATTCAAAGAGAGAGTGGACCGATTAAGGATACTGTACGAAATATAAATACAAATGGAGAATTTGTCGTTCATGTCGTAGATCTAGAAAACGTTGCTCAAGTAAACGAAACAGCAGCAACATTGCCTTATAATGAAAGCGAACTTGAGCTTGCAAAGATGACTCAAATTCCAAGTGAAATTATTCAAGTACCTGGAGTAAAAGAGGCAAAGGTAAGGATGGAATGTAAGCTTGTTAAAGTAACACCTATAGAAAAAGATAGCAAAGTGGTTTGTGATGTAATTATTGGAGAAGTAGTTCAATTCCATTTAAACGAGGAAGTCTATGACGTTAATGGCAGAATAAATGCCGATACGTTAAAACCAGTAAGCCGATTAGCGGGTGCTGAGTATGCAAAAATAGGAGAAGTTTTTTCGATAAAACGACCAGGATAACCAAAACTATGGAGGATAACATGAAACATATATATAGAAAAGGTACAAATCCAACTAAACCGGTATTACTTTTATTACATGGTACAGGTGGAAACGAAAATGATTTAATCCCTATAGCGAAGATCGTTGACCCGGAATGCTCGGTGTTAAGTGTTAGAGGGAATGTATTAGAAAATGGGATGCCGCGTTTTTTTAAACGTTTAGCAGAAGGGATATTTGATGAAGAGGATTTAATCTTCCGTACTAAGGAATTAAATAAATTCTTAGATGATGCATCAGAAGAATATAAGTTTGACCGTCAAAATATCGTAGCAGTTGGGTATTCGAATGGTGCAAATATTGCTGCAAGTCTTTTATTTCACTATAAAGATACTCTAAAAGGTGCGATTTTACATCACCCCATGGTTCCAAGACGAGGAATGGCGTTACCTGATTTGAAAGAAATGAAAGTATTTATATCAGCTGGAACAAACGATCCAATTTGTCCACAGCAAGAAACAATTGAACTTCAACAGTTATTAGAAGGTGCAGGTGCCTCTGTGGAGATGCATTGGGAAAATTTTGGACACCAACTTACTATGGGGGAAGTTCAAGCTGCGAAAATGTGGTATGAACAAAACTTATAAATTTTGTTAGACATGAGTGTGGATAAGGTCAATTTTGACTGTATCTACACTTTTTATATTGAAATTGTTATAAGATGAACTAAGATGAATTTTTGTGAAGATTTTAGAGCAGTACCTTTCGAGAGTTAATAATTAATTGGTGCGAACGTTTAGGTTTACTTTTCCAAAATATATAGAAACCAGGCATTGCCTTAGTACTAGATTAAGGAGAGGGTTAGGATAATATTTTTTGTTATAAAATATTGACATATTAAATTAATGAATGTAATATATAAAAAGTCGCCAAGGTGACCAGATAAAATGCTACTAAAGAAGTAAAAAGTGTTGACCTCTTAAGGGTAGAGTGATACGATACAAGAGTTGTCTCGAGTGCTCAAAAAACTTTCATGAAAAGTTGTTGACACAAAAACGATAACGCGATATTATATTGAAGTCGCTGTTTTTAAAAGGCAATATGAACCTTGAAAACTGAACAACAAAACGTTAATGAATACAGTTTCTTCTATTAATTTAGAAAAACAAAATTTTGGACATCAAAATTGATGCCAGCAAAAATTTGAGCTAATCAAATTTTCTCTTTTATGGAGAGTTTGATCCTGGCTCAGGACGAACGCTGGCGGCGTGCCT
>DATMGC010000098.1:0-48961 GCA_035555915.1 Ureibacillus sp. | reverse complement strand
ATCATCACAATCATCTAATCTACCCTTAATATTTTCAGACAAATTTTTGTTTATGTACATAATTAATTCCTCTCAAAACGTTATCAACGTGAGTATTTCAAAATTTTGTTATTTTTATTCAGAATTTTGTTAAATGGCTTCAATCTTATATAGTCAGTATTACAAAATTATGTGAGGTAAAGACAGATGCCCCTTAAAGCGAATGGTACATGTGAAGGAAGCTCATTGTCATATCAATAATTTAGATGATGTAATTTAAAACAATTTAAGAGGCAAAAAACAGCTTCGGGGATATGTTCCCTGAAGCTGTTTTTAATTAGTATCTTAAAGGAATTACATATTTTTCAATAGATACATTATTTAAATCATATCCTTGTATTTTCAAAAATGTCTTTATTCCTGTAGCTAACGCAGTAGTTCAGGCCTTTCAAAACATGACATATACCTGGAATAGGCAGTAATTTACGAAACAGGAAAAGCAAGCTACTTACAAAATAGATAGCTTGCTTTTAAAATTTGCGAAATTAGGTAATCTGATTGGAGAAAACCCGGTATTACTGAGTAAATTCTGGATTCAATTCTCCTGTATAAGGAATATGTTCTACTGTAATTGGGATATCATTTCCATTTTTATCTTTACCAATTCGTTTATAGGTAAATTTATTTTTATTTAATTCAGTAACTTCTAGAACAGCTCCATAATTTTTATCTCCTAATGATACATGTGCTCTAAGTTTATTATTATTTAGCACATTATAATAGCCGTAATCACCACGGCTTTGGCCTGTTTGTTTGTCAAAAAATTCATAATGATTTGTTTCTGCATCATATTTGGCAAGAGCAAAGAAATTTTGGTTGTATTCAGATACATCATTACCATTTTCATCTAAAGCAACTGATCCAACCCATAAAGTATCCGCTAAAATTTGATCTCCATCAACATGCTCATCAATTTTTCCTGTTATGGTTTCAAAAGTTTTTTCTGGGGAAGTAAAAGTAAGTTCCGAACCTGTGTAGGGCTCATGTTCAACAAAAACCTCTACATCATTCCCATTGGCATCTTTTCCAATTCTTTTATAAATATATTTATCATCTGTAACTTCCGTTAACTCCACAACACCTTGTGTCCCTTTTGATTCGGAGATTAATACACGATATTTTCCATCGTTAGTCATGAAGAAAGTACCATAATCACCTCGACTATTTTTTGATTCTTTATCAAAGAATTCGTATCTTGACGTTTGGTCATCGTACTTTGCAATTGCGATAAAGTTTGAATTCTCTTTAGTTAAATCGTTATTATCTTTATCATAGACTTTTGTTCCTTGCCACAAGGTACTACCTAAAATTTTAGCAATTTCATCGCCATTTGATAATTTAGATTCCTCTGTTTGAGTTGGCTCATTTGCTGTACTATTTATTGATGATGAAGTCTCTTCGGATTTATTTACTGAAGAAGCATCATTCTCAGTATTATTAGAATTACAACCCGCAATTATAGCAGCCGTTATTGACAGGGATAGTAATAAAGTTGTTGTTTTGTTCATTCGATTTCTCTCCTTCTTTGTTAAATAGTAGATAAATAAATGAAAATTACCTTTTTGCCTCTGAATTCCTTATTCTATTTTGACTCATTAGAAACTCAGATTTCTTGGTATTCACTTCTGGATTATTTTTAGTAGACACTAAATTAGAGGATAATTCCATGAACCACTGCTCATCTTTAGTAAGTAACGCCAAATCTATTAATGTTAATAGATCTCTTTCATTACTAACTGTTGATTCTGGCATCTTTACAGTCCATTTTTTGGGAACCCAAATGTATGTGCCTATCGCTTTTTCATTGTCGCTTTCCACCACATATACTTTTACTGATTTTTGGTTAGTGTCTACAGTTTCAACATACCCGTGAATGAGTTTATTACGTAAAATTTTTTATTATGGTGAGTTTATATTTAAATAATTATTCAGTAGAACTAATTAATTCTTAATTTCTAACATCTTTCAACTTCTTCTCGAACACTGACGAAATTGTTAATTTTCTTCTCATCCTATAACCTAACGCAACGCCCATTTCGATTGTTTGATTATAAGGAATTTCTATATATTTACGAATTATTTACGAATATTTGACAGTCTCATAAGCGGGCATAGAGCCTAAACCTTTGCTGAAGGCACTAAGCATTAAGGTTTGTGAGAAGGCCCCCAATTCAAAAATGGACCAGTAAGAGGAGTATATAGGAATCGTTAAATAAATTAATGCTGGTGCATTAAATAATTGACTTTGAGACGTTGGAAATTCTGCAATATTACTAATTCCCAGAAATTGTTGAATTTCTTGACTCCAATGTGCCATATTTTGTCTTGTGATTCCATATCCCAACCCTCACGATGCATCGTATAAAAATCAGAATTCCCGTGAATTCTTTGCAGAGAATTTGCAAAATGAATAAACTCTATTGCCTGAATTCCCACAAGGATGTTAACAAGAATTTCACTCTTTTCATCCTACATATGTTAATTGTTCATTGCTGCAGTACACTTTGTCGATTGTGCCCCCACCAAGGCATTCTTCTCCATCATAGAAGACGGCTGCTTGTCCAGGTGCTATAGCGCGAATTGGTTCGTGGAAGATGACTTTCACTTTGGAGTCATCCAGCAGTTCAACCGTCACCTTATTATCTGGTTGGCGATAACGGAATTTGGCAGTACATTCAAATGTATTAGATGTTAAATCTTTTGAAATCCAATTGATATTATCAGCAATGATGCTATCTGAATAAAGCATTTCATGATGGAATCCTTGTCCAACATATAATACATTCCTATCTATATCCTTACCGATTACAAACCAAGGTTCACCATTTCCTCCAATACCCAATCCATGCCTTTGCCCGATGGTATAATACATTAACCCATCATGTTGTCCGACAATTTTGCCATCGAAGGTTACCATATTTCCCTTTTGACCAGGCAAATAGCCACTTAAAAACTCTTTAAAATTTCTTTCTCCAATAAAGCAAATGCCCGTGCTGTCCTTTTTGGATGCTGTTGCCAAATTAGCTTTGGCAGCCAATTCACGAACTTCTGATTTTTTCATACCACCTAAAGGGAACATCACTTTACTTAACTGCTCTTTATTTAATTGGTTCAGGAAGTAAGTCTGATCTTTATTTTCATCCTTCCCTCTTAATAAGTGCACTTCCCCATTTTCTTTTACTAACTGTGCATAATGTCCTGTAGCCACATAATCTGCTCCAAGACTCATTGCATGGTCTAAAAATGCTTTGAACTTGATTTCCTTATTACACATTACATCTGGATTCGGTGTTCTTCCTGCCTTATATTCATCCAGGAAGTAGGTGAATACCTTATCCCAATACTGTTTTTCAAAATTCACTGCATAGTAGGGTATGTCCAATTGATTACATACACGAATTACGTCATCGTAATCTTCTGTAGCTGTACAAACACCAAACTCGTCTGTATCGTCCCAGTTTTTCATGAATACTCCAATTACTTCATATCCTTGTTCTTTTAGTAGTAGTGCTGCAACAGAAGAATCGACTCCGCCTGACATTCCCACAACCACACGTGTATCTTTCGGCGCTTTTTCCATTTGATTTCCTCCCCATTATCTCCTTTTTTAGTTCATAGAATTACCAGTACATTTAACACACCCTAAACGAATCAATATATCACGAATTAACGATGTGTATTGATAAAAAAATACTATTATACACATTCACATATCTGAATATTTCGATGCATTGAGTGTAATTAAAGTGAATTGCGAAGAGCAATTCACTTGCTAAGCTTTAAAGTTCCTTTGTAATATAGTTGCCTAATTTCTTTATAACCTCTTCATTACGCTTATAATAAGTCCATTTCCCTATACGTGTTGCTTCGAGTAGCCCAGCCCTATGTAACATCGTAAGATATTGAGAAGCTGTTGATTGTGTTACATTTAACTTTTGATGCAGCTGCGATACACATACCCCCTCTTCCTCTAATGTAGCCCCTTCAGTCTCGGGGGCCGTAAAATACATTTCGGGCTCTTTTAACCACTTCAAAATTTGCAAACGTTTTTCATTAGACAATGCTTTTAAAATTTCTATGATATCCATGCGTTTATCATATCATTAATTTCCGATATGTCAATTCATTATCACACTATAATTTTTATCTAAATAGTACGCCTAACTTAACTGGAGAGAAAAACAACAAAAATCACAAACATTTGACCTAAAACAGATAAGAAGCTCCATATATGACAAAGCCTAGAACGCCGTATATTCACGCCTGAGTTTAATAGGCAAAGAATGCAGCTGTATCAGAATGGAATAACCGGTAGAGCCATTAATAAAAAGTATGATCTGACTCTATCATCTCTTGACGGGCAGATTAAAGTCGAATGTCCAGGCAAGAGGAAGTTTCTACTTTTCTTAAGTTTTATTAAAATTCTTTATTTCCTAACTAAATCATAAACAAATTTATAAAATATCTCTGTGGCAATAGCGATGTCTTCCCCCGAGCTGTATTCAAGCGGGTTATGGCTGATACCGTCTTTTGAGCGAACAAAAAGCATAATAAATGGACAGTGGTTGCCAAACTGCATCGCATCGTGACCCGCGCCGCTGATCAACTTAAGTGGATTTAATCCCGCCTCTTTGACTTTTTCCGAGAGCAGCTGTTGCAATGCTGGATCCGCTTTTACGGGTTTCACACGCTGCAGCTCGCGAATGGTCCACTCCAGTCCTCGTTTTTGAGATACCTGTTGAATGACGGATAAAATTTGTTTTTCAAGCCCGTTTCGATGTACTTCGTCAATGTCTCGAATATCGATGGTAAATACAACTTTTCCTGGAATCACATTTGTGCCATTTGGGTAAACATTGAGTTTACCAACAGTTGCCACCGCTGTTGATTCGCTTTGCATAAGAGCTTCAATTTCAATCATACATTCACTAGCACCCGCCAATGCATCTTTACGGATATCCATTGGTGTTGCGCCTGCATGTTCACTTACTCCTTCAAGCGTTACTTCCAGCCAAAGTGGACCGGCTATGCCGCTTACAATACCTATTGGCAGATTTGCCTTTTCAAGTACTTTTCCTTGTTCAATATGCATTTCTACATATACATCCATATCTTCCCGCTTTGCATCGGCAATCGTTTTTGGATTAAACCCTCTTTTCTGCATAGCCTGCGCAATACTAATCCCATTGCTATCAAGCACGTTCAAGTCACTTTCTTTTAATGTCCCAGCCATGGCCCGGCTCCCAATCATCCCAAATCCGAATCTTGAACCTTCCTCATCTTTAAAAGCGACTACTTTTAAAGGTTTGGTTTGTTCAACTTGCTGTTCATGTAGCGTCTGCGCGATTTCAATTGCCGCCAGTACACCTAGAGTACCATCAAACATTCCGCCTTCTGGCACAGTATCGATGTGAGAGCCCACAACAACAAAAGGACCTGTACCAGAAGTAGATCCTACAACATTTCCTACTTCGTCAATCTCGACTGTTAAACCCGCCTGCTTCATATACTCCGTCACTAAATCAACAGCTTCCTGCTCTTCATCAGTATAAGAAAAACGGGTTATCCCGCCTGTTTCAGTATTTTTCCCTATTGCGCTCAGTTCAGCTAGATGACTCAGTAATCTTTTGCTGTTAATCATTGCTAGAATTATCCTTTAACTGGAATAGAAAATGGCACTGCCCTTCTTTGAGCACATATTTATCATGAACAACTTTCATGTTTGGGTTATAACCGCGGGCAATAGCTGGATCAATCTCCTGACAGTATAAAATACCGTATTGATGCATATTGTCATCTGCCCATTGCTGGCCAAGGGGGCAATGAGTAAATGTTTGTTCAATTTCTTGATCTTTGTACTTTGTATCAATCTCAAACAGATCACTACGACCCATATCATAATTTGTTAAATAGTTGTCAATTGAATTGTCGGTATTGTTTGTACGGGCCCGTTGAGCAATACCTTTTCCACGTTTTTCTCCGAAGCGTCTGACAGACAAGGAAATTGTTTCTTCTCCTTCTTTTCCATATTCATCCACAATTTGTTTTGCGAGTTGGGCAAACATCTTAGAAAAGCGGGCAAATGCTGTTAGAGCAGCGTATTGTTCTTCCCCCTCAACTTGTTTTGGAAGAAAATCATAAAATGTATGGTTTTCACCTTCAGCCGTTGCTTTTTTTGCTAGCGCTTCTGCATCTTTTAATCCAAAATGCTCTAGCCCCGCTTTGATTAGCTGCCGACCTTTTTCTCCAAATTTCTCTGTTACTGCTGTATCTATTTCAGTAAACATTTTTGCAGTAATAACATCCATAGATAAAGCTTTCATCGTTAATGATTCACTCATCCTTGTTCACTCCTTAAATTCTTATTGATTTACTTTGAGATGGCTATTATTTTATATATAGGCATGATATAAATCAAATGAATAGTTTAGTGATCAATTATGAATAATATTCATAACAAGGAGGTACCTATGCCTACACTTACACAGTACATTACATTTCAAAATTTAGTAGAGACGGGCAGTTTTACTGCAACTGGAATGAAAATGAATTTAACACAATCATCGATCAGCCATGCCATTTCAAATTTAGAAAATGAGTTAGGGCTCTCTTTATTTCACCGTACTCAAAAACAATTGAGCTTAACTGAAGAGGGGAAACTTATTTATGGCCACATCCTAAAGATTCTAGCCGCTCAAGAAGCTCTGGAAAATGAAGTAGCAGACTTAAAGGATTTGATAATTGGAACTGTACGTATAGGAGTTCTGCCTAGTGTCTCGTTTACTTTTCTGCCAAGAATTTTGGCTTATTTTGAAAAGAATTACCCCGGTATTAAAATTGAACTTTTTGAGGGTAATTATGATCAACTTGAAGGGTGGCTGCTATCTCGCATGATTGACGTGGGTTTCTTGTCAGACCCTGTTCCACCGAAAGTAGAATTTGAAGAACTGTTGAACGATCCGCTTGTTTGTATAGTCTCAGAAGACCATCGGCTGGCAGAGTTTTCAACTGTCGAGGTAAAGCAGTTAGCAGACGAGCGATGGATTATGCCAAAAAGCTCTATTGATCGTAACGTAACAAAGTTGTTGAGCAGGGAGAAAATCCCGATGAAGGTGGTTTATGAGATGGAAGTCGATCAAGCGATTATCTCTATGGTAGCGGAAAATTTAGGAATTTCTATTATGCCCGAAATGCTGCTATCTGTACTGCCTCCAAAAATAAAAAAACTATTTTTTGAGAAAAACTACTCCAGAACCATCGGAATTGCTTATTTAAAAGGAATTAAACTGTCTTCAGGAGCCGAAAAATTTATTGAAATTACAAAAGAAATCGTCAAAAAATAGTTTTTTGAGATTGACAAAATAAAACTCCTAAAATATTATCAGACCAAATCAATAAGAATTATTGGTTTTATAAAAATTTCTGAGGAGTGCATAAAAGTGCAGACAATTGTTTATGTAGAAATAGCCATTTATTTGCTCGCAATGTTGGCAATAGGTATATATTTCAGTAAAAAAGACCTAAGCCATAATGATTTCTTTCTGGGAGGAAACAAGCTTCCGGGCTGGGCCTTAGCGTTCTCGGAGCGTGCAACTGGCGAGTCAGCTTACATGTTCTTAGGCGCAATCGGATTTATTTATATTTCAGGCTTATCGGGGGTCTGGATTTTGTCTGGAATGTTTTTAGGTGTCGTGTTTTCCTGGTTTTTCTTATCCAAGCGGTTTATGGATGAACAAAAGCACTATCATGTTAATAGTTTAACAGACTATATCGCAGTAAAATTTCCAGAATATGCAGGAATCATTCGATGGTTGGCTTCCACAGTAATCGTTTTATTCTTCGTATGTTATCTGGCCGCGCAATTTTCCGGCATGGGAAAAACTATCTATTCTTTGTCAGGACTTAATATTACTTGGGGTACTATTATCATTGCTGCTATCATTATCGCTTATTCTTGCATGGGTGGCTTCATGTCTGTTGTTTGGACAGACACGATTCAAAGCTTTTTGATGCTTTTATCATTTATTATTGTTCCTATTGCTGCTTACATGGAAATACAAGATCAAGGACTTTCCGTTAGCAGTTCGCTGGCTGCGATGGGGCATGGGGCAGACAGCTGGATTGGCGGTTTAAATGGTTTTGCTCTTGGAGCTATGCTCTTTACAAACCTTTCATGGTTTTTTGGCTGGCTAGGTGGTCAGCCTCAGTTAAGTTCACGTTTTATGGCACTGTCAGATGAAAAAGAACGCATCAGTGGCCGTAATATGGCCCTCATTTGGACCCTAATTGTCTATGTAGGTGCATTTTTATCATCTATTTTTGCTTCGACGCTTTATAAACAAGGAACCATTGCTGATCCAGAACTGATACTGCCTCATATGGTATTTGACTTACTGCCTCCATGGGTTGCAGGTATTATCGTAGCAGGTATTTTAGCTGCTATCATGTCAACAGCATCTTCACAATTACTTGTGATCACAACATCTATTAGTGAGGATATAATTCACAAAACACTAAAAGTAAAAATTAGCAGTTCAGGACTTGTAACATTGTCACGTGTCGTTGCTGTTATAAGCGGGATTGTCGGCATTATCATATCTCTTAAGTCCGGATCTGTTATTTATAGCTTGGTAAGTTTTGCTTGGGCTGGTATTGGGAATACGTTTTCAGTAGTAATTTTGCTTATATTCTTTTGGAAACGCGTTTCTGGCATAGGGATTATAGCTACCATTATCGTTGGTTTCTTAAGCGCTATTATTTGGTCACTCTCTCCACTTGAAGCAATTGTATCAGCAAAAGCAGCTACATTTTTTATTTGCTTAATTGTTGGGGTTGTATTCTCCCTTCTTTTTCCGGCTAAAAACCTAGGCTAAGGCATTTTGGAAAAATGTACACATTATAAAGACCTTTGAAATTCTATTGTCTATTAAACAATCGTACATTATTGTCCAATGATTACTTTTCATGTTATAGGTTTACTAAGTACATTATTACCGTAAAAAAGACATAGATTAGATGAAAACTAATCTATGTCTTTAATTCTATTAACTAATTTCCAAAGAGAAAAGGGTCATTACGTAGCATGTATGTTCCTTCAAGCATTGTTGCTTTAAATCACACCGCAACAATACGCTTCTAAGTTTTCTCCTGCTTTCCTACACGATAAACGCAAAGTATAAAAGGAATAACAGACAAAGTGCATACATAATTGGATGAACTTCTTTATAACGCTTTTGTGCTACTAAACAAATTGGATAAAGAACAAAACCTAATCCAATCCCAATTGCTACACTTGAAGTAAGTGGCATCATAATAATTGTTAAAAATGATGGAATAACAATTTCTAACTTCGTCCAGTTGATTTTACGAATTTCCATTGCCATTAATGCACCGACAATTATTAATGCAGCTGATGTAACTTCCACTGAGATTACGTTCACAAGTGGTGAGAAGAATAAAGCAACTACAAAACAAGCTGCAATTACGACACCGGTAAAGCCCGTTCTTCCACCTACAGCAATACCAGCAGATGATTCAACACTTGTAGCAGGTGTTGATGTCCCTAATATTGCACCAATCGCACCAGCAGCAGAATCAGCAAGTAAACCTTTACCGATGTTTGGAATTTTATTATCTTTCATCATACCCGCTTGGCTAGTTAAACCAATTAATGCACCAGCTGTATCAAAGAAGGCAACGATTAAGAATGTGAAAATAACTGTTAATGTTTGTGGAGTGAAGATTTCATCTAAATGACCAAATACAATACCAAATGTTGGTTTAATACTTGGGATACTACCAACAACCGATGTCGGAACATCGATTAATCCAAAAATCATTCCAATTACAGTTGTAATGACCATTCCATAGAAAATGCCGCCATTGATGCCGCGTACTAACATAATGATTGTAAGAATAAGGCCAACAACCGCTAATAACGTCATTGGTGAAGTTAAATCACCGATAGAAACAAACGTATCAGGATTCCCAATAATAATTCCACCATTTTTCAACCCGATAAATGTAATGAAAAATCCAATTCCAGAAGCGATTGCATATTTTAAATCTAGTGGAATAATATTAATAATCTTCTCTCGGATTTTCATTAAACTTAATAGCATGAAAATGATGCCGGCAACAAAAACACCCGTTAAAGTAACTTGCCAATCAATTCCCATTCCAATACATACAGAAAATGTGAAAAATGAATTCAATCCCATACTCGGTGCTATCGCGATTGGGAAATTCGCAAGCAAGGCCATAAGCAGTGTTCCGATAATTGCAGTAAGAGCCGTTGCAGTGAATACAGCCCCTTGATCCATCCCAGATTGGCTTAGGATAATTGGATTAACGACTAAGATATAGGCAATCGATAAAAAGGTCGTAATCCCAGCCAACGTTTCCTGCTTATAGGAAGTTTTCCGTTCTGCAAATTTAAAAAAGTTTTTCATGTTGTAATCTCCTATTTGCTAGATTAAAGATTATAAGGGAATGATTCTAACGCACATTTTAGAATCAATTTTATCCTGAATATAAAAAAAACTTTGACCATGATTTGGCCAAAGTTCTTCTACAAAACGGAATAAAAAATACATTCATTTCCCATTCCTTGTAGACAAGCTATTTATCGGTAGCTGGTAGAAACTTTCAAGCCATATTCTTGAAATTATACAAGGTAAATCTATTATATTAAAAAAACATTACGAGAATAATATCAAGTTTAATTTCAAACGTCAATAATATAAATTTTATTATTTTTCCTATTTTTAATTTAAAAATATTCTAAAGAGAGCAAAAATTTGAGAAAATAGTAAACTTAAAGAAAATATATGATTTATCCAGGAACAAGTGCCAATAACCTTTTTATTATTGTTCTATAGTCTAATCTGGTTTATATCAAGATTTTTCGAACAATGGCTTCTTACTTTTTAAACTGGTCCTCATACACAACAGTTACCGGTATGAAATTTAGTATAAATAATAGTAAAAATATTCTAACATTAGTTGAAGTGAAGGAAAGCCGACCCGAATATCCTCACCAAATAGACTAATAAATGTATAGTGGTTGGATATTTCTTTTTGTTTAATTAGTAGTTTAGGCAAGATTAGGTCAAACGTATTTTCCCCATCACACTCTACCCACTTCTAATTTTAACCGCTTTCTTCTATAATAGGTTTGATATCACCTCTCTTAGGAAGGGAACATTATTCGTAAACTATATGCACATCCCACAGGATGGAAAACATTTCTTTACTTATATGACAAAGGATTAAAACATGAATATGAATATGAACACGAATCTACCAGTTTTATCATTCGAATTTGCTACTTCTACAGGAGTAGTACAACCGATTACCTTTAAGAACCCTAATAAAATTATTGTGGCAAACACATTAGAAGAAGTTCGACCAAGCTTTGAATTAATTCAAGAAGCACTCGATTTAGGGTTTTATGTTGCTGGATATATCTCCTATGAAAGTGCGCCTACATTTGATCCATCGTTTCAAGTTAACCCCAATCCAAATATGCCGTTACTTTGGTTCGGAGTTTTTTCAGAGCCCTTATATGAGAGTTTAGTTACTAATGGAAGTTATGACTATCCTAAATGGTCACCAGATGTTAGTAGGAAGCAATATGATTCGGCTATTGATTTCATAAAGTCCTCAATCGAAAAGGGAAATACTTATCAAACGAATTATACAATCCGACTAAATTCGAAGTTTCAAGGAGATGACATCGCCCTTTTTAATAAATTAAAACAGGCTCAGTCATCTAATTATTGTGCTTATATTCATACTGGGGATTTTAGTATTTTATCGGCGTCACCAGAACTTTTCTTTCATTTAAAGGACCAACATATTACAACTCGTCCGATGAAAGGCACCATTGCAAGAGGTAAAACTTTAGCTGAAGATGAAAAAAACGCAAAGTGGCTCTATGAATCCGAAAAGAACCGCGCTGAAAATGTGATGATAGTAGATTTACTGCGCAATGATTTAAATATCATTGCAGAACAAGGATCAGTTCAAGTTCCAGAATTATTTAATATTGAACACTACCCAACTGTTCTGCAAATGACCTCGACAATCACTGCTAAAGTAAAGAAGAATACTTCTTATTTCGACATATTTAAAGCACTGTTTCCTTGTGGCTCTATTACTGGCGCACCTAAAATTAGTACAATGAAGATTATTTCATCTCTTGAATCAGCTCCACGAGATGTATATTGTGGAGCAATCGGATATTTCTCTCCAAATCAAGAAGCTATTTTTAATGTGCCAATTCGTACGGTCGTCATCAATCAAAAAACAGGAAATGCGACCTATGGTGTAGGTGGTGGAATTACTTGGGATTCAACCGCAAACGGTGAGTATGAGGAAATTCTAACAAAAGCTAGCTTACTTGAGAGAGATAAACCGGAATTTAAATTACTTGAAAGCATTCTATTAACTGATGGAAAGCTTTATTTACTTGAAGAGCATTTAAATCGACTCCAAGATTCTTCGAAGTATTTTCAATTCCCATTCAATCGATCTGAAGTGGAAAATGAATTGGTAAAGTTCACAAAAAATTTCACAAAAGGAGATTACAAAATTCGATTACTCTTATCAACTACAGGGCAAGTCTCTCTTGAATCACAACAATTGTACGAATCCGTCACTCCTAAAATTGTGAAATTAGCAGAGAAACCAATTAGTAATTGTAATTTATTTTTGTATCATAAAACAACTTATCGTGATGTATATACTCAATTTCAGAATCCAGAAGTTTTCGATACTCTCTTATGGAACGAAAATGAAGAAATAACGGAATTTACAAACGGAAATATTGTTTTAGAGATCAATGGTAAACTATATACCCCTCCTATTCAAAGTGGACTTCTTGCGGGAACTTACCGTGAAATGCTTATTAAAAAAGGGAAGATAATAGAAAAAGTGCTAACTATATTGGACCTGCAAAATAGTACACAAATATGGTTCATCAATAGCGTTCGAAAATGGGTTAAAGTGGAATTACTTTAATATGTACATAAAAAGAGAATGTCTTCTTCTTTTATTACATTCTCTTTTTATTTTGTAGATATATATTATAGAGCCGAGTTATTAAACTAATGAACCGCCATTTTTTAAATATTTATCTATACCTTCTGCTGCTCGGTAAGATAGTGCCCCTACTGTTCCTGTTGGGTTATAACCTGAGTTATGAGGGAAAGCACTCGCACCCGGTACGAAAATGTTCTCATAATCCCACATTTGGAGATAGCTATTTAACGCACTTGTGTCTGGGTTGTCTCCCATAATTACACCACCAGTGTTATGTGTTGATTGATAAGGTACAATATTATAAGGTCCTTTTTCTCTTTGGACAAGTACGTCAGTTGCACCCATTTCTTTCATAATCTTCTCAGTCTTGTCTGCCATAAATTTAGACATCTCATTGTCTTGTTCACGGAAGTCAAATGTCATACGAAGTAAAGGATTACCATATGCATCTTTATACGTAGGATCTAAATCTAAATAATGGTAGCGATATGGCATAGAAGAACCTTGGGCATTCATTGATAGAGAACGATTTTGATACTTAACTGATTCAGCTTTAAATTTAGCACCCCAGCTTGGTGTACCCTCTTTAACCGCATTGTTCTGAATTGGTCGTTTACCAAGTTGACCAAAGAATATATTCGCACCATGAAGGAATTTTAAATCAGAATGGTCAAAATTGTCTCCGTTGAAATCATCTACACACATACCAAGTGATCCTGCACCTGCGTAAACGTTAAATTCTTTATCTTCAAAGAAGCCTGTTGTCGATGCACACATATTTTGGTAGGCATAGTTTTTACCAATAACCCCTGTTCCTGTTTTAGGATCATACGGCTTCCCAATACCGGATTGTAGTAATAAACGAACATTATTTAATACATAACTCGTTACTGCTACTACTTCAGCTGGTTGAATAAACTCTTCTCCTGTTTGAGTATCAACGAAACGTACGCCAGTTGCTTTATTTCCTTGGTGAAGAATTTCAACAACATTTGAATGTGTACGTAAATCAAATTTTCCTGTACTTTGTGCTACTGGAAGTACAGTAACAACAGGATCCGCCTTCGCCCCATATTCACAACCAAATCGTTCGCAGAAACCACAATATTGACATGCTGCACGAGCAATACCATCAGGGTTTGTATAGGCTTCTGATAAATTAGCAGATGGTTGTGAGAAAGGTTTAAAACCTAAATTCTCGGCTGCCTTCTTAAACATATTCATGGCTGGTGTCATTTTCATTGGTGGCGTCGGATATGGATTTGAACGTTTCCCACTATAAGGATTTTCCTCTCCTGAAATACCTGCCATTTGTTCAAATTGATCGTAATAAGGCTCAAGTTCATCGTAAGTTATTCCCCAATCTTGAAGAGGTACATCATTTGGGATTTTATTTTTTCCATATCGTTCTTCCGTTAAACTTCTAATTTGGAAATCGTATGGAAGGAATCTCCACGTTTGACCATTCCAGTGAACCCCAGAGCCTCCCAAATCTGTACCCAATAAGAAAGATCCATATTGTCTCATTGGAAGTGCTCGCATTTTTTCGTTATTTCTAAATGTGACCGTTTCTTTTGATAAATCCTGCATTAAATCGTAACGAAGTGCGTAGCGTAATTCGTCATGAACCATTAAGTAATCTGAAGTAGATCTACTTCTCCCACGTTCTAGACCAACTACCTTATACCCCTTTTTAGTAAGTTCAGCGGCTAAAATTCCACCCGTCCAACCAACACCTATCAACACAACATCCGTTTTATCTAGTGTTGTTACCATTTTCTATCACTCCTATATTTGCAATTTAATTCTTTCAACAAAGATTAATGATTATGTTGTGATGATAAAGATTTTGGTTCGATTTCCTCGAACTCGTCTTTCTCAATCATATTAAAGTAACTCATTTGATGGCCAGGGTATTTCTTCATTTCCCAACCTGACATTCCTGCATTTCCACCATACAATGGATCCGCATAGACACCTTCAATTGTCGTAGAACGTAATAAATTAAAGAAGTAAGTTGAAGAAACTCCCCTCATTTCTACCTTTCCATCTTGCATGTCCGTTAAAACGGCATCTTGCTCTTCTCCAGATAACTCGAGGAAAGATTTTTCATAATTCTTCTTACTATGGTCTTCTATTGCAGCAAGTCCGATAGTAAAAATCTCCTGACGGTTTAAACTGCTTTGGTAACCTTGAGTTTCTTCACCTGGGAAAAACGGTCCAGACATATATTCTTTTGCATTTGTTCCCCAACCACTCGCTAATTGATGGTCAATAAAATAGGCTACTAGTAACTCTTGTGCACCTGGTCCATTATCATCCGCTGGGAAAATTCTTTCTACAGCAGCATTTGCAATGTCAAATTGATTTGGAGTGAAAAACATTAAAGCGGCATTTGCATTTCCTGTGCCTTGTTGAGCTGGAGCATTTTTTGTTTTTTCTGTAGTTGTAGTTTCATTTGTTTCTCTACCAATTAATGTTCCAACAGCACCACCGACGATTAGTCCCCCAACTGTTAAACCTGAATTTTTAAGAAATGAACGTCTTGAAGTACGTTTATCTAATATTTGATCCTTTTTATCTTGATCTGCCATAAAGCTACCTCCTCATAAACTCTTTTGAATTGTTAAACCATTTAGTACATTAATAAAAGTAGATAAAAATATAGTTCATCAGTATTTTGTATCAAAATTGTTTTTTAATACTTTTTAATCCAAAAAAATTAGCAAAAAACCATAATTTATATAAATCGTGATGAAATGGAGCATTTTCAAATAAAAAAATACAAAAAAAATACCGACCCCCGATGAGGTCGGTTTTTTCTATACTTAGTCAGCTATAGTGTTTGCATCAGTGTTTTGTCCTTGTTCTGTAACGCCTTCTCCACCAACATCACTACTTGGCGGTGGCGTTTGTTTCGAGTTTTCGCCAGTAGTATTTCCTGATTCACCGTCTAATTCATGATTCGTTGTTGAATTATTATTCATTTGACTATCTTCTCTCATGGATTTCTCTTGAACCTCTTCTAGATCATCTTCAATTACTTCCGTTGTGTCATTGACATTTTCGCTTGTCTCTGATGCATTATTATCATCTGTATTACAAGCAACTAAAGATAAAAGGAGCATTAATAGTAACGGTAAATACCATAATTTTTTCACTGAAATTACCTCCAAACTGATTTGGAATTATTATGTGAGGTTTCAGCATTATTATTCGTTAAATAAATTATTCAATCTGAACTTTACATTATATAATTTTTTATAAAAATTATCATAAATGACACTATGTCTGAAATATGCTCATCAATGCTTTTTCCTCTAAAATTGGATGTTGTGAATAAAAGTATCCAACTAATAGAAGAAGTATAAATAAAATAAAAGCAATAAGATTTCCCTTTTTCAAAACATCATCTCCTTTATCTCTATTCACGTTGTCCTTCGAACCAACTTGCCCATAATACATATTTCTATAAATTTCGTATTAATTCCTCTTATATCCACAATAAATAACAAAAAGAACGCTGAATTATGTATAAAAGCTCGTCAGCATTTTTGGCTGACGAGCTATTTTTGAATATATTCTCTTACTTGTTGTCGTACCTCATCCATATTAATTAATCGTCCTGGGCAGGTTTTTTTTACACCATCCAATTCCCGGTGGCCTAGCACTTGATCTGGTTGCAAATTATATAATTTCATCATATAACCACTTAACCAAAGTAAAGATGTCCACTGTTCGTTTGTAGGTAGTTCGATATCAAAATCCCCAGTCATGCAAATACCTATCGAAGTTCGATTATATCCATAGGCATGGGCACCCATATGTTGACCTCTACCCTCTATAATCTCCCCACTTTTTTCAATGAAATAGTTATAACCTATACCGCTCCAACCGCGCTTTTTTTGATGAAATTCATGACATTCTTCAGCAGTCATATGTTTTCTTGAAGTATGATGAACAATGATATTTTGTACGTTTTCTAGTGGCTCAAAAGGTTCAATAAATTGAAAGTGTTTTTGGATTATTTTCATAATTCTCCTAATACATATGCTATTAATCTAATGATTTAATCAATACTATCATGCGCTATTTGTAACTTTTTTTATTCCATTTAAAATAAAATCCATATAGATGCTAACAAGTTCCTCTTCAGACACTACTCCTTCAGGGTTATACCAATCATAGGATCGGTTAACCATTCCTAGGATACCAAAGATCACAATCTCACTTTTAATATCTTCCCTGAATTCGCCTTTTTCAATGCCTTCCGCAATTAGCCTTTGTAGGTTTATTCGAAATTCCTTTCTATACCTATTTACTAACTTCAATTGTTTTTCATCGAGATGTCGAACCTCTCTTGAAAATACTCGTGCACTCTTTCCATGCACTTTTATATTCTTGATGATTAAATAGATAAGCTTTTGCATTTTCTCTTTGCAGCTAATGTACTCATCATTTAAGATAATTTCCTGTTCATTTAAAAGCTCTTTAATATAATTTAAATGAATATCCATTAATAATTCTTGCTTACTTTTGAAATAATAATAAAAAGTCCCCTTTGTTACACCTATCGTATCAACAATATCTTGTATGGAAGTTTTACTAAATCCTTTTTTATCAAAAAGGTCTATACTTTCTTTTATAATTCTTCCTCGCATAATATTGTCTCCTCAAAAGTTAAATTTCATTACATTGTTAATTCGACTCCCTTTCTATTACTAAAGAAATTCCTTGTCCTCCACCAATGCAAGCTGTAATTAAAGCATACTTACCTGCTGATCGTTTTAACTCATATACAGCTTTTGTTATTAAAATGGCCCCCGTCGCACCTAATGGATGTCCATGTGCAATCGCACCACCATTAACATTTAGTTTTTCTGGATCAAATTGCAATTCTCGATCACAAGCAATGACTTGTGAAGCAAATGCCTCGTTTAATTCAATGATGTCCATATCGGATAAAGATAGGTTTAACTTTTCCATTAATTTCTTCGTCGCCGGAACTGGTCCTATTCCCATAATATTTGGGTCAACTCCAGCAACTGTTGATCCTTTAATCGTTGCTAATGGTTGAATACCTAATTCTTCAGCCTTTTCTCGAGACATGATAACTAAAGCGGATGCTGCATCATTTAGTCCAGAGCTACTTCCAGCTGTCACAGTGCCATCTCTTTCAAATGCAGGAGCTAGTTTTGCTAAGGCAGCTAATGTTGTATTTGGACGAGGATGCTCGTCTTTGTTAAAAATAATTGGCTCTCCTTTACGGACTGGGATACTAATTGGAACAATTTGCTCATCAAAACGACCTTCTTCAATTGCTCTCGCCATTCTTTGTTGACTTCTTAAGGAATATTCATCTTGTTCCAATCTAGAAATCTCATATTTTTTTGCTAGATTTTCGGCCGTAGTCCCCATTGCTGGGTTGCCGATTTCTTCAGGAGCAAGTAACGTTTTACGATATCTTGGTGGCATTGAACTATATGCTTGCTCAGGGCGTTCATACTGATATGGTGCACGGCTCATGCTCTCAATACCGCCAGCTACATAAATATCTCCTGCACCTGATTCTATTGCTTGAGCTGCTAATGCAACTGCATTAATGCCTGAACCACATTGTCTATCAATCGTTAAACCAGGTATATTAACAGATAAACCTCCCTGCAAAGCAGTCAATCTGGCAACATTCCCACCACCACTCAACACATTTCCTAAGATAACATCATCTATCAGTTCAGGATTTAAATTCACTCGATTAACAGCTTCTTTAATAACTTCCCCACCATATAAATGCGCCGGAATACTTGCTAATGCGCCACCTTGTTTTCCAATTGCTGTACGGACAGCTGATACGATCACAGCATCTCTTTTCATAGTAATTCACCTCATAGTTTTATTTTAGATGGAAAGGGTTTGCCTCACATCTTGTTTAAATTGAGACAAACCCTTTCTCATTAATAAAGTTCAAATATGACTTTTCCCTTAACCACATCTTTTTGGTGTTGGTTAGTTGCTCTCACTTCAAAGATAAGAGATTGATCGACTTTATCTACAACCTCTGCCTTTAGTGTTACAACATCACCTAAAAACACCATTCCTGAGAAACGAATGTTATAGTCTTTTATAAAACCTTCTTCATAATAAGGAGTAAAAAGCTTAGAAAGATTCCCCATCGTCCACATACCATGGGCTATAATCCCTGGTAAACCTGCTTTTTTAGCTTCCTCATCGATGGTATGAATTGGATTAAAATCCCCTGAAGACCCCGAGTACTTGATTAAATCCATTCTCGATACTGGATTTAGTGTCGTTTCTAGCGTTTCTCCTTTGCTTATCTCTGCTAAAACCGTCATACGTTCAAGGACCTCCTTACTGTTTCTGTAATGATCGTAATCGATTCTTCTGTAAAGATTAATCGACCATCGTTATCTTCTCCGTATCTTTTCATTTTCAAGAAGCCCATTTTCCCAGTGCTTCCCTCTTTTTCATAGTAATCTTCTATTTTTGAGTAACAAATGACTTCTTCTCCTACTAAAAGAGGTCGCTCATAATGATAGATTTGTTCACCATGTATTAATCCTTTTAACGGTAATTTAAGCCCTTCGATTGTTCCGGATCTTAGCACTCTAGGAAATGTAGGAGGAGCTATATTTGCCCCGTATCTTGATTGTTTCCCAATGTTTTCATCCGTATAAATGGGATGATTATCGCCAATGGATTCTGCAAATCTTCTTACAAGTTCTCTTTCAACTACACTTTTCACTTTGTTTGAAGTGAGACCAATATATTCGCTATACAAAATATCATCTCCTCGCTATTAGTTTGTCGGTCCTCCAGCTACATAAAGTACTTGACCGCTTACAAATGAAGAGTTTTCATCTGCAAAGAATGCAACTGCATTGGCAATATCGCTTGGCTTACCAGTTCTGCCAACTGGAATTCTACTAGCACCTGCTTTTAAGAAATCTTCAAAAGGTACACCTACTCGTTCAGCAGTTGCCTTTGTCATATCTGTTTCAATGAAGCCAGGTGCAACTGAGTTTGCTGTAATACCAAACTTACCTAGCTCTTTCGCTAATGTTTTTGTCAAGCCTTGTAAACCAGCTTTTACCGTTGAATAATTTGCTTGCCCCACGTTCCCTAATGCTGAAGTTGAAGAAATGTTAATAATTCTTCCATACTTCTGTTGAACCATATATTTTTGTGCTGCACGTGTTGTATTGAAAGCGCCTTTCAAATGAACATCAATGACCTGATCCCAGTCATTAGCAGTCATTTTAAAGAGCAAGTTATCACGGATTATGCCCGCATTATTAACTAAAATGTCAATTGAGCCATATTCTTTCACAACTTGTTCCATCGCTGCTTCTACTTCATCTGAATTGACAACATTCGCCTGGAGAGCTAAAATATCGAACCCTTTTTCTTTAAATTCAGACTGTACATTTTGTAGAGCTTCTTCATTTATGTCAATAATGGCGATTTTTGCACCTTCCACAGCAAAAGTCTCTGCAATACTTTTCCCTATCCCACGGCTACCACCTGTGATAAATGCAACTCTATTATCAAATCTTTTAGTCAAAATAAATTCCCCCTAACTCTTATACTAAAATTATTTCTTAACATTCTATTAGTAGATTTATAGAAATATTCTATCAAACGAAATATTTTCTGATCATTAAATAATAGATTCCATTAACTTCTCATTAACTATTAACTAGACGATACTTAAACACGCCATTTTGTTTTTCCGCAACGATAATATTTCGTTCTTGTAATAGATCTAGTACGCTGACAATTTCAAACACAAATGTAATGAGCGCATTCTCATACCTACCTCGATACATGTCTTGAATAATTTCAAATCCTGTTGCAACTCCATTTGCCTTTTTTAGCGTATTGATTACGCGATTTACCCGATTTTCTATATTGCTTATATGTCCGTCTATTGCTGCATTTAAATCCTCAATAATTGGACCATGCCCAGAAAAAGTCAATTTGGCAGGAAGTTTTCTGCATTTCTCTAAATTCGTTAGGTATTGAATTAACGGTTTTGCACGTTCATGTCCTTGGAAAGGTGCATCTAAAAACATTCCCCCGTGAACTCCCTTGATAATATGGTCTCCACATATTAATAGTTGTTCTTCCGCGCTATAAAGAGAAATATGATCCTGTGAATGCCCTTGAGTTTCGATCACTTGAAAGGAAGGTAAACCTGGCACAAAATCTCCTTCCTTTAATACTTCATCTACAGTAGCAGTTTGGAAATAATCATGGTGGTGTCCTTTTCTATTAGACCACTTAGTGGCCAATTCTTCTGTCAAACCGAATTCAATATATAGGTTGTAAAAAAATTCTGAGCTCCATTCTAGATAATGTTTATCCTTTAGGATCCTTTCAGTATCCTTATGAGATAAAATCTTTATGGAGGGGTTTTTCTCCAAAATCCAATCGACTAGACCTGTATGATCATTATGGTGATGGGTTAATACAATTTGCTCTAGATCAGATAGTTCCACACCTAATCGATGGAGGCCGTTATTTAAGTCATCCCAGCCTTGTTTAATTTTTAGACCAGCGTCTATAAGGGTTAATTTCTCTCCAAACACGAGATATGAGTTGACTGGACCAATTGGAAAGTTGGTTGTTAACTCCAATCTTTCTATTCTTTGCAAAGCACTCAATCCTTCTTTTATAGGAATTTTTCTCACATACCTTTCATGAGACGATTAGTTTTTAAGATTCGTATACCATTCATAAAATGTTAGCTTCTTAGTCTTTTATTTATCTAACCAAACATCCCTTAAATAGCCATATCCATAAGAAGCATGTGGATACAAATCTTTAACAAAGTCATGTACTGGTGTTTTAGTATAATAAGTCGTAAGTGGTAATGGATTTGCTAAATTTTCTAATACATAGCGTTGAATATTATAAACATATTCTTTTCTTTCATTCACATCTAGGATAAGTCTTTGCTTGTCAAGCATCTTATCAAGTTCTGGATCGCTAATGTTATACCAATTTCGCGCACCATCCGTATGAAGCTGTGTACGTAGCCACTCATCTGGCTCTTGGAAATAAGTTTGATAGCCTACCCCCATATCATAATCTACATTTGGCCATCTTTCTGAGAAGTAAGTAGCATATTCAACGATTTCAATTTCAGCATTAATACCAATATTTCTTAAATCTTCTGCAACCCATTGAGCGACACGTACTAATTGTTCACCGTATCCATTCGTCACGATCATCTTAGTATCGAAACCATTTGGATACCCAGCTTCAGCAAGTAGTTTTTTAGCTTCCTCAGGGTTATATGGTAGTAACTCTTTTCTTTCTTCTAAAGGTAATGCCCAATCACCTAACGAAGGATTGACTGGTGAACTAATTTCACCACCACCATAAATTGCATCTACCATTGATTGACGATCTACCGCCATACTAATTGCTTTTCGAACCTTAAGATCATTAAATGGTTCTCTTTCCATATTCATATATAATTGTTCCTGAGTTGCAAACAGTGCTTCAAAAATCTTAGTATCTGGGTTTGTTTTTTGAAGCTGAGCAAGCTGCTCTGGTGCTAAGCCACCAATAGAATCCGCTTGGCCTGTTCTAAACGCAGCAATACGAGATGCTTGATCTGGAACGACTTTATAGATCACTTTGTCTAGATACGGCTTTCCTTTTTCATAGTAGTTTGGATTTTTTGAATATGTTGCCTGCACATTATCTTCCCATTTATCTAAAACAAATGGACCTGTTCCAATAGCATCAGTCGCTAAATCTACTTTCCCTTCCACTGCCTCTTTCGGTAAAATCCACATAAAATGGTTTGCCATAAAGTTTAAAAATGGTGCAAACGGTTGTTTTAATTTAAAGACTACTGTTTGTGAATCTTCTGCCACGATACTTTCTACTTCTGAAAGAATCGCTGCTTGGTGACCTGGTAAATTAATAATTCTTTCCATCGTTGCTACAACATCTTCTGCTGTAACCTGTCTGCCATTTACCGGTGCTTTGTCGTGCCAGTACGCCTCTCTTAAGAAGAATTTGTACTCTGTTCCGTCCTCAGAAATCTCCCAGCGCTCTGCAAGATCCGGAACCACATTATAATCTGTGTAATCCACTCCTGGACCTGTTTCATAAGCAACTAGCTTGTTATACACTAGACCTGCCAACATATGAGTATAAATTGATGATTGTTTATGAGGGTCTAACATATCTGGATCTGCAGGCGATAGAATCGTATACGTTCCACCACTTTTAGGTTCTGATGATCCTTTGCCTGTACTCTCCGCTGCAGCACTTTCTGATGACGATTCATTGTTTTTTGTATCTGAAGAGCATGCACTTATTAGCAGTATTAACAATCCCAATAGTATTAGGCTTCCAATTGATTTCAACTTTTTATCCATAACCATTTCCTCCTATGAAATAGCAATCTCTTTTAAGTCTTTAAGACATCTTTGGATCAAGGAAATCACGTAACGCATCTCCAAATAGGTTAAAAGCCAAAACCAATATACTTAAAGCTAATCCTGGGAAAAGAACGAGCCAAGGAGCACTTTCCATGTACATACTCGCATCACTAAGCATTAATCCCCAAGATGGATTGGGTGGTGGTGTTCCAATTCCAAGAAAACTAAGTGAAGCTTCTGCAATAATGGTTTGACCAAAGGCAAGACTTGCCATAACAATAATAGGAGCCATCATATTGGGTAAACCATGCTTCATAATAATTCTGAATGAGCTTGCCCCTACAGAACGAGATGCTTCTACATAATTGGATTCACGGATTCTCAGCATTTCCCCCCGAACAATCCTTGCAAAACGAGGTACCTCAATTATGACTAGCGCGATAATTACATTTTGGATTGCAGGTCCTAATAATGCTGCGATAAATAATGCTAAAATTAATGCTGGGATAGACATTACAGCGTCCATAATACGTTGAATAATCATGTCAACAATACCACCAAAGAAACCTGATATCATACCAATCAAAGTTCCTAATATGATAGAAATAACTACTGTTACAATTCCAACTATTAGCGAGATTTGAGAACCATATACAAGTCGACTGAATACATCTCGACCTAAGTCATCTGTTCCCATCAAATGCTCTGCAGTTGGTGCTGCTAGAAAAGCAGCACGATCCTGACTTATAGGGTCATAAGGTGCAATGATTGGGGCAGCGATTGCAACCGCTACCACAACTAGGATGATTAAAAGAGACACAAAACCAATTTTTTGAGTGATGATAAAGCGCTTGCAGTCCTGTTTGAATTTACTGAAATGCAAATTTTTTCCCGCCTTTATCCTCTCGTTTGGCAATTCAGAGTCTAATTGAATTTGGGACATGCGAATCACTTCCTTTTCTTGAAACAAGAATAATAATACACTTTTTTATTTTGCTCTAATTCGTGGATCTACCCAGCCATACATAATATCAACAAGTAAATTAACTAATAAAAACATCGCACCAAACACCAATACAGTCGATTGTACAATTGGATAATCCCTTATTAATACAGATTCAAAAATCAAGCTTCCTAACCCTGGAAGAGCAAAAATCGATTCAAGTACTACTGTTCCACCAAGCAAATAACCAATTTGTAAACCAATCAAAGTAATAACAGATACTAAAGAGTTTCTAAGAGCGTGTCTGAATATTACAACACCTTCTTTTGCACCCTTCGCACGTACTGTTCTGATAAACTCAGAATGCAATACTTCAAGGACAGCAGACCTTGTCATACGTACAATACTCGCACTAAGCGTGATAGCTAAACAAATTGCTGGTAAAAACATTTGTTGCATATTTACTAAGGGATTATCTACAAAGGATTGATAACCTAACGGCGGTATCCAGTTTAAAACTAAAGATAAACCCGTTAGTAAAATGAGCGCTAACCAGAAATTAGGAATCGATAAGCCACCTATTGAAATTACCTTTAAGAAGTGGTCAGTAAAGGAATTCTGTTTAACTGCAGAAATAACCCCAATTGGTATTCCAATGATGATAGCTAAAACGATTGATAATACTGCCAATTGTATGGTTACTGGCAATCTAGTTAAAATAATCTCTGAAACTTGTTGACCTGACCAAAGTGAATTTCCAAGATCACCTTGTACGGCATTCGATAACCAATCTACAAGTTGCCATATTACACTTTTATCGAGCCCCATTTCAGCCTTCAATGCATCCATTTGCTCAGGTGTTGCTCCTGAATTAGCTAATTGGAGTGTGACAACATCACCAGGAACTGCTCTCATGATGATAAAAATAAATGTAGTCATAATTAGTAGTACGAATATTCCGAATATTAAACGTCTAGCGATATATTCAATCATGCCTTTTGCTCCTCTCCATAGAGATGACATGAAACTGTATGAACATTAGAAATGGCTTTTAATTCAGGTTTTTGTTGCTTACAAATATCCATAGCTGCTGGACATCGAGTATGGAATTTGCAACCTGATGGTGGGTTAGAAGGACTTGGTACTTCTCCTTTTAATATTATTCGATCTGGTTGGATAACTGGATTCGGAATTGGCACTGCTGAAATCAATGCTTGAGAATAAGGGTGTAAAGGCTCCTTAAACAACGTATCAGAATCCGTTACTTCAACAATTTCACCTAGATACATCACTGCAATTCGATCGGAAATGTATTTAACTACATTCAAATCATGAGAGATGAATAAATAAGATAATCCCATTTTTAATTGAAGATCTTTTAATAGATTTAATATTTGTGCTTGAACGGAAACATCTAATGCCGATACAGCTTCATCACAGATCAAGAGATCCGGTTCGGTTGCCAAGGCTCTAGCAATTCCAATTCTTTGTCGTTGTCCGCCAGAGAATTGGTGTGGAAATTTATGCATATCATTTTTAGATAATCCAACTATTTCAAGCAGTTCTCCTACCCGTTGACGTTTCGTATTTCCTTTTGCTAAATTATGAACTTCTAAAGGTTCACCAATAATATCTAATATCGTCATTCTTGGATTTAACGAACTATAAGGGTCTTGGAAAACAAATTGAATTCGTTTTCTTATCGCTTTTTTATCTTTTCGATTTGCACTTGATAATTGTTTACCGTCAAAACTGACATCCCCATTAGTTGATTCGATTAGCCCTGTTATTAAGCGTCCAACTGTTGATTTCCCACAGCCTGATTCTCCAACAAGTCCTAGAACTTCACCTTTATGGATATTAAGAGATACTCCATCTACTGCCTTTACATGACCAACAGTTCTGGATAAAACTCCTTTTGTAATTGGGAAATGTTTTTGTAGGTTGTTTACATCTAAGAGCAACTGTTTGTTTACAAGATGTTCATTTACTTCGAAGTTTGAATCTGGTTCTTCAATTAATGTAGGGACTTTCCTTTTATCTTGTATACTCGAATCAGCAATCCAACACTTGCTCACTCGATTTTCGGCTACCTCAAAGAGTGGTGGCTCTTCACTTTTACATTTTTCTGTAGCTAAAGGACATCTTGGATGGAAACGGCAGCCTGATGGAATTTCTCTTAAACTTGGCACATTCCCTTTTATCGTAAGTAGTCTCCGATTTTTGTCCGTATCTATTTTAGGAATACTCCTCATTAGTGCCTCAGTATAAGGATGTTGTGGTTTCTGGAATAACTCCTTAACATCTGACTGTTCAACTACCTGGCCTGCATAGACTACAACCACTTTATCAGCCATTTCAGCTACAACTCCTAAATCATGAGTTACTAGAATAATCGCCGTACCAAACTGTGATTGTAAATCTTTTAATAATTCCATTATCTGAGCTTGAACCGTTACATCAAGAGCCGTAGTTGGCTCATCTGCAATAATTAAGTTAGGTCTGCATGCAAGTGCAATGGCAATCATTACCCTTTGTCTTTGCCCCCCGGAAAGTTGATGAGGATAGGCATCAATTCTACTCTCTGGATCAGGCAGACCAACTAGCTTTAATAATTCAAGAGCTCTTTCTCGTAGTTCTTGTTTACTTAAGTCTTCATGGATTTTAATGGTCTCGATAATCTGATCACCAATGGTGTAAACAGGATCCAAACATGTCATTGGATCTTGAAAGATCATCGCAATCTCATTTCCCCGAATCTTTCGGATCTCTTCTGCACTTAAATCCTTCAAATTCAGATCATTAAATAAGATTTTTCCTGAAGTTACTTCTCCATTACTATCTAATAATCTTAAAATAGATAGTGCAGAAACACTTTTTCCAGATCCTGATTCTCCCACTATCGCAACTGTTTCTCCTTTTGATATACTAAAAGATACACCATCAACGGCCTCTAAATTGCCCGCTCTAGTTTTGAAAACAGTTTTCATCTCTTCCACTTTTAAAAGTGTATTAGAGTTCTCAGCCAATCAAATTCCCCCTTTCGAATGTATTTCTTTCTACTTATTCTAGAGTAAGGCTTGCATATCTCTCTCTTAGCTTTGTTTTCAAAATCTTTCCTACACCATTTCTAGGAAGTTCATCGATAAACTCAACATGTCGAGGTGTTTTATATTTTGCTAGATTTTTTTGACAGTATTGAATGAGTTCTTGTTCACTTACAATGGCTTCAGGTTTTTTAACTATACAAGCAAGAATTTCCTCACCCATTCTTTCAGAAGCAATACCAATTACTGCTGCCTCAAGAACAGCCTCATGTTTGACTAATAATTCTTCTAGATCACGTGGATATACATTAAATCCACCTCGAATGATTAAATCTTTTTTACGATCCACTATATATAAATAGCCATCTTCATCGACCTTTGCCATATCACCTGTATGAAGCCAACCGTTGACTAAAGCCTTTTTTGTTGCTTCTTCATTTTTATAATAACCTGGTGTGACATTATCACCTTGAACTAATAATTCACCAACTTCACCAACTGGTACTTCTTGACCTTGTTCGTTGACAATTTTGATAGAGACTCCTGGCATCGGTATTCCTACAGAACCCTCTTTAATTGGCATATTATTACGTTGACCAGCTACACCTGGGGATGCTTCGGAAAGTCCATAAGCATCTCGTACTTCTGCTCCAAACTTCTCTTTAAATTTTTGTCGTAAGCTAACCGCTAAAGCTGCTGACCCAGAACCAACTGTTTCTAAACTCGACAAATCATACTTCTCAGCGTTCGGATCGTATAGCATTGCATGAACCATTGCAGGAACAGCAGCAAATGATTTTACTTGATACTTTTCGATCACTTTGAATATTTCTTCCGCCTCGAATTTAGAGAAGATTACAACCGAACTTCCAAGTAAGAGCATCCCGTTCATAATTCCAAATCCATAGATATGTGCTAAAGGAAGTACCCCAATAGTAGTTCCTCTCGTATCATCTTCTTCCCTGAGAGCTACTCCTGACATTGAATTGGAATATAGGTTTTTATGTGTGAGCATAACACCTTTTGGCGCACCAGTTGTTCCAGAGGTATATAGTATAACTGCTACATCTGATTCTTCCATTTCCAGTGTTGAATTATCATAGAGTGGCATATTGGAAAGTGCCTTATCCCACACAATGACATCGAGTCCTTCAGGTAGATTAGTTTCATTTGGTTGGTCGATAGAAATTATTTTTGGTTTTACATCCAAATCTTTTGTTGCTCCATTAATTTTGTCTAAAAGATCGGATGATGTAATAACCACTTTCGCTTCAGAATTCTTTAAAATAAAATTAATTTCATTTTCATGTAGTAGGTACATAACAGGAACAATAATTCCACCTACTCCTAAAACTCCTTGGTAGGAGAATATTACTTCTGGACAATTCGGCATGCAAATTAGTACCCGATCTCCTTTTTCTACTCCGAGAGAGTGAACCAGACTTGATACTTTTTTACAAATAATTTCCGTCTCACGATTTGTATAAGATTTATCATTGTAGTAAAGAAGATCATACTCACCAAACTTTTCAATATTTTCACCCAATAATTCAGTTAATAGCATGTTATCCTCCTAATTTCATTTACTATTTTCATAGTAAGAATTTTATATAAAAACGCTTTCATTTTAAGGAGCCAACTTTAGCTAATTATGAGTTACTAGTGTCTTTTTGGTCAGTTAGAGGAATTTTAACTTTTTGCTGATAAGCAGTGAAATATGCTACGCCAATCAGAAGTGCCGTTATTATTGCGGAAGTTATAAATGGAGCTGACGCTAGGAATATGAATACCCATCCACCCCAAAGTGGTCCTAATACTCTTCCTAAACTATCCATTGAATTTTGTAATCCCATGGTAATACCTTGCCCCATCTCTTCACGTTTTGATAGCATGGCGATTGTGGTTGGTCGGACCAATGACTGACCTAAACCAGTTAGTACACAGCCAAAAATAGCTATCCAAATAAATGGTGCAAAACTGATGAAGCAATAACCAATTGTTGTAATGACTAAACCTATTTTCGTAATAGTATCTTCATCCCATATATCGTTGCATTTCTTAAGTAAAAAGAATTGTACGACGACAGAGATACCAGCTTGAGCGCTAAATGCAAGGCTAACAAATATTGGTGTAGCCTCAAATCTTTCAATCATAAAATAACCGAGTAAACCAAAGAAACTTGAGGCCGCAATAGATAATCCGAGAATAATTGTATAATGGTTCCAGTACCCGGTTTTTGTAACCATTAATAATGATTTCCAAAATGAGATGGTTTCTTTATTTGAGGAAGATACGCTAATCTTTTCTAAATTTTCTTCAATCTTTTTATCGTGAATGTAAAAGTGAGCAAATGGTAGTGTAACCAATGCTAGCAAGCCTGCAATGATGAAAGGTACAGTAACTCCTAATGGAGAAAATATACCACCGATAGCAGGACCACATAAAAAGCCTAGACCATTCACTGCACCCATTTTCGCTATGGCATCATTTCTAAACTCTTTATTAGTTTGATCTGCCACCATTGAAAAAGCAGCAGGATGAGCACCAGAAGAGATTGCTGCCCCTATTAACCTTACTAATAATAATTGCCAATAACTTTGAGCAAAAATTAACAATAGGAAGGCTATAGAAAATCCGAGTACCCCCATCATTAACACGGGTTTTCTTCCTATTTTGTCAGCCAAACGCCCCCAGATTGGCGAAGTAATCATCTGAGCTATTGCCCAGACAATGATTAATGATGACATTTGAACTGATGTAAGGTTTAAGTCTTCTGCTAAAAATGGCAATGTAGGAAGTACTATTCCATAACCTGTCATCGTTAAAAACATTATGAATCCTAGTAAAAAGAACGCCTTCCTATCCATCATAACTATTCATCTTCTTTCACTTTTTTTAGAAAAGAGAAAGGTGCTCGCTAGCTCCGATAGAAAGGCCCCAAAAATGAGTTTTAAAGGAGCTAGCACGTACAACAAGACACTTTTCTTATTTCTAATATGAGAAATTTTAATTTCATTCCCTTTTTCTAAACAAACGGAAGAGGATATAGTCTTCCGTTTTGTGATTTTTACTTTCTATTTATTTCGAGTCATTCTATTACTTGAAAATATGGAAGAACAACTTCATCTTCGACTTTTGAAAAAATTACAGAGACCCGTTGATCAATAGCAATTTGATCCTTGTCGGCAAGTATTCTGCTCATCATTCTTACACCCTCGTCAAGTTCTATGATGCCTACAACAAATGGAGCTTCACTTTTAAAAGGTCCAAATGCCTGATGCACAACAGTATAGCTATAGATTTTCCCAGTTCCACAAGACTCCTGCCATTTAATTTTCTCAGAAAAACAATGCGGGCAAATCGTTCGTGGATAAAAGATATGTTGCTGACAATCATCACAATATTGAATCAAAAGCTTTTCTTCTTTTAATCCATCCCAGTATGGTTTTGATTCGTCATCAATGGAAGAGTGAATCAGATCCTTTAACATTTAATCCCTCCCCAAAATTACAGTTGACGTGGAAGAAAGCACTCCACCTGTACCGTGTACTAATGCGAGCTTAGCATTCTCTACTTGACGAGCACTGCATTCTCCTCTTAATTGACGTGTAGCCTCAATCAATAAGAAAATCCCATACATCCCAGGATGGCAGTAGGATAATCCCCCTCCATTTGTGTTCATTGGGAAATCTCCCCCTGGAGCTGTTCGTTGACCGCTCACAAATGCACCACCCTCACCAGGTTTACAAAAGCCTAGTGATTCAAGTGTAAGTAATACAGTAATCGTGAAAGAATCATAGATTTCCGCTACATCAATTTCATGATGACGAATACCTGCCATTTCAAATGCTCTCTTGCCGGATTCACGTGCACTTGTTGCCGTAAAATCAGGCATATTCACAATGGTATTATGGGAATGCGATTCCCCATGACCTAATATCCATACAGGCTTTTTGTTGAGCTTTGATGCAACATTACTAGAAGCAACAATCACCGCACCACCACCATCCGTAACTAGACAGCAGTCTAATAAATGCAATGGCTCTGCAACTTTTCGCGAATTTAGCACATCCTCTATGCTAATTTCTTCTCTCATGTAAGCCCTTTCATTTAAGGCCGCCCATTTTCTCGTTGCAACTGCAATTTCTGCCAACTGTTCTGATGTGGTTCCGTATTGATGCATATGTCTCATTGCAGCTAAAGCATAAGCTCCTACAGGTGTCGGTAGCCCATAAGGCAATTCATATTGAGCCGTAAGTGCAGACTTATAACTTGAATTAGATGGACTAGATCTGTTTGTACTTCCATAGGTGATTAATGCTACCTCAAATAATCCAGCTTGAATACCTGCTACAGCATGCCCGACATGAGCTTCAAAGGATGAACCTCCAATATTCGTTGAATCGGTATACTTAGGTTGGATTCCTAAATATTCGGCTAACATTAAGTTTGGGGCCCATGCCCAATTTCCTGCTGTGAACACGGCATCGATATCGTCTTTCGTTAATCCCGCATCCTCTAATGCTAATTTGGCTGCTTGGGCTTGTAGTTGTAACACATTTTTACCGGGGGTTTTGCCGAGATCAGACTCGGCAACACCAACAATGGCCGCTATTCTATCCGATTTCATGTTCGTGCCCCTTTCAGCGGGTTAATTTAACTTTGGGAAACTATATATTCACCTAGACATACAGTTCATAACTAACCGGTTAGTATTATTACAGCATAATAACTGACTAGATAGTATGTTGTAGAAAGAACTAATTGAAGGATAAAATTATAGTAACTCTCCTACTTTTGCATGCCCTTTTAATAGATTACGTGCAATTGTACGACGTTGAATTTCATCTGTACCTTCGAAAATGCGATAAAGTCTTAATTCTCTATACCAACGTTCGATTGGTAATTCTTTTGTATAACCCATACCACCATGGATTTGAAGTACACGATCGACAACTTGGTTTGCCATAATTCCACCATTTAATTTTGCCATTGACGATTGATGGCGAGCGTCCATACCGTTTTCAGCCATCCATGCAGCTCTCAATACGATCCATTTCGCTGCTTCGATTTCAACAGCTGAATCTGCAATCATCCATTGAATTGCTTGACGTTCTGCAATAGGTTTTCCAAAAGTAGAGCGAGTTTTTGAATAGTCGATGGCCATTTGTAGTAAGCGTTCAGCAGCACCGACTGCACCTGCAGGAATCATATATCGTCCTTGACCAATCCATTGCATACCTAAGTTAAACCCTTGACCAAGTTCCCCTAAAATATTTTCTTCAGGTACACGCACATTATCGAATACTAATGACGCTGGTCCCCATTCGCCCATTGTATGGATGTACTCCGACTTCCACCCCATCTCTCTATCAACAAGGAAGCAAGTTACTCCACCATTGGCACCCTTTTCTTTATCAGTTACTGCGAAAACCATCGTGAAATCTGCTTCGTTACCATTTGTAATAAATACTTTCTCACCATTTAATACCCAATGATCACCATCTTTTACAGCCTGCATTTGGATACTTCTTGCATCCGATCCTGCACCCGGTTCAGTTAAAGCAAAGCAAGAACGTCTTTCACCGTTGATCGTAGGTATTAAATACTTCTGTTTTTGTTCTTCATTACATAAATAAAGAATATTATCAGCAGATCCTCCAAAATTGAACGGTACATAGGTTCTTCCTAATTCCATCGCAATTAACACGGACATGATAGGTCCTAAATTTGCTCCACCATATTCTTCAGGAGTATTGATACCCCAGAACCCTATCGCTTTTGCTTTTTCTCTTAATTCCTTTACTTTCTCTGTGGAGATACCAGGTCTACCTTCTCTTTCATTTTTTAATACTTCCGGCTCTAAAGGTTTTAGTTCTTTATTTACAAAGTCTCTAACTGTTTTTTGAATCATTCTTTGTTCTTCAGTTAATGTAAAATCCATTTAAAACACTCCTTGTTTTTAAATTATTTGAGTACATAATTGTTAAACAATGTTCACAATTTTTTAGAATACTCAGTTACAATACATTATGAAAACGACAACTCACATATTCCAAAAAAATAAAGCGTTTTCATTTTTGAAAAAATGGTCGTCATCCATCTATAAACAAAAAAAGAGACATCCAAAAGCATAAACGCCTTACAGATGTCTCTTCTCTCTCTATATATTGAGCTTAGAAAATAAACTCTAAATTGTATAAAAAAATAGAAAAAAGTTGTAAATAAAATTATTAAATATGCCTACAAACTTCATACATTAATTTCCACACGCTTTTTAACTTTAACTGAAAGTTCATTAACATTAATTCAAGAATTCTTACTATGCTAAGGTGTGGCAGGAGTTGTGAAGGCGTTTACTATGAGTGCAACAAAATTCCAGATCAACAACTATCCATGGCTTTCTTTTTTTCCCAACCCTATTTTGTTAGTTGTACTTCTTTTTGTGTACCAATAAATTGTTCTACTAACTGAATAAAGCGATCGAATTTTTCAATTTGAACCCAATGACCGCATTGTTTTAATAACACTAATTCTGCGTTTGGAATATGTTCTAGCACTGCTAAACTAGACTCTTTTGGTACAAATCGATCTTCATAGCCATGTATCAGTAAAGTTGGTTGCTTAATTCGGCGTAATGCGCTGGGTGGTATTGTCATCTCATGAGGCATTGTTGGAAAAAGAGTGGGATACAATTCACGTACCTCAGGTTGCATAATATTTTCATATCTAGTTTTAACAATACTTTCAAACTCATCCTTAACAACTGTTTCATCGTACATAAACCAAGTAATTAAGTTTCTAAATGCCTGAATTGTCGGATCTCTAAAGAAGTTAGACATTCTAACGATCTCAGGTGTTGGTCCTGTCGAAGCTCCTCCACCACTACCCATTAAGACAACCTTTTCAAAGCGGTTTGAATCATAAAGTAAGGCATTTAATGTAACTACTCCACCCATTGAGTTTCCAACTAAGTTTGCTGTTTTTATATTGTTATAGTCCATAATTTCAAGAACTTGTCTAACTCGTGCAGTCGTCCATTCCCAAAAAGTTAACTTTGTATTCTCTGGCAATTCAGTTTTACCAAATCCAATCATATCTGGAGCAATTACGTGGTATTTTTCGCTTAATGTATTTAATACTCGACTCCAGTTTGATTCTGAGTTCGCTACTGGGCCAGAACCGTGTAAGAAAATAATCGTTTCACTGTTTCCTACTCCACCTTCACAATAAAAACTAGTAAATTCTCCAGTAGTCACTTTTTTTGTTTCGTATTTTAATTCTGCCATGTCGATTATTTCTCCCCTTTAAATAATTATGAACGTGTAACAGGTCTTAACCTAATAATATTCGTAGATTAGAAAGAATTAAATATACCTTTTTATTGTTTATTTCTAAAAATTCAGATAAATTAATGGTTTTATTTTATCATTGTTAGAATAGTAATTATGAAAACTTTTTGATTAATAACCATAATCTAAGAATTACTATTATATAAATTTTTCTTTTCTCATATACTTCTAATTTAATCATAAAAATAATAATATAATAATTTACCCTAGAGAATGGAGAAATTGAAATGAAGTTTAAAAGGATAGTTGTAATTTTGATTGCTCTTCTAGTTGTTTTTCTAGGTTTTACCCTGACGAATTCATTTTTAATAGCATCAAAACAACCTGCTCCAGTCCCTAACAATGTTGTCATAAATGAAGAAGTAGCTATTAAAAATTTTTCAGAGTCGCTTACTTATAAAACAATTTCGTATCAAGATCGTGAACAGTTTGAGTTACAAGAATTCGATCGTTTTATTGCTTTTTTGAAGGAGCATTACCCTACTGTTAATCAAAAACTAGACTTAGAAATTATTAATGACTACGGACTCGTTTACAAATGGTCAGGTACAAATCCTAATGAAAAACCGATTGGCTTAACTAGTCATTATGATGTTGTACCGATACTAAGTGGTACTGAATCAAACTGGGAATTTAATGCCTTCAGTGGAACAGTTAAGGACGGATTTATTTGGGGACGTGGTACACTAGATGATAAAATCGGCGTGATAGGAATATTAGAAGCAGCAGAGTATTTGTTAATCGATGGATTTAAACCTTCAAAAGATATCTATTTTATGTTTGGCTTTGATGAAGAAATTGGTGGGGAACTAGGAGCAAAAGCAATAGCAGACACATTAAAACAACGTGGGATACAGTTTGATTTTATTCTCGATGAAGGTGGTGCCATTGTTGAGAATATGGTACCTGGTGTCAATCAACCTGTAGGGGTTGTTGGAATTTCAGAAAAAGGATCTGCTACTGCAACCCTTTCGATTCAAGGAAGTGGAGGCCATTCATCTCAACCAAAAAATCAAACAAATATCGGAAGAATCGCAAGTGCCATTTCCAAACTAGAGGAAACACAATTTGATGGGGAGTTACGTGGACCAGGAAATGATTTGTTTGAATTTGTGGCACCAGAAATGAGTTTTGGTATGAAATATGTCTTTGCAAATAAATTGCTTTTTAAACCAATAATCGAACAAATATTACTGCAAGAACCCGCAACCGCTGCCCTCATTCGAACAACCATTGCACCGACAATTTTTCAGGCAGGAGAACAATATAATGCATTACCAGAAGAAGCACATGCAACTATTAACTTAAGATTAATGCCAGGTGATTCACTTGAAGAAGTTGAAGAATTTATCGTAAATACAATCGATGATGAAGAAATTACAGTTGAAGTCACTGGTTCTGAAGCTTCTAGTGTATCATCTACTGATGGGCCACAATTCAAAGCAATTCAACAAGCTGCAAGAAATGTCTATAACGATACAATCATTGCACCCTATTTAATGTTTGCAGGTTCTGATGCCAAACACTATGATAGCATTGCTGATAATACTTATCGCTTCCTTCCCGTTCAGATTACATCGGATGATTTAAACAGAATGCATGGTACGAATGAACATATAAGCATCGAAAACTTCATCAGTGCCATTAAATTTTATATCGAGGTTATAAAAGTAACAAATCAATAACTCATTTTCCGTTAAAGTAAATCCACTAATGCTAATGATTTTTTCAAAAAAAAAGCAAGAACATTTGAAAATGTTCTTGCTTTTTAAAATTAAACTAATCTTACATATCCCATAATAGAATCAATAGTGATCCGAAAACTGTAACAACTGCAATGAATACAGCATATAGAATATTTGTATAGATTGAATTACCATCTTTAGATTCACCAGCATGCATGAATACAACTAGTTGTAGGAAAGCTTGGATAAAGGCAGTTGCCAATAAAATCGTCATTCCCACTGTAAATGACATGTCAGTGTAATAAACCAATAATGCGACAACAGTAAGGACTAACGATGCAACAAAGCCCATCACCTGTTTTGCAGGAAATAATTCTTTCATATTACATCATTCCTTTCAGATAGATGAAGCTGAAGATAAAGATCCAGACTACATCTAAGAAATGCCAGTAAAGAGAAAAGATAAATGCCTTGTTCGCTGTACCAGGTGTTAACCCACGTTTTTTCACTTGAAGAATAATGAAAGTTCCCCAGAATAAACCTAAAGTTACGTGACCACCGTGTGTTCCTAACGTAGTCATTAAAGCAGAAGTAAATGCACTAGTTTGGTAAGTTGCACCTTCATGGTAGTAAGTCATAAACTCAAGAATCTCTGTAACTAAGAAGCCTAGACCAAGTAATAATGTAATTCCGAAGAATGCCATCATTGCATTTTTACGACCAAGACGCATTGCATGAACACCAAGTCCAATCGTGAAACTACTTGTTAATAATACAAATGTTTCGATAAGAACTGGTGTAATTTCAAAAATTTCAGCAGATGTAGGTCCACTACCTGCACGATCTGCTAGTGTGAAATATGCTGTAAAAAGTGTAGCAAACAGCATAATTTCAGCACCTAAGAAAATCCAAAATCCTAAGATGTTTAATTGGTTTTGTTGAGTACTATACTCAAGAGGCTGCGAATTATCAATATGCATTATTTAGCACCTCCAAGTTTTTCTTCAGTTTCTTTAATTTCTTTCACAGAAATATGATGACCGTGATCTAATTCGAAAGAACGAAGACCTAAGCAAATGAATACTCCAATTAAAGCGATGATTGCTGGAACCCATAATCCGAAGATGAATGAGAAACCTGCAACGAAGAAAATAATACCAAGGATAAATGGTACACCACTATTATTTGGCATATGAATTTCTTCAAGTTCACCTTTGAACAATACATGTCCATTTTTCTTAGCATCCCAGAAAGATTCGCTTGAACTGATTTGTGGAGTTCTAGCAAAGTTGTATTCTGGAACTGGAGTATGAGTAGCCCATTCTAATGAGCGAGCATCCCATGGGTCACTACCGATATCTCTAGAAGAATTTTTAAAGCTATAGTAAACGTTATAAACAATTACAACGAATCCGATTGCCATTAGAGCAGCACCAACGAATGAAAGCATGTTTAATGGACCAAAGCCAGTTGATTCAGAGTAAGTGTACATACGACGTGCTTGACCGTCTAAACCAGTGATATACATTGGGAAGAAGGCAAGTACGAAACCTACTGTTAATAACCAGAATGTTACTTTACCTAATTTTTCATTTAACATGAAGCCAAAGAATTTTGGCCAGTAATAAGTTAAACCAGCTAGCATAGCGAATACTACACCAGGAATAATTGTGTTGTGGAAGTGAGCAACTAAGAACATTGTATTATGATATTGATAGTCTGCTGCAGACATCGCAAGCATTACCCCTGTAACCCCACCAATTGTAAATAAAGGAATGAAGGCTACTGAATAAAGCATTGGGACTGTAAAACGAATTTTACCTTTCCACATTGTAAATAACCAGTTGAAAATTTTAACACCAGTTGGAACAGCAATCGCCATTGTTGTAATAGAGAAGATGCTGTTTGTTAACGCTCCTTGACCCATTGTAAAGAAGTGGTGAGTCCAAACTAAGAACGAAAGTAAAGAAATCAGAACCATTGATGCAACCATTGATGTATATCCATATAGGTTACGTCTTGAGAACGTAGCAATGATTTCACTGTAAATACCAAATGCCGGTAAGATTAAGATATATACTTCAGGGTGTCCCCAAACCCAGAAGAAGTTAGCCCAAAGCATATCCATACCACCGTTATCAGTAGTAAAGAATTGTGTTCCAAATAATCGGTCTGTTGTACCCATAATTAATGCAACTGTTAAAACTGGGAAAGCGAATACAATAATGACATTGGCGATAAACGCAGACCAAGTAAACATAGGCATTTTCATTAGCGTCATACCAGGTGCACGCATTTTTAAAATTGTTGTACACATGTTAATACCTGTCATTAATGAACCGATCCCTGAAATTTGAATCGCTAACATGTAGTAGTTCGTACCAACTGATTCACTAAAATCATTACCTGCAAGTGGGAAATATGATGTCCAACCTGCATCCGGTGAACCACCGATTACGAATGAAATATTGAATAACATTGCTCCGGCAAAGAATAACCAGAAACTAATAGCATTTAAGCGTGGGAATGCCACGTCACGTGCACCAATTTGTAAAGGCACGACTAAGTTCATAAAGGCGAAGATAAATGGCATCGCCATAAAGATGATCATAACAACTCCGTGAGTTGTAAAGATTTCGTTATAGTGTTGTGCGTCAAATAATTTATTATCCGGTACAGCAAGTTGTGCACGCATCATGATGGCATCAGCACCACCACGGAATAACATTAAAAGGGCAGAGACTAAATACATAATCCCGATTTTCTTATGGTCAACAGTAGTTAACCATTCACGCCATAAATAGCCCCATTTTTTGAAATATGTTAGACCTACTACGATACCAATACTAACTAAAGCAATGGCAACCATCGAGGCATAAATCGCTGGACTTGGATTCGGTATGGCAAATCGTTCAAAGAATTCCATCCTTTTTTCTCCTTTCAAGATTACTAGTATTTAAGACTAGTTTATCTTCTCAAATTAATGACCGCTATGGTCCATATTTTCCATGTCTTCCATATCCATGTCTTCCATGTCCATATCTTCCATTTCTGAATCAGTATGTTCTGGAGCTGGACTAAAGTCTAAGTGTGTTCCTGTGAAAGTCATTTGGCCAAGGTGACCTGGTTCTAATAATTCTTCGAATGTATCTTCTGTGATTGGTTCAGCAGTTTCTTTAACTTCTTTCACCCAATCATCAAAGTCAGCTTGTGACATAGCTGTTACGTTGAAAGTATTTTCAGCGAAACCTTTACCACTAAAGTTCGCATTACGTCCCATATATTCACCAGCTTGGTCAGCAGCTAAATGTAAAGTAGTTGTCATATCAGACATTGCATATTTCTGACCACCTAGTTGTGGAATCCAGAAACTTGTAATTGGTCCATAAGAATAAAGTCTGAATTCTAACGGACGGTCTGTCGGAATGTACAAGTAGTTTACTGTTTCAATTCCTTCTTCTGGATAACTAAAGTGCCATTTCCAGTCAGATGAAGCAGCATATACTACTAATGGTTCTTGATCTTCATAGCCTTCTGGTGTTGCTTCTACAATATAGTTACTTTTTACAGAAACAAATGATAGATAAGCTACAATTAAAATCGGAATACCTACACATACAAGTTCAACCCATTTATTTCCTTCAATATGTGGTGGTTCATAATTGTCAGGTTGTTTTGAAGCGCGATACTTAAATAGAATAAATGCTAAAATAACCATGACTACGATGACGATTACAGCCATGATGCCAATCGATAACATAATATCGTTAGCTTGTCTTTCTGCCTGAGGGCCTTTTGGATCAAATACTAAAAGTCGATCACAGCCTGTTAGTACAAAGACAAGAGCCATCATGGACGCCAATAATGTCCATTTTTTTCTCATAAATATATTCACCTTCCCTTATTAGTTAAAAGAAAATCACCTGCTGACTTCCTCAAACACTATAACTCTATTTTAAGGATTAGAATAGTAAAATCTTGATTTTTTTGTCGAATTCACAAACTGTTCACTTCTCATTCAAAAGTTATTCACATAACGTTCACGATTTCTCAAATACTATTTAGAAGTGTAAATTAGTGGAATGAAAACGCGTTCAATTTACCGTTTATTTCCTAGTAAGTAGAGTTTAGGTTGATCAAGTTGCAAGCTCGTAAATTATATCACAATAAAAAAAGGTCTCATAAACCTTGAGACCTTTTCGACAAAACTCAGCATTTTTTTAATTATACCTAGATAATTTTTGACTAATCATTTATTTTATTATCCTGAAATTCAATCTTTTTTAATGCCTTTTCAAAGTTTTGTTCTTGTGAAATTTCTTCACGACTATTATGTTTTTTTGGTTTTTTCATTTTTCTAAATGTGGTACTCGCTTTCTTTGCCATTAATAATCACCTCCATCTAATATTTTGTGCTTTTTTTTATTTGCAATTCATTTAACTTTACGGCTCAAAACTAATTTTTTAGCAATTTAATTTATTTTATAATTGATTAGCCCTTTCAAATGCTCACCTTGTGCATTTATTAGTAAATAGAGGGAGGGCAGATACAAATGGGTTTGGACTGGAATTCCAGTAAAGATACGAATGATAGTAGCGGAAGTAATCGAATTGAAAGTGAAGTGATATTTGATAGGAATTCGCTAATAATCTGTCAAAAATTTTGTGTAAATGCGACAATCGGTGGCGAGCAAAAACTAATAATTGAGGAAGAGCCAATTTCAGTTATTGATGAAGAGGATCCAGAACTTGATGATTCCACAGAATTTTTCAATGAAACTGAACTAGTAGAAGAAGCACCAAAGAATCAGGATTACACACTCATTTATGCAGCTCCAGCATCACCCATGCGTGCACCACTTCTAATAACCGTAATAGCTCGAAATTTATCTGATAATGATGTATTAATCAGTATGGAAGATGATGATGAGGTATTAGTTGAAGAAATTGTTCCTGCTAATTCGGAGCTAGCACTTACTGCTCAAAACGCATTATTCGTAAGAGCATTAGCACTCGCTCTAAGCAAAGTACAGTTTTTTATCAGTGTTTATCACCCCACTAATCCGTTTTAACAAAGTCATCCAATATTTTATAACAAGTTGATACCAAGTAATCCTTGAAGGGAGGAATTGTTTCCTTGAGAACTATTCCCGAATTTTATTCAATGTTGCAATATTTCTTATTACATACGAATATAGAAACTCAATTAGAGTATAAAAAATTTGGAATAGTACAATGTGAAATAATTCAACACCAAAGCAGGTATCATATAAAAAATTAACTATGAAGGTTAGTAGTGTAAAATAAGTGCTAGCAAATAACGTCTATATTAAATAAGAAAGAACATTTAAATAGTTACTATAAAAGATGTGGGAGTAATCAAAAGTTTTTCACATTAGCTTTTGAAATACTCCCTATTTCTTATGTAAAAAATAATTATTAATTTTGGAACAGAGCTAGTCAAAATGATATTTGTTCGCCTTTCCTTTGGCTCCGTTCATCTAATGGTACCTATTATGTATAATTCATCCCCTCATAATACTCGTTCCCCACTTTATATGTACTCTACATTTTTTCGAGTGAAATTAAAAAGGCATAATGCATTCTAATTTGAATGATTATGCCTTCTAATTAACGATTAAATGTAAACGTTTACTTTTTTCTAAAAACATTTGTTTCCTCTTATTCTTCAGCTATATTGCGTTTTTTTCTTTTTTCAGCTTCGTGATCTGATAGTAGTTGTAAAAATAAAAACATAATAAATAATGCGCCACCTGTTTTAGCAAGTTCAATACCATACCAAATTGATAAGTTAGTAAAAAAGCTAGTCACAACAAGAATAATACCTAAAATCACAAGCGCACCAGAAAGTTTTGTATAAAGTTTCATCATTTTAAGTCACTCCTTTTTCGGACTATTTATATATATAGTATACAAAATTCTTCACAAAATAGCCACAATTTATTAACAAATAATTCACATTTTATCCATTAATATTTCAAATTAATCTATTGACTTAAGAATAATAGGATTATTCGAGCGCATTATAACAAAAAAGCACATACGAAATATATTGACAAGGTGCTTTAATATACTTTGATACATAAAAGTTAATGCGAGTATTTACTAATTTTTCTAAAAAAAGAAAGTCACTAATTGATTTCTAGAAGTTCATCATCTACGTTAATAAAATCCCCTTCAGTAGCGATAATTCGTGTTACAGTACCAGCCGTTTCTGTTACAATTGGGATTTCCATTTTCATTGACTCAAGGATTACAACATCTTGACCCACTTCAACCTTGTCTCCTTCATTAACTAAAAACTTCCAAACAGTTCCTGCCATACTCGCTCTAACAATTCCCATATTCATTTCACTCCTAACATTGTTCAATGGACGTGCAATAACTTCTACAAACGAATTATTACGTCAGCATATTCTCAAAGACACTTGCAGCGAGTTATACGGGACTAACACCGTGCTTGCGCTCTGAAAACTTAATTTCTTTAGATTTGTATGCTTCAAGCCTTTTCTCTAGTACTGCTCTCAAATTGTTAGGTTCGATCACTTCGTCAATGATTAACTCAGAAGCTAAACGATAGATGTCAATGTCTTCACGATACTCATCTCTTTTTTCTTGTACAAAGGCTGCTTGTTGGTCTTTTGGTAGTTGGGCAATCTTATTCGCATAAACTGCGTTTACCGCAGCTTCTGGACCCATCACTGCAATTTGTGCACCGGTTAAAGCAATACACACGTCAGGCTCAAAAGCAGGACCCGCCATGGCATATAATCCAGCACCATACGCTTTTCGTACAATTACCGTAATTTTTGGGACAGTCGCTTCACTCATAGCGTAAATCATTTTAGCTCCATGACGGATAATTCCCATTTTCTCGACTTGTGATCCAATCATGAAACCAGGTACATCTGCCAAAAATATTAGTGGAATATGGAATGCATCACATAAACTAATGAACTTAGCTGCTTTATCTGCGGAATCTGCAAAAAGCACTCCACCTTTTACTCTTGGTTGATTCGCAATGATTCCTACTGATTGACCATTGATACGAGCAAGACCGGTAATAATTTCAGCCGCAAACAATTTTTTCACTTCGCAAAATGACTCTTCATCTATTATTTGATTAATTAAATCGTACATATTAAAGGGAACATTTTGATTCTCAGGAATAATCTCTTGAAGACTCTTTTCAAAAGTAGCAGGAATTTTAGGCCCTATTATGTCTGGTTTTTGTTTATAGCTATCTGGGAAATAAGAGAGATATTTTCTAGCATATTCTATCGCTTCTTGTTCGGTCTTTGCTAACACATCTCCACATCCAGATGTGGAACAATGCATCTTTGCCCCACCCATTGTTTCCAAATCAACTTTTTCGCCAATTACCATCTCAGCCATTCTAGGTGAACCCAAATACATCGAAGCATTTCCTTCTACCATGACAACGATGTCACAAAAAGCAGGAATATAAGCACCACCCGCTGCAGATGGGCCAAATAAAAGACAAATTTGCGGAACCCTACCTGATAATTTGATTTGATTATAAAAAATTCGTCCTGCACCACGACGTCCCGGGAACATCTCAAGTTGGTCTGTAATCCGCGCACCCGCTGAATCAACTAAATAAAGTAAGGGTACCCCTAATTTGTCGGCTGTTTCTTGAATTCTTATGATTTTTTCTACCGTACGCGATCCCCATGAACCTGCCTTCACAGTTGAATCATTTGCCATCACACATACCGTTCGACCATTAATTTTCCCAATACCTGTTACGACGCCATCTGCCGGCAATTCTCCATCCAGTACATTCGCAAAAAGCCCATCTTCTACTTCCAAATCATTATCAAATAATAACGCTAAGCGCTCACGAACAAATAATTTTCCTTGGCTTGCATTCTTTTCATGATATTTTTCGTGTCCACCCTTAATAGCAGATTCTACGTAATGCTGGTGTCTATTTTTCTCCATATGGAGTCCCTCCTCATTTTTATTTTGATAAATAATATTGCTCGACAAATTTCGTAGTTGTTTCACCTTTGATAAATTGAGGATGCGTAATAATGGCAAGTAACATTGGAATATTTGTTTGTATCCCTTCAATCACATAGTTACGTAATGCATCAGCTAACTTTTCACATGCCTCTTTCCGATCACTTCCATATGCTACTAACTTGGCAATCATTGGATCGTAATAAGGCGTAACATTACTTCCAGCTACAATTGCAATTTCATGGCGAATCCCTTCCATTACAGGATACTCAAGATTAGTAATAGTTCCTGGTGAAGGATAAAAGTTTTGTGGATTTTCCGCATAAATCCGAACTTCTATTGCATGGCCACATTTTTCAATTGAATCACGTGTGAAAGTTAACATTTCATTATTTGCAACTTTAAGTTGCTGTTCAACTAAATCTAATCCAGTAATTTCTTCTGTTACAGGATGTTCGACTTGCAACCTTGTGTTCATCTCTAAAAAATAGAAGTTTTGTTGCCCATCCACTAAAAACTCTAATGTCCCTGCATTTGTATATCCTATTGTTTTAGTAGCAAGAACGGCAGCATCTAACATTTTTTGTCGAGTTTTTTCTGATATAAATGGAGATGGGGCTTCCTCCACTACTTTTTGGTTTCGTCGTTGAATGGAACATTCACGTTCAAAAAGCGGAACAATATTCCCATAGTGATCTGCTATAATTTGCACCTCGATATGGTGGGGATTTTCAATATACTTTTCCATAAACATCGTGCCATCACCAAAGAAGCTTTGTGCTCGCTTTTGATTCCCTTCAAAGGCTTGTTTCAGTTCACTTTGATTATTTACCCGTTGCATTCCAATGCCGCCACCACCAGCTGAAGCTTTTAACATAACAGGGTATCCAATTCTTTCAGCAACTTGAAGTGCTTCTTCTACAGTACTAATTGCGTCATTTATCCCTGAGATAATCGGAATACCCGCTTCTTCCATCGTCTTTCGAGCCTCAATCTTACTTCCCATAGAAGCAATAACTTCTGACTTTGGTCCAATAAAAACAAGCCCCACTTCTTCTATTCGTTTAGCAAATTCTGCATTCTCAGATAGCAGTCCATAACCTGGATGAATGGCTTCAGCGCCACTCTGTTTTGCAACGTCTAAAATAACATTCATATTTAAGTAACTTTGAGCGACTTGGGGTTTTCCAATACAATAACTCACCGTCGCCTCCTTCACGTGTAAACTTTCAGAATCTGCTTCGGAATAAACGGCAACTGTTTCAATACCGAGTTTGTTACATGTACGGATAATCCGTCTTGCTATTTCACCACGATTAGCAATTAGAACTTTCTTAAACAATATAATTACCTCCAATTGAAGCCGAAGATTTTATGAACTTTGTGTAATCGCTTAATCTAGCCGATATCAAATAGTATTCGATATACTATTTAATAATGAGTGAAAGGCAAGATAATTTGAAAATAATAGGAAAATTTGACAATAGAATGAGAGGAAATTTATAGTGGAATGAGAGTTACTAAAGATTACTAGTAGAGGAGTTTGAAATATGAAAATCGTCGCACTTGTAGGAAGCATTAGAAAAGAATCAGTCAATATGCAAATCGCTAAAACCATTCAGGAGCGTTATGAAGAACAAACAGAAATTGAAATAGCGGACATTTCTTCCTTACCCTATTACGATCAAGATCAAGAGTTGAATCCTCCGCAAGCTGTACAGGATTTTAAAAGTGCTATTGCTCAAGCAGACGGAGTGATTATTATTACACCAGAATACAACTGGTCGGTTCCTGGGGTTTTAAAAAATGCACTTGACTGGGCCTCTCGCGTGGAAAGAGAATTCATCGGAAAACCTGTCATGATATTAGGAGCATCTCCAGGAGCTGTGGGTACTGTTCGCGCTCAATTACATTTGCGTGATATTTTATCGTCACCAGGACTTCAAGCAAAAGTACTACCACCAGGAAGTAACGAAATCTTAATTAATTTTGTAAATGACAAGCTGGACACTGAAAAAGGCAGATTAAAAGACGAAGCTACTTTAAATTTCATTGATGGTAAAATAAACAATTTCTTTAATTTTGTAAAAAGCTGCTAGATTAAACCATTGATTGATTATTTATTATTACAATAATTAATTATTGTACTAAACTCCGCAAACATAAAAGGACATTCATGATTTCTTAATCGTGAATGTCCTTTTGTCTACTATAGAACTATCATCCTCCATCGCGGAGGAAAATCTGCTCTTTTAGTGTACATTATCTGCAGTTTCAGGTAACTTTCTTGCCCATGGAGCTCCAACTCCCCAAAGGTTTACAGTTTGAGCACTTTCTTTCCATAAGCGTGGAGTGAATTCCATGTACTTATCACGGAATTTTTCCATTTCTGCTGAGTATTCGATTCTATTACCGTCTGGATCAAGTGTAAAGATAAAGAGATTATTTCCAGGACCATGTCTACCTGGTCCCCAAACTACTTCTACGTCTTCTTCTGCAAGATGATCACACCAGATTTTGAACGACTCCCAATCTGGTAATTCGAATGCATAATGATCTAATCCAGCTTCCACATGTGCAGCAGCTGCTACTGTATGATGATCTGGATCTGTACGTAGCCATACAAACTTATTACCTTCCACTTTATCTGAAATTCGGAAGTCAAGCACTCCTTCATAGAAATTAGCCAGTTCAATCGGTGCAGGAGATGCATATGTGACATGTTGTATACGACCAAGTTGTGGACCAGTACGCGGTACACGCTTCGTAACTTCTGCAGAAACATTATTAAGTAAATGAACACGTAAAGGATGCCCATCACGATCTTTAAAACTTAACGTTTTACCAAATAACTCCGATTCTGATTCTTCATGTTCTATTCCTCGTACTTGTAAACGGAATTTAATTTCACGTAACTCATCTTCTCCTAAAACCGAGAAACCAGCTTCTCCTAGAGATGCTTTTTCTGATTTACGTAGTATTAGTTCAGGTATATTTGAATTTTTCCCTAGCCAAACTTCATCCTCAGGGCTACCTTCTATTAAAGTCATACCTAAAATACGTTCATAGTAATCTCTCATTTTATCAATTTGTGCAGTATTAAACACAAGATATTCAAGCTTATTAATTAAAAACATTCGACATCCCCCATTCATAAATTCATCGTGAAAACATTTGACTTACTTTTTTAAAACGCTTTCTATATAACTATTGAAAACACTTAAGCGTTTAACAAAGTGAAACAAGTTCTTCCCATCCATATTCCCTTCACAAATCGATACTAAAAATTCCCCTCCACCGCTTTTTAGTTCATTCTATGAATTAACCAATTCATTTTATGAATTAATAATAACATCACTAAATCCAATTATCAATGGAAAATTTCAAATTATCTGACTAGTTTTAAATTTTTATAGAATTAATAATTGGCTGACTATTCAAAAAGTGTGTTATAATTCACTCTACGAATTATTGTTGGGGGTTTAAATATGAGAGAAGTTAACATAAGTCTAATTCGTTCAGTTGATAGAGCAATAGATTTGCTAGACTGCTTCACCGCTGATCAATCTTCTTTAACGATTGACGAGATCATTAAGAAAACAAGCCTTGCAAAAGCTACTGCTTATCGTTTACTTTATACACTAGAAAAAAGAGGGCTAATTAAATACAATCAGGCAACTTTTCGTTATTCTTTAGGATTAAAAGTCTTAGAATATGCAGGTTTCTTACAACAAGAATTAGATGTAAGGAATGTTGCGAACGATTTATTAATTGAATTACAAGAAAGTATACATCAAACAGTTATGATGGTTATTCCAGAAGATGATACGATGGTCTATGTATTTTCACGAGAAAATCCGAATGGATTGAAGTTTTCGTCATTCCTTGGTCAAAGACGTCCAATGAATTATGGAGTGGTTGGAAAGATTTTCATGGCATATGCAAGAGAAGAACAAAGAGAAAGATTATTAAACTTGGAAATGCCTAAGCATACAGAGAATACAGTTACAGACCGCGAAACAATTATCAAACAATTGGAAAGTATCCAAGATGAAGGGTTATTCGTAGAAATGGAAGAAACGAACATAGGGGTAAATGCATTAAGCGCTCCCGTGTTTAACTCTCAAGGAGAATGTATAGCTGCAATTGGGATTGTTGGGCCTTCTGTTCAATTAGTAAATGACGAATTAGAAAAATGTAAGTCTGCTCTAAAAGAGATTGCAAATCAAATCTCTGAACGTATGGGTTATAGAAAATTTAAATAATCAAAAGAAAGAGGCTAGGCCATAAGTGAAAAACTTAAAGAAATACCCAAAATGTAATAATAAAAAATTGAACTTTGAAAATTGATTGGAATGGAGGGTCGACTCCTGCGGGAACAGCACGCCGCCTGAGACGTTCGTGTCAGGCCGTGCCCGCGGAA
>DATMGC010000097.1:0-16258 GCA_035555915.1 Ureibacillus sp. | reverse complement strand
CAATTGAAAGAAATAGGGAAAGGACTTCATTCATGGATTTTTAGATATGACCGGGAATGGTACGAAGAGGTCACTCCAAAGAATCTTCCAAGGAAGAGAAGAACTGATACGGTTGATTGGGAAAAACGTGATGAGGAATGTTTAAAACTTGCAAAGGAAGCGGTAAAACTCATTCGAGCTAAAGAAGGTAAACCTGCAAGAGTAACGCCTTTAAGTATTAGAAGGACTATAGGTGCAGGTAGATGGTTCGAAAAGAAAAAGTTGGCGAATACCCATAAATTTTTGGAAGAGATTACTGAGGATATAAATAGTTTTAGGATTCGGAAAATCAAATGGGCGATCAATGAAATGATTCAAAATGGATTACCCCTTACACCTTATAAAATTCAACGATATGCTGGATTTGATGGGAACAGTGAAGATGTAAGAAGGTTGGTTATTGAAATATTGGATAATACCGAATAATTAACTGTTGATTGATAGAGCAATTTTGTCTTTTAATGTCTTTTAATGAAGTTAGAAAGTTATGAGTGAAATTTAATCAGGGAACGAGGGGGAATTTACGGTATTGAACTTATTGCAAAACCGAAGACCCTCCTACCTTACTCAAAGTCAAAAAGGCCTATTGAAGAAAGGAGATGGATTACATGTTAGTTTCGCATCCAAAAAGAGATTTCGGTTCCGAGGGGAAACATGACTACTATTTTGTCAATCAATTTGGAAGGCTTTCCTTATTTCAGAGTGAGGAGAGGCTAGAAGTTGGATCATTGATTTACCTTTCGTCAATCGGGGACTATCTATTTAAAGTTACTGGGATTGATCAAGAAGGAGATAAAAGAATTGTAACCATTGAATCTGTAAAGGCGATTATCTGTGATCAACCGTTTCCGTTTGGGTCTTTTTGAGGATTATAAAACGAAAAACCACCTCTTAGCAAGGTGGCTACATCAACTGACATAACAAGTGGCAAAGTACGTAAACCTACCTTGATATGTTAGTTCTATCTTAACATTTCTTTTAGTGTTGAAAAATTAAAATTTTGGAATGCGTTGTTAGCATCACTTAGAGCCTTCTCGTGCTTTCTTTCGGCTTAGAGAAAGTTCTTTTACTTACTCTACTTCAGAACGTTCTTTAAGACGCTCTATGACGTTCTCGTGGGCTTTGCTTTGAGACTTCATTTGATGTCAAGGTCATTGTTACGACTTTTTAGCTCATCAATTTGGATTGATGTGGGCTTCGTTCAGCAGCAATGGATTCTTTGAGCTGTTCATTCTAGTCGGCATGGGCCTTATCCTAAAAAAGAAAGCTAGGAAGAATGCTCTTGTAGCGACTCACGCCATTCCCCTGTTCTTATTCTTCGAATGATTTCCCGTTTGATTTTTAATATATACTCTTCAGGGTCATTTTCGAATTTCTGGGAGAAACCACAATTTTCACATGCAAATCTTGTGGGACGGTTTGAATAATATCCTTCTGGTGTTCTATCTGAAAGCACAAGATCGTTCATACAATTAGGACAAATAGGGTGAGGTGATTCATTTGTTAAAGTTAATCTACCGTCATACCCTCGATACCATTCAAATATCCATAAAATATTATCAATTCTATCTTTTTTATAATGAGTTACTATATTTTGTCCAGCACTATCAGAACTATATGAATTCACCTTTTTGGCAACTTTCTTAATAAGTAAATATATGAATATAGCAAAGAGAATAATCCAGAATGGAACTCTAATGGATAAAACAAAAGCAATGATATTCTTTAACCAATTAAAAATTAAAATAAGTGCTTCTAGCACATTTATCTCATTTATATATGCTACTATCAGAGTTCCGACCACGGTTCCAACTATTGCAGAAACAGTTGGGTGTTTTAAAATCTCCTTCATTTATTCACTCCTCCTTTCCAAATTAAAATCAATGAAGTTAATTTTATGGTCATTAAATAGAATAGGGTCTTTTTCTCGATAATAATTTTCTGCAGCTAAACAAATGGACTCACATAATTTGTCAATATTAACTCTAACAGTTTTTGTTTTCGTTATTTTTGAATCATTACTAGACTGGTGTGCCCAAGATAAACCAAAGGAATCTGCTCCACCTATTGCTAATTCAAATTCATATGAATAGTAAAAATCTGCATCTTCTTTGTTGCCCCAGTTTTTTATATTCGAATTTCCATCATGTAAGAAAGAACAGCGTAAAGAATAACACATTTCACCTGTAAAATATGGTTTTTTTGCTTTAGTGAAATCTTTTGTCCAACCTGTGTTATCTGCAAAATATTGGTTCGCCCAATTGTCAAACCATGTTGCATATTGTTTTCCTACATTTCGTTTTCCATTCTTGTGTTTAAAATGTGGATATTCAATTTCCCCACAAATATCAGGTAAAGTTAAGGATAGTGCAAGTGCTGATAAATAACTTTTATTGTTTAGAGCAAGGTTGATGTCCTTTATTTTATCTAACAATATTATTCTCCTCTATTAATAAAGAATCGGTTTCAAATTTTCTCCATATTCAATCCTCATTTACATGATCATTCGATGGATTTATATCTATAAATCTCGTATTCCATGGTGTCTAGTTTGCTTGTCCATCTTAATCCTGAAATTTCAGGAAGTAGATCCCTGTGATCTCCCCAATTCAAAATATGAATATCCTGAAGCTCGGCATCACGAATTAGCGATAGACTCTTTGAGTTATAGGCCGGCTTGTGAACACTAATTAGAAGTCTTTCGGCCAAATCAATTTCTTTTGACCATAATTCATCATTTGGTGTGCTTACACCAGCAAGACGACCTGCATAGATTTTTAGCTGCTTAGAATCATTTGTGTTCCACCAATTTTCTTGCGATACTCTCTTCCCTATAGTTTGCTGGTCAGCCTTACCTATATATAATAAAACATCTTTCCCGTAGACTAAGTGTTTCCCGTAGATTTGATAGATTCCTTAGTCGTGTGAATCATCGGTCAATAGATTCAACTCATCCAATGTAAATGGACCCTGCCACTCAATTTGGATTAGTTTCAATGTTCTTTTCTGCATTATGGTTTCCTCCATTTAAAATATGAAGTTATATTTCTATGAAAATTATACCAATATTTCATAATTAAATTGTCGAAATTTGGTAAAATATTCATAGAAGGGGTTGATTTTATGTTTCCTGCGGAAATAACAATACGAAATAAAAACTATCAAATGATTGATTATTACTTAACTGAAAATGAATTAAAGGCATTATTAAAATATAACCCATATGAAGTGTATGCCATTGTAAATGAGAGTTTGGAAAAAGAAGAACCTTTGTTGACGACGTTTCTAGTATTGTACTCTGATGATTTTGAGGACAATATAATCCTGTATGATGTATCTAGGCAAATCCATACAACTATAACAACAGAGGTATTCTTTCTAGCGAAGGGCTATATAGAATTTATTGATGTTGGTATGGTAGATCGCTATCCAATTAAATTCTATAAAAAGGAAGAGGACATATGAAGATATATAAAAATGGAAGAAAGAAGCTAATATATGATCCTTGCCGACAAATTTTACTTCAGTATACGCCTGAAGAAGAGGTTAGACAAAAAATAATTCAAGTATTAATTGAAGAGATGGAAATACCAAGGGATACAATTAGCACAGAATTTCCTCTTAACCATATTGATTCAACATCAAAGCAGAGAGCTGATATAGTAGTTTGGAATAAAGACCGAGATGGTAATGAACATGCCCTGTTAGTATTAGAAATAAAGGCTAAACATGTTGAACTAACCGATCATACATTAGAGCAGGTCAAATCTTACAATGAAATTCTTAATGCAAAATATATTGGAGTTTCCAATGGTAAGCAAATGCAATTGTATGAAGTAATGAATGATAATGTAGTTCCTTTAACTAATGAACTCTATACATATACGGAATTGTTAAAGGGAAAGGTCGAATATACGAGATTCCGTGAATTACGAAGACTGCCATATGAATTGACGACATATGACCGTTATATAAGGTTTTTGCTTCAAGAAGGTTATATTGGAGAGGGTACTCTTGTGGAAATGCACCCGTTTATTTCAGAGCTGCAAAATTTCATTTTATGTGGTGAATTCAATAAAAGGGGAGAATACCGGACAGAAATTGTGAAGGATTTATCTTACGGGAAATTTTCATTTGGAAATGCAAGTGGTGGAAGTTTTCCAGGATACTATCGGAGTCTTATAGTTAAAGATTTAATTGGAAAACATTCTGTCTATCGAATAGGGATATTTGGGACATCAGTATTAGTGAATGACCCTGTTTATGGAAATCGAAATGGAAACACTTATTTAACGGTTGCCGTTGATGATTCGGGACTTTCTACAAACATACTACAATTAAATATTGATCAGTTTAGTTCATTCTCTAAGGAGCAAGAATCATATATGATTTTTCACAATGGGCGGCGTAATGGAATTACAAATCATCAAGTAATTGAAAAAGTAAAACAGTTTTCTCCTAGCCTAATTGTAGATGAAAAAATATATCTTGGGTCCTTACCAGCACAAGGTTCAATTTCAACAAAGGATGGTTCAGATTTTATTGAGAGATTAATAGAATATGCAAGTGTGCGTGTAAATTTAGCAGAAAAGAAAAAGAAAAAACAGAAGTTAAAGGGAAAATAGATGAATAAGGAGATAAGAATGGCTGATTTAAAAGTAGTTGTGTTAAATAAATTTAATGAAATACTTACAAGTGCTGAGATAGAAAAACAAATTGAGATACTTCAAAACTCTAATTATTGGTATAAGTATTCATATAGTCCATTTGTAAAAAGGTTTAACGAAACAAGGGGTACTTCTGGTGTAGATGTATGGACTGAGAGAGTTGCTTTAGTATATTCATGGCTTCCTAAAATCCCACGTTCCTCATTTGCAACAGACTTACGGGAGATACAAGAAATTATAAATAAATTGACAGAAATAGAGAGATATTTTTATAATGCTGAACTTTTGTCAATTGAAAGGACTGCCTACCAAGGAGAATATCAAGGAGAAACCGCTTTTTCCTCTTGCAATGGATATTACGATATGGGACTTAGAGATTTTTTAATTCCTGCAGGAAAACTATTGCATGACACAGTAAGATTGGACACTCAACTTTCATCAACAACAAAGCTCTTGCATTTTATGTGCCCTAATCTTTTTCCCATTTTTGATACAAAGGTATGTAAGCAAATTTATGGTCCTAGTGCAAATCAGACATATTCAAAATATCACTCATATGTATTTGGATTAAAAGAGTTTCTCGAAAATAGTGAAATTGTTTTTACATTAAAACATCATGCAGAAAAAATGAATGTCTCAGTTTTATATATAGTTGATCTAGTCTTATTTAACTATGCTGAGAAATTCCCATTTGAAAAAAAAGAGAGTGAATAATGATGAAACAATGTTGGAATTGTAAGAAAATAATTAATGTAAAAGAGTTTGTTTGGAGTGTGGGACCGGAGGTATTTTGTTCAGCAGATTGCTTACCCGAAGGTGTACTTAATGAAAGGTATGCAATGGATTATGTCGGGCTACTATCAAATTATAACGAGATTGAAGATAAAAGATGGCCAATTACTGAGTACGAAGAAAGGCAAGATTTGTTGTCAGAAATTGATTATTGTATTACGCAATTTGAAGAATACAATCTGGGAGATTTAGAAGGCTCATTTTACAAACAAGAGCTTCGTAAGTTGAATAATGATTTTTTAGAACTCCGAGATAGGGTTTCGTCCTGTTTCTTGACGAAGGAAAATTTGCTGAGAGATATTGGTTTTTATGTTAAATGGGAAGGTATTATTGGAGAAAGTTCATTGGAAACTGCTAGTATATTAAAACAATTATTGCAGAATGTTTTAAATGAATCTGACAGTAGTCTCTTTATTATGTATAACTGGGAACTGAATCCTGAAACTGAATCCCGGAATATTGTGTATGTAATTGGAAACGAAGAATATACGGAGGATGAATGGAAGCATCCGGTCATTGAGCAACTTTACAATGTTTCAAAGAGCTATTTTGATTCATTTACGAATTTAGAAGTCGACCCTGAAGAACTATTTGACTATCAAGAACTTGCCAAATGTCCGAAATGTGGTTGCATGGAACCTTCGGAAGATTTTTGGTATGAAGAAAAATATCATATGCTTGTGTGTAGTACGTGTTAAAGTGATAAAAAATGCTTCATCGTGATAAAAAGACAAAGGGTATTTAAAGACAATTATGAAGGGTCGGCATGTAACTTTTCTCGTTCATAAAATTTTAGATGAGGGGACTATCTAATGACTAATCAAATTGAAAAACTAGAATTCATCAGCAGTGATTCTGTTGATGTTTCTGCACTTTTTACAGATAATTATGTAGTCGTATGTGATACCAATGTATATTTGGGTTTGTACCGATTTTCACCGGATTATGCTAATTTTGCTTTGGAATGTTTAAAGGAAATTCAAGCATATCTAATGCTTCCTTATACTGTTAAAGTTGAATATCATAAGCACTATCAAGCTCTATTCAAACGTCGTCAAGATGTTATTGAAAATTCAATACAGGACACCATGAATTTAATTGAAACTCAAAGGAATAAATTAAAAAACAGTTGTGCTACTTTAATTACTCGCCAATTTCCTGGGGCAGAGGAATTTCAGGATGAAATTGATAAAAAATATGATGAATTAAAAAGTATGCTTACAGATTACTTTGATGAGAGAAGTGTCTTAACGCTTATACAAGATAGTTGGACAAGTGATGTAGTAAAGGAATTAGTCCAAGATTTACTAGACAATAATCAGATAATGGAAGACTTCACTAGAGATGAGATATATGGGATTTGTGAAGATGGTGAAAATAGATATAAGAAGGATATACCTCCAGGATATAAAGATGGAAAGAAAAAAGATGGGATTCGTAAATATAGTGATTTGATTTTATGGAAAGAAGTAATAAGATTTGCTAAAGAAAAGCAGAAGAATATCATTTTTGTGACAGATGATGTTAAGCCAGACTGGTGGAAAATTGAAAACGATAAATATGAATTTTTACCACAACTGGTGCAGGAATTTGAAAAAGATACAAAGACCAGGGCATCAACAAATGGTGGTGTTACTGGGCATTCGATGAAAATTGTGCCATTTGTTTCTGCAGATTTTTATGAAGCTGTTTCTAAGAGTATGGGGGTTCCAAAATCCGATGTAGTAGATCAAGCACTAAAAATTACTGATAAAGATTACATAGATAGTATTCAATATCGAGTATTTGACTATGTAATTAACGAGCTTACATATTCTGGATATAGCTACGTTGATGAGTCAGTTTTGACATATTCGGGTTCTGAGGGTATTGATGACTGGGAAATTGAAAATTATGATTTAAGTAGTTTTGCTATGGTTGAACGTGATGATGATCAAATAATATACGAATTGGTATACAACGTGCAAATGAGTAGCTATTCTTATGATTATTGGGGAAGAGATGAAGATACTAAGGAAGTTGTCACTTCACCTGCCTACCAGCATGGAGTAGTGGGGGAAGTTACAATCAGCGTTGTTAGAACTGTGGATATGCTGCTGGATTTTGAAGATTCAAGTGAGTTTGACTCCGTTGAAATTATTTCTAGTGATTTTGAGGAAAGATATTATCGCTCTTGTTTTGAAGATGACTATGATGATATTCCAAATGCTTACGGCATGTGCCCGGATTGTGCGAAAAAAATCAACGTAGAGAATGATGGTGGCAATGGCTTTTGTGCAGACTGTGCACCTAATCATTAAAATTCTCATGAAATAATTTAATATTGAGTAATACCAGTAAAATTGAAATTGTGGATTTATGATTTGGTAAACAGTTTTCTGAGATTAATAGACTTAAATTTAGAAGGAGAAAATAATGAAAAGTGAAATTACCGAAGCAGCAGAAAAATTACTAAGGGGTTTCAAAGAAATCGTAGAAATAAGAGACGTATCAAAACACATTGCAATTCCACCAATTACATTAACTGGTATTAATGAGGCGATTGAGGCAATTGAGGAATTTTTATATAATAATAATCCACAAGAAAATGACTGGGAGGGATTTGATACATTATTATCAAAGCTGGTCGTTAGACATGCTGGAGAAATAAATGTGCCAGATGAATTTAGCGTATCACCAGAAATAAAGAAGTCCTTAAAAGGAAAATCTGGAGAGCATTTTGTTGCAGGGGAACTTTTTAGAAGAAATACTATTGTCGCTTTACCACCTCAAAACACTCCATTGTTCGATTTAATTGTTACAAGTCCGAATGGCATGAAAACTTGTATGGTTCAAGTAAAAACCTCATTTTACGACAACACATACGGTGTTGTATGGGAATTAAATGAAAATTTCACTCGACACACGAGTAGAGACGATCTATTTGTTGTATTAGTAGATGCTAGAAAACAGCCGGAATATTTTGTTTTTGCCTATAATGACTTGGTTGATTTAGTAAATAAAATACTTGAACTAACATCTATGAAAAGTAAGAGAACTGGTAGTCGAATATTTATTTCATATGCAGATACATTTGAATTAAGTATCGCAGAGGTGTTCTACAGTAAAAAGAGCTTAGATTGGGATGTTTTACTGAACTATTTAAAATAGACCAAGAGTACCATTTACTACCCTGATTTCGTTTGGAAATCAGGGCTTTTTAATGAAATATTTAGTTATTCCAATATTTTCTATTATATACTAATAGTAGAAGAATAGAGAAAAGAGGAGCATATATGTATATTTCCGAAGTTAAAATTTTAAACTATAGAAGTTTTGAGCAATTTAATGTTAGTTTGAATGATGGCCTATCAATTATTATAGGGGAAAATAACGTAGGAAAATCAAACTTCTTAGAGGCTCTAAGTCTTATCTTTAATAGTAATTATTCTATTAGGAAAAGAACGCTACTACAGGAAGACTTCTGGAACGGTTTAATCATCAGAGATGTTTGGCCAGAGGTTGTAATTGAAGCAACTTTAAAGGGGATTGATACAGAAAATGAACTTGCAATTACCAGTAGATGGTTAACTAGAAAACCAGGAGAAGGTAGACTAACTTACAAATTTAGACCGAAGGCTAATATATCAGTGAAACCTCCAACTAGAGCTATATCTATTGAAAAGATTCAGCTTCCATTAAATGAATATGAGTGGGTAATATACGGTGGAGAACGTGAAACGCTAGATACCTTTGATTTTAATATGCTATCGAAGTTTGGGATTGAGTATGTAGGAGCACTTAGAGATGCAACAACAGAACTTAAAAAGTCATCTGGACAGTTGCAACGGATTCTTAGAAATTTTGATATTAAAGAAGCAGAGCTTAAAAAAATTGCAGATAAGATTGATGAGCTTAATAGACAAATAACTAAAGGGAAGGAAATTCAAAAGGTCCAAAGTGATATTAATAGATACCTAGGACGAATAACCGGCATATCAAGTCAAACAGTAAAAATACAAATGGGAGAAAGTGATTATGATTCTCTATTGAAAGATTTGAGGGTGTTAATTGGAACAAATGAGGATAATGTCCACTCTGTTGAAATGAACGGATTAGGATATAACAACTTACTTTATATCAGTCTTTTGCTTACACAATACACTGCTATAAAAGAAAAAAGAATACAAAACCACGATTATATGTATCCTATTCTAATTGTGGAGGAGCCTGAAGCACATTTACATAGTCACTTGCAAAAATTTTTGGCAAACTATTTATTTGAACAAAAGGTAGCTGGACAAGTCATAATGACTTCTCATTCTACCCACGTTAGCTCCCATTCAAGTTTAGATAGCTTAATAATATTTTATAAGGTTGAAGGGGAGACGATTTCTAATCGTGTAGGGTCCATTTTTGACTTGAAGGTAAAAGAACACCGTCAATATAAACGATATTTAGAAAGATGGTTGGATGCCACAAAATCAGATATTTTCTTTGGACGAAAGGTACTTTTGGTAGAAGGAATTGCCGAAAGACTTCTAATGCCCAAATTCTTTTCTATGTTATATAAAGAAAAAATAGTTATTAACGGTGAGGAAGTAGAACGTGGAAAGACTCTTGAGGGCGAGGGGATTTCAATTATTTCAGTTGACGGAGTTGCTTTTCGCCCATTTTTACAGTTGTTTGGACAGAATGGATTGAATATTAAATGTGCAGTTTTGACCGATAGTGATCCGGCGGCAATACCTGTTAAAGACAACGAAGGAAATGACATAATTTTAGGTAATAATAAGATTTTAAAAGAAGAGGCTTATCCGTCAAAAATGGGGGAAATTGAAAGCTGTCAAAGAACTCTTAACCTATTAAATGATTTCCATTCTACTCCAAATGTCTATATTTCTAATAATATAAAAACATTTGAATATGACTTATTACTTGAAAAAAATACCTCTTTCTTTTCAGAACTTATTCAAGAGAATAAATTGGGAACGCAAGAAAATCGAGAAAGAATTCTTTTACTTAAAGGGAAGGATTTCGCTAGAGATTGCTACAATCTAATTTCTAAAGAAAAAGGGGAGTTTGCTCAATTAGTATTAGATAAATTAAACGAGGGTAAAAGGTTAAATATCCCTTCATATATCAAACAAGCGTTTGACTTTTTATTAGAGGAAGAAGGTGAATAAAGAATTGACTGATAATGATAATTTCCGTAAAAGTATTGCAATTGCACCGTTAACTCAATCTGTTGTAGTTCAAGCGGGACCTGGAAGTGGAAAAACTACATTATTGATTCAAAGATTGAAACATATTATCGAAAAACGTCCTATGTCTTTCTCAGGTATTGCATGTATTACCTATACCAATGCTGCAAAGGATGAAATCATTGGTCGTTTACAAAAAGAAGGAGTGCAGTTACCAGCAGGACTTTTTATAGGGACCATTCATTCTTTTTTATTAGATTTTGTGATAAAGCCGTATTCACATTTTGCGAGAAAGGACCGTACATCTTATAAACTGGCTCCACCTGGTTTTGCAAGGGGTTACAAAACCGAGATAAGAAACATATTGAATAGCCCTAATTATTTCATTGATGAATCCACCTTGGCGGCGTTTGAAAGTTTAGGAAGAGATGAAAATGGATTTCCTTGCTGCTTTAAAGAAAAGATTTCTCCAGAGGCGACTAGAAAGTGGAAGGACTTTATTAAGGAAAAAGGATACATTGATCAACAAGATGTTATATTTTTATCTTATCTAATACTTAATAAGTATGAACATATAAGGAAGGCAATTAGTTCAAGGTTTCCCTTTATTTTAGTGGATGAGTTTCAGGATGTAACATCATATCAGGATAAAGTGTTCTCCATGTTAGTCCGTTCAGTATTCTTTTTCGTCGGAGATAAAAACCAATCTATTTTTAGTTTTACCGGTGCAAAACCTGAATTTTTTCAATCTAGGATTAAAGATAAAAAATTCTTGAATTACAGGTTAACTAATAATTTTCGTAGTACAAAGCATATTGTAAAGTTTACCAACCGTAAAACTAATGTTCAACAAGAGGAAGCTGGTGACAATGCAGCCAGTAACCAAAAAGTATTATTTATAAAAAATATTGAGGAACTTTCTGAGGTTATACCATTATTTCACTCTATACGTAAAAAAGTAAGATGTGATGAAAAGTATAATCCCTACATGATATTAGCAAGAAAGAATGAGTATTTATCCAATATATCTCACTTAATACACAAACAAAATGTTGAAATTAATCCGTTTCTTAAAAAACTAAGCAAAGAACACTATCGTCGCTTTAAAATATTACAAAACATTTTATTGGCCATTTCCCATAAAAAAGAAAATCAATTTGAAGATTCAGTCGAAAAAATGGCAGAAGCACTTAGTTATCTTATTTTTAATGAACATCCAAGTTTTGTGTCTTTAGCAGAGATCGGATACAACAAATTCATGTGGAGGAAATTACAAATATTTACGTTGCATTTTTTGATTGGCCTAAATCTAAAGGAAACCTCAGTAGAATCACTGTTTATACAATTAAAAGAATTCCTATCTGAACAATCGAAAAAATTATTTGGAAAATCAATCGGTAATAAACTTAGAATGCTTAGTTACGATTGGAAAAATCAAGTGAGGGCTTCTAAGAAAACTACTGTTTCAGATTTATTAGAGGATACAGGTAACTATGACAATAGTTCAGATTTTCAAAGTCATGTGTTTAATATACATACAGCAAAGGGACAAGAGGCAGAGTGTGTTTTAGTTATAGCTGAATCAGAAACTCAATTGCTAGAGTGGCTGGGAGATAATAATGATTCTGAAGAGGCACGTGTAGGTTATGTAGCATTTTCAAGAGCGAGAAAACTATTGTGTGTCTGGGCACCTTCTATTAAAGAGGAAAACTATAAATACCTCGAACAAAATATAGAATTCGTAGATAAGTCGTACTACGATAGCAATCTAGTAATAGATGAAGAGTTAATTATTTCTTAAAAAATCTATATGTACTCTTCATAGATTAGATGGCCTGTTATTTATTCTCTAAAATGTTAATAAGACAAATCAAATTGGACTTTGGTGGAGTATCCTTGGGGGTGATTAGTTGGTGGACTTAAAATATATGACTCAGGATGAAAGAGAGAAACTTTACGATGAAGTATGGAATAAACCACTTGCTGAAATAGCAGGAAAATATAAGGTTTCAGAAGCCACAATGCGAAAGCATTTAAAGAGGCTGATGATTCCATTACCGCCGAGGGGGTATTGGCAGAGAATAAGAAATGGTGAATCAGAAGAAAGAATTGATTTGCCACCAGTATATGGGACTTTAAAGAAATATATTAGAAACTATGTTATAAAACATAGAACTGATATTGATTCATTATCAGATGCAGAACTAACTTCTAAAGAAGAGCTACATTTATTGAGAGATGAAACAAAAAAACTCATTATTGAAAAATGTACCAACATTGAAATTGGTCATCAACTTAGAAACCCGCACCAATTAATTTCAAAACACAAAGAAGAAACACAAAATAGAGTGAAAAAAGGCAGGAAAATAAAAGGAACTCAAAAAAATATAGACCAGACAAGTAAAATTATTGAAAACGATGCTATCTTGCCTATCCATGTTTCTCGACCCAATCTTAATAGGGCTTATAGAATCCTAGATACCATAATAAAAACCCTAGATGATATGGAAGGAAAAGTAAGGGTTGAAACGAAAGAAAATCGGGACATTGCTTATTTTTTCATTATATATACAGCTTTTCAATTTGAATTAGATGAAAAGGGTAGTAACTTAATTTTAAAAATAACCGCAAATGACTGGATGAGCTTTACAAATAAAAGTAAGGTAAATACTGAATTTAAAGATATGACAGAACTTCCTTTAGAAAAGCAAGTTGGTAAGATTATTTATCAGATGTTTGTGATTGCGAATAACTTTTTTGCTGATTACAAAATGGAAGAGCGAAGTGACCAAAGAGAGCAAGATGAAAGAGAAAGACAGAGAAGACTAGAACAAATGCGAAAAGGTGAGTTAGAGGAAATCAAGCAACTAAGCCAGGCTGTTGACGATTGGGATAAGGCAAGAAAAATTAGAGAATTCGCAGATGATATGGAATTAAATGTTCAAGAAATAAACGATATAGCAAAAAAAGAGAAACTATTAAATTGGGTAAAATGGGCGAGAAGTAAGGCGGACTGGATAGATCCACTGCTTGAGAAAGAAGATGATTTGTTAGGGAAAAAGGTAAGTTTTTTTGATCAAATTGTAGAGGAAAAGGAGTGATTAAGCCTTAATATAAACAATATTTATTAAACTTAATAAATTTTGAAGGGAAAAACAGAATGGGAAAAAAGTGGAGATATATTAATGACCGATATGTATATAAACCAAAATTAAAATTAGGTCAAGGTGGAAACGCTACTGTTTACATTGCTAGGATTGCAAAAGAAAAAGAAAGTAAGGAATTTGCTCTGAAAATTTTAGATGATTCACCAAATAATTTCAGTGAGAAAATTGAAAGATTTAAAATAGAAACAGAGCTAGTTATGAGTATCCAAAATGAAATAAATGGAGTAATTCCTATTTATGATTTTAATTTCAAAGAAAATGAAAGTGAAAAGTTTTGGTATATCATGCCTCTAGCCACCCCAATTAACGAACATTTTACTTATGATACAAGCATTGATGAAAAGGTAAAGTGTATCATTGAAATATCAAGAGTAATGACTCAATTACATAGAAAAGATATTGTTCATAGAGATATTAAGCCAAGCAATATTTATTTTTATGATAACAGCTACGCATTGAGTGACTTTGGTTTGGTTGATTATCCAGAAAAAAGCGATTTAACAAGAATAGGAGAACCAATTGGTGCAAAAGCAACAATAGCACCAGAAATGAAAATAGACGCTATTAATGCAGATGGGAAAAAAGCAGATGTTTATTCTTTAGCTAAGACCCTATGGATGTTACTTGTTGGAAAAGATTATGCTTTTGAAGGTACATATAACCCAGAGAGTGAACTAATGGGTTTAAGAAAATTTTATAAAAGTATGCACCTTGTAGAGCTTGAACAATTATTAATTGATTCAACATTGGATAATCCTTATCTAAGGCCATCAATAGAAGAATTTTCACAAAGATTAATAGGGTGGTCTAATATATACAATGATTTTAAAAGGAGCAATCTTAGTCAGTGGAGGTATATTCAGGAAAGATTGTTTGTAAAGGCTATACCAAAAATTGCTGCTTGGGATGATATTGATGACATAATTACTGTTTTGAACCTATTGGGAAGTATGCCTAATTTGAATCATATGTTTATTCCTTCTGGTGGTGGTCAAGATTTGGATAATGCTGAAAGGGCAACTGAAGTAGGGTGTATAAGGCTAAAATGTGGTGGTGGATATTATATTATTAAGCCTAAAAGATTAATAGTTGAGAGTATTGATAAGGATTTTATGTGGAGTTACTTTCGGTTAGAGCTCGATAACTTGAATCCTATTTTTAGCACTGACGATAATCAAATGAGGGAACTTCTAACGGAGGATTTACCTGGACACTATATTTCTTGGAAGAATGGTAATTACGGGTATTATGACGATGGAAGTAAGTTGCCGGATGGTTACAATCTAGTTGACCGTTTTCTTCAGGGATCATTTGTATTCTTTTCAAAGGCATCTGTTTACAATGATATTGCAGGTACCTATGATGCAAGACATAACAAGATGGATGCAGAAAAATATAGAGCATATATAGAGCAAATGAAGAAAGACTATACGGGTATTGACTTTGATCATTTTTATTCAAAATACAACCAAGATACTTTGAGAGAAGAAATCCAACAATCAAATAATCAAGATGAGATAGATTTTATAAATTACGAACGTGTCATTGAGTTTGTAAACAAAAATTACAAGACATGGGATTTTTCAAGTATTTGTGGAAGGTTTCAAGGTTCCCCAAATGAAAATGTAGTTTTTTCTCTACAATTTAATTTTACTGTATCTGATTTTTTTTCTCCCACTCTCTATATATCAGAGAAAGGGAATATTGAAGAAGATCAAAAAAAACTCTATCTTTACACTTATACTTCAGATGATAGGTTTATTTTTGGGAAGTTTGAAGACGCAGTATGTGCAATTAAGGAAATGGAGTCGTATATTCAGTATGAATGTGAACAAAAAGGACTATTGTGGGAAGAGAATATCATTTACTTTTCAATAAAATTGCATAAGATTAAATCTCCAGCACACTTATTTACAAAAACGGAATTAGAGGCTGAACTAAGGAATGGTGATGATTCAAAACATAATACTCTTGTTATTGATTCGAATGGTTATTTTAAGTTAGTAGAAGATGATGAATACATTAAACAACGTTATCCAGTAAGACATGAATCTTTTAATGCTTATAATAATTATGTTGGTCAATATTCTTCATTAAATCATTTAGACGACACTTATCTATCTTCATTACAAGGTTGGCTAAGATATTTGAAAACGGGTAAAAGTCAGTATATTTCCTATATCTCTGAAAATTCGAATGAAGTGGAACTAATTAATTCAATAAAAGAATATATGGAGTAAAGTATTCACAACAAAATCTTTTCTCTCCTATGTAACCCAATATTAAACTCTTCCGAACCAAAAAAAACATTTCCGATTCAGGCTCGATTACAGTGAAAATAAACATTTCCGATTTTCGACTCTGACTCAATATCATCCCGGTTTTTCCTCATTAGGAACCCGGGCTTTTT
>DATMGC010000096.1:0-1545 GCA_035555915.1 Ureibacillus sp. | reverse complement strand
CTTGCCAGCGCTCATTTCTTTTTAGTATTCCATATAAAATCCAAACCCCGAGAGGAAGAACAGCTAAAGAAAGAACCTCATCAAATAAAGGCAGGTTAAGAGAAAAAGAAAAAAAACCAATAAACACAGTAATCATTACTTTCCAAAGATCCGGCCGTTCCTCGATCTGTTGTGCATTGTATGTACGCCATAACCAAAAGGCAAGGACCATCCAGGCAAGAATTGTACAACCCAACCCAATTGTATTTAGCTCAAAGTCCCAATTAATCTCCAACCATCTCACCCCAATATTGATGAAAAATTTCACTATTATTCTACTTTATTTTATCATGGTGTTCATTTACATATGCCAAGATCATCTAACTTAAATTGCTATAAAGTATAAACTTATTCATTATGATAAGAATAAAAACTTCTAACAAACGAGTCCGAATTTCATTAATAGAAGTGTTATAATCAATAAAAAGTATGTGAGGTTTAACGTGAGATTAAAACATCAAAATTCAGAGGCTGTTATTATAGTTGTTCATGAGATATATGGGGTTAATCTCCATATAGAGGAAGTGTGCAAATCACTTTTTAAAGCAGGATACGATGTTATTTGCCCTGACTTGCTAGGTCAAGCGGAAGCTTTTGAATACTCACAGGAGGATGAAGCTTATAGAAGTTTTATAAGCAACATTGGATTTTCTAAAGCTTCAGATATCATGACAAAATTAGTAGTAGAAGTAAAAGGCAACTATCAAAAAGTCTTCATTGTCGGTTTTAGTGTGGGAGCAACTATTGCATGGTTGTGCAGTGATAAAGAATCAGTTAGCGGTGTTGTAGGTTATTATGGATCACGAATTAGAGACTTTTTAGATGTAGTCCCACTTTGTCCTACCATCCTATTTTTCCCTCAAGAAGAGCAATCTTTTGATGTTGATAAATTGATAAGCAGTCTAGAAGAAAAGAAGATACCTGCATATAAATTTAACAGTTATCATGGTTTTAGTAATCCATATTCTACAAACTATCATAGTGAATCTTCAAAAAATTCATATAACACGATGATAGACTTTTTAATGAATCATTGATTCTCTTATATATCTATTAATCTATTTAGAATTCAGAGGCTGAATAAAGCATATTAAATTTGATATTTTATTTCCGCTATATTCGCAAATATTGTTGCTTAAGGCCATTATTCCAACTCTATAGTGGAATGTAGAGGAAGACACTCGACTCCTGCGGGAGTAGCGGAAAGGCTGAAACCCCTCAGGCGAAAGCCGAGGCTCAGATTCCTCCCCGGCGAATGGAGTGTCTGGAGCGCAATGGAACGAACTAATTATGAACTTCTGATATTGATTCGTTTATAAGAAGTGCTCTCAATCAGATATCGAAGTTCAAATCGGTCTAAGATTCCAGTTTCTTTACTTCCGCAATCAACTCATCAAAATGACTCTGCTGAAAGCCAAAGTTGCTCACAACTTCTCCATTTTTATCGACTACATAAAAGCTAGTTGAATGAATCACCTGGTCAGATGATGACGGCTTTTGAACAAG
>DATMGC010000095.1:0-3332 GCA_035555915.1 Ureibacillus sp. | reverse complement strand
TGTAGCTCTTGATATACATCGTATGAGTCCATATGATTCCAGATTATCAAAAGTAGATGTCGTTCAAGATTTAATGATTCACGATATATATATTCTTAAAGAATTATTAAATGATGAAATTATCAATTATTATACCTTAGGTAAGACAATAGACGGTAAATCAAAACATGCAGTAGCTATTGTAAAATGTGTGAATGGTACGATAGCTCAACTTACAGCAAGCTTCAAATCTATAGAAAAGGTACGCACTATACATGTATTGACGGAAAAACAAGTTATTAAGGCAGACTTATTGGAAAATAAAATTGAAATTATAGGATTACCTAATTCTAACTCTGAACAAAGCAATAACTATTCAGAAGAAAAAATCATTAAAGTCATTAAAATTCCCTACAACGAACCTTTAAAAATACAATTAATGGATTTTATTGATTGTATAAAGAATAATACAGAGCCTTCAGTAACCGGCAAAGATGGAGTAGATATATTAACTATATGTAATAAAATGAGTGAACTCGCAAATCATATTTTCTAATAAGTGGATTCTTGTAGACGTCAAGTCGAATTTTACACTTTTTGCTTATTCGCTTTTTACACTTCTGCTGAAAATACACTTTTTCGATGTTTCATTCGATAGCTATCTCCATCCATATGAATGACTTCTACACGATGAAGTAAACGATCTAAAATCGCAGTGGTAATTCCTTGATCTCCCATTAACTCACCCCACTGTTCAGGGCTTTTATTAGATGTGAGAATGATGGAACTTCGTTCATACAAATGATTAATTAAATGAAAAAACAAATTTGCTTCTCGCTGATCCATTGCCATATACATTAAATCATCAATAATGACCAGATCGGCGCCTCTTAATCGCTTTAGCTGCACTTTTGATTTATTTAGAAATTCTTCCGTTTTTAAAAGATGAATAAGCTCACCCATAGTTACGAAATAGACGTTGAAACCTCTGTGAATAGACTCAATTCCCAAACCGATTGCTAAAAATGTTTTACCAACGCCTGGCGGTCCCAATAAAATTAAATTATACTGCTGCTCAAGCCAGTTTAGCTCTGCGAGCTGGGTCAATTGGCGCCCCGTTAAAGCTGTTTGCTCTTCTAAATTAAATTCACTTAATGACTTCACGTAAGGGAAGTGCGCCCACTTCATTCTTCTTTCTAAACTCTTTACTTCACGTTTTCTTAGTTCATAACGTGTGATAGATTCAAGAAATTCTAAATACGTCCAAGAAGATTTTTCAGCCTCACGTAGGAGCTTTGGTAGCTCCTCAGCTGTTTCGGATAACCTTAATTGGCGAAAGTGCTCCTGCAAGTCATTTACAGTCTTATTCACTGTGGTTCACCCCCTAAAATACTTGTGTAAGCAGTAAGGGAGCGAGTTGTCACTATGATGTTGTCTTTACCTGAATGTTTTATAAAGGGAGTCTTCACCTTTTGGGTACATTCAGTTTGTAATGCATTTTGATGGTTTGCTATATCCCGAAAGTCATTGGCGCTGTAAAGTTTATCTATCATGCATTTAGTCAAAGTGGCTTCAATCCACATTGGGTATTTCTCAATGACGTTTTGAATAATTATGAGCTGATCACGCCGATACCGTGGGTATCTTAAACAAATTTCATTTAAATAAGAAGTTGCACGTTCCTGATCTTCAAAATGTGAAACCAGTTGTTGCTTAAATTCTTCAATACCTTTTGAGCGATCCCGGATATGATGTAGATGTTGAATAAGCTTTCCCTTTTCATTACTAATGCTATGTTCAGCAATTACTTCTCCCTCTAACTGTTTACGGATAATCAGCGTTGGCGGTTGGCTCGAAGTGACTTCAATAAAAACCTCATTATCAGAGGCTGCACTATACGTTCCGAGAGGAACGGAATAACGGTTTGATTTAAACCGTATTGTATTGTCCTTACTAATATTCCTTGTTATACTTGGGGTAATGACGCTTTCGTATGAGAGTGGTGAAGAGACGGGCTGTAAGTGTTGCTTTTCGACGGGGAACACTTCAGCTGGTCTTTTTTTCGTTGTCTGATGAACATGTTGATTTCCAGTGCGATGTAGCCACTGTAACGCACGGTTATTCCAATCTTCAATATTGCTAAATACTCGGCTGTCTGCGAAATTTCCCTTTATGTACTTTACAACGTTCTCAATCATTCCTTTTGATTCTGGGTCTGCCTTACGACATAAATGAACTTTAAACTTACGTTCATTTACATAGCTTTGAAACTCAGAAGTTAAAAGTAGCTGACCTGAATTTTCGCTTACTGTAATTAAACGATCCTGATCATACACAATTTCTTCTGTAAGTCCTCCGTAAAATTGAAATGCATTTTCATGACATCGTATGGCATCATTTGTCGTAAAAGGCCGGTCCTGCCACTCCATGTATTTGTATCGAGAGTGAGCTAAGACAAAAGCGATGAAATATAGTTTGATTTCAGTCTTTTTAGTTGTTTTCTGTTTCGTTTCTCCCCAATCCACCTGGATTTGCTTACCCATAGGTTGTTCAGGGATTGCTTCATACTGCCGAATTATTACTTTTTTCTCAATCTGATAAATCTCCCGCATCTCTTTCACATATGCTCTTACTGTACTCTCGCCAACAACTAAATCGGGATAACGCTCTAAGAGCCAATCGTGGATTTGTGCTGCACTGAGATGAGGGTATTCTTCAAGCCAAGCGATAATCCAATCCCTGTAGGGATCCAATTTCTTACCTTTGCCTTGAAGCTGTTCCATGTATGCTTTTGTCTCTTCAAATGTCATTTTTAAATATTTATAAACGGTTGGTCTTGATACTTTGAGCTCCTGTGCAATTTGAGATACTTTAAACTTCCGTTGATGTAATTGTTGAATATTTAAATAAAGCATTAACTTCTCCTCCAAGACGCTGTCCCCCCAGTAAAATAACACCTTCTATTATTTTACTAGAGTTCTAGCTTATTGAAGCAAAAGTGTAAAATTACATTGAGCAAAAACTGTCAATTATATTCTAGCGTTTACAAGTATGCAAGTAAATGATAAGACATAAATATATATAGCCTAAAAAACCTCCACTAATCGGGAGGTTTTTTTAAAATATTATATAAGGTTATTATATTCAATTCTATTTAGATTAATTTCTCTGTAGTAATTTTAATGTTCGATACATCGAATCAAAAAAATGATGAATATCTTCTTTCTCAATTATCCAATCACAACGAGCGTCATCCGGCAAATCTGCGCGCGTTTTTCTCCAAGGATACTCCATATGTGTTAAGTCTTCTAAAAATTTAGCTTCAAATTTACTATATTTATCCCATACCCAAT
>DATMGC010000094.1:0-14456 GCA_035555915.1 Ureibacillus sp. | reverse complement strand
ACAAAGCATTGCAATTTACCATTTGCTACATTTTTCTTTCCTATTGGGATAGGAGAACCACAAAATCGATTCTGTGTAAACATAGCAGCTGCATTTGCCAGTTGTGATGATAATATTACCGTGAAATCTAGAGTTTCATCTTTAATTCCTAAATTCTTTGAACAAGTATAAAATCCTTTTGGCATAGATTCTAGTTTAGGTGCTTTATGCTCTAATCTCTCCATTACTTTCATCTAGAGTACCTCCCTTTTTATAAACGTATCAAATTCTACTTTATACTCAATCTCTTACTCTTCTGTTAGAATAGATATTAATTAAATCCTATATGGATTCAACATCCTCCACAGTCGCATGGAAAATCTTCAAATTCTATCTCCTTTGTGGAATCTTATTTACCAATCAATCCATCGAAACAGTAACTTTTCTCACTCTTTGTTCTTTTCTACCATGGGTAAAATAATACAAACCAAGACAAACCACAACTAAAATTGCAGCTGTAACATACATGCCTTGATAACCAACATTCGGAATTAAAAACCCTAATAAAAATGGTCCAACGCCAATCCCACCATCAATAAATACAAAAAACGTTGAAGTCGCTACAGCGATACGATGTTTAGGTGACACTTTGACACAAATTGCCTGTGCACATGACATAAATGTTCCAAAACCAGCACCAATAAACACAGCAGCAAGTAATAACTGAACTGCTCCTTGTACCTGACTCATTAAAAGTAGACCAATTGCGAAACAAATAAACGATGGATATAGAACATAATTTTCACCCAGTTGATCAAAAAGTCTGCCAGTAAATAATCTGGTAACAAAAATGGCTATCGCATAAAAAATAAAGAAGGCACTCCCTGCTGCAACGAGGTTAATTTCCTTTGTATAGACAGTAAGGAAACTAAGTACACTGGCATAACAAATCCCCATTAGTAAACTAATTATTGCAATATGTAATGCTTTCACTTCTACAAACTGATTCCATTTCCAACTTTTTGATAACCTTACTTGCTCTTCAGTTAATGTAATCACTGGGACAGATAGGAAAAAGACTCCGATAAAACTTATTAACAATGTGGTTACACATAGAAGGAAAATTAAATTAAATGATGTGTATTCCATTAACATAATTCCTAAAAATGGTCCAATTGCCGAAGCAATCGTCGTACTTAGTGCATAATATCCTGTTCCTTCTCCACGTCTTTCATCTGGAATTAAAGTTGCGACGATAGTACTCGTAGCCGTTGCGGCAATACCAAAACCTACACCACTAAGCAAACGGACCAGGAATAACACAAAGAGATGCGTAACCGCAAAATAGAAAAGTGTTGTGATTAGGAAGAATAATAGACCTCCATACAACACTTTTTTTCTTCCGATACGATCGATTGATTTCCCTGCAAATAATCTTCCAATTAAAGCACCAACTATAAAAATACCCGATGCCAAACCTGCTTCACTTACAGTAGCTCCAAAATACTCAATTGCATAACTTGTCATTACTAGAATTAGTAAATAATAAGTTATATAAATAAAAAAGTTTACAATAGCATCAATGATAAAATCCTTTGTCCATAATTTTGGTTGTGTCATATAAACCCTTCTTATTTTTATATTTTCTTTTTGAAATTCTTATTAAAAATTGTTGGTAAAACCAATAGACAACAATATAAGCAAAAAAATTCTGCCTATGGTTTTACCAATGGGTCTAGCTTCATTTAGTATTGATTGTTACCGTCTTATAAGTCGTGAAGAATTCTTTTGCCGCTTGTCCTTGTTCTCTTGAACCAGAGCTTGAAGATTTCATTCCTCCAAAAGGAGCCTGTGGTTCTGCCCCACCTGTTTCTCCATTAATTTGAACAAGCCCAACTTCAACACGATTAATAAAATCAAATGCATGTTGGATAGTTGATGTGAATAAAGAAGCGCTTAACCCAAAAGCACTGTCATTTGTAAAGGCTAATGCCTCTTCATAGTCTGCTACTTTCATGACAGCCACAACTGGTCCAAAAACTTCTTCCTTCATAATCGACATATCTTGTGTGACATTTGTTAAAATGGTTGGTTCAATAAAATAACCTTCATTAAGATCAGGAGTAGTTCCTGCTTTCCCACCTGTTATTATTTGAGCTCCTTGATCTTTAGCTTGCTCAATATAACCAAGAATTTTTTCATACTGAGCTTTTGATACAATTGGCCCCATTTTAATACCAAGTTTGATTTGTGCTACTTCATGACATAAAAGTTTTAAAGTTTCCTCATAAACCGCTTCCTCAATATACACCCGACTCGTCGCCGTACAACGCTGACCCGTTTGTTTCATGGCCCCCTCTATTACAAGTTTGGCAGCCTGTTTTAAATCGGCATCTTGTAGAACGATTGCAGCATTTTTTCCACCAAGTTCTAATTGATATTTTTTATTTAAGGCTACTGCTTGTTTTGCAATGATTTGTCCAACAGCATTTGAACCTGTAAAAGTAATTGCCGAAATGTGTTTATTTTCAACAATTGCACTTCCGATATCTGCTCCACCTTGTAAAAGAACAAGTGTATTTTCAGGTAACCCAGCTTTTTCAAAACATTCGACGATTAACTGTGCTGTTAAACCATTTTCAATTGCTGGTTTCCACACGACACTATTTCCGTAAATAAGAGCCGGAGCAATTTTCCAAAGCGGTATTGCGACAGGGAAGTTCCAAGGTGTAATTGCGCCTACAACTCCTACTGGGACACGTAACGAATACAAAACATTTGAAGGATTTGCTGAAGGTAACATTTCTCCAATCGCTCGCATTCCTTCTTGAGCAAAATATCGAAGTATGGTTGCCCCGCGCTTCACTTCACCTGTTAATTCTAAAAAGGTTTTTCCCATTTCGTTTGTAGCCGTTTGTGCTATCAATTCTATATTCTCTTCTATTAAATCTGCTGCTTTTCTTAAAATTTCACCACGTTCCACTGGAGATGTTTTACTCCATTGCATAAACGCCTGCTTTGCTTTTTCAGTTTCCTTTACAACATCTTCTAGCGTTGATAAAGCGATCTCACCAACACAATGGCTAGGATTTGCCGGATTATACTGTATATGAGTTTTTGCTACTAATACCAATTCACTTCACACCTTTCGCACTTGATACTTATATATAAAGCAATTTGTATGCCAATAGTGAAACCATTGGAAATCATTTTGAACCTTAATGTCCTTTCAATAAAAATACTCTCGTTGATTCAATAATGAATGAACGATTCACTTTTGTATCAATCTCTTTCTTACCTACTTTCTTAAACCTTAAAAAACAAAAACTGTTCAAAAAATCATACCCTATGATTTTTTGAACAGTTTCTTCCTATATAATATAGATTTCTATTGGCAAGTACTAATACTTTCCACGAAATCACTTATTCTACTTCAAATATCAATCTTTCATAAACTATTTTTATTTCTATTCAAAAATGAATTTCATCCTTTTATAATGTAACGTTTAATTGACTTCCAATACGGGCGAGCTCTGCTTTGACATATGCATTGCTATAATCAAAGCCAATAATCGAGTATACAATCCCATCTTCTCCAATGAGAGGAGCAAAACAGGTTTTCCACTCTCCGTATTGATCCTCGTAAATGGATGTTACCTCGATTTTCCCTTTCATTGCCTCATTCGCGGCATTCATTACTTCTGGTGGGCCACTATACTCATTCCCTGCTTCGATAACAAATTCGTCACAAGCTGTAACATGGATAAACTTGCCTTCAGTATTCCGCTTAAATAAATATACCCAATGAATTGCACCTTCAAGACGTTGGATATCAGTCAATTTGGCAGATAGTATTTTCTTCACTTCTTCCGAGTCCCCATCTATCGCTTGCTGAACCATATTCACAGGAATTGTCACTGCAGTGACTACTGCAATTGAGCGTAACCTTTTATCAAGTTGGTCTTCTAATACAGCACGTTTCGTATGAGGTAAAATGGCTTTTTTCTCACGAATTTTTTGCAATTTTCGGCTTACTGTCGGTTGGCTTATCCCTAGTACACTCGCTGCCAATCTGGTTGATTTATAGCGTTCAATTGCCATTTCAATGAGTTCTGCTTCAACTAAGTCAAATGCTTCTTTTAAAGGCATGATTTGCGAAAAGTGATTATATTTTAAGATTGGCTTCTCTGTTACTTTTAATAATTGCGCAACATCGTTACTTGTTACAACATCACCTTCTGCTAAAACTACAAGCCGTTCGATACTATTTTCAAGTTCTCTTACATTCCCCGGCCATTCTTGCACACATAAATAGTCAATTGCATCATGATTCAATACTACATTCAACTCATATTTTTTATTGAATTTATTTAAAAAATGGTTTATTAATGATGGAATTTCCTGTATTCGTTCACGAAGAGCAGGTATATATATCGGTACAATGTTTAAACGATAATATAGATCTTCTCGAAATTTCCCCTCTTTTACTAGCTGTTCTAAATTCTGATTGGTTGCAGACACAATTTGTACATCAATTGGATAAGATGCCGTGCTACCAACTGGAGTTATCGTACGCTCTTGTAACACTCGTAGTAATTTTACTTGCATAGCCAATGGTAATTCACCAATTTCATCTAAAAATAAAATCCCTTTATCTGCTTGTCGAAACTTTCCTATACTTCCTCCCTTTAAAGCTCCCGTATAGGCCCCCTCTGCATGTCCAAATAATTCATTTTCAATTAAGTTTTCCGGAATCGCTCCACAATTTATCGCAACAAACGGACCATTTTGTCGCTTACCCAAATTATGTATTGTTCGAGCTGCCATCTCTTTCCCCACACCTGATTCTCCAAGCAATAAAACTGTTACACCTGTTTTACATGTTTTTAAAAGCTTTTGATAGACTTCATACATTGCCGGGCTATTCACAATAAAAGGTAAATCATTTGGAATGGATAACGTTGATGAAAATTTCGCATGATCTACGATTTGTTGATAAGTAAACGCCAGAGACTCACCCACTTTAAAAACTGTTGTCATGACTTTTATTCCGATTTTTGTTCGTTGATGAAAATATTCTTTTTCTTTATGAGAGATTGAAGAAAAAATTTCCTCTTCAAAAATACGCATCTCTAACTCTTGAATCGTATGTAGCATTTTCCCTTCGAATAAAAAACTATTTGGTGATACAAAAAAATCAATTATTTCACCTGTATTATCCGTAATTACTACACCATCGTACTGTTGTAAAAGTAGTTGTTGCAAATTCATTCAATATTCACTCCGTTGCATTCAAATTTGAATCGATTATTCAATAATGAAAAATAGAAAGATTGAAAAATAAGAAAATTCAGTCTAAAAAGTTGGCATCAATTTTGCTTTTACTAAGATGAGTGTAAATAAATGTAACATAGGGAGGTTCTAAAATATGACAAACATAAATGAAAGGGTAGTAGAAAAAAATACCTCAAACACATTCACTGACATTCTCGAACGTCAACTAGAAGAAAAAATTAAAACATTTGAATCGGAAGGTACTGATACCATCAGTAATTTCAAAATTAAAAGTACCTTAGATGTTTGGGTCTTTATGGCAATTATCACACTCTACTTAATTATTACAGTATTAAATTAACAATTTACTTTATGTTAGAAGAAATACCATTTTATTTCAAGAGGAGTGGAATCGTATGTCAAAACAAGGGACAGGTGTTTCAAATGATATAGCACTAGGTTATTTGCCAACAGATAAAAAAGGTAGAGTATATGGATTCTGGGATTTAATGTTAGTACAAGTGATTATCGGGCTATCTTCCTTCGGTTTATTATCGGGCGCTTATGCAGGCAGTATGTTAAATGCAACAGAATCTTTTGCAGTAATTTTGTTTGGCAATGCCTTCCCGATGTTCTTAATCGCCCCTATCGTTCTATTATTTGCTCGTTATGGAATTGATACATTTATCGGTTTCCGTAGCTCACTTGGATATTTGGGTGCTAAAATATTTTTCCTTTTATTCTTAGTCTTAACTCTCGGTTATATCTCAGTCGCCCTATATATGTCAGGTCAAGCAATTTTAGAAATTGCTATTTGGCTGAACTTACCAAGCTTTTTCTCTTCTTCTACAACCGGCACACCATTCTTTGCTATTTTACTATTTTTTGTTGCTTTTGTAATTGCATCAAAAGGTCCTGCTGTAATTCGAAAGTTTAACATCATTGCAGTACCTGCCTTCCTTCTATTTTTAGCAGGTCTACTCGGTATTCTTATATTCGGACCTAATATTCCAGGTCTCAGCTCTCTTTTACCAGCTGAACCATTTGACTTAAAATCACAATCTTTTATGACTGCCCTTGAGATCAATATCGGTATGGGATTCTCTTGGTTACCATACTTAGGACAATATGCACGCTTAGCAAAAAGCGGCTCTAGTGCTTATAAAGCTAGCTTTTATAGCTATGGGATTGTTATTTGTTTAGCCGCTTTAACGGGCGCAATTGCTACTTTAGTGGTTGGTTCAGTAGATCCTGCAACATGGATGTTTCCTATTGGCGGTACTTATGTAGGAGTTGCTGGCCTATTATTGTTAACTGTCGCAAATGTTGGTGCTGTAATTTTCTTGATGTACTCACAGGCAATCAGTTTCAAAACAATGTTTCCAACAAAATCATGGATGTTCTCAATGATGAATACAACTTTACCAGCCATTTTATTACTTCTTAGTCCGGCATTTTACAATGCATTCGGTTCATTTATGTCATTCATTTCCTTTATCATGGCGAGCCTTGGTGGAATTATAATTGCAGATTACTTCTTCGTTAAGAAACAAAATCTCTCGCTACGCGAACTCTATAATACAACTGGTGACTATACGTATTATAAGGGGATCAATCCATCTGCGCTTGTTGCTGTAGTGATGAGTACGATTGTGTACTGGGCACTTTATAACCCACTTACACTCAATTCTAGTACGCTATTTCTTTATATTTCGGCTGGTCTTCCAACTTTCTTTGTCGCACTAGCTTCTTATTATATCTCAGCTAAGTATATCTTCAAATTTTCCGTTGATCGTATCACCACACCGTTATTGATGAATCAAACAACCGAAAAAGGTTGATAAGGAGGAATTCAAATGTTTACTCAAAACTTAGATTTCAAAACGACAGATTTAGATACTTTTCCTTTTCCATTCCAAAGTGGTAACTATCGATATTCCAATGACTTACGCAAACTTGAAAATGTTAACTGTATTGAAATTACCCCTGAATATGAACTACAGGTAAAAGCGAAACGACGTCTATTAGAGGAACAACCTGATGTTCGGTTCCAAGCACTTCCAGGAACAGATGAATTCCAATGGGAAGTTCTAGAGATGCTTATTGGAATGGCAGTAGAACGATATCCAGAGCACTTCTCTCTAGAAAAGAATGGTGATTCTTGGACATTTGAGAATCGTATTTTTAATGAAAAAGATACCTTTACGTTTGGAGATAGTTCTACATTAGCATACGCACCGTTGAACTATATTGGACGTCATTTCCATAATGACTTTGTACTTATGGTACATCGAGATAACAATTTTTATTTAGAGGTCGGCCAAGTTTCCTACGCAGCTTTATTTTCAGCACACTGGAATGCAGGTATGTCATTCGATGAAATTCATGCACCCGTTCCATTTGTATCTCGTAAAGGGGATCACCTCGTAGAGCGTATTCGTAAATTTTTACTATCTATCAATCCTGGTGAACCATGGACACGAATTAACTGGAACTTAATGGCCGATCGTTGGGATGTTAACTACGAAACGATGGATATATGGGAGCCACAACGCGAGTTAATTACACCAGAGAACGCAGGAAAACTTGTACATTTACGAGTTGAAGAACAAAAATTCTATCGTATGCCACGAAGTAATGCCGTTTTATTTGTCCTTAATACTCAGTTTCTACCATTAGAAGATTTGAAACTACGTAAAGAATGGTTCGACTTAACTTATAGCGTATTACAAGATATTCCACCAGCAATGGCTGAGTATAAGGGAATCGCTCCTTTCCTACCGCAATCAGTGGAATTTTTAAAACGTGAATCTGAGTCACGCTAAAAGGAGGAACTTTTATGCCACAACTACCAAAGTTATACGATCAATCACCTGTTTTAACTGAGGATACATTCCAATGCACAGGTGCTACCAAAAAAGTAGTAGTTTTTTTAACCAAAGAAGCATTGTCTCTTACAGTAAATATTCCAACGAAGATTCTATCAGAAGAATTCCCTTTACCAGCTTCAAAGGAGGAAATTCGTCACTTCCTTCAATCGCAAAAGATCGGCACTCATTTCTTCATCATGGCTCCATGGGATGAGGCAAGTGAAATATTTGATATTTGTATGGAAGAAGGGATGAGTGAATCTGAGATTCAAATACACATTCTCGGCGCCAAAAGACGCTTTGTGTACTGTATGAAATGCTATACGAGAAAGGAGATTGCCTCTGACATCACACATACACAATGTAACTGTGGAGCACATTTAGAGGTTGGACCATACTTCTCTTCTCTACGACAAGGTTATATTGGTTATCCATTCCAACCTAGTACTAACAGTAAAGGAGTTGATTTACATGCGTGTAGCGGGACAAATTGAAGTGAAAGTTGAAAAAATTTTCATAGAATCACCTAATGTTAAACGCTTCCGTCTAGTGCCCACTGATGAACAATTACTTCCAGCCTTTACCGGTGGTGCACATATAGAAACGACAATACAAGCTAACGGTTTTAATTATGTGCGTTCCTATTCTTTAACAAGTCCACCAACAGAACGCTTCTATTATGAAATTGCAATACAATTAGATTCTAACTCTCGTGGTGGTTCTGCTTTTTGGCATCAACAGGTTGAACTTGGCCAAGTTCTAAATATCAGCTTCCCAAGGAATAACTTCCCACTAAGTTCACGTGGACGTCATCATGTGTTTTATGCTGCAGGTATTGGTATTACACCATTTCTAACGATGATTCGTGATTTACGAGCACAGGATACGTTTGAACTACATTACGCTGCACCAACGCCAAACGATTGTGCTTTTTATTCCTTCTTACAGGAGCACTATCCAGATCAATGTACATTCTATTTTAGTAAAGCCGAGCAGCCACAACGAATGACACCTTCTACGATGGCAACGCACCGTATTGGCACACATGTCTATTTCTGTGGTCCAAACCAAATGGTTAAAGAATTCCGTGAAGCGGCAACTGCATTCGGTTATTCGAACGAAGCAGTTCATTTCGAAGTTTTCGCAAGTGAATTTGAAAACTTACCAAAACACCCTTTCACGGTTGAATTAGCTGAAAGTGAAATCACACTCGAAATTTCTGAACAAGAAACCTTACTAGAAGCACTTTTAAAAGCAGGTATCGACGCTCCTCATGCTTGTAAAATCGGGGGATGCGGTAGTTGTGAAATAGATGTATTAGATGGCGATGTGGACCATCGAGATGTATTTTTAAGCGATGAAAATAAGCAAAATCGTAAATCAATTTTAGCTTGTTGCTCTCGCGCTAAATCAGAAAAACTAATTTTAAATATTTAAAACTAAAGGAGAGAATAAAAATGACAATTCAAACTGCGACATTAACATTAAAAAACTATATTAACGGTGAATGGTGCGAACCTACATCAAATCAATATGAAGAGATCCTTAACCCAGCAAACCAAGAAATTATCGCATATGCCCCAATCTCTACAAAGGAAGAAACAGAAGCAGCGATTCAAGCGGCAAAACAAAGCTTTGAAGAAGGCGTTTGGTCTTCTAAAACAACTCATGAACGAGCAGCTATTTTAGTGAAAGTGGCAGATAAAATTGACGAATTAGCAGAGGAGTTAACTCTATTAGAAACATTAGATAACGGTAAGCGTAAAGATGAAGCAGGGTTTGATGTTGCTGATGCAGCAACTGCATTCCGTTACTACGCTGGATTAATCCTTCACCCAGATGGGGAAACGTACCCTGTTCCAGATAATGTACAGGCAATGGTAGTAAAAGAACCAGTTGGTGTAGCTGGCTTAATCGTTCCCTGGAACTTCCCTCTTTTGATGGGTGTTTGGAAAATCGCTCCAGCTTTAGCAGCCGGTAATAGCATTGTGTTCAAACCATCTGAGGTAACACCAGTGACAGCCATGAAACTCTTTGAAATTTTAGATGAAGTTGGTATTCCAAAAGGTGTTGCCAATATGGTAATCGGTCACGGTGACGTCGTTGGACAAACAATTTCTGAAAGCATGGATGTAGATATCGTATCCTTCACAGGAAGTACAGATGTTGGCCGTAAAATTATGCAAGCAGCTAGCGGAAACTTAAAGAAAATTTCCCTAGAACTTGGTGGGAAATCTCCTAATATTATTTTTGCTGATGCAGATTTAGAAACTGCAGTAGATTATGGTCTATTCGGTATCTTCTACGGAGCAGGACAAGTATGTTCTTCAGGTAGCCGTATTCTAGTTGAAGCTAGTATTTATGACGAATATGTAGCTCGCTATGTGGAACGTGCAAGTAAAATTAAAGTTGGACCAGGTCTTGCGGAAGATACAGAAATGGGTGCGATTGTGAACGAAAAACAAATGAATCGTATTTTAAGCTACATTGAAAGTGGTATTAAGGAAGGGGCTACATTAGCAGCTGGTGGCTATCGTCTGACAGAAAACGGTTTAGACAAAGGCTTTTTCATTGCACCAACTGTCTTTACTGACGTGACAAATGATATGCGTATTGTACGTGAAGAGATTTTTGGCCCAGTTGTAACCATCCAAAAATTCCACACAGAAGAAGAAGCGATTAAATTAGCAAATGACACAAATTATGGTTTAGCAGGTGGTGTCTTCTCTTCGGATGGTGCAAAAGCTTTACGTGTGATCAAAAAAGTGCGCGCGGGTATTACATGGGTAAATGACTACCATCCAACATACGTTGAAGCTCCTTGGGGAGGCTACAAACAAAGTGGAATTGGTCGTAGCTTAGGTAAATACGGTCTCGAAGAATTCCAAGAAACTAAACAAATCAATATTCGTTTAGACGTTCAACCAGTTGGTTGGTTTAATTAATAAAAAATCGGCGTAAGCGTGAACGCTAGATGCCAAAAAAGTCCTTCAGAATGATTTCATTCTGAAGGACTTTCTCATTTAAATAAAATATTAAGTGTGCATTCCACTATCCTATTTTCTCTAAATCACGACTTATTTCGGGAACAAGCTACCTAGAGAAAATAAGTATGGAGTAGCACTACATTAAAATCTTTTTCTCTTAACAGAGCTTTGAATACCGATTTCTTCTCGATACTTCGCAATCGTCCGCCTGGAAATAGAGATTCCCTCTTGCTCAAGTAGTTTTAAAAGTATTTGATCTGAATAAGGTTTACGTTTATCTTCTTGATTTACTAGTTCTTTGATTTTAGCCTTCACAACAACCGGTGAGTCCATTTCAGAACTGTCATTATGACTAAACCCAGAAGTAAACAAACTTTTAATTTGAAATAAACCATGTGGCGTTTGAATATATTTATTACTGATGGCCCGACTAATAGTTGATTCATGATACCCCAATTCAGTTGCAATTACTTTTAATGTCATTGGTTTCAACCCAATGAATCCTTCTTGAAAGAAAGCTCTTTGCTTCTCCACTATTGCTTTTACCACTTTGTATAACGTTAATTTGCGTTGAGTAATTCCGTTCATTAACGTCATCACCTGTTGATATTTCTCCTTTAAATAGCCAGTAACTTCTTCAGGTCCACTCTCAAGGAGATCATGATAGGCGCTATTAATAGATATTGTAGGAATCATCTCGTCGTTCACTACAATCATATAGTCTTGATTTACTTTCTCTATAATTACATCCGGTGCTATATAATCCGTTATTCCAGTATGAAATTGACTACATGGTCTTGGATTTAATGTTTGAATCAAATCAAAGGCTACTTGTATTTCCTGTATGGATAGATTCATTAGTTCTGCTAGTTTTGTATATCTTTTCTCTCCGACATCCTCTAGATAATTCTCCACTAATGCATAGGCTAATGAATTAAAATAGCCCATATGATCCAATTGAAGAAGCAAACACTCCCGTAAATCTCTTGCCCCTACTCCAATCGGATCTAAAGATTGTAAAATCGATACTACTTGTTCAGCTTTATCTAAACTTACTGAAAAAGTACGTGCAATATTGGCTAATTCAATTTTTAAAAATCCTTGCTCATTTAAACTGTAAATAAGATATTTCAATATATTTTTTTGTTTATTGGTAACATATAATAAGGTATTTACCTGTTCCATCAGATGCTCTTCTAAATTGAGCTGTTTCTTAGTACTAAATACCACATCATAATCCTGCGATGAATCCTTATAACTCAAACCGGTTTCTCGGTATTTTCCAGTAAAAAATTCATTTTCTTTATTTTCCTTTATTTCAAGAAGGGGATTTTCCAATTCCACTTGATGTAAAAATTCTTTTATTTCCATAGTAGAAAATTGCAATAAATTAAGCGATTGTCGTAATTCTGGTGTCAAACTAATATGTATTGTCTGTTTTTGTTCTAAGGTCATACCTACTTGCAAGATGATCACCTTTTTCCAAATTATTTAATCCTTATGTAAATAAATATAACATATTTTATCTTAAAATTTAGACAATTTAGTAAAAATTAAATATTCTATGTTATATAATCTGACACAATTTAGATTAATTATTCTCTGGATTAAACTAACGTAATAAAAGCACAACTGCGACAGTTGTGCTCAATCGTTCCATTCTATTATTACTTAACGGAAATACTTACGGGATAATCAGCGATTGTTTCCCATGATTCACCGTTAATCACGTTTAGTGTAAGTTCAATATTTTCGTTAAACGTTGGGAAATCATACCCTTCCATTTCCGTAATATCAAGGTTTGCATTAGCTGTTTTCCCTGCAGCGACTGTTTCAGAAAACGCAACAAGCGTGTCATCCACCATCACATTATCAGCTGAAATTTCACTAGCTTGAACTTCAATAGACTCACCTAGCTTGTTGACAATTTGGAATTTAATCGTTGCAGTTTTACCAAAAATGTCATCCTCTTTAACCACTGTTCCTTTATACGTAATCGTTACGTTTGCATCATCCACGACTACTTCCGATACTTCTTCCTCTGCAGGTGCTGTCTCCTCATCCGCAGTATCCTTTGTAGTATCGTCTGCAGTTTGCTCCTCAGTCTTATCTACAGTTGAATCAATAGTAGTTTCATCCCCACCACAAGCTGCTAATAAGATAGCCGCGAAAAGGGAAAATAAAAATAATAATCTTTTCATTTATATGCTCTCCTTTAGTTGTATGATTGCTTCTCTGCTCTTCCATCTTGATATGCGGAAACTAATAAAATAACTGCGGTGATAATATGCATTACCATGCCCAAAAAAGGAATCCAAGCAAGGACATTGGTAACGATTCCTAAAATGCTACCAGCTTTGCTTTTGTCTTCTCGGATGCAAATGATTAATGTGGCGATATGGACAATGAGCATGACACCTAAGGGAACGTATACTAATGCTATAATGATTGTTCCACCTAAAAAAGGAATCCCTAACAATGCCTCTAATCCACCCGAAATCCACTTCAATAAGACAGCCATTTCAAACCTCCTTTGTAAAGGGTAAAAGAAATGAAGTAACCAATTAATTTTGATACTCTAATCTCATACATTTCCTTATGACATTTATTTTTTCTTATTCGTAGTATGTTCCGTTAAAGCAAATTCATGTAAAAGCACAAATAGTTTAGAAATTATTTGAGGTAATTTGATAAAAAGCATATAAAAAGACCCTTGCTTTCATTAGCAAGGGTCCATCAAATAGTATAGTTGTATTAGTTTGTTTCGATTAAACCGTATTTACCATCACGGCGTTTATAGACGATGTTTGTTGCATCGGATTCCGAATCTGTATATACGAAGAAATCGTGTCCAAGAAGGTTCATTTGAAGAATTGCTTCTTCTTGATCCATTGGTTTTAAGTCAAATTGCTTTGTACGAACAACTGTAAACTCTTCGTCATCTGTTGCCGTAGTTGCAGCAATTCCATTGTTTGCTTCTTGTGCGAAGTAGAAACCAATACCTTCACGTTCACGGAATTTACGATTGACTTTCGTTTTATGCTTACGAATTTGGCGTTCAAGTTTGTCTACGATTAAATCGATGGCTGCGTACATATCATCGTGACGTTCTTCCGCGCGAAGCGTAATATCCTTTAAAGGAATAGTAACTTCAACTTTTGTTTGCTTACCGTTATACACTTTTAAGTTCACATTTGCATTAGCATTCACGCCTTCGCTGAAATAGCGTTCGATTTTTTCAATTTTGTTTTCAACGTACTCGCGTATCGCTGGAGTTACCTCAATGTTTTCACCACGAATGTTAAAGTTAATCATGTAAACTCCTCCTTTTGTTAGCGGATAGGAA
>DATMGC010000093.1:0-3735 GCA_035555915.1 Ureibacillus sp. | reverse complement strand
TCAATTCGCTCGACTTGCATGTATTAGGCACGCCGCCAGCGTTCGTCCTGAGCCAGGATCAAACTCTCCATAAAAGAGAAAATTTGATTAGCTCAAATTTTTGCTGGCATCAATTTTGATGTCCAAAATTTCGTTTCTCTAAATTAATAGAAGAAACATTTTTCATTAACGTTTTGTTGTTCAGTTTTCAAGGTTCACATTATTTTACAACAGCTTTATTATCATAACGCAAAAGTCTTAATATGTCAATAATAATTTATTGAAACATTTTCGCTTGCGTTTCACAAATAACTGTTACTTAAACAGTCAACTTTTATATAGTAACAAACTAATTTTATATAGTCAATATTTATTTTCACCAACAATAACAATACTCATCGTTTCACTTGTCAATCTATAAAGATATATCACTATACTACTTTATTTCCAAGAACAAATATATTTAATATATCGAAGAACATTAGCTATTAACATTTTTATAACAAAAAAAGGTAGTATATAAAGCTACTTAATATCAGCTTTATATACTACCTAATTTTTTACACTTGTTCAGCTTCTACTTGTGTAGAATGATTTTTTTTAAATAAGAATCTAAAGTAACCGATTGATAATACTAAGCATCCAGCAAGATAGATTCCAAGTATAGACCAGTTATACATTAAGAATGTTGTATCTCCAGTTGAGATAGCTGCTTTGAACGCTTGTACAGAGAACGTCATCGGTAAGAATGTATTAAAGATGTGTAATTGACTAGGTACAAGTTCTAAGGGGAATGTACCAGCACTTGTAGTTAATTGTAAAATCAAAATCAGAATTGCTATGAATCGTCCTGGGTCACCCAATACAGTGACTAATAATTGAATCATCGCTAAGAAAGTAAAACTTGTCAGAATACATGTACTCATAAACAATGCTAAATTATCTACTTCTAAACCTAACGCAAGAATTACCACCGATGCTGTAATTACAGCTTGGATAACACCAATTACTGCTAATACAGATATTTTACTCAAGAACCATTTAAATCCGCTAGTTGGACGAATAGCCGATTCCACTAATGGGAACACAATTGATACTAATAATGCCCCAACAAATAATCCTAAAGAAATGAAATATGGCGCAAAGCCTGATCCATAATTTGGTACATGGTTAACAGATGTTTTTTCTACCTCAACCGGAGAAGCTACCATGTCATAATTATCATCAGATACTTTAATATCTACTTGTTCACTTGCATCAGATAATTTTCCTGCCAATGTGGAAGTTCCATCAACTAACTGTTTTGAGCCTTCTACTAATGTAGTTGCTCCATCTGCTAGCTCGCCTGATTTCTCAGAAAGTAACGTTGTACCATCTGTTAACTGATTTGAACCACCAACTAATTTATTAAGACCATTAGATAATTCGTTAGCTCCTGAAGCTACGCTATTCGTACCGAATGCTAATTGTTGCATACCAGATGCTAGTGTAGCACTGCCATCAGCCAAACTTGTTGCACCATCTACTAATGCAGATGAATTATTAGTTAACTGCTGAACACCTGAAGTAATTTCTTGATTTCCCTTATTTAACTTTGATGCTCCTTGTGATAGTGCTGCGATATTATCATCAATACCTGAAGTACCTTCTTTAAGCTGTCCTAACCCCGTACTCACCTGTGCACTACCAGTTTTAAGTTGCTCTAATGTTTGTACTAATTGTTTTTTATTTTCTTCAGGTAGGCTTTCTAAAACGGGTTGTAACGCTGCTGATAATTGTTCTAATCCAGCAGTAACGCTATTAGAGCCTGATGCTAAGGAAGCGACATTATCGTCTAGTCCAACTGTACCATTAGCAAGTTTTTGTAAGTTTGACGCCAATTCCGCACTACCCGCAGTGACTGTAGATTGTCCTTCTGCAACTTGTGCAACACCACTTGTATAATCTGTTATTCCTTTTTTCAATTGTGTTGCACCTGCATTAAGAGAATTTGCACCCTCCGCTAATGGTGCAGCACCCTCTTGAAGTTGTTTAATACCAGCTGCTAATTTAGTTGCCCCTGTTGCAGCAGATTGTGTACCTTCCTGTAACGTTTTTGAACCATCAGAAAGTTCGACTGTACTTGCAGCAAGTTTTTCTAAATAGCCTTGTAAATCACCAGCACCGTCTGTAACCTTCTGTGCCCCATCGTCGATTTTACCTGCACCATCTGCCGCTTCAACTACACCATCACCTAATTCTGTAATAGAAGCGAATAATTTTTCTGCATAAGTTTTAGATACTTGTGTATTAACCTCAGCCTTTATACGTTCCATTGCCGTTTCACCAATCTGGGCACCTAGGAAGTTATAACCCTCATTAGGAACATACTCAATCATTAACTTTTCAGGATTTTCATCTAGTAGTGTTGTTGCATGCTGTGAGAAGTTTTCAGGAATTTTTATTAAAATATAATAATCTTGATCCTTTAATTTCTTCTCTGCATCTTCAGCATCTACCTCTATAAACTTAAATTGCTTACTTTCAATCAGTTTTTCCGTTAGGGAATCCCCTAAAGTAAGCTTTTCACCATCTAATGTAGCCCCTTTATCATTATTTTGAATAGCTACTGGCATACTATCTAAATTTGCATATGGATCCCAAAATGCCCATAAAAACATACCACTATATAATACTGGGATAAATAGAATAGCAATGATAGAAATAAGCATTTTTTTCGTTTTAAATATTTTTAACCATTCTGCCTTTAACAATTTATCATCTCCTAAAAACTTACTGACCAGTTTTGTCATTTGGTCATTTTACTGAATAAAAAATCCGTTCTCCTAAGAAAACAAATTTTTAAGGTGCAATCGCTATACCTCTAAAGATTGTTTCTTTAAATAGCTCTAATATTTCATCTTGGTGGAGCGCTTCATCATGCGTCAACTGCCAATCAACGATCATAGCGAGGTATGATTTGAATAATAGATATGCAACTAGGTCCGGATTACAATCACGAACTTCTTTTTTTTCAATACCGATACGTAAACGGTCTGCTAAAAAAGTGACAATTTCTCCTTCGATCTTCACTAGCATTTGTTTTACTGCTGGTGTTTGAATTGCCTTTTCCTCTTCAATTAATTTTGCAAACAATAAATGTCTCTCTCTAAACTGAAGAAGTTTCATTAATGCATTGTGGGCATTTTCAATAAAACTTGAATTAGGTGACAATGTTTGTTCTGCTTGCGCCTTCATTTCACGAATCATTGAAATGACAACTTCCTGCAATAACTCTTCCTTATTAGTAAAGAAATTATAAATCGTCCCTTTTCCAACATTAGATAGTTTTGCTACTTGTTCCATCGTTGTAGCCTTATATCCAAACATAGAGAATGATTTTGCGGCACCAAGTAATATTTCTTGTTTACGATCCACTTGCATCCCTCCATTCAACAAAATGACTAAATTTCATTTTTGGTCAACTAGTCATTATTATACATGTTTTATTATTAAGTGCAATTCATTTATATAATTTTTTTTTGGAAATTACCCTCTGCTCAGTATAATTTCAACTTGATTGACAGGTATGCTCGCTAAGTTTCCTTGTTTTATTAATCTATAGTTAATATGTTTTGTACATAAAAAAACCACTGAGTTCTCAGTGGTTTTCATGTGCCTAGCGACGTCCTACTCTCACAGGGGGAAGCCCCCAACTACCATCGGCGCTAAAGAGCTTAACTTCCGTGTTCGGTATGGGAACGGGTGTGACCTCTT
>DATMGC010000092.1:0-10315 GCA_035555915.1 Ureibacillus sp. | reverse complement strand
CCAGCAATTACAAGGGCTGGCTGACCGAACAAGGCTATCATGCTCGCCCCTCCATGTAAAGTTGTAATATACACTGGAGATCAAAAATGTACACGGTTAAACGAGCGTTTTTGTACGTCCTTAAATTGGCATTTATAGTTTGAGTAAAGAAAGCGGCTGAAAGGTAGAAGAGAAGGGGTCTCTACGACCGTTTGAGAAAAAGAAAGTGCTATAAGGTCGAAGAGAGTATGTCTCTGCGACCGTTTGAGGAAAGAAGGCTGCTGAAAGGTAGAAGAGAAGGGGTCTCTACGACCGTTTGAGGAAAGAAAGCGGATGAAAGGTAGAAGAGAAGGGTTCTCTGCGACCGTTTGAGAAAAGTAAGCGGATGAAAGGTAGAAGAGAAGGGGTCTCTACGACCGTTTGAGGAAAGAAAGCGGATGAAAGGTAGAAGAGAAGGGTTCTCTGCGACAGTTTGAGGAAAGAAAACAGATGAAAATTCGAATAGAACAGGCCACTCCGTCCATTTGAGAAAAAGAAAACAGAGGAAGGCACGACGTCGTTGTTAAATAACTTCAATGTAGCTAATGAAGTCATAAACCGCTACAATGTTTATAATGCTGATAAAAAATGGAATTTTTGTATGAAATAAATCACATATAATATTACCTTATACATAATTTGATATATTTAGATTTCTATTAAATATTCAATAGGAATTAAACACTTACTAATACATGAATGTTAAGAAAATATCATAGTGAAGGAGCATGTGATGAATAACTTATTAAGTAAAGTCTTTTTATTACTAGCAGCTCTGAGTTTTTGTTTATTAATTATTTTAGACTTCTTCCCGGTAATTGAATTTCATAAAATATATAGTTTTATCGGCATTTTATTATTTGGTTTTTTAAGCGCCATAACAGATAAGAATAATAGTTCGAAAAATAAACCAGCAAAACAAATCTTGCTAATGTGGGCTATAGCTCCAACTGCACTAATTCTACTTTTAGTAGTCTTAACTTTGCTTGGTGGTCATTCAGAGAGCGGAGTGGGTATAGACAACCCAGTAATATGGATTTTATATATTGGAACTATTATTAGTGCAGGTTTGAGATTAAAGAAAAACCCTGGAGAAATTGATAAAGCGTAGAGAGTGATAAGATACTCTCTACGCTGTATTTCTAATCTTCGCTATTTAAGCTAATATAAAAGGAATCATCAGGAAGTACTTGGGCAAAATATATGTCCTTAATGTCCACGTTTTCGTTTTTTAATTTTTGCAAGACCCATTCTTCACTTACCCCTAGTTCCATCAAATTTTTCCTTACTATTTTCCCCATTTTAATAATTTCTAGGGGCATATGGGAAGGGAGAGTAATATCTGAGTTTGTATCTTTTTTAGTGGCATTTGCATAAGCGGGCTTTTTTAAAACACTCAGTTCACCATTTGTCTCAAAGACCGCATAATGTACTTCACTAAAGGAAAAAATACCTTGTTCTCTTAATAACATTCCAAGTTCGTCTGTATGAAGGCGTGCTTTTTTTAGGCCCTTTTTAATGATGGTTCCATTTTGTATTAAAATGGTAGGTCGGTCATCGATTAAGATTCGAAATTTAGAAAAATTCAAAGTGAGGTAACTAGTTAAAAGAGTGAGGAGAGTCCAACAAATTAATGCAGTAAACCCGTCCCAATAATCCGTGTCATGCTGAGTTGAAACCTCTGCTGTCAAGGAACCAATTGTAATACCGGTAATATAGTGGAAAAAGGTTAATTGACTGAGTTGCTTTTTACCAATAACTCGTGCTAATACAAGTATTGTAAGGAATGATAGTACTGATCGTAAAAGTGTTTCTCCAAAATGAATAGTACTAAAACCGTCCATCTAAAATCTCCTTTCGCTATTACTTTTTAGAATGAGCGGAAGGGAGGAACTGTATGCAATCAAAAAAAGTGGAAACTAAAAAGCCATACCTCAATTTTGAAAATTGGGGTATGGTTTAATAATTTAGCTATTTGATTCGTTATAAATAGCATGTATAAGATGAGGATTAGTAACAAAGCCTTCTTTAATCCGCACTTCATGCATTTTATTTTTATAAGAAAACTTAAAAATACCATTGTCAAAATCAGTGCCAAGTTCTTTAAAGAATATTCCCTCAAGGGATACGGTTTTGGGGCATGTAAAGACGATTTTATAATTTTCAAAATCTCGAATAATGTAGGCACGAACACCCTTTTCAAATGTTCCAAGACCTTCATCAGCTATTGGACGTTTGACAGCAACAATGTGGAAGTCAACAAAAGGTACTTCTTTAAGTAAAACATTCAGAAACGAACCTTTCGTAATTTCTTCCCATCTACTTTGTGCGCTTTGTCCAACAATAATTTGCGTTATATTTTTTTCACGAGCAATATCTGCAATTACTTTTTGAATTGGACGTTTTTCATTGTCACGAACAATAAATTCCTCAACCTCGAGTTCCTTAGAAAGCTCTGTCCAACTATCAATATAACCAGATTTTTCTGCATCGAAAGTATCGATAGGTTTTGCATCTACGGTTAATATATAAAGTGGACAATCTAGTAGCGTTGCCAGTTTATGCCCTCTACGAATGAGACGTTCCCCATTAAGACCGTAATATACACAAACTAAAATACTTTCATCCATTCTTTTTACATGCTTCATATGATAGTTTGCTCCTCATAATATTAGTTCGTTATTAATAAATAATAAATATTTTCAAGCAAAAAACAGTTTGAAAAAGCAAAGTAAGTGCGAATTGTGTGCGTAGAATATGTTCCTAATGTATACTTATTATTGTTACTTAGAATCCATTTTTGCATAAAACTTCAAAAACAACAAATTTGTTAAAAGTTTTTGATTTTGGAATTTAACTATTCTTTATGACACATTATTATGAAGGGAGTAATTTTGCAAGTCAAGTGGATAGGATAAATTCATTTAATAATAGATTGATAGTATGTAACTGAATTAGGAGGTTTTAGCTTGTGACAATTGAACTTGCCATCATACTAACTCCGTTTATAATGGCTGGACTCATTCCTTTAGTTTATAGGCGACTTCAAAAGAGAGTTATTGGTTGGGTCGTTCTTGTAATTCCTGTTAGTTTATTCCTTATTTTAACTACGTATATCCCTCGTATTGAAAAGGGTGAAACTTTTGCCCATACCTATGAGTGGATCCCCTCGTTTAATATAAATTTCACGACATATATTGATGGTTTGAGTTTGATATTTAGTTTACTAATAACTGGTGTCGGAAGTTTAGTGTTATTGTATTCCATTTTTTATTTATCAATGAAAGAATCATTACATCATTTCTACTGTTATCTACTACTCTTTATGGGAGCAATGCTAGGCGTTGTATTCTCCGACAATTTAATGATTCTATATGCATTTTGGGAGTTAACTAGTGTTTCTTCCTTCCTACTGATTGCATTTTGGCATCACCGAAAAGCCTCAAGAGCAGGTGCACGAAAATCCATGACTATAACAGTATCAGGTGGTCTAGCCATGCTGGTAGGATTCTTAATGCTATATACAATGTCTGGAACATTTAGTATTAGGGAAATTGTTACAAATATTCACCAGATAAGTGAACAAGCATTATTTATTCCTGCATTACTATTAATCCTTGCAGGTGCCTTTACTAAATCCGCACAATTTCCATTTCATATTTGGCTTCCGGATGCAATGGAAGCACCTACGCCTGTTAGTGCCTACTTACACTCGGCAACAATGGTTAAGGCTGGTATTTATCTAGTAGCCCGTTTTACACCTGTTTTTGGTGGAGAGATAGTGTGGTTTTGGGTAGTAACCGGAGTGGGGTTAATGACGTTATTCTGGGGAGCATTTAATGCAGTTCGTCAACATGATTTAAAAGCAATATTAGCTTTTTCAACGGTTAGTCAACTAGGCTTAATTATGAGTTTATTAGGATTAGGTTCAGTTGCAGTATATTTAGGTTACTCAACAAGCACTGTCATTTATACACAGGCAACGTTTGCAGCACTGTTCCACTTAGTCAATCATTCTACCTTTAAAGGGGCTCTTTTTATGATGGTTGGCATTGTCGATCATGAAATTGGAACCCGTGATATTAGACGTCTTGGTGGATTAATGTCCATCTTACCATTTACATTTACTATTGCTTTAATTGGATGTTTTTCGATGGCCGGGTTACCGCCTTTTAATGGTTTCTTAAGTAAAGAAATGTTCTTTACAGCTACAGTAAGTATTCTAGAATTGGATGTTTTTTCTATAGAGAAAATTGGAATAGTTATTCCCATTGTTGCTTGGGTAGCAAGTATCTTCACGTTTGTTTATTGTGTAATTATTGTTAGTAAAACATTTTTGGGTGAGATAAAGCCTGACATTTTAGAAAAGAATCCTCATGAGGCACCTATTGGTATGTTAATATCTCCATTTATTTTAATTGGGTTCGTGATTTCCATTTTCTTTTTCCCCAATATTTTAGGGCATTATATTTTAAGGCCTGCCATGGCAAGTGTCTATCCAACATTCCTATCAGTGGATGAAATGACTCCACATATATATGCTTGGCATGGATTCAACATAGAGTTGTATATGACGATAGGTGTTATTCTTTTGGGGTTAATTTTATATCGGTTCTTGAAGAGTTGGATGAAAATTTATCGCATTTTCCCTCAACAAATGACACTCAATTCAATCTATGAAAGAGTCATAACATCTAGTGAGAATTTATCGGAAAGCGTAACAAAACGATATATGAATGGAAATTTAATGCATTACTTTATTTATATATATGTCATCTTTGTTGGAATTGTTGCAGGCACGTTTGTAATCCTTGAAGCTTTCGCCTGGAATCCGAGTGCAGACGCACCAGTAGAAAACTATGAATTACTCTTAGTGTTTGTCATGATTTTTGCAAGTGTGGCCCTTCTTTTTGCAAAGTCTCGTATAACCGCAGTTTTATTAAATGGAGTATTAGGCTATGTAATTGCCTTCTTTTTTGTAATATTTAGAGCACCCGATTTAGCCCTGACACAATTAGTAGTTGAATCGGTAACAACGGCTTTATATTTAATTTGCTTTAAATACTTAGCTGAATTAAAGCCAGAACCATCCTCTATACGACTAAAAGTATCCAATGGATTAATCTCAGTTCTGGTAGGGGCAACAGTTACGCTAATCGGATTAGCGGTAATCAACTACGAGAAATTCAAATCTATCTCAATCTACTTTGAAGATTCATATAACTTAGCCGGGGGTAAAAATATAGTAAATACGATTCTTGGGGACTTCCGTGCATTCGATACAATGCTAGAAGTAGTTGTACTCTTTATAGCGGGTTTAGGTGTGTATACCCTTATTAAGCTAAAGTCTGCGAGAAAGGGGGATTCTGACACTTGAAAATAAATGATGTTATTTTAAGAACAGTCGTTAAGGGTGTAGTGTTCATCATCTTAACACTTGGTATTTACCTCTTCTTTTCAGGGCACAATGCACCAGGTGGTGGGTTTATAGGAGGTCTTGTTCTAGGATCGGGGATTGTTCTACTCTATATTACGTATGATCTTGAAACCGTTCATAAGAAAATGCCTTTTGATTTTAAGCAAGTGGCGGGTTTAGGAGTGCTTTTAGCAACGGGCTCAGCAATAGGATCACTTTTTTTCGATGCACCATTTTTGTCACAAACTGATTTATATTATACTTTTCCTATTTTAGGAGAAAAGCATTTAACAACAGTAACTATTTTTGAAGCAGGCGTTGCATTAACCGTCATTGGTACGCTTGTTACGATTATCTTAAGTATAAGTGAGGATGAATAGTATGGAATCATTAATGATGATATTAATCGGTGTTCTCGTTACAGTAGGCACTTATTTAGTCCTCTCTCGAAATTTGATTCGTGTCATATTAGGGACTGCTGTATTATCTCATGCGGTTCATTTACTGATACTAACAGTAGGTGGTCTTAAAAAAGGCGCTGTCCCAATACTTAGTCAATCTCAAGGACCTTTTACCGATGCCTTGCCACAGGCTTTAATCTTAACGGCAATTGTTATAAGCTTTGCTACTACAGCCTTTCTACTTGTTTTGGCGTATCGGACATACAAGACAAATGGTTCGGATGATTTACAGGAACTGAGGGGAATGTCTGATGAATAACTTACTTGTTTTACCACTTATTATTCCAATCATTACTGCAGTTGTTCTTGTTTTTTTACGTGAACAGATTCTTCTTCAACGTGTAATTAGTTTCCTAACGATGATATTTATAAGCATCATTTCTTTTTTATTACTCAATATCGTAAAAACCGATGGAATTATCCGTTTAGATTTCAGTGGCTGGTTACCTCCGTTTGGCATTCTTTTTGTAGCGGACTCATTTTCAATATTATTAGTTTTAACAGCAAGTATTTTAACGACAATTTGTTTACTATATGCATTCTCAACGATAGGGAACAAGCATGAAAAAATGTTCTTTTACCCATTTGTATTATTTTTAATTGCAGGGGTTAATGGATCATTTTTAACTGGGGATATTTTTAATCTTTTTGTTTGTTTTGAAGTGATGCTATTAGCTTCTTATGTTTTGGTCGCTCTTGGTGGTGGAAGAAGACAGCTACGTGAATCGCTTAAATATGTGTTAATAAATGTAGTCGCATCTTGGATGTTTCTTATCGCACTTGCTTTCTTGTATGGGACTGTGAAAACGTTGAATATGGCACATATTGCTGTACGAGTAGCAGAAGTTGGGCAAGATTCGTTATTAACGACAGTTGCAATTTTACTGTTAATTGTATTTAGCTTAAAAGCTGGTTTACTTTTATTCTTTTGGTTGCCAGGTTCATACAGCGTACCACCAACTGTTGTACAGGCACTGTTTGCTGCTTTATTAACGAAGGTCGGAATTTATGCGTTGATTCGTACCTTTACACTTATGTTTCCATTGAATCAGGATGTCACCCATACGATTATTGGGATAATGGCAGGTATTACACTCGTTTTGGGATGTATGGGAGCATTATCCGGGCGTGATATCTATACGATAGCTACATATAACGTCATTATTGGTGTTGGGTTTATTCTAATTGGATTAGCAGTAGGTACTGAGATTGCTTTGACTGGAGCGATTTATTATATTATCCACGACATGTTAGCAAAGGCTTTATTATTCTTGCTTATTGGTATGATGTTTTATGTCAGCGGTGGTGAAACCATCGTAAAGAAAATGAGTGGGCTTATAACAAACTATCCGTTATTCGGTTGGATCTATTTTCTAGTGATGTTAGCACTGGCAGGTATCCCGCCACTTAGTGGATTTATGGGGAAAGTGCTGATAGGGCAGGGGGCAATTGAGGCGGAATCGTACGTATTACTAGCACTGGGCTTTGCTTCAAGTATTATCGTTCTTTATTCGTTATTAAGGATTTTTCTTGCTTCCTTCTTTGGGGAAACAACAATTAGCTTTGAGGATAAGAAGCCGATTCCAAAAGGTGCATATGTTTCGTTTGTTTTACTAGCTTTGTCAATTGTTTTCGTGGGGGTAGGAGCAGAGTCTCTTGCTGTGTATGTAAAGGATGCAGCTAAAACATTAATGAATCCATCAATCTATATTGATGCCATTTTAAAGGGGTGAGTTTATTGTTTGCACAGTTTCTATTGAATTTGTTCCTTGCCCTTTTGTGGCTCCTATTAGTAGATGAGCCAATTCCACAATTAACAACTTTCTTTACTGGATTTTTAGTTGGAATAGGAATCTTATATGTAATGCATCGTTTTTTTGGAACCCAATTTTACTTAAAAAGGGTAATGAAGATTTTCTATCTAATCATGTTATTTATTAAGGAGCTTATCACGTCTAGTTTTGCGGTTATAAGACAAGTGTTAACTCCAAACCTCAAAATTACCCCGGGTATCTTTACGTATCAAACAAGTTTAAAAGGCGAGTGGGAGGTTACTACTCTAGCTTTACTTTTAACACTTACACCAGGCTCAGTAGTAATGGAAGTATCAGAAAGTGGAGATGTCTTTTATATACATGCAATGGATTTAGAGGAGTCAAAAGAGTCCATTATCCGATCAATGGATAAATTTGAAAAAGCCATTTTGGAGGTGACACGATAAATGAAAGAAACCATCTTATTATTAGCGCTCACATTTTTCATGATTGCTATAGCTTTATTACTCTATCGTGTAATAATTGGGCCCTCTATGCCGGATCGAGCCATTGCATTAGATACAATCGGTGTCAATTTAATTTCTGCCATAGCCATTATTTCAATTCTATTAAGTACAAAAGCATTTTTAGAAGCTATTTTAATTTTAGGGATATTAGCCTTTATCGGAACCATCGCCTTTTCTAAATTTATCGAAAGGGGTGTTATCGTTGACCGCAAAGGAGATTCTTGAATGGGTTGCCATACTACTTGTATTATTTGCCTCAATTATTAGTGTCATTAGTGCGTTCGGAATGATTAAATTACCAGATGTATATACAAGATCTCACGCCGCTACTAAAAGCTCTACACTGGCAGTATTAGCCTGCTTATTGGGCGCATTTATTTACTTTTGGGTACACGACGGTTATGTCAGTATCCGTCTAATCTTAGGGATAATCTTTGTTTTTATAACAGCCCCAGTGGCAGGACACCTCGTTTGTCGCGCGGCATATCGAGCTCGAGTACCATTAGCGAAAAACTCAGGTGAAGATGAACTAAAGTCAATTCTATTTGATGGAGATATAGGAGCTACCACAACTGCTGTATTAGCGAATGAAGATGTTGAAAATAAATAGTTATCCACAAATAAGAACATTCACTTTTATTTTGAAAGTGGGTGTTTTTTTGTTCTGGGGATAACTTTTTTTCTAAGAGTTACTTAATTAAGGGATAATGAGATATTGATTCATTGATAATACTCACTTTGGTAAATGTTACAATCTTAAAGCAAAGAAGTTAGAAAGTTAGCTAGTGTGGATAAAGTGCTTGCCTGAGGATAAAGCTGTGGAGAACAGTTGTTATGTGCATTATTGCTCGGTTATCTGTGGGTAAGATTTTAAAGGTCCTAGATGGCACATTTTAAAATTAACCGACTTTAAATGAATAACTTGAACATAAGAATGATTGGACATGAGAAATAATAAGTTTAGAATATATGGTTAGATTTTGGACTAAAGGATTAAGTTTACTAGGATGTTCAGAAATCTGTTACTATTGTTGATGAGGATGAGCTCAGGTTAATCCCAAATCTATAAATGAATTGAGCGAGTACTTTGAAAAAACTTTTAAAATTTTGCTTTTCTATAATAGCAATCTATTTATTTTTTTATATAAACAATCACTGGATTGTTACAACCGAGCATGTTTATGAATCTGAGAAAATTCCTGAAAGCTTTGATGGCTTTCGTATTACTCAAGTCTCTGATTTACATGATGCTTTATTTGGAGATTATCAAGAAAAACTCGTGAAAAAAGTGGAGGCTTCGAATCCGGATGTAATATTTATTACAGGGGATATCATTGATAGCAATCGATACAATTTAGAACAGAGCTTACAAGCAGTGAGGCAATTTGTACAAATCGCAGATGTGTATTATGTAATTGGAAATCATGAAGTGGCCACTAATAAAGTTCAAAAAATTTATGATGCATTAACGGCAATCGGTGTACATGTCATGCCAAATACCTCAACCATTTTGGAGCGGGAAGGGGAAAGCATTTCAATTCTCGGGATTGAAGACCCTCTCAACGGTTATGAAACACAAAGCATGTTAAGTACAGCATTGGCTGGTGTGGACCAAGAAGACTTCACTGTACTCTTAGCGCACCGTCCAGAAAAATTTAATACGTATGTTGCAAACAATATTGACCTTGTGTTCTCGGGCCATGCACATGGCGGGCAATTTCGATTGCCTTTTGTCGGTGGGCTTGTAGCACCTGGCCAAGGGTTCTTCCCTAAATATACTGCAGGTACTTTTGAGGATGACGAAACTACAATGAATGTCAGTCGAGGGTTAGGGAATAGTACGGTTCCTGTTCGCTTATTTAATTTACCACAGCTTGTAGTTGTTGAGTTAAAGGCGGAATAAGAGATATAGGTAGAATCGATATACCACTATGTTGATCATATTATTTATGGCTCTTAAAGGAAGAATGGAAAAAGCAAGCTAGTCAATAGCTTGCCTTTTTTAGTGTGCCGGGCATGTCCGTCAACTAGGTGATGAAAGTTCACTGTGGGCGTTGGGATATGCGAACCACTAGCCAATTGCAAGGGTGTCCGTGGTGACGCGGAATCTGAAGGAAGCAGGAGGCAAAACCTTGGTCC
>DATMGC010000091.1:0-25195 GCA_035555915.1 Ureibacillus sp. | reverse complement strand
CATCAAGTATCACTCTCATTTTTCCTGATTTTAAGCTAATATATCCAACCATTGATGCTAGAAAACACCATATTGCAAGTGCTGTAAGTTCTTTCAAGTAATCTTTCGTGCTTAACATGATCATATTTGCTGCAAGGGAGCCAATCGTAATACCTGTTATATAATTGAAAAATGTTAAATGACTTAATTGCTTTTTGCCTAACAATCTTGTCAATATTAATAGTGAAAAAAATGTTAAAATTGTTTCAACTATTAATCGTAAAAAGCTTATATTTTTGTCCATAATTTCACCTCTTTACTCAGTATCACTGGTGAGTTTATATTTGATACTTTTAATTGATATCCCGTTTATTTTTGTAACAATTATGGTAAATACAGATTAATTAGAAATGTTGTTGGAAAAGGTTTTCAAAGAAGACATTGTGTAGATTAGAGGAAAGATGAGTTAAAGATGAGTTATTTCTATTAGCTAATAAAAATTACCCCGATAAATGTTAAGCAATAAATTAACATTTACGGGGTATCTAGCAATTTTTATTTGTTAAAAATACATTCTACGGATTTAAAAGTTGCATTGATTCCTCTAGGGTTGCCATGTTTTTCATCATTGAGCATGCTGCATCGAGTATTGGGAATGCTAATGCTGCACCAGATCCTTCGCCTAAACGCATGTTCATCTGTAACATTGGTTCAAGGTCAAGTATTTGAGCGGCAATTTTTGCACCAGGTTCTTCAGATGCATGGGAAGCGATTAAATAGTCTTTTACTTTTGGTTCTAGTTTGTATGCAAGTAAAGCTGCTATCGTAGAGATAAATCCATCAACAACTACAGGAATACGGTTCGCTGCTGCTGCTAAAAAGACACCGGTCATTCCACCAATTTCTAATCCTCCAACTTTCGATAAAATATCAATTGGGTCTTGTGCATTTGGTTTGTTTAATGCAATTGCTTTACGAATGACATCTGCTTTATACTCAATACCTCCATCTCCAACACCAGCTCCGAATCCTGTAACTTCAAGTGGATCGCAATTGTGGATTACTGATAAAATTGCTGCACTAGGTGTTGTATTGCCAATACCCATTTCACCTGTACCAAGCAATTGAATGCCCTTATTAATTTCATTAGTTGCAATTTCAATACCAACTTCGATACTTTTTATTGCTTCTTCTCTTGTCATGGCAGGTCCTTTAGCCATATTGTTCGTACCATATTTCACTTTCTTATTAATGACACCTGCATCAGTTGGTAGATCCTCTTTTACACCAATATCTACTGTTACGATTTTGGCATCCGTAATTTTAGCGAGAGCACATACACCTGTTACACCTTTTGGGAAACTTAATGTTTGAAAAACAGTTACGCTTTGTGGATTTGTTGTAACTCCTTCATCACATACACCGTGGTCCCCAGCCATAACAATCAAAGCTTTTTTATCGATATTAGGGAATAGTTCTCCTGTAATCCCTGATAGTTGAATAGCAAGTGCTTCTAGTTTTCCTAAGCTTTTCGGTGGTTTACTAAGGGCATCGACACGCTCCTGAGCTATTACCATTATTTCTTGATTAACACCGTGAATTTTTTCAATTGTTTGTTGTAATAATTGCATTTGCGATTTCTCCTTTTGTTTTTAGCGAATAAATACAAAAAAGTCTGCAGTTTATTCAATTACAAATAAACTACAGACTTTTCCATCGCCTATATCATGCAAAGTAAGTAGGCAGGTCTCCTGGCTTAAGTTCATCATTTCATAAAACCTTCCCAGTATATTACTAGTGGTATTCTTTATGAAACTCACTTTTACAGTGGTGGGACCGCTAAAGATTTACACTTTATTCCCTATTCTCCCTTAATGGGCACCTAATACTTTTATGTAGTTAAGTTTACTTTACGATGAAGTATTGTTTTCGTCAAGAGCGTTAAATAGATTGAAACGGGGGATAGTGTTAAAAAATACTCATTATGAATAGGCAAGCTTTTTAGCCATAATAAATAGAAGTTTAATGCATTAGTTGATCCTTCCTTTTTGAAGTGAAATTGCATTATCGAATAACTTTTTGGTAAAATAAGCTTTTCTGATTTTCATAATAGTTATTTCACATTATAATAGGTCAAGTGTACTTTTATTTGATAAATATCTTTTAACCGTGATCTATAAAAAATGAAGTAGATCATTCGCATATATATTTAGACCCAAAATGATGTTATATGTAATATGAGAGGAATTGAGCTTGAAAATGATAGATAACTTTTGGCGTGAATTACCACGACCATTTTTTGTACTAGCACCAATGGAAGATGTGACGGATGTTGTTTTTCGTCATGTAGTAAGTAAAGCAGGAAGACCAGATGTATTTTTCACAGAGTTTACAAACTCAGATAGTTATTGTCATCCAGAAGGCATGAAAAGTGTACGAGGACGCCTATTGTTTACAGAAGATGAACAGCCAATGGTAGCACATATTTGGGGAGATAATCCCGAATATTTCCGCCAGATGAGTATTGGTATGGCTGAGTTAGGATTTAAAGGCATAGATATTAACATGGGTTGTCCAGTACCAAATGTTGCTTCTCGTGGGAAGGGAAGCGGGCTCATTTTGCGTCCAGAAGTAGCAGCAGAACTTATCCAAGCAGCAAAAGCTGGAGGCCTCCCTGTTAGTGTAAAAACAAGACTTGGCTTTACAGAAGTTGACGAATGGCGTGAGTGGCTTACACATATTTTAAAACAAGATATTGCTAATTTATCCATCCATTTACGTACAAGAAAAGAAATGAGCCAAGTCGATGCACACTGGGAACTCATTCCGGAAATCAAAAAATTACGTGATGAAGTGGCACCTAATACGCTCTTAACGATTAATGGTGACATTCCTGACCGTGAAACAGGTTTAAAACTTGTTGAACAATATGGTGTAGATGGCGTCATGATTGGGCGCGGTATTTTTAAAAATCCATTCGCCTTTGAAAAAGCGCCTAAAGAACATAGCCCCGAAGAATACTTAGATCTTTTAAAATATCATTTAGATCTACACGACAAATATTTTGAAGAGTTGCCACGTTCAATGTCAGGCCTACATCGCTTCTTCAAAATATATGTGAAAGGGTTCCGCGGAGCTGGCGAATTAAGAAATCAATTGATGAACACAAAGACATCAGATGAAGTGCGTGCATTGCTTGACAACTTTGAAAAAAATGCTGCGAATTCGACAGAGCAGTGAAGCTTGTAGCTATAAATGAATTAATTGACCAGTAGTACTATTGAGTTGGATGGTCCAATGACACTGGCGAATCTATCGCATATATATTTTAAGAATGGAAAATTCAAGCTCGAATACTTAATTGTATTCGAGTTTTTCATTGTTTAATAAAGTCTAGAAACTCTTAGGGAGATTAGTAACTAGGGAAAACTTGAAAGAAACTTTTATAATAAATAAGGCAGTTTACATAAAGATTGTTGTAAAACTTATTTTCCTTTATGTTTTTTCTCCATATATTCTAAGTATTTTTTTGTCCTCTTTGAATCGCTTTATTCATAAGATTATAAGGATTACGAATCATCTTCCCGTGTCCGGTAGCAAGAATACTAGGATGAAGAGCTAACAGTTTTTTTGCGCTATTTAAAGCAATTTCTTTATTCCAGGTAGCCATCGCCGGAAATGGGAACCAAGGATTTAATTGTCCTGATACTGCAATCCCTCCGCGGGTCTGAAGAGCATCTCCTGCAATGAGTGCATTGTTTCTCGTATCAAAAAATGCAAGTGAACCCGGAGTGTGACCAGGCACTGTAATTGTTAATAAGGACCCAACCTGAACACCATCTTCTAATAAAATATCTGGAATAGTAGAAATCTTTTTCGGCACTCCACCGCGTATTGGTGTGTTTGGTTCGTCAGGTTCCAGACCCACTTCTCCTTTCAAGAGGAGAGAATCTCTTCTAGAAATATAAACAGGAACATGTGGCAACCTTTCTTTTAAAGCATCAAGAGATCCCACATGATCATTATGGGCATGGGTTAAAAGAATTCGTGTGATTTGTTTATTTATTTTCTTAGCAGCATCAAGAATATTTTTGTAACTGTAGGGTAATGCAGTATCAATTAAAGTTAGTTCATCTTCTTCCTCAACAAAATAGCAATTTACCGGAAAGAATCGGGGCATAAAAGCAAGTTGATAAACATTGCCTATTTTCGTAATCTGCATGGCAAATCTCCTTTTATCTTGTTTCTATTGATAATCTTAATAGACAGGTTACTCCTTTAGTACTGAATCGGGTTTTTTATTTAATATTTGTAGTTTGATATTTTCTAATGATGTTAGTTTAATACGATTCGACGTATAAAGACGATTGTGAAGGGGATTAAATGAGACTGGTTAAGTTAACTTTATTTTACATAAAAATGAGAGTTCTTACAAAAATCTCCTTTTAGTGATTGATTACTTGTCTCAGTGCACAATATAACAGGGTGAAACATAAGATACCTCATTAGTACGAAGTCAGCCAATCAATATAAATAGATTGATACTATATGAGAAAGGATTCCAAACATGGATCAAAATTACCCAATATATCCTTATCTAGGTGTCGTGCAAAAGGTAGTTCAACAGCCAATTGCTTTTCCGCCACAACATCAGGAACAGACACCTGGTTTAGAGTGGAAAATGGTTCCAAGACCAATATTTGATTATTCCGGGTTTAAAGGAAGTGGAAAACTTAAAGGGAAAGTTGCACTTATAACTGGTGGTGATAGTGGAATTGGACGTGCGGTAGCAGTAGCGTTTGCTAAAGAAGGGGCAAATCTCACTATTGTGTATCTTAATGAGGATCAGGACGCACAAGAGACAAAACAATATGTAAAGCAATTTGGAGTCAGCTGTCTTCTAATCAAAGCAGATTTGCGTAATCCATCTACCTCAGAATTCGCGGTAAGCCGTACAATCCAGTACTTTGAGCGTCTAGATATCGTTGTAAATAACGCAGCTGTTCAGCCATATACAAAGGATATTATGGATGTATCTAATGAACAGCTTGAAGATACTTTTCGAACGAATGTCTTTCCACTTTTTTATATGACAAAAGCTGCTCTTCCTTATTTGAAACATGGGGCAACGATCATTAACACAACTTCAAGGGTTGCTTACGAAGGAGACAAAAACGTTCTTGACTATTCAGCGACCAAAGGGGCAGTCGTCTCTTTTACTCGGTCATTAGCATTATCCCTTGTTGAGAAAGGAATCCGAGTGAATGCTGTTGCTCCAGGTCCTACATGGACACCACTAACGGTTAGTACGTACCCTGCAGAACATGTAGCGACGCTGGGAACTGACATCCCTATGGGACGCGCAGCACAACCCTTTGAAATTGCCCCAGCATTCGTGTACCTCGCATCCGAAAATTCCATGTATGTAACAGGCCAAGTTTTACATGTGAATGGCGGGCTTATTCGTTATTCGTAATTATAGGTGCAAAGTAGGTGAGCTTGCGAAGGGTACTGTGGTTAAAAGCAGATATGATGTAGTATGGCGAGTAGTGGCTAGAGAGGGAGTTTTACTAAGAATGAATTGTCAGTGTATGGTTGAAAAGGGATATATTCTATTCTAAGACGAAATGATGGCCAGGATTTGTCGTTTGGTAGAAGAGAAGGGTTCTCTAAGCCGAAATCTAGTTTGTGATCAGTAGTTCGGTAGAAGAAAAGGGTTCTCTATGACGAAATGGAGCTCGGGATCTGTTGTTTGGTAGAAGAGAAGGGTTCTCTAAGCCGAAACAGTGCTTGTAGTTAGTAGTTGGGTAGAAGAGAAGGGTTCTCGAAGACGAAATGGAGCTCGTGATCAGTTGTTTGGTAGAAGAGAAGCATTCTCTTAGCCGAAATGGAGCTCCTGATCAGTTATTCGGTAGAAGAGAAGGGTTCTCTAAGACGAAATGGGGCTCTTGATCAGTTATTTGGTAGAAGAGAAGTGTTCTCTAAGACGAAACAGAGCTCGTGAACAGAAGTTTGGTAGAAGAGAAGCGTTCTCTAAGCCGAAAAGGAGCTCGTGATCTGTTGTTTGGTAGAAGAGAAGCGTTCTCTAAGCCGAAATGGAGCTCGGGATCTGTTATTTGGTAGAAGAGAAGTGTTCTCTAAGACGAAACAGAGCTCGTGAACAGAAGTTTGGTAGAAGAGAAGGGTTCTCTAAGACGAAATGGAGCTTGTTATCAGTTGTTTGGTAGAAGAGAAGCGTTCTATAAGACGAAACAGAGCTCGTGATTAGTTATTTGGTAGAAGAGAAGCGTTCTATAATCCGAAACAGCGCTCGAGATTGTACTTCGGTAGAAGAAAGCTCCTCTATTCGACAAAACAGAACCAGAAAGCAGTTGAAAAGTAGAAGAGCTTGTTTCTATAAGCCCAAGCATAGCTCGAAAGCAGTTATTAGGTAGAAGAAAAGCCTTCCAAAAACTGAACCAAAACCAGTAAGCAGCCGAAAGGTAAAAGAGAGCCCATCTCTAGGCCAAATCTTAACCAGAAAGCGCAGCCCATCCCCAAACCATCCCCCAAACCCCCATTAAACACTAAAAATACCGCTTTTCTATCAACCCCCAAAAATTCCCCAACAAAAAAAGGACTCCATTCACCAAATAACCAAGTGAATGCAATCCCTTCTCCCTAGAAATTCAAATCCCTCAAAATAACATCAAGCTAAATTCAAGCTTACATATAAACTGTCATACAAACCACTAAACAGGCACATCCACCGATTACGAATAAATGCCATATTGCGTGGTTGTAGGGTAGCTTTCTCCATGCATAGAAGATGGAGCCGAAAGTGAATAATAATCCACCAGCAAGTAAGACTGTAAAGCCATCGAATTGTAAAAATTGATAAAGGGGTTTAATGGCAAAGATGATAAGCCAGCCCATAACAATATACAGAATGAGTGAAAACGTCTCGAATTTATGAATGAATAAACATTTGAATACAACTCCAAATATAGCAATTGCCCAAATGATACATAATAAGACGATTCCAAGTACTCCATCAATAGCGATTAGTAAAAAGGGTGTATAACTTCCAGCAATTAAAATGTAAATGGAGGAATGATCCAATATTGAAAAGAATCTTTTGAATTTTTCAGGCATACTATGCAATAAAGTCGACATCAAAAATAATAGGACAAGTGATCCACCGAATACCGAATAGGAAACAATTTGGACAGCACTTCCTGTTTGTACCGCTAGTAATATTAAAATGACACAAGTGGGGATACTTATTAGTAAACCAACTCCGTGAGTAATGGCATTCCATAATTCTTCTTTCCAATTTTTATAATCAAAAGCATCGTTAGTGTTCATTAATTTCACTCCTTGTAGGTTCACCTTAATGGTAATTGAATAATCATTGGTCGAACACTATCATTTGTCATATGAAGGTTAAACTAATTGTGAACAATAAATACATAATTTATCGATTGTTTTGATATCGATTACATTTGTCATTAGTCCATCGAGTACAAATGTATTATAATGTCTCTAATATATCTAAGGATGTGTCAGTTTGGGACGAATTCATATTGTTACAGATTCAACTTGTGACCTAACTAAAGAGGAATTAATGGAACATGATATAAAGGTAGTACCCCTAAATATTCAAATTGATGGAAAAACCTATATTGATGGCCAAGATGTTGAGCCTGCTTCTTTTTTAGACCTGATGAACAATGCGAAAGAATTACCTAAAAGTTCTCAGCCTTCTCCAGGTAAATTTAAAGAACTTTATGATGAGCTCGGAGCGAATGGTGATCAAATCATCTCGATTCACATGACAGGTTCTATGAGTGGAACAGTGGAATCAGCTAGACAAGCAGCTGAACTGAGTGAGTCTGATGTGACGGTAGTGGATTCGCGTTATATTGCAGTTGGTTTAGCGATTCAAATTCGTGAAGCCATCAAGCTACGTGATGCTGGAGCAACTGTTGAGGAGATTGTTGCGAGACTTGACAAGGTAAGAAAAAACACAAGATTATTTGTCGTAGTGGATAAATTAGACAACCTTATTAAAGGTGGACGAATCGGTAAAGGAAAAGGAATGATTGGTTCTTTATTAAATATTAAACCGATCGCCACACTTGATGACGGTTCATATACACCTGTTGCTAAAGCAAGAAGTCATAAACAAGTGGTAAGTTATTTATTTAAACAGTTCCAAGAAGATGTTTCAGGAAAGACCATTAAAGCAGTGGGCATTTCACATGCAGATGGCCTGACAACTCTTGGTAATCCACTTAAAGAATTAATTGAATCAATCGGTTTTAATGAAGTTGAAATTAAATTTACTTCACCTATCATTAGTACTCATACAGGGTCAGGTGCTATTGGATTTATTTATTTCGCTGAATAAAAATGAAAACGTGCTATCATACTCTCATATACTATATATGAGAGGTATGATAGCTTTTTCCTTTTAGCATAGATTTCACATACAATAACGAATTTTTGCTCAAATTAATAAAGATATAGAAAAATAATAAACGAAAAAATGTTACGATGTATTTAATAAGTACTATGGAAGGGGTAATCATTCTGAAACGAATAACTATTCTCTTCTTATGCTGCAGTATTTTACTTCTAGTACTTCTAGGCTGTGTGAAAGTAGTAAAAGAACAACATACTAACGATCTGCCCACTCAAGTTGCAATTGCTAAACCAGAAGAGCAAACAATTGCAATTGATAAAAAAACCGAAGCGTCGAATGAAGAATCAAGCGAGGAACAAATCGTAAAACAAAGTGAAGGTCAAACTGATGCACCGATCGAAACGCCTTTAGAAGAAGGATTGTCATTAACAACAACCTTTCATGAAACCATTGAAGACTTTATATTAGAAGAAATACAAATGACAGCACCGGAAGAAATTAAAGAAGATTCATCTAAACTCTATTACTTGGCACTTGGTGACTCATTAACAAAAGGTGTAGGGGATGAGGAACGGAAAAGTGGTTATACTAAAAGATTAGAGGAGAAACTAGAACAATGGACGGATATATCAGATGTTGTTTTAGATAATCGAGGTAAAAGAGGACGAAGAAGTGATCAACTATTAACACTTCTCAAAAAAGGGCATTATGATTATGAATTGAAGAATGCTGAATTGATCACCATTACTATCGGTGGTAATGATATTATGAAAGTAGTGAAGAAGGATTTATTTGAGTTGAAAAGGGAATATTTTGACGAGGAACTAGTGGATTTTGAAAAACGATATAATCAAATCTTAAAGAAAATCCGTTCTGAGAACCCTAATGTCCCAATTCTCGTCATAGGATTATATAATCCTTTTTCTGTCATTACAGATGAAATTACGGAATTTGAGTCAATCATCACGGACTGGAACAATACGATTGAAGCTACTTCTAATAAGTATGAAAATGCGTGTTTTGTTGATATACAGGACTTATTTGATGAAAATGCAAACTTGGTTTATCATACGGATTTCTTTCATCCAAATGGGTACGGATATACAATTATGACAGAACGCATTGTTTCAATGATGAAGGCTTGTCATATGGAAGATCCAGAAACAGGGTTAATCTTTACAGAATAGATACTGGTTACATAAGATTAACCCTTTTCATCTGAATGAAGTGTTAAATGGAAAACGTTACATAGTATTACTGGAAGTAGTTAAGGAGTGAGCTTAATTGAATAAATGGAAAGTCGCCTTTTTCATCTTAACAGGGGCCATTATATTAGTAATTACAGGAATTTTTTATTGGGCGACTTCACCTATTGAAGAAGTTGAAACAAACAAAAGTAGTGCTACAGTCAATTCTACAGATAGTGTATTACTCGTAGAAGCTACAGCGGATGATATTGAAAAGATTGCTTTGCGCTATTTAGAGAACGAATTAGAAAATAGCACCCTACCAATTGATATTGCGATAGATAAGAAGATTGAACTTAATAGTGAGTTAACTGTTTTTGGTGTAACAGTTCCTTTCGCGATGCAATTTGACCCCATTGTTGATGGGGATGGTAATATCCAATTAAAGCAAACTTCAATGAATGTTGGTAAACTAAACATACCTCCTGTTACGGCCTTAAAATTAATGAACGATGCAGTGGAACTGCCAGAATGGATTATGGTTCGACCAAATGATGAAGAAATTTATGTAGATTTGTCAGATGTAACAGTGATGTCAGGTGCTCATGTAAAAGCGAAGGAAATTGATTTAGATAATAACCATATCTTATTAGAAGTTATAGTACCGAATGAATAGAGGGATGAACAATGAGTAAAGAAATCGCAACATTTGCAGGTGGCTGTTTTTGGTGTATGGTGAAGCCGTTCGATGAACAACCAGGGATTGAATCGGTTGTATCAGGTTATACAGGAGGACATATAGAAAATCCTACTTATCAACAAGTATGTTCAGAAACTACAGGTCATTTAGAAGCAGTTCAGATTACTTTTAATCCTGAAGTTTTTCCATATGAAAAATTGGTTGAGACTTATTGGATGTTAATAGACCCTACAGATGCGGGTGGACAATTTTTTGACCGTGGCGAATCGTATACGACCGCTATTTTTTATCATTCTGAGGAACAAAGAAAGATAGCTGAAGAATCGAAAGCTCGACTTGAGCAATCTGGTAAATTTAACAAACCAATAGCAGTAAAAATCTTACCTGCTAAACCATTTTATCCAGCAGAAGAATATCACCAACAATATTATAAGAAAAACCCTATGCATTATGAACGATATCATCACGGCTCAGGAAGAGCAGCTTATATTCAACAACATTGGGGGAATCGACATGAATAAAGAAGAACAATTAAAAAAACTTACGGAAATGCAATATTATGTAACGCAACAGCAAGGAACTGAACCACCATATCAAAATGAATATGATCAGCATTTTGAAGAAGGAATCTATGTTGATATCGTATCAGGAAAACCTTTATTTAGTTCAAAGGACAAGTTTGATGCTGGATGTGGTTGGCCAAGTTTTGCGAAACCTGTTGAAGCAGAAGAAGTAACAGAGCATTTTGATACTACACACGGTATGAGAAGAGTTGAAGTTCGTAGTAAAACGGCTGATTCACATTTAGGGCATGTTTTTCCTGATGGTCCTCGTGAACTGGGTGGATTACGTTATTGTATCAATTCAGCAGCACTACGATTTGTACCAAAGGATAAGTTAGAAGAAGAAGGTTATGGAGAATATTTAAAGCTTTTTAAATAAATAAAAAAAGGTGGGGAAGGGATTCTCCACCTTTTTTATTCGATCGTTTCTTCGAAGGATTTTCGACCTGTCTCAACTTTTTGAACGTCGACTTCAATATTTCTAATGGAATCCTCTGTCAACTCGATCTTCCCTTCATTTTCCAACTTTTTAAACAATTTCAGATTTTTTCGATAGAGAACTTCTGATAGTTCATATATGTCAACATCCATCTCTAAACCTTTTTTATAAGTATCTTCAATTTCCTTCTTAATTTGTTTAGATACGGCTTTTTTAATATCCGTAGCATTTACTTTACCAGTAAAACTTCCCAATGACGCAGTTAACGTTACGTTAATGTCAAACTTAACATCATTGCCATTCATAATTGGTTCAATTTTGAAGGTAATATCATTAGCAGTTGCTGAGAATGGTTCATTATTTTCGAAAGTGGACGTGACTCGCGCGGAAATCGTCTCCTTTGATACCCACTTTAAACCATCCGCATCCTTATTCTTTATGATACCTTTGAATTCCTTTTTAGATATTATGCCGACGCCACCTATTTCAATAGTTTGATCCTCCATACCCTTTTGGTTCATCCAACCGGATTTAAATTCAACAAAAGGAATGTTTACTTCATAACCTGGTTCGTTTAAATGCAATATCAGTTTTCTAATATTTATTGGTTCCACATAAGATTGTTGCTCAAACGAATTTAAGGGATCCGCTAATTTTGTCAATGTTATAGAGCGTTTTAGTAATGGAAGGGCAATTAGAAGATCTTTTAAAGGTTCTTTAGTTGTGTAAACCCAAGTATTGTATCTCGTATCACTATATCTTGTAACATCATTTATCATAGCGTTTAACCGATTGTCTTTTAAGGCATCCTGTCCAAAAACGATGAATGAGAAATGTCCCCAAAATACCTTTTCATCTAGTGCGTTATAGTGTTTTGAAAAGGCTTCATCAGGGGTTTTTCCTGTGAATGTCGTTACTTCGGATTGGATTGCATCTTGGTTCACTTGGTCGGATTTTGCTACATTTGAAAAGCTGATGATTTGAAGTGATACTTCGTATAATCCATCTTTGTAATCAATTCCGGCTCCATGTACATAATACATTCTTTCATTTTCATCCAAATCCCAACAACCTGCTAATACACTAGAAAAACATATCAAGTACAATAAAATTACAATTTTCTTCATATTTTAGCCCTCGTTATTGTCTCTCGTATCGTCTTTGGGATCAAGCATATTAGGTCGTTCTTGATAATTTGTTGATGATTTTCTAAAGAGTGTCTTTTTAATATTATTCCAACTTAAATCGGCGCTAATATTAAAATATGGTGTGCCGAATATACGGATGTTTGCTATATATAAAATGAGTAAATAGATGCAAATAAAGAACCCAAATAATCCTAAGAATGCTGTTACGATGACAAAAGCAATCCTTAAGACGCTCATCATGGTTACAAGGGATTGATTGACAATCGTATAGGAAGCAATGGTTGCCAAAGCAATAATAACAACCATTGCCGGACTAGTAATACCGGCGCGGATGGCTGCATCCCCAATAATAATACCCCCAACAATCCCAATGGTTGATCCTATCTTAGTTGGAAGACGTAACCCAGCTTCTCGAAGCAATTCAAAAATAAAAATTAATAGGAGCATCTCTAATACGCCAGGAAAAGGTAACCCTTTATTGGCCATCACAACTGTAGCCAGTAATTGCAAGGGCAGTTGTTCTTGATGGAATAGGGTAAGCGCTAACCAAAAAGCGGGGAGCGTGATGCCAACCGTAAAGCCGAGTATCCGTAAAAGTCTTTCAAACGTACTAAAAATAATTGGATTTTCAAAATCCTCTGAAGTTTTAAGCAAAAATAAAAAATTAATGGGTGTTATAACTGCATAAGGTGTTCCATCGACTAGAATAGCAAATCTTCCTACAACTAACGACTGAATCACAAAGTCAGGTCTACCTGTCGAATTAAAGGAAGGTAATATCCAATTTTTTTGATTAACGGATTCCATTAAGGATTCAGCTCTAAGGATGATATCTGAATCTATTTTATCAAATTGTTCTTTTAGTTCAGTTAAGATATCTTTATTGGCAATATCGTCTATATAGAGAATAGCCACTTCAGTCTTTGAACGTTTTCCCACAACTGTTTTTTCAACACATAGGGAATTGGTTGGAAGTCTTTTTCGAATTAAAGCAATATTTGTGGATAAATCCTCAATAAAGTTGTCTCGTGGCCCCTTCACTAACACTTCTAAATTCGTTTCTTCAGGTGTTCGATTTGGTTTCCGTGCGATGTTACATGAATAGAGTAAATTTAATTCCTTAAATAGTAGTAAAACATTACCGCCATAAACTTTAGTAATGGCGTCACTTTGTTTCGTTACTTTTTGTAACTCGGGCAAAGGTAATTGCTCAATCTTTTGAGCATTTATTTGTGACAACTCGCTATTATTCAGGAGATTTTCTATGGTAGGTAATACAACAGAATATAGGATTTGTTGGTCCACCATCGAATCACATTTAATACCTATTACGGTCGAGCCATTAAAAGTAAATTCATGTAAAAGGACATCAGCTGATTTACTAAAAAGATTTCTTAATATTGTCTCAGCCTGTTCATTTGTATCCATTTATGATTCACTACCTTCTGATTGTTGTAAGTCCTTTGTTTGTTGTTTTCTGGTTGTTTTTGCTTTTCTGTCAGGCAGCAATGCTATAATCGCAAATAGGATAGAGAAACTGAAGAAGAAAATAAATGTGAAAATTAACATACTTTGTCCATTTATCTGTAAAAATAAACTGTCATCTAGCAATAGTAGTAATAAGTTAGTGATGACAAACGGATAAAACATATAATTCCAAATTTTCTTCCTTTGCCCAGTAAAATTCATTATTTGAGAAGCGATAAATAATAAAAACCCAACGCGAATAAAAGTACCTGTAAGCCATTGGTAAATTGAAAGGAAATCCATATGTTCAATAAAACGACCAAGTGTAACGAGAGCCCATTCTTCGTATGCTGGATACCTCTGTTTTGCTGCCTCTTCCGGACCAAATTCAACAATTGCCCCTAATAATGGGCCAATGGTTAACCCTGCCAATATAATTAGCATTGAAGCTAAGTGGTACCATTTAAATTTTGATTTAAAATGATGTTGTATAAATAATAGTAAGAATAGTTCTATAAAACTTGAAGCCGGATAGACGACTCCTTTTAAAACTGGATTGATCCCATGCTCTAAAAATGGTTGTATGTAGGTGTAATCCTTTACTTGAATATTGGCAATTGCAACGTAAAAACCTAATATAACGACAAATAACAATACAAAAGTATTAACAATTACGATTGTTTGCATATTAGTAGAAATCAATAAGAAGCAGAGAACAATATAAATGAGTAAGAGTAAAATATTTGGTGTATTTGGTAAGAAAGTGTTCGCAATCCAAAGAGTAGTTTCTCTTAAAGAAAATGCTGCTAAAGTATAGATAAATGCTACAAATATATATAAGATGATAGCGGAAGCAATTTTACCAACTTTTTGATTTAGCCAGTCCATGATAGATTGCTGTTTCGTTTTATTATGGATAAAGAGTACTAAAAATAACCATGGAAACATGAAAATAGTTGCCAGAATAACAGACATCCAACCATCTCTTTTTACATGTTCTAATAGAGGTGGTAGTATTGTAACGTGGTTTTTTAAGCCAATAAAAGTCATCACTAGAAAAATGACATGTAAAATCCCAATTTTATACATATTTTTACCTTCTAACATAATTTGTTAACACTAGCTTTGACAAATAATATTAAAAATATAAAATGAATCTACGCTGCCATCATCTTTTCTATTTTTAGAGAATTTGTAAATTGGAAAAGTACTACTATTCAATTCGAGAAAGGAGTGCCATATGAGACAAAGTTTTTATTTATATATCCTGTCCTATAGAGGAGGGGATCACAATGATTCAAAAGCAAGATTTGCCGAAGCAGCATTTCAAGATCATAGTTTCCCTAAAACGAGTACTTCTTTTGAAGAATTATCAAGATATATCGAAATGATTGCTGATGATAATATGTCGACTCAAACATTTGATGAACTTTGGGATAGTTATCAAGAAAAATATTGAGGTACTTCCAATATTTTGATATTTTACTAGTGTAAAATGTGTATAATAAGGTAAATCATTGCACAATGCTAGAAAAGAAAGTATATTTTATAATGAGATAATATTGGAAAGAGGGATTTTAATGAGTATCCACATTAACGCAAAGCAAGGCGATATCGCAGACACTATCTTATTACCTGGGGATCCATTACGTGCAAAATATATAGCTGAGACTTTTTTAGAAGATGTAACTTGCTATAATGAAGTTCGTAATATGTTTGGATATACTGGTACATATAAAGGAAAACGAGTTTCTGTGCAAGGTACAGGAATGGGTGTACCATCAATTTCAATTTATACAACTGAGTTAATGCAAGAATATGGAGTACAAAAATTAATTCGTGTAGGAACTTGTGGTGCAATTCAAAAAGACGTAAAAGTTCGTGACGTGATTTTAGCTCAATCAGCATCAACTGACTCTAAAATGAATGAAATTATCTTTAATGGTATTGATTTTGCTCCAACAGCTGATTTCGACTTATTGCTGAAAGCCTATAATGCAGGTGTACAAGCTGGGTTAAATTTAAAAGTAGGAAATATCTTTACTGCAGATATGTTCTATTCAGAAGAAGAACAAAACGAAAAATTAGCACGTTATGGTGTATTAGCAGTTGAAATGGAATCGGCTGCACTTTATACACTTGCTGCTAAATTCGGACGTAAAGCACTATCTGTATTAACGGTTTCAGACCATATTATTACAGGTGAAGCGACTACTTCTGAAGAACGTCAAACTACATTTAATGATATGATTGTAGTTGCATTAGAAGCTGCAATTCAAGATTAATGTAATTTAAACGCTTTGCATATTTCTTTTCGTAAGGCTGTCTAATTTTGACAGTCTTTCTTTTCGTAAATTGTAATTTCTGAAAAAGATGTAACTTCTTTTTTGAAATTTCGTTATACTAAAAGGAAAAAAAAGCAGATACTTTACGTAAGTGTAAAAATGAGAGTGGTGAATGTGATGGATGATCAAAACCAACCAGGATTTGATAAAGCCGAACAAAAAGAACAACAAGAAGAACAACTAAAACCAGCGAAAAAGTTTATTCGTATAAAGCCTTTTAGTTTTATCATGCTGATGTTCTTAACAATTTTATTGACAGCAGGGTTAACAATTTTTGCACTGACATTTGGTGATCAAAAAGTTGTGGAAGTTTCAGTTCCTGAGGAGAGAGCAGAGTTTTCAGAACTGTACGATGCCTTTGATGAACTAAAAGATAATTATTATGTTGATATTGATGATAAAGCTGTCGTTAATGGTGCCATTAACGGAATGTTTGAGGCTTTAGATGATCCATATTCAGATTATATGGATGTAGAACAAGCTGAACAATTTAATACGGATCTATCATCTAGCTTCCAAGGAATTGGTGCGGAAATTCAAGAACGTAATGGAAATATTGTCGTTGTTTCTCCTATTAAAAATTCTCCTGCTGAAAAAGCCGGTATTCTACCAGAAGATATTATCCTGACAGTTGATGGGAAAAGTATCCAAGGAATGAGTGCTTCTGAGGCGGTATTATTAATCCGAGGTGAGAAAGGGACTCCTGTTAAATTAACAATTCAACGAGGAAATTCTGAAAACTTACATGAACTGACAATTGTTCGTGACGATATTCCAATCGAAACAGTGTATGGTGAAATGGGAGAGGACAAGATAGCCCATATCCAAATTACAACGTTTAGTGAACAAACTTTTGATGAGTTAGCGAAAATTTTAGAAGAATATGATGCGGATGGCATGAAGAGTATAATTCTAGATGTTCGCCAAAATCCTGGTGGCTACTTAACTTCAGCGATTGATATTGCAAATCTATTTGTCGAAAAAGGTAAACCAATTGTACAAGTACAAGAACGAGAAGGAGATCCACAGGTTATGCTAGCCGAAGATGGTAAAAAGTATGACCAGCCTGTTGTTGTATTAATCGATAATGGTAGTGCATCTGCATCAGAAATTTTAGCAGGAGCATTAAGTGAATCTGCAGGTGCAAAACTTGTTGGAGTAACATCATTTGGTAAGGGGACAGTACAAACCGTCAACACATTACCTGATGGAGCTAACTTAAAATATACGACTGGCAAATGGCTAACACCAAATGGTAATTGGATTAATGAAAAAGGCATTGAGCCTGATGTTGTTGTTGAATACCCAGAATATGCATCTGCAACTTATATTAATCCTGAGACAGAATTTAGCAATGGGAATGTGGCAGCATCAGTTCGTTCTGCTGAAGTTATTTTAAATGCTCTTGGATATGATGTAGGAACAATTGATGAAACATTTGATAAATCAACTAAAAATGCGGTTGAATCGTTCCAAGCGGATCATAAGTTAGAAAAAACTGGATTGTTAGTTGGCGATACAACTTATGCTTTAATGGATGCAATCAGAGAAAAAATCAAGAATGAAGATCCTCATGTATTAAAAGCGAAAGAATTACTAAATGCTTCAAATGACTAGGATATAAAGTATTAGAAAGAGGGCTGTTATTGTTCAAGTTTGAACATAGCAGCTCTTTCTTTTGTACAAAATAAAAGGTTTTAGATAAAATTGAAAAGCAAAATAGATAAAAGAAGGATGATTTCATGAAGGATGTATATTTATTTAGTGGATTTTTGGGTAGCGGGAAAACGTCCATGCTGACACATGTACTTCAGCAGTTCAAAGAAAAGGGGATAAAGCCTGCAGTCATAATGAATGAGCTAGGAAAGCTCCCATTTGATTCGCAAGTAGTAGATGAAGAGATTCCTTTAAAAGAAATGTTAGAGGGTTGTATCTGCTGTTCGGGTGCAGAAAAAACGGAGGCGCAAATTCAATCTTTACTAGCAGATAATGAATTTGATGTGTTAATTATTGAAACAACAGGTGCAGCTCACCCTGTTGAAGCATTAGATGCTGTCTATTCACCATTATTTGCAGAAAGCTTAAATATTAAGGGAATTGTAACAGTAGCAGATAGTAAATTATGGTTAGATCGTGCTTCACTAACGCCACAAGTTAGAAGTCTATATATGGAACAAATAAGACATGCCCATTTATTATTAGCCAATAAAATGGATTTACTTACAGAAGCTGAACAGGCAAAGGTTGTATTTGAAATGCAGGGTGTAAATTCAAATGCGTTTATCTTACAAACAACGAATGGAAAAGTACCTTTAAATTTATTAGAAAGATTAGAAGCAACTGTACAAACTTCTAAGGAGAATATAGAATCAGCAAAAATTGGGACGCATCTACATTTAAGTTCTCGATTAATAGAATTAGGTGAAAGTTATTCACAAGAGGAATTTGAAGAATGGATTCGATCATTACCATCATCCGTATATCGAATTAAAGGGTATGTTCCGATTAAAGGGATACGAAACCCAATGTTGTTCCAATATGCTTATGGCTTAGTTCAATGGATTCCTGAATATATCAATATGCCGGCTAAGATTGTAATGATTGGTGAGAACATTCAACAAATAGATGTTATTGGGCTTAAATAATTGAAATATTAATGTCACAAAAGATAATTTTTTGCATTCTATAGTAATCTTAAAAAATTGTCAATAGCTTTTCAGTTGTAAATTAATCGTTTAAAGGAAATTCTTGCCTATATTATCACTTTTAGATCCTCACCATCATCAGGTTTAGAACTTGTGTTGGTAATATTACCAGGTTATGGATCCTTCTTTTCAATTATTCTCGTATATGATTAATTGCGAGAGGAGGAATACAAAATGAAAAAATGGTTTATGACATTTTGTGCACTTGGTTTAATCTCAACACAAGTTCCAACAGCGGATGCTGCATCTATTCAAGAGGAAGGTCAGAATAGTTACGTAAAACAGGAAGTGAAAGTAGTTCAGCTAAATCAATACGAGGATTTATTAGCTGATTTTAAAAACAACGTTATGATTACAAATATTCATAGTTTCAAAGAATTGTCTGACAAACTAGTTGTGTCTAAAGCGGAATTAGAAAAATTAATCACTGCTCAATTAAAAGAATATAACGGCACAATTTCAGAAGGAAACACGACAACGAAAACTACTTCTAAAGCAGAAAATGTATCTCAAGAAAATAAAAAGGTTGAAACACCTGTCACAACAGCACCATCTGCACCAAAGAATGAAAACACAGAGCAAAAGACAGTTGTAGAAAAAGAAACGCCTAAAGCTGAACAAACTACTTCAGCACCATCAACAACTCCAGCTTCAACTGAACAAGCTGCTAAAGAAACAACTCAAACTACAACAACGCCAGTTGCAAAAGCGGACACTGCATCGGCATTTGAAACTCAAGTTGTAGAATTAACGAATGCTGAACGTGCTAAATATGGTCTTGCGCCTTTAAAAATTTATGATCCACTTATGAAGGTTGCACATGCAAAATCACATGATATGGCTACAAATAATTATTTCTCACATACAAGTCCTACTTATGGTAGCCCATTTGACCAGATCAAAGCAGCCGGTATTACTTATCGTGCAGCAGGTGAAAATATTGCACAAGGTCAAAGAACACCGGAAGAAGTAGTACAAGCATGGATGAATTCTGAAGGTCACCGAGCGAACATCTTAAATGCGAACTTTACACATATAGGTGTAGGCTATGTTGCAAACGGAAATTATTGGACACAACAATTTATCCAACAATAAGTAACAAGAACAATGAATAAATAACTTTGGACCGAGCTAAGTACTTAGCTCGGTTCTTTTTAATTTAGGGAAATTTATGCACTCTAGTTTTAAATAGTGGGCTATATGGAAATACTTTCCCCAAAGAGGAGGGATATCTTGTTAGATGATCAAAACGTCCAACAAATTATTACAAAGCTAAAAAAAAGCTTTTATAATTCTAGCGATTTTGTTGCGAAGCCTATTTCATGGTGGAATGGTGAAATTGCTATTTTATGCTTTTACTCCTCAATCGTAAAAAAAACAGATGTTGAAAAAACACTTTATTTTTTTAAACAAAATATTCGCGATACGGAAATGTATTGGGGAGAGTCGATATATACATCGGTTTTGCCATTAGATGAAAAACAACTAGGCCAGTTGCTTTGTAATGGTGAAACGGTGCTTGTACGCTTAAAAACCAAAGAAATTATCCTTTTTAACCTCCCAGAGATAGCAACTAAACAAACGGAAGAACCTGTTAACGAACATGTGTTGCAGGGATCTAGAGAAGGATTGGTTGAAAGTTTTGATACAAATGTCTCTTTAATAAGGAAAAGGATAAGAAGTCCTAGATTGGTTGTAAAAGAAAGGACAATTGGAGCAGAAACTAAAACAACTGTTTACTACTTTTATATGGAGGACCTTGTTGATACGGAAGCGTTATCAATTGTTGAACAAAGATTAGGTAAAATAAAAGTAGATATTATCTATAGTATTGGTCAAATTGCCGATTATTTAGAGGATAGTGTTTGGTCGCCCTTTCCACAACTTTTAAAGACAGAAAGAATAGATCGTATTACTGCAAGCATACTTGAAGGGAAAATTGCTGTGGTTACAGACCAATCGACAACAGCTTTAATCGGTCCTTCAACGTTTTTTTCATTTTATCAGACACCAGATGACTTTAACGCTCGCGTCCTTGTAAGTTCTTTTTATCGAATACTTCGCCTTGCAAGTTTCGTATTAGCCATTTTTTTACCTGCTTTCTATATTGCAGTAGTTAGTTTCCATTTTGAGATTTTACCATTAGAACTATCAAGTCAAATTAAAACAGATTTGAATAATATCGCCTACAGACCAATTTTGGAAGCATTTATCTTAGAAATGACAATCGAACTAATCCGTGAAGCGAGTATTCGTCTACCAACAGCCGTTGGTCAAACGATTGGTATCGTTGGAGGGTTAGTTATTGGGGATGCAATCGTAAATGCTGGACTCGTTTCAAATATGATGGTAATTGTCGTAGCATTTACTGCAATTGCAAGTTTTGTTGTACCATCAATGGAAATGAATTCCACTGTACGGTTTTTACGTTTTCCATTCATGATTTTAGCATCACTTTTTGGCTTTTTAGGAATCGCGCTTGGGGCAGTTATATTATTGATCCATTTGTTAAATTTAACATCATTAACAAGGCCTTATTTTTCGCCAATTATCCCAATCGCACCGAAGGAAATATTTAAGACTCTTTTCCGTTTTCCTTATTTTAAGCCATCGAGACAGGCAGAGAGTTTCTCTCCTAAAGAGGATAAAAAACTATGAATATAAGTTTAACAAGAATTCAGTTCTTTTCACTTTTATTTTCTATTTTTACGGGGTTTATATATATAGCTTTCCAAACGTCTGTTATTAGTTATGGAAAGCGAGCTTCTTGGTTGATGTTTATCGCAATCTCTGTACTCGTTTTTCTATTGTTTATTTTTTATGAAAAGACCTATAAATATTTCATACTAGGAAAAATAACTTCATTCATTTATGTCGCCTACTGGCTCTCTCACTTAGCTCTTTTAGTAGCTTATACCATCTATGTTATATCTACTTGGATGATGCCGACAACGCCTAATTATGTGTTGCTGTTAATGTTATTGATACCAAGTTTATATGCCAGTCTTAGTCGACCTGAAACAGCTGTCAATATTGGAGGCATCTTTAGCATCTTTATTTTGGTTTTTATTTTTTTTATGTTAAACGCTTCAAAAGACTTTGTTGTAGGAAATTTGTTCCCCATTAGAGAGAGTGGTATGAACGCGTGGATTTGGGGGTCACTTCATAGCTTTACTGCTTATGCAAATATGGAATGCTATTTGCTATTAAGACGATTTGTTATGAAGAATAAAAAAGTAGCTGGTTGGCCATTGTTTTTATTTTTCTGGGGAATGTTTTTAATGTACTTTTTTTCGATTGTTGTGGTCATGATGTACTTTAGTTTAGAGGAGTTTAAACTCATTTCAGAGCCAATCCTCTATCTATTGCATTCACAAGAAGTTACATTTGCAAAGAGGTTAGATCTGATCTTTGTGTTTATTTGGATATTAATTTCGATTATTACAATGATCAATTTTATATTAGTCATTCGAATAGTTCGATTTAAAAAACAGACAAAACCATTGTATAAAAAAATAGAAATTATTTTCTATCATGTTTTAATTTTTGTTGTGGCTTATTTTCTTGCTATTTTTGAGGTTATTGAAATGGCTCGTAAATATTATTGGATCTCGTTCTTTATTTTTGGTGTTTTATTACCAGTTCTCATCATCATTTGGAATAAAGTTAGGGGGAGAACTATATCCGATTCATCCAATTAGTCATCGTTGCCTTTTTACTTGTAGGTTGTTGGGATGAAAGTTTATATAAAGAAAATACAGTTGTTTCTTTGGTAGGGTTCGAAGGTGTAGTGGGGGATATAAAAGGGTACTATGCCTATCCAGAGGTAGTATCTGGTAATACAGATGTAGTCATTATTGAATCAAAAGGGAAAACACCTCGCGAAGTGAGAATGGATGCTGAATTAAAAGTCCAACAGTCTCTTGACTTCTCTATGTTGTCTGCATTGTTGATTGGTGAAGATACTGCTAAAGATGGATTAGATAAATATTTAGATCTTTATTACCGATCACCCAAAAACTCCATTTCATCCTTATTAATAATAGTAGAAGGAGAAGTAAAAGATTACCTAACTGCAAGTAAAATGTGGGGTTCTGAGGTCGGTGTATATTTTAAAAGAATGATTGAAAGTGCGGAGCAGTATTCGATTGTATCTAGCTACACCATTCAAAGCGCAGGGTCAGTATTATATTCGGAGGGGATGGATTTAGCCTTACCCTATGTTAAATTGCATAAGGGTGAAGAAAAGAGACCAGAGGTAGGCGGTGTGGCTTTATTTTCTAAGGACAAGTTTACGGGAAGATTAATTGAAGCAGATCAATCTCCATATTTAGGGATATTGAGTGGGAAGCATGATGAAAATATTAGGTTATCTTTTCTGTATGAAGGGAAAAATCCATTATCCATTCGAACGTTAGATGTAAAGAAAAATTGGAAGCTAGATGGCTCAAATAAAATTGACCTAAATTATGAAATTGAACTCGAAATTGATGAATACTCAGAAGCTGGGTTTAGACATTCAGATTTAGTAAAGAAAATAGAATCTTTTCTAAATAAGGAAATTGAAGATAAGATGAAAGAAATAATAAAAATACTTCAAGAAGAAAAAAGTGATGTATTGGGTATTGGGAGATTTGTTCGTGAAAAAAATTATAAAATGTATGACCAAGAAGAATGGCAAGATCACTTTGCAAACCTCGATATCAATGTTAATGTAAAAACAAAAATTCTAAGAGTGGGTCTTATTCATTAGAAATCAGTCTAGGGGCTGATTTTTTTCTTTTATATGTTTTACTACTGAAACATTGTGGGTGAAATGAAATATGGTACAATATTGACGTAATGGAGTGGAAGCGGAGGAATTTTTTGATGCTTTCATTTCTAAATTTTTTCAAACATATAACTTAATGAGAAATACAAAAGGTATTTTGAGATAGGAGAACCATTCGTGAAACAAAAATCAATTATTTTAACAGGTGGCGGGACTGCAGGGCATGTTTCATTAAATCAGGCCATTATTCCATCATTGATAAAGGAAGGTTATAGTGTTCACTATATTGGTTCCAATGACGGAATCGAAAAAGAGTTAATTACTCAAAGTTTTCCTGAGGTACCCTATCATAGTATCTCAAGTGGAAAATTACGACGTTACTTTTCTATGAAAAATTTTACGGATCCATTTAAAGTATTAGCAGGAGTGGGGCAGGCGTTTGCTGTTATTCGAAAAGTGAAACCAACAATGATCTTTTCAAAAGGTGGCTTTGTTTCAGTACCTGTAGTAATTGCTGCGAAATTAGCGAAAATACCAGTAGTGATACATGAATCTGATGTAACACCTGGACTTGCAAATAAAATTGCCTTACCATTTGCATCGCATGTTTTCACTATTTTCAAGGATACGTTAAAGTATTTACCGAACGAAAAAGCTACATGTACGGGATCGATTGTGCGAGAGCAATTGTTTGCTGGAAATGCATCGAAGGGGAAAAAACTTTGCGGATTTACAAATGACAAACAAGTACTCCTTGTCATGGGGGGAAGCTTAGGCTCAGTTGTCTTGAATGATTCGTTAAGAAGAAATTTACCTGAGATACTCGATAAGTTTAATGTTATTCATCTATGCGGAAAAAGGAATGTAGACACAACATTAGATAGTATGATTGGTTACAAGCAATTTGATTACGTGACAAATGAGCTACCAGATTTACTTCATGCTGCTAATTTTGTTGTTTCTCGAGCAGGGTCGAATTCGATTTTCGAGTTTTTAGCATTAAAAAAACCAATGCTTCTCATTCCACTTTCAGCAGCTAAAAGCCGAGGAGATCAAATATTAAATGCGAAAATTTTTGAACGACAAGGTTTTGCTCATGTGTTGGAAGAAGAAATGCTTTCAAAAAGTACGTTTATGAAAGCAATTAATACGTTAACTGATAGAAGTAAAGAATATATTGAAGCGATGAATAAAGCAGAGAGTCCTAAAACGCCAGATGAAATGGTGAAATTAATAACACAGTATGAAAAATAGCAGATAAGCATTTATGTAGATTAAGACTATCTTTTTTTATAGCAGCTTCTCATAAAAAAACTGTTCAGAATTAAAATTCCGAACAGTTTTTTTAATGTGCGCCCGGCATGTACATGAACTCTAGGGTGGAAGTCCCGAACCACGAAGACAGAAGTAGAGGTTAGCCAAGAGCAAGGGTGTCCGTGGCGACGCGGAATCTGAAGGAAGCTGGAGGCAAAACACCGGTCCGA
>DATMGC010000090.1:0-36475 GCA_035555915.1 Ureibacillus sp. | reverse complement strand
AGTGGATCATTATATGATATTCTATAACGAATCCAGAAGGCAATGGAATTTAAAAAAGATGACTCCGATGGAATATCGAAGTCATCTAATAGCTGCTTAAATATCAAGGTTGCTTTTATTAAACTGTCCAAAATTTAGGGTGCAGTTCATACGTCAGTCTCTTCCTTATTTAGGCCGTACCTTCTTTTATGGTTTCTGATGCATGTTGCTTTCGCTTACGTAACCATTCTTCGAGTCCACCTGTGCCGATTAAGACCCCTATGATAATTAGTAGGCAACCAAAAATTTGGGATAGATGCATCTGTTCATTTAAAATAACTACTGCACCCATTAGGGCAAAGATCGTACTTAAGTTATTAAAAATCGCTGTTTCTGCTGTTCCGATTTTTTTGATCATCGAATTGAATAAGCTATGCCCCACCGCTGTTGCCAAAATAGCAGAAAATAAAAATACTGTCCATAGCTTCCAATCCAAATGAGCAAAAGCAACAAATGATGTTGGCGTAATGATAAGGTTATATAACATAATGACAGTAGAACCAATAGTTAACATATAAGCAGTGAGAACGAGTGGTGGAATCGTTAACGTAATTTTACGGATCACAAAAAAGCTAAATGCTTGCACGATAATCGAACCTAAAACATACATGTCCCCCAGACCAAAAGCTGCTACGGCCGAAACATCGTCTACTACCGCAATAATAATTCCCAAAAAGCCAATGATAAACCCTGTAAACCTTAGCTTTGTTAACGATGTCGCCCTTGTTACGATTGCAATAATGGCTGTAATTAAAGGCGCTAATCCGAGAATTAGAGAAGATTTCACAGCAGTCGTTTGGTTGATTCCTATTGCTAATAATGAATGGTGACAGATGACCCCTAATATTGTGGCTAGTAGTACCCATTTCCAAGGCATTTCTTTATAAATAATTCGTTTTTTCATTACTAGTAAAATAAGAAATAACGTTATTCCTGCAAGAAAGATTCGAGTCCCTTGCATGACAAGAGGTGGGATATCCGACACAAGCAATTTCAACATGGACACATTAATGCCCCAGATAAACATTGTAAAAATCATGACTCCATAAACCTTCAGCATGCCTTTCCCCTCCCCCTAAAGTGTATATTTGAACCGGGTAAAATATCTTTATTTTCACAAAATCAATTATACATTATTTGGGATTTGTTTATTGTTTTTTTAATAATGAGTGGCTATGTTTATGTAAATGTTCTCAATAGAACTCATTAAGAAAGCATTTTATTATTACCAATAAAAAAAACACCTCTTCGTTAATTGAATGGCATACATACCCATCCTTTCACGAAAAAGTGTTTTTTACGTTAACTCTTTTACAACATGCTTAGTAACCAGCGCAAATCAGATGCTTGAAGCTACTTTATATGATGAGAGCTATTAGAAGACTAGCCAATTGCTGGTGGTTTTCGGTAGTTTGTTAGTTTTTCGAATGCATATGCTAATTGAAGCAGTTTTTCTTCTTCGAATAAGTCTGCAGCAAATTCAATTCCTACTGGTAAGCTATCCTCTGTAAAGCCCGCTGGGAAACTGATAGCAGGAATACCAGTTGCCGCGCTTAACGCTCCATTATTAAATTCCCAAAACTCTCGGCCAATCAATGGTGGCGGTGATTTAAACGTCGGATAAGCGATGACGTCCAAATAATAATCTTTAATAACCTTTTGTACTGCTTCTAAATATTCTGCACGTTTTTTCAACGCGTCTTGATATTCTTCACTTTCGACAGAGTATTCTAATGCTTGAACAAAACGACGTTCAACAACTGCTGACACCTCTTTACTTTCAATTAATTGCTCAAGTGTTGTAAATCGAGGGTTAGGCAAAGTTGCTAAATAATCTTCAATTGCTTTTTTAAATTCCATTGTCGATAGATTCAATTTCTCAATGTCTTCCAATACATCAATTTCAATATCAACTAATTCAGCACCGTTAGATTTCATTATTTCAAGCGCTTGCTTTACAATTGTCGTTGTTGGCATCGTTAATTCACATGAACCAAAGGAAGCATTTAATACGCCGATTTTTACACCTTCGAATGAACGCTCACCTAAGCTTTTCACATAAGATGTCGGTCTTTTATCAACACCTAACTCTGTAATAGGATCACGTTCGTCAAACTTACCTGCAATGACATCCATTACAATTGCAATATCTTCTACCGTTCGGCCCATTGGACCACCTGTATCTTGCGTGAATGAAATTGGAACAATGCCGGCACGACTAGTTAATCCATATGAAGGACGTAAACCGACTAAATTATTATAAGAAGAAGGGTTCCGAATAGAGCAGCCCGTATCAGTCCCCATGCCTACTGCTGCAAAGTTTGCAGCAATTGCAGCACCGGTACCGCCGCTAGAACCGCCCGGATGATGATTAATTTTATAAGGGTTAAAAGTTTGTCCACCATGTGAGCTTATGGAAGAAATACCATATGCATACTCATGTAGATTTGATTTCGCTACAAATATTGCTCCTGCATCTCGCAACAGTTTCGTTAAAGTTGCATCTTGGGATGGAATAGAGTCCTTCAGCGTTAAAGAGCCTGCAGATGTTGGCATATCAAATGTATCGTAGTTATCTTTTAAAATAACTGGTATACCGTGAAGTGGTCCTCGTACACCTTTTTCTTTGCGCTCTAAATCTAATAGTTTTGCCTCCTCGAGGGCTTTATCATTAATGGTAATAATTGAATTAATTGTAGGTCCTTTAAAATCTAATGTTTCAATACGATTGATATACGCCGACACTAATTCCTCAGAAGTAACTTCTCCTGCCTCTAACGCACGTTGTAAATCCATAACTGTTTTCTCGACAACATCAAATTTGATTTCTAAATTCGCTTCTTTACTCACCATATAACAACGCCTCTATTCTTTTTAAATTATTGTGCAAACACTGCGTCTAAATTCGGTTTCATTCCTGCTAAAGGATTGACTTGTTCAAATGCATAGGCCATGTTTAAAATTGTTGCTTCACTCAATGCTGGCCCCATAATTTGTAAGCTAATTGGCATGCCATTACTTAAACCACTAGGTAATGCAATAGAAGGTAGACCTAATAAATTCGCCGGAATATTGTAGCGAATAAAGGAGAAATTTGAAGGGATATCCTTACCATTAATTGTGACAGTGCTATCTCCGATTGGATAAGCAATCGTTGGCAATGTTGGCGCAATTAACACATCCACTTGTTTCCAAACTTGCTCAAAGTCTAATGCCATTAGGCGTCTCATTTGTTGTGCTTCTAAATAGTGATCTGTTTCTACTAAACTACCAACTAATAATGTTGAACGAACACTTGGACCGAAGTCTTCAGGGCAAAGTCGCATATTTTTCTTATGAATTAACGCTGCTTCTGCAAGGAATGTCATGTATTCTGCATAGTTTGCGTATTTTAATGAAGGAATTTTAACGGTTTCAACCTTTGCACCTAGACTTTCTAACTTTTTGATTGCATCTTTAACAGCAACTTCTACGTCTGGATCAACATCACTAAAGAAGAAATCCTCCTCAATTCCAATTACCTTTCCAGCAATATCACCCGTTAAAGACGCAGCATAGTCAACAAGCGGCGCAATAATTGATGTAGCATCACGCTTGTCTTGTCCAACGATTTGTTGAAGCATTATCGCAGCGTCTGTTACGCTTTTCGTCATTGGTCCAATATGATCGAGTGACCAAGCAAGCGGGAAACAACCAAATTTACTCACTAAACCATGCGTTGGTTTTAACCCCACAATACCGCAAGCTGCCGCAGGAATTCGGATTGATCCACCTGTATCTGTTCCAAGAGAGGCAATTGTTAAATCTGCAGACACCGCTGCTCCAGAACCGCCACTTGAACCACCAGGAATTCGGCTTAAATCCCATGGATTGCGACAATACCCATAATGTTCATTAGAATTTGTACCACCAGCAGCATATTCGTGCATCGTTAACTTCCCTGTTAAAAATGCACCACTATCTTTTAATTTTTTAATTACTGTTGCGTCTTGATCAGCAATAAAATTTTGGTGAATTTTTGAACCAAATGTTGTCTTTTCACCTTTTATATGAAAAATATCTTTTAACGCTACAGGAATACCGTGAAGTGGTCCTTTGTACTGACCATCCATGATTTCTTTTTCAATTTTCGAAGCTTTTTCTAGCAGTTGTTCTTCTGCTGTCACTTCAATATAGGAATTAATTTCACCATCGTATTTTTCAATACGACTTAGTAGTGATTTTGAAATATCAACGGGTGAAATTTCCTTGGATTCTATCATTGGGGCTAACTCGGCAATAGTTTTAGTGGCTAAATTTTCAGTCATCAACATTCCTCCAATTTATTAATCTCGTTACAACAGGTCCTTTTTCTTAAATACGTTGCTTATTTAAAAGCATAAGCAAAGGTCTAAGATGGTGGATTCAACTGATTGGACTTGCTTATGCTTCATAAATCATATATTTGATGTATGCATTTTATTAAATACATTTATTAGAAGCTCAACGAGTTCCCAATCTAACACTTATCGGATTTATATCAGATACTTATTAGTTTGAAACTGCTACAGTTAGATTTGGCTTTCTGCCTTGTAATGGATTGGATTTCTCAAATGCATAAGCTAGATTTAACAGCGTCGCTTCACTTAATGGTGCACCGATAATTTGCATTCCTATAGGCATATCTTGAGCAAAGCCACATGGTACAGCAATTGAAGGAAGCCCCAATAAGTTTGCTGGTCCATTTAACCGTCCAAGAGAGTGATGCGCTGAGAATTCTTCTCCGTTTATCTTCACTCGATTTTCACCAATCTTGAATGGAATAATTGGCATAGTCGGAGCGACAATTGCATCTACTTTTGACCAAATTTCTTCAAAATCTAACGCCATCATACGACGAATTTGTTGCGCTTCTAAATATTGGTCAGAAGTAATCATATTTGCTAATAAGAAAGAATTTCTGACTGATGGACCAAAATCTTCTGGACGCTCTAGCATATTCTTTTTATGAATCAGGGCTGTTTCACCAAACAATGTCATAAATTCCGCGTATTCAGCGTATTTCAAGGATGGTGCTTTAACAATTTCTATTTTTGCCCCCATCTTTTCTAGTGTTTGGATTCCTTGGCGAACAAGTTCCGCAACTTCATTATCCACTTCTTTAAAGAAGTAGGATTCCTCTATGCCGATAATTTTCCCTGTAATATCGCCTGTCAACGCTTCTTGATATGCTGTCTTTGGAGCTTTTATCGAAGTCGCATCTTGGCTATCAAAGCCAACAATTTGTTCTAAAAGAATTGCAGCATCAGTTACATTTTTTGTCATTGGTCCGATATGATCCAATGACCAAGATAATGGGAAACATCCAAATTTACTAACTAAACCATGTGTCGGCTTTAATCCTACTATTCCGTTAGCAGAAGCAGGAATCCTGATAGAACCACCTGTGTCAGTGCCAAGAGATGCGATAGTCAAATCAGCTGCCACTGCTGCACCTGAACCGCCACTAGAACCACCCGGAATACGTGATGTATCCCAAGGATTACGGCATGCACCATAATGTTCATTGAGAGTTGTTCCACCTGAGGCATATTCGTGTAAGTTGAGCTTACCTGTGAAGAATGCACCGCTCTCTTTTAATTTTTGGACTACTGTTGCATCTTGTTCTGCAATATAGTCGCCGTGGATTTTAGATCCAATTGTTGCGACTTCACCCTCTACTGAGAAAATATCTTTTAATGCTAACGGAATTCCATGTAGAGGCCCTTTATAATTACCACTCACAATTTCTGTCTCAGCATTTTTCGCTAACTCTATTACTCTTTCTTCCGGTGTTACATAGATATAAGAGTTAATTTCATTATCGAATAATTTAATTCTTTCCATAATGTCTACTGCGACATCAACTGGTGAAATTTCTTTCTTTTCAATTAAGGGCGCTAGCTCCGATATGGTTTTCATCGCTAAAGAATCTGCCATTATCTTGTCCCTCCTGCGACAGTATTTGTAAGGAAAATATCTGCAGGATTTTCTGTTATATCATCAAAATCGTATTTTAATCCTAAGTAAAACTCCCATTCTACTTGCAACGCTTCGCATTCTTCTTCTGTTACCTTTAACCCTTTTGCAGTTAATTGTTCATATACATAATTCGCCATTTTAATTCGCTCCTTTTATTGTTTTTGTTTTTATTTTTATTTTTATAAAGTATCTCTATTAAAGCATTCACTTTAGGCTGAGATAACTTTGTCTTGCCCTATTGGGTTGTAGCAAGCATATCGATGTTCTGCATTTATTTCATGCTCATCGGGGTGTTGTTTGAAACATTGCTCCGTGGCATTTGGACAGCGACCAGAAAAGACACAACTTGAAGCTGTTTTTTTAATACTTTTCTTCTCTACATCTGCAAAAATATCAAACTTTTTCTTTTCTAAGGTTAAAATGGAATGTAATAACATTTGCGTTACAGGGTGTCGTGGATTTTCATATAATTCATCACTTGATGCCAGTTCTACTAAACGTCCTTTATACAATACGGCTACACGATCACAAATAAATTTAATAACACTTAAATTATGGCCAATGAATAAATACGTTAAATTAAACTCTTCTTTCAAATCAAGTAATAGATTAAGAATTTGCGCCTGAATCGATACATCGAGCGCGGAAGTTGGTTCATCTAATACGAGAAATTCGGGTTTTAAAGCTAATGCTCTAGCAATCCCGATACGTTGGCGTTGACCGCCGGAGAATTGATGCGGATAGCGATTATAATGTTCTTCTTTTAATCCCACTCGGCGTAATAAGTACAAGACCTCATCGATTGCCTCTTCCTTTGTTTGAACAACTTCTAACCTGAGCATAGGCTCAACAATCTGCTCACCTATAGTACGTCTTGGATTAAAAGAGGACGCACTATCTTGGAAGATCATTTGCATTTTTTTATAATAGGGTTGTAATTGACGATGTGATAATTTCGTTATATCTACTCCCTCATATTTAACACTGCCATAGGTCGGCTCAATTAACTGTAAAATCATACGTCCTATAGTAGATTTACCTGAACCCGATTCACCTATTAAACCAATAATTTCTCCCTTTTTAATGGTCAAATTTATATCCTTTACAGCTGAAAATTTTATCTCTGGATTAAAGAACGTCTTATTCTTAGTGATGAAATCTTTTCCTAACCCCGAAATTTCAATTAAGTTCATATACTTCTACCTCCTTTTGGAAACAGCGTACGATATGATTGCCCGTTTGAATTGCCTCCGGGAACCCATCTTGACATGCTGATGTTGCAATATCACATCGTTCATAGAAACTACAACCTTTTGGTAAATTTAATAGATTTGGAGGAGAGCCTTCGATTTGTTTTAAACGATTGCCTTCAATATTATCTGTTAATTCAGGCATCGCATTCATTAAGCCAACAGTGTATGGATGCTGAGGATTTTTTAACACATCCTCCGTTTCCCCATATTCTACTATCCGCCCTGCATACATTACTGCAACACGATCGCAAAGATTTGCAACAACCCCAAAATCATGGGTGATAAATAAAATACTAGTTTTCATTTCACGATTAATCTTTTTCAATAACTCTAATATTTGTAGTTGAATAGTAGCATCAAGTGCTGTTGTTGGTTCATCCGCAATTAATAGCTTAGGCTTACAACTTAATGCCATTGCAATCATCACACGTTGACGCATCCCTCCACTTAACGCATGCGGATAAGCTTTTAAAACACGTTCTTGCTCTTGAATTCCTACTAGTTTCAATAAGTTTTTCGCTTCTTCTAATGCTTCTACCTTTGATAACCCTTGACGGTATTTGATAATCTCAAGCATTTGATTACCTACTGTAAAAGATGGATCCATTGCAGTTAGAGGATTTTGGAAAATCATTGCGATTTCTTGCCCACGAATTTGTCGATACTCTTTTTCACTTTTCTTTACTAAGTCTTTTCCTTCAAATAAAATGGAACCATTTGCAATTTTTCCAGTCGGTTTTGGTACAAGGCCAAGTAAAGTTAAAGCCGTAATACTTTTACCAGAGCCCGATTCACCAACAAGGGCCATAATCTCACCTTCTTTAATAGTGAAATCTACGCCATTTACTGCACGAACTACACCGTTCCTTGAGGAGAACTGTACTTCTAAATTAGATACTTGTAATAATTCAGCCATCTACTTCCACTCCTTACTGTGTTCGTTTATATGGATCCAATGCTTTTTGTAGACCATCTCCTATCCAGTTAAATGCAGTAGCAACGATTAAAATCAATAACCCCGGAATTGTTGCAATATGTGGAGCACCTTGGGTTAATACCCCCATACCTCCAGTTACCATACGTCCCCAGTCAGCATCAGGCGGCTGAATACCAAGACCAATGAAGCTTAAACCGGCAACGAATACAATTGTTGTTCCAATTAACGTCGTTGTGTAAACGATTAAATCACTTAAAACATTTGGCAAGATTTCTTTAAAGAGTATTTGAAACTGACTTGCACCTAGTACCTGTGCAGCTTCTACATACTCTTTATTCTTCTCTGCCATTGTCGCAGCATAAACGACCCTCGTCATATACGGTAACATTACGACTGCAACTGCAATCATAATCGTTGTTAAACCTGCTCCAATAACAGCAGCTACCGCAATTGCTAATAAAGCTGTTGGAAAGGCAAATAATACATCCAAAATACGCATAATTACTTCACCAATTCGTTTAAAGTAACCTGCAATTAAGCCCAACGCTAAACTTACAAAAAACATTAGAAGAATTGGAACTAATACTGATATAAGTGATAATCTCGCACCAAAGAGTAAGCGACTAAATATATCACGTCCTTGTTCATCTAAACCTAAAATATGTCCCTGTGTTCCGATACCTAAAAGTCTTTTTGCACCATCTCCAACATTCGGATCATACGGTGCAATAATCGGTGCAAAAATTGCACCAATCACTACAATTAGCACGATTATTGAACCAACTACCGCTAGTTTGTCACCTATAAACACGCTCATCGCTTGTCTAAAAGTGCTTTCCTTTTTCAACGCTTCACGTGATTGTTTGACGACCACCGTTGATTCTGTTAGTGTACTTTTCTCCATCGTTTGAACACCTCCACCTTATTTTTGTGCACGTGGATCAAGCATACGAATGACAACATCATTAATTAAGTTAATAACTATAAAGCTTAAAGCGATAAATAATACACCTGCTTGTACCATCGGAACATCTTTAGATGTAATTGATGCATATAGTTGACTTCCAATTCCTGGCCAGTTGAATACAACTTCTACAAATAATGCACCTCCTAGTAAATAACCAATTTGCATACCTGTCATATTAATAAGAGAGGGAAAGATATTACGGAAACCGTGTTTAAAAATAATCTTCTTCTCAGATATACCATTTGCGCGGAATGTTTTAATAAAGTCAGCGTTTAATACATCTATTAAACTACTTCGCGTTAGACGTGCAATTACTGCCATAGAAACGGTAGCTGTTGCAAAAGCTGGCAAAATTAAATGACTCACTAGATTCATAAAGTTTTGTTCACTACGTAAGTCGTACATCCCTGATGAAGGTAGAATTCCCAATTGAACAGAGAAGATCCACATTAAAACAATACCTAACCAGAACGGTGGCGTATTTGCACCAAATTGTGCCAAGAACATTGTTAAACTATCCACCCATGAGTATTTCTTTAATGCTGCTATTAGGCCAATAATTACTCCTAATACGGCACAAATAACAAGTGCTCCAGCAGTTAAGATAAGAGTATTTAACAGTTTCGGGAACAAATAATCTGCTACAGCAATTTTCATTGTGATTGATGTACCTAAATCACCATGTGCTAGATCGCCAAGCCAAGCACCATATTGCACGATGAACGGCTCATTCAATCCTAAATCTTCACGTAATGCCTCAACTGCTTCTGGTGTAGCCGATTGCCCGAGCATTTGTCGGGCAGGGTCACCTGGAATAAGGTACATCATTAAGAAGATAAGGAAGGACACGCCCAATACAATTGGAATAATTGAAAAGATACGTTTGATAATGTAATTAACTAACATCCAAATCCCCCTATTCCTATTTAGTTTTTACTTAATAGTGATTACTTTTCAATCGTCACATCCGTTAAGTCGTACCATTGTTGATTTGGTAAAACGAAACCTTTTACATAGCTCGCCATTGCATATGGTGCTGTATCATTTACAATTGGGATATTCGGTACGTCAGTCATGACTAACTCGTGTGCTTGTTTCCATAACTCAATTTCTTTAGCTGAATCACTTTCCGCTAACGCTTGATCCATTAATGCATCTGCTTGTGGATTATTATAATTTGTTACGTTAACTCCACTTTTTGAATGAGTAAATTGATATAAGTGGAATGGAGATGCTGCACCTGAAGACATTTGGTTAAAGCCTACATTATCCGGCATGTCTGCCCAAATACCTAAATAAGAAATCCACTCGAAAGTTTCTAGCTCAACATTAATTCCGATTTTTGCTAGGTCTTGTTGAATCCATTCAGCCATCGGTACTGGAATCATTTGACCCGATCCATCAACTGAAATTTGGAATACAGTATCAAAGCCATTCGGATAACCTGCTTCAGCTAATAATTGCTTTGCTTTTTCAGGGTCGTATTCGTATGACTTGAAATCCGGGTCATAAGCTTCATTTGAAGGAGATTGAATGCTATATGCGGCCGTTGCTGTACCTTTTAGTAATGTTTCTGCCATTCCTTCACGATTGATAGCCATAGCAATCGCTTGTCGTACTTTTGGGTTTTTCATATATTCATTGTTTAGGTTCATGTTTAGTAACCAAACATGAGGGGGATTACTACTTTCAACTACAAATCCATTTTGTTGTAATTTTTCAATACTATCTGGAGCTGGAACTGCTATGACATCTACTTGACCAGACTCTAATGCTAATGAACGTGCTGCTTGATTTGGAATAGGTTGGAAAATTACTTGTTCTAATTGAGGTTGTTCACCCCAATATTCTGGATTTTTCTCGATAACTATTTTTTCACCTTTTACACGCTCTTTAAATTTAAATGGGCCTGTCCCAACAGGAGCTTCTGCATACCCATCATTGCCTAGATTTTCCAACGCTGTAGGACTTAGCATATTAACACCACTATATCCAGCTAACATTCGTAAAAACTGAGAAAACGGTTCTTTAAAGTAGACTTCAAATGTATAATCATCAACTGCCTTTACATCTGAAATTTTCGAAACAGTATTTGATAAGTTGCCTGCACTTCGCTCATCATAATACTCAAACTCTGGATCCATAATGCGTCTGAAGTTAAACTCTGCTGCTGCTGCATTAAAGTCTGTCCCATCATGGAATTTAACACCTTCTCGTAATTTAAAAGTATACGTTAAACCGTCTGGTGAAACTTCCCAAGATTCTGCTAATGCTGGTTTCAAATCAGGTACCGGCTTACTTTTTCCTTCTTCTGATAAATCTTCAGTTACTAAACTTTCATGCATCTGTCTTAAGACTCGATATGTAACCCATCCACCTGCACGATGTGGGTCCAATACATCCGCTTCGGACTCTATTCCAATGATTAATGTTTGATCGCCCGATGATGCACCTTCTACATCTCCATCTCCACCAGAACAAGCAGTTAAAACAAGTACTAACATCAAAGTTAAAAAGATAAGCAACTTCTTCATAAGCCATTCCTCCTCGTCACGAATCAAGTAATCAACTAATTTAACAATTCTGGGATAATTTCTAATATAAGAATTTTTTACACCTCTGTGTTTTTTATTTTGCATTCCGTTTCTTCTAAACTCACGCAAACCTTATACGAGTAGCAATTGCTCACTACCAAAATTATCCTCGCTTAACAATTGTTAACTTACCTAACATGATAAACATGATTTTTTCGAAAGTAAACATTATTTTTTAAATATTCTGAAATAACTGTAAATTGTAAATCGCTTACATTCCTTCATTTCCAAAAGGTAAAACGCTTCCAAAAAAAAATAAATAAATTTTATTTTTATGTTATATTTTTTGACATAAAACTCCAAATCATCAATTTATGATACAAAACTTCACATCAAGCTAACGTATTTTTTTAGAATGGGTATTTTATAAATCCCATTACCTACTAAAAATTAGATTTCTAAATATAAAAATCCGATTTAGACTTAATTGTCTAAATCGGATTTTTGGTTTGATACAAATTGGTATTGTCCATTTTCTAATGCTCAGCAAAGTACCCTTTAATTTTACGAACTATCATATGATGCCTATAATCCTCATGATAAATTAAACAATAAGTAATTGGCAGATAAAACGGATTTCCAATAAGTTTAATTGCCTTCAGTTCACCACTTAATATATAGGGGTCATTGTCTAGCATCTTTTCAGAAAGAATACTAACACCTAATCCTGCTATAACAGACTTTTTAATTACTTCAGAATTAAATGATTTAAACAATATTTTTTTACTATCCCCGTTCTTCGAATAATTTTTTATAATATTTTGGAAAAAGAAATCCCCGTATAAGATAAATTGTTGATCACCTATATCATTTAAATGAATTTCTTCATAGTGAGCAAGTGAGGAATTTGCAGAAACAATTAAATAATAGCGACTGGTTACAGGTAAAAAATCAATAATAACAGAATGGTAGCTTTCAACATGTTCGTTTAAAACACCCATAAAACCAACATCCACTTCTTTATTTTGTACTTGTTCAACTATTTGAGCAGTTTCCGTTTCAATAATCTTGAAGTTTATGGAAGGATGATCTTCTTTTAATTTTCTTAATGTTTCTGGCAAAAATGACATAAGAACACCTGCAGTTGTTGAAACAACTAATTCTCTAGTGAAGTTGAGTGGAGTAGAGGATAATTCTAATTTCAAATCTGAATATTTTTGATACATTTCAAGCAATTTTGGAATAATCCATTTTCCATCATCGGTAGCAATTGTCCCTTTACGAGAACGTACAAATAGTGATACTCCAAGCTCTTTTTCTAAAGCGGTAATGGATTGACTAATAGCTGATTGGCTAACAAACATTTTTTCAGCAGCAATTGTAATAGATCGATGCTCTATGACAGCTTTTATGTATTGCAATTGTTCAATATTCATAGTATCCCCACTTTTTACATTAGTTTTTCTTAAGTTAAACTTCATTTTTTTTAATTATACAAAACAAATTTCAGAAAATATAATTATTTTAACTTAAACTAAGAAAGGAGGAGTGCTATGCTATGGAATCGTAATTTTATTTATTTTTGCTGTAGCCATTTTTTTCTCGGCTTGAACTACTATTTATTAGCAGCAATACTTCCCCTTTACATACAGGTCTACCTGAATGGCAATGAATTCGAAATGGGATTAGTCATCACGATTTATGTGTTAGGAAGTGTTTTTGCTCGTATATTCTCAGGTTATATTGTTGATTATTTCAACAAAAAGTTAATTGGTATTATTGGTTTCGGTTTATTCCTCGCCGCTTCAATTAGTTATTTAGGTGCACTTGAGGGCTTGTTACTCATTTTAATTATTCGTTGGATTCATGGAATGGCATTTGCTTTATCATCAACTGCAATCAACTCAGCAATTGTATTGGTTTTACCAAATGGAAGACAAGGTGAAGGAATTGGATATTTTAGTATGTTTCTTAATCTAGCAATGGTAATCGGACCATCTTTAGGTATATTTTTATGGCGTGATCAACAAATACATCATGTATTATTTGTGGTAATTTTCACTTCACTTTTAGGATTGCTTTTTATGTCTAAGCTCAATATCCCTAGTAGTGACTTCCATACAACACCTAAATTTTCTTTTCACAATATTATAGAAATTAAGGCACTTCCTCTCTCCTTAGTTTCGTTTTGTTTATTCTTTTCATATAGTTCACTTGCAGGCTTTCTTGCATCATACACCACAGACCTGCACATCGAGTCAATTGCTGGTTACTTTTTCATCCTTTTCGGATTAATGATTTTAGGTTTCCGACCGGTTGTTGCTAAAATGCTCGATCATGTTTCACCAAACAAGCTCTTTTATCCATCTATTTTATTCTTTGGATTCGGTATGCTTGTTCTAAGTCAAGCAGTAAACGCCTGGATGATATTATTTGCTGCAATCCTAATGGGTATTAGCTACGGTCTACTGAGTCCATTTTTGCAAAATTTAATTTTGACTCAAGTACCGAAAAGCCGAAGTGGCCCTGCTACGGTTACGTTTTTCTTACTAAGTGACTTTGGTTATGGCGCTGGTTCATACTTTTTAGGCTTAACAGCTTCTCTTAGTAATTATCGCATGATGTATATATGTTCTGGGCTTGTTGCAATACTTTCGATTTTCTTTTATTGGCAATACTTTCATAAAAAACAACAACAAAAAGTCGAAGTACATGCATAACAAAAAATATTCCAATCTTCTCGGGTTTGATTAAAAAACAAAAAATGCTGTATGGAAGGTTCCATACAGCTATTCTTCATTTAATTATCGTAAGTTATAGAAAGATTTGATTCCTTCAAAACGTGCAGTGTTTGCTAATTGATCTTCGATGCGAAGTAATTGGTTGTATTTCGCAACGCGGTCTGTACGAGATGGAGCACCAGTTTTGATTTGACCAGCATTTGTAGCTACAGCGATATCCGCAATTGTTGCATCTTCTGATTCACCAGAGCGGTGAGAGATAACAGCTGTGTAACCCGCGCGTTTTGCCATTTCGATTGCATCGAAAGTTTCTGTTAAAGTACCGATTTGGTTAACTTTAATTAGGATTGCATTTCCTACACCTTGCTCAATTCCTTGTGCAAGTTTTTTTGTATTCGTTACAAATAGGTCGTCCCCTACTAGTTGAACACGGTTTCCGATACGTTCAGTTAGTAATTTATGACCTTCCCAGTCGTTTTCATCTAAACCATCTTCAATAGAGATAATTGGGTATTTTGAAGTTAACTCTTCATACCAAGCAACCATTTCCTCAGATGATTTCACAACACCTTCACCATCTAAATGGTATTTGCCATCTTCTTTATTGAATAATTCTGATGAAGCAACGTCCATAGCAAGTTGAACCTCTTCACCTGGTTTGTACCCTGCTTTTTCGATAGCTTCTAAGATTACAGTGATTGCTTCTTCGTTTGAACCTAAGTTAGGAGCGAAACCACCTTCGTCACCTACAGCAGTGTTATAACCTTTATCTTTTAATACTGCTTTTAAGCTATGGAAGATTTCAGCACCCATACGTAAAGCATGACGGAAAGATTCAGCTCCAACTGGCATTACCATAAATTCTTGAATGTCCACGTTGTTATCAGCATGAGCACCACCATTTAGGATGTTCATCATTGGTACTGGTAATTGTTTCGCGTTTACTCCACCAAGGTATTGGTATAAAGGAATATCAAGGTAATCTGCTGCCGCATGAGCTACCGCTAATGAAACCCCAAGAATTGCGTTAGCGCCTAATTTCCCTTTATTTTCAGTACCATCTAATTCGATTAAAGCATTATCAATCACTACTTGGTCTAAAACAGAGTAGTTACCTTCTAATTCTTCTGCAATGATTGTATTGACGTTTTCTACTGCTTTTAAAACACCTTTACCAAGATAGCGAGATTTGTCACCATCGCGTAATTCTACTGCTTCATATTCACCTGTTGATGCACCAGATGGTACGATCGCACGGCCGAATGCACCTGACTCAGTAAATACTTCCACCTCAACTGTTGGATTTCCACGTGAATCTAAAACTTCGCGAGCATAAACTTGTGTAATGAATGGCATAATAAATCTCCTTTTAGTATCATTTTTCTTTTGATAAATATCAGGTGAACTTACTTATATAGAAAACTTGACATTACGCTAAATACTTATAGCGTAAGCCAAAGTTCACTTGCTTAGTCAATGCTAAATAATGGTTTCCCTGTCATTTCCTGTGGTTGTTCAACATTTAGTAATTTTAACATAGTCGGCGCAAGATCGGCTAAAATTCCACCATCACGCATTGTAATACCTGACTTTGTGACAATAACAGGAACCGGGTTAGTTGTATGGGCTGTCATCGGTTGTCCTTCAATAGTAACTACTTCATCAGAGTTCCCGTGATCGGCTGTTATAATTGCTGCTCCACCCTTAGCAAGAATAGCGTCAACTACTCTTCCTAGACATTCGTCCACCGTTTCGATGGCTTTAATCGTTGGTTCAAGCATTCCACTATGCCCAACCATATCTGGGTTAGCAAAGTTTAAAAGAATCGCATCAAATTTATCAGCTTCAATTTCTGAAACTAATGCATCCGTTACTTCATATGCACTCATTTCAGGTTTTAAATCGTATGTAGCAACCTTAGGGGAAGCGATTAAAATTCGTTCTTCTCCTGGGAATTTCTCTTCTCGTCCACCACTCATAAAGAAAGTTACATGTGGATATTTTTCTGTTTCCGCAATGCGAAGCTGAGTTAAACCATTTCTTGAGATGACTTCACCGACAGTATTGACTAAATCAATATTTTCAAACGCCACATCCGCGTTTACATCCACACTATAATGAGTGAAGGATACAAATTTTAAATTAGTTGGGTGTTTTTCAGATAACTTAAAGCCGATAAATTGATCGTTTGTAAATACTGTAGAAAGTTGAATCGCACGGTCAGGTCGGAAGTTAAAGAAGACAATAGCATCATTTGTATCAATTGTTGCCACAGGTTTCCCTTCTTCGGTGATAACAAAAGGAATCACAAACTCATCCGTTACTTCTCGACTATATGAAGACTCAACACCAATTTTTGCAGAGGCTGCCGTCTGGCCAATACCATCTACTAATGCGTTATACGTTAACTGAACGCGTTCCCATCGTTTGTCTCGGTCCATTGCATAATAACGTCCGTGAATTGATGCGAATTTCCCAATACCAATCTCAGCCATTTGCTTTTCTGTTTCTTCAATATAGCCAAGTGCGGTAGTTGGTCCTACATCACGGCCATCTAAAAAGCCGTGAACATAAACTTCGTCTAAGCCATTTGCTTTTGCCAATTTAAGCAAAGCAAATAAATGTTCGTAATGACTATGAACGCCACCATCTGATAATAAGCCCATAAGGTGGAGCTTAGAATTATTTGCTTTTGCATGCTCTATAGCAGCTAAGAATTTTTCATTTTTATAGAATTCGCCATCTCGAATCGACTTATGAATACGAGTCAAACTTTGATAGACAATTCTTCCAGCACCAATATTAAGGTGACCTACTTCAGAATTCCCCATTTGACCATCTGGAAGTCCAACAGCTTCCCCACTAGCTGTCAATGTAGAGTGGGGATACTGCGCCCAATATCGATCGAAATTGGGCTTTTTACTTTGTGCTACGGCATTTCCGAATGTTTCATCGCGAAAGGCGAAGCCATCTAGAATTATTAATGCAACAGGTTGTTTAGCCATGTCGTTCCTCGCCTCCAAATACTTTACGTCCAGTTCAACAACTAATTTTGACAGGACTTTTTTAACAAGATAGAGCCATCATTATTGAGCTTTATTTAATAAAGCCAGATAAGATTCTGGATTTAGACTTGCTCCACCTACTAGGGCTCCATCAATATGTTCTTTTGAAAGTAATTCTTCGATGTTTTCTGGTTTTACACTACCGCCGTATTGAATACGGATACTTTCTGCTGTTTCTTGTCCATAGAGTCCTTCTACAATTTCTCGGATTTTACCACAAACCGCATTCGCATCATCAGCAGTAGCTGTTTTTCCTGTACCAATTGCCCAGATTGGTTCATAGGCAATTACCATATGATTTACTTCTTCAGGTGTAAAGCCTTCAAGAGCTGCAGTTACTTGTGAAGCAACCTTCTCTTCCGTTTTCCCTGATTCACGTTCTTCCAAAGTTTCTCCACAGCAAATAATCGGTACGATACCATTGATTAGTGCCGCACGAACTTTTTTATTCACTGCTTCATCTGTTTCATTGAAATATTCACGTCGTTCAGAATGACCTAAAATCACATAGTCAACGTGAATAGAAGCTAGCTGGGAAGGACTAACTTCACCAGTAAAGGCACCTTCATTTTCATAATGCATATTTTGTGCACCGATTGCTAAATCCGTGTCAACCGCGATATCCACTAAAGTTGGTAAATATAGGGCAGGTGCACAGATGACTGCATCCACTTTGTCTTCAGACGGGACTTTTTCACGTACAAACTCTGCAAATTCTACTGCCTCATCAAATGTTTTGAACATTTTCCAGTTTCCAGCAATGATAGGTTTACGCATGAAATTGCCTCCTTATTTATCGTTTAGGGCTACAATGCCTGGAAGTGCTTTACCTTCCATTAGTTCAAGAGAAGCGCCTCCGCCTGTTGAAATGTGGTCCATTAAATTGGCAACCTCAAATTTCTCTACAGCTGCAGCAGAGTCACCTCCGCCGATAATTGTATAACCTTTTGTTTCAGCCATAGCTTGAGCAACTGTTTTTGTCCCATTTGCGAACTTGTCCATTTCAAACACACCCATTGGTCCATTCCAAATAATTAGCTTGGAATCTTTAATAATGGATGCGTATTGTTCTGCCGTTTTTGGACCAATATCTAGACCCATCCAATCTTCAGGAATTTCATCGATTGCCACAACTTTTGTTTCAGCATCCTTTGAAAACTCATTCGCAACAACTGCATCAATCGGCATATGAAGTTGAACACCTTTTTCTTTTGCCTTCTCTATAAAGCTTTTTGCCAGTTCAATTTTATCTTCTTCTAATAAAGACTTTCCGATAGAATGACCTTGCGCTTTAATAAATGTGAAGGATAACCCTCCACCAATGATTAAGTGATCTACTATATCTAAAAGGTTATCGATTACTCCGATTTTATCTTTTACTTTCGCTCCACCAATAATGGCCGTAAACGGTCTATCGGGATTCGATATAGCTTTTCCTAAAACATCTAGTTCTTTTTCCATTAGTAAACCTGAAACGCCAGGAACAAATTTTGCAATTCCTTCCGTTGACGAATGTGCTCGGTGTGCAGCACCAAATGCATCATTGACATAAAGGTCTGCTAACTTCGCGAAAGATTTTGACAACTCTTCATCGTTTTTCTCTTCACCTTTGTGGAATCGAACATTTTCTAATAAGACGATGTCGCCTTCTTCCATATTTGCAACAGTATTTTCTACTTCCGTACCAATAGATTCATCTAATTTGATAACTTGTTTACCGATCAATTCAGATAAATGTTTCCCAACTTGAGTTAGTCTCATTTCTTCTTTTACTTCGCCTTTTGGTCGTCCTAAATGAGAAGCCAGGATTACTTTCGCTCCTGAATTTACTAATTGCTGAATTGTTGGTATTGCTGCACGAATTCGTGTATCATCTGTAATTTCACCGTTCTCCATCGGTACATTGAAATCCACACGCACAAATACTCGCTTACCTTTTACATCTACATCATTCATCGTCTTCTTTAAAAACATTGAAGAAAACCCTCCTTCAAATTGTGATTCGATTCACTTTTTAGTTAACTATATACTAAATCTCGTTTGTTGTAAGAGATAAAGCGTCTCCTTTATCACTTACTTGCGATTCTTTAGAAAAATACGAATTGTGTATTAAACACCATAATAAGTATATTTTGATGTTTTTATCAATGGTTAATTTTAAGCATATACTCTATACGCCGAAAAAAAGCGATGGGTAGTTGATCCATCGCTTCCTTTTACCCATCATTATTATAAATGGTAATAATTATAAAGGCTATACTTTTTACTTCTATTAGCTAAATATGTCATAACAAATAACATTAATAAGCTTCTTGATAAGAAAAAGTATAACACATTATAATTTCATGTTTTTCCCTAAAAACAACTTATTGCTGTGTGATGTATAAAGCTAAATCCATTAAACGGTTTGAATAACCAATTTCATTGTCATACCATGCAAGTACTTTCACCATATTATTATCTAAAACCATAGTTGATAAACCATCTACTGTAGATGAATGAGGGTTCCCATTATAGTCAATTGAAACTAACGGTAACTCATTATAATCAAGGATACCTTTTAAATTTCCTTCAGCAGCTTCTTTTAAAGCTTTGTTTACTTCTTCCGCTGTGACAGATTCTGTATTTAACTCTACTACAAGGTCAACACAAGATACGTTTGGTGTTGGGACACGCATAGAGAATCCATCTAATTTCCCTTTTAGCTGTGGAAGTACTTTTGAAACCGCAACTGCAGCACCAGTAGTTGTAGGAATCATTGAAACAGCACCTGCACGAGCACGTCTTGGATCACTATGTGGGAAATCTAGAATACGTTGGTCATTTGTATAAGAGTGAATTGTTGTCATCATACCTCGTTTAATACCAAATTTTTCATCCAATACTTTTGCTACTGGAGATAAACAGTTTGTTGTACATGAAGCATTTGAGATAACATCCTCAGATGATGAATATTGTGTATGGTTTACGCCCATTACATAAGTTGGCATTTCACCTTTTGCCGGAGCTGAAAGGATTGCTTTTTTTGCACCCGCTTGAACATGTTTTGAAACTTCTTCCATAGAACGGAATCTACCTGTAGATTCAATGACTACATCAATATCAAGTTCTCCCCATGGTAAATTTGCTGGATCTTTTTCAGAGAAAACTTGAACTTTTGTGCCATCTACGACAAATGCATTATCTTCAGATTGGACATCAGCATCATAAACACCATGTACTGAATCATATTTTAAAAGATGTGCTAGTTGATGAGCATCTGAAAGGTCATTAACAGCGACAACCTCGAAATTATTATTTTTAATTGCCTCACGAAAAACTAATCGTCCAATACGTCCAAATCCGTTAATTGCAAGCTTGATAGTCATATATATTTCCTCCAAGTAAATAATATTTTCTATATAAAGTTCTTTAGGCTACTACAGTTTTGCCTATAAGAAATTTAATTAACCATTTAATAAAGCTACTTTTGATACCGATAGATTACTTTTCCAAAATGGCATTTGCAGCCCCTTCATCGGTAATAAGCACCGTTTGCTTAGCTGGTTCACTTTTAAAATATGCCTGAATTGCTTTTGCTTTAAGTGTCCCACCCGCTACAGCAATAATATGTGGACTCTGCTTTACCTGTTCAAGTTGAATCCCAATCGTATTAATTCGGTATACGATTTCACCAGATTCGTCAAAATAATAACCAAAGGCTTCTCCAACTGCATTCTTTTCATTTAACAATTGTATGATTGCCTCACTTGAGTCTCGCCTGTAAGCCATGTCCTTAGCTGTACCAATTCCATGGATAACAATATCAATATGATCGTATAGATCGAGTACTTCCTTAATCATTGGTTCTTGAGTGACCGAGCTAAATGCTGTTTTACTTAAGTTTTCCGGCAAATATAAGGTATGGAAATGTGCTCCACATTGTTTAGCAAATTGAGAAACAAGTGTATTTGCTTGAAGACTCATCTCATTACCAAGGCTCCCGCGTGCTGCTACAAAAGTAAGTGTACTCAATGATTTTGTAGGTGATAAAAAGTTAGGTAACGCTGCCACCGTACTTCCACCGGTGATTGCAACAGTTGCATCCTGGGTGGCGATTCTCGATAAATATTCACTTGCTTCTTTTCCTAAAAGTTGCTGGATACTTGCATCATGATTCACATCTCCAGGAACGATAATTACTTTTTGAATACCTAAAACTTTTGCTAATTCTTTCTCTTTCGAACTGAGTCCTGAAACTTCCTGAAAAGTTTCTTTTAGTACTTCAAGTACTTCATACCCTTTATTCGTACAACTCATACCTTTTTGAGTCGTTTCAATTAATTTTTGATCGTTTAAAACGGTTATCTCATTCCGAACAGTTCGCTCAGAAAGATGCAATGTATCGATCAGTGATCTTCTACCAATTGGCCCAGCAGCAGCAATCATTTGTAAAATTCGATATCTCTGCTGAATAACTGCCGATAATTCAGGTATTAGAACATTTACAGCAGTTTGATTTTTCAAAAGCTTCACCTGCAACTTTCACCGGTGACAATTTTGTCCCACGATGTACTTTTTGTCCCACTTAAATTAAAAAAATATTCTATACTTAGAGTATACATTTTTCTAATAAACTCCACAAATATTTTGATTTATTTTTTTTGAAGCGCCTCTGAATTATTGCTGAAGCGCTTCATAGAGCGTTACATAATCTAAATGTCCATATTGAAGAACTTCATCATCCTTTTCAACAACCGGAATCATCAGCATATATTTCGCATGTAAGTCATCATTTTCTTCTATATTAATAATGTTCATTTCAAATTGAAAATCACTTTGGAGAAGTTTTAAAGTCACTAATCCTTCCTCACATAATGAACAACCTGGTCTCGAGTAATAATTTATTTTCATTCATTCATCCCACCCTTTTCTTTTTTAGAATCGCAAAATTTAGCCGAATAATCAACTTAGAACTACACAAACTATATTCGTACGATTTTGTACACTAAAATTTGGGAGGAATCTACTTAATGGAAAATCAATTCATGAATGAATCTCAATCAACTCAAGGTAATATGCCTCTTTCATTAAATCATGGTGCACATGAAGTTCTAGACGTTCATGAGGTTTTAAGCGCTTCAATCGGTGCATTGAATACGTTCATCTTCTACCGCCCACATGTACAAGACCAAGAGCTACTGAATATCTTGGACAGACAATATGCGTTTATGTTAGATGAGTATAATATCACAGCAGAATGCTTCAAAACTGGACAAGATCCTAGTCATCCAACACGCTCTTACAAAATGCAAATGGGTAATGACACAAATTACGGATTAACACCAAGCCAGCCTAAAAAACCAATGACTTCAGCTAATGAAATCAACGATGGAATTATCTCTGGCTTCTTGTTAAGCTGTCATAAAGTAGGAGCAAGTGGTAAAACTGTTGCTGCCCTTGAATCAACAAACCCAGTTGTACGACGTGTATTACAAGATTCTATCCAAAACTGCATCGAAATGGCTTACGAACTATCACTTTACCAAAACAAAAAAGGACTATACCAAGTCCCACAACTATCACCACAAGACATGCAAACAATGTTAAACATGTACGGCCAAGCAGAAAAAGCCAAAGATATGCCGAACTAATAAGAAAAGCGGAGGCGGCTCGTTTAGCCCCGACAAGCTCTGGAAGGCCCGAATCGAAAGCATCTTTTCAGCTTTCGACCGAGGGACTGAAGCGACCTCGAGGGGCTGGGTGCCGCAGCTAGACATCTGAAAAGCGGAAGGTGCTCGCACTTGAAAGCCCAAATATTACTTTTGCGCCCTGAACTGTGCTTGCTTGTTTACTTCGGAAAACAACAGCGTAACAAGTGAAAAATCCATTTGATGTAAGCGTATTACATCAAATGGATTTTTCCTTTTATAATACTTTTCCTAAAAATGCTTTTGTTCGTTCATTTTTTGGCGCATCAAAAATCATTTCGGGTTGACCTTCTTCCACAATATAGCCACCATCCATAAACACAACACGGTCAGCAACTTCACGAGCGAATCCCATTTCATGTGTCACGACAATCATTGTCATTCCTTCGAATGCTAATTGCTTCATAACATCTAACACTTCCTTTACCATTTCTGGATCCAATGCAGATGTTGGTTCATCAAATAGCATTACTTTAGGCTTCATCGCAAGGGCACGAGCTATGGCGACACGCTGTTGTTGCCCACCAGAAAGCTGCTGTGGATAATTATTCGCCTTTTCTCGTAGGCCAACCTTATCTAATAATTCTATTGCCAGTTTTTCAGCTTCGTGTTTTGACATTTTTCGAATAAACATCGGCGCCATCGTAATATTTTCAATAACAGACATGTGTGGGAATAGATTAAATTGCTGGAACACCATCCCTACTTCTGTCCGAATCAAGTTAATATCTGTTTTGGGATCATTCACTTTCACATCTTCTATAAATATAGCACCATCTGAAATTTCTTCTAATAGATTGATACATCTCAAAAAGGTACTTTTTCCTGAACCCGATGGTCCAATCACACACACTACTTCCTTTTCATGAACTTCATAGTCAATTCCTTTTAGCACTTCAAGTTGCCCAAAGGATTTATGCAAATTTTCTATCTTAATCATACGTCAGTCCGCCCTTCTGTTTTTTTCGCGGATTGTGATCGATGTTAAATCGTCTTTCAACAAACGCCACAAGTTTCGTAACAAGGAATGTCAAAATCAAATATAAAACCGCTGCTACGATATATGGCTCCCAGAAACGTGAATACGCTCCTGCTACTACTTTTGCAGCATATAAAATATCATTGGCTGCAATAACAGTTACTAACGAAGAGTCTTTTAACAACGCGATAAATTCATTTCCTAATGGTGGAATCATCCGACGAATGGCCTGAGGTAAAATAATTTTTCGCATAGCTTGTCCATGTGTAAGTCCAAGAGAACGTGCTGCCTCCATTTGACCTTTATCTATTGATTCAATGCCGGCACGAATAATTTCCGCATTATAAGCAGCACTATTTAATATTAAGGCTGTAATTCCTGAAACCATAAAGCCAAATGACTGACCAAAAACCGTGGGGATTACTGCTAAATGGATGATTAATATTTGAACAAGCATTGGTGTACCACGGAAAAGATCTACATACAGTTTACAAGGCCAGTAAAACCATTTCCTTTTTGATGTTTTTCCTAAACCAAGTAAGACTCCAAGAATAATACCACCAATATAGCCACATATCGTTAATAAGATTGTCACCCAAATACCATTAATAAAAAACTCACGGTAGTTCCAGACTATATCCCAACGCATATCTAAGAAGTTCATCGGAAATACCTCCATCTAATTATTCAATCTCTTGTCCAGTAATTTCAGCTAACTCGCCACTTTCTTTTAATTTTTCTATCCCTTCATTTAAAAGATCTAATACTTCTTGATTCCCTTTTTTAACCATTAATCCATAGTATTCTTTTTCAAAACTATCATCCTCAATAGACTTTAATTTAGACTCTGGATTATTTTTAATATATTCAAGAATTACTGCATTATCTCCAATAACTGCATCTACTGTACCGTTTACTAATTCTTGAATAGCAATCGGTGTAGTCTCGTAAGCTAAAATATTTTTGCTAGCTTTGCCTTGTAGATCTTGTGCAGCAAAGTGTCCTGTTGTATTAATTTGTACACCAATTTTTTTATCTGCTATATCAGCTAGTGATTCAATAGCTGAGTCCTCTTTTGTTATAATCAATTGTGTTGCTTCATAATATGGTTCCGTGAAATCATACGTTTCTTTACGTTCATCAGTAATTGTGATGGCTGAAACTCCTAGGTCTACTTCACCATTCGTCACTTGTTGGAATAATGGCTCCCATGCAACGTTGTTGATTTCAAATTCAACGCCAACCTCTTCTCCAATTGCCTTCACAACATCAACATCAATACCCACAATATTTCCTTTGTCATCAAAAGATTCAAACGGAGCATAAGCTGCATCTGTTCCAACTTTTAGCTTTGTAGAAGTTGTCCCACCTTCTTCACTAGCTGAACCTGATGTATCTGTTTCTGCTGTTCCACATGCAGCTAGGATAATAGACGCTGCAGCTAATGGTGCAATGAATGAAATGTATTTTCTCTTTTTTAACATGTTAATTCCCCCAGGCTCGTTTTTGTTTCCATTTTTCTGAAAATATAGAATTCGGAAAATATATTTACCATTATATAAATATCGTAATATTTAAACAACATAAAATTTTCAGAATAGTAAACGTAAAACTATCACCTTTATGTAAGTTATGGAGAGTATTCAAGTTAATGAACGCTAGTCCGTCCTCGAGAACGACACAAAACGTTTTGATACTGATGTAACCATTTGTTTGTCATTATATTTTATTTTCACTATAAATTTATATACAAAAAAATGACCCAAAAAGTTTAATTAAAAACTCTTCGGGTCACTTTTTTCATTATTTTTTCAAAACCTCAAACTAATACACTATATCGTAACTCATAAAATTTTATATGAAAAGATTGGTAATGATAGTTTAAAGAGAATGAATTAAGGATAAAATGAATTGGTACAGTAATTACATTTTATCCCATATCTTTCATTCCCTCTGGACTCTATTAGGCTGCTAAACTAATAGTTCCAGGAAGGTCTACCTTATTTAAAATTATAGTTGAAGCAGTAAAATGGCGCCCTCGGAGGGAATCGAACCCCCAGCGGAAGAACCGGAATCTTCTGTGTTATCCATTACACCACGAGGACATTTTATTATTAGAAAACTTACTCGTAACGCTTTTGAAAATAGAAATTGTTGTTCTTCATTTACATAATTCATTATGCTTAAGGACTTACGCCAATTGTTAAATACGACTTTTCTATTATACAAATGTACTAAACGTAATTCAACTAAAATTTAAAGTAAATTTAGTCTTTATTGTGACAGTTAGTTTCATACTGATTTTCATCTATTTTAAACACTTGAAGTATAAATTTAAAACTTTTTCGTATTACTTCTTATTTGAATAATAGCACATAAAATAATAGAAGATGTAAAGTTACAATATTTTAGTAAAGGTTAGAGGTTTATATTTGACCTTCCTTGACTATTCTGTGTATGATATGTTTACAGCTAAAAGCTATCCTTTTAGCACGGAGTAATCGAATAAATCTTTTTAAGGAGGATTTACAATGAATTTAATTCCTACAGTTATTGAACAAACAAATCGCGGAGAACGTGCATACGACATTTATTCTCGTCTTTTAAAAGACCGCATCATCTTACTTGGTAGCGCTATTGATGATAATGTAGCTAACTCAATTGTGGCACAATTATTATTCCTAGCAGCAGAAGATCCTGAAAAGGATATTTCTTTATACATTAACTCACCAGGTGGTTCGATTACAGCGGGTATGGCAATTTACGATACAATGCAATATATTAAACCAAAAGTATCAACAATTTGTATCGGTATGGCTGCATCAATGGGTGCGTTTTTACTTACTGCTGGTGAACCAGGTAAACGTTTTGCATTACCAAATGCTGAAGTAATGATTCACCAACCACTAGGTGGGGCTCAAGGTCAAGCTACTGAAATTGAAATTGCTGCAAAACGTATTTTATTCTTACGTGATAAATTAAACAAAATCTTAGCTGATCGTTCTGGCCAATCATTAGAACGTATTGCACAAGATACAGATCGTGATAATTTCATGACTGCTGAGCAAGCAAAAGAGTATGGATTAATTGACCAAATCATTACGCGCGTTGAAGACAAATAATATTTTTCCCATAGTGAAGAGGAATTTTCCTCTTCACTATTTTTTTGTCTGCAAAGAATAACATAGAATAGTTATACTATGAAAAAAGGGCATCTCATGAAGAGATACCCCGTGTTGCGAGCGTTTACAAAAGAATTATGACTATTCGGCTCTTTGAATAAGTGATGCTAAACCATCTACAGCTTCTTGTTCGTCTTTACCCTCAGCAATAAGCGTAATTGTTGTGCCTCTTGCAATGGCTAAACTCATAATCCCCATGATAGATTTAGCATTTACTTTTTTCTCATCCTTTTGTAAATAAACCTCGGATTTATAACGATTGGCTTCTTGAACAAACAAAGCTGCTTGTCTTGCTTGTAGACCAGATTTCAATTTTACTTCGACATTGGTTTCAACCATTTACGATACTCCCTTTCAAACCGTTCATCTATATACTTTTATCTTATCTAAATTATATGAAAAGAACAATCATAGAATCCTACAATTTTTTAAAACTTCAGTAAGTATTCGCTAATTATTGAACAAACATTTTGCTTTTAGACTTATTTAATGGTTTCTCCACGTCTTAAGGCATCGGCTATTTCATCAATTTTACGTAAACGGTGATTAACACCTGACTTACTAACAGTACCTGTAGAAACCATTTCTCCTAGTTCTTTTAATGTCACATCTTGATATTCAACTCGAAGTCTAGCAATTTCTCGTAACTTTTCTGGTAGTTGATCTAAGCCTATAGTATTTTCGATAAAGCGTATATTTTCAACTTGGCGAATTGCAGCACCAATTGTTTTATTCAAATTCGCTGTTTCACAGTTAACAATTCGATTCACACTATTTCGCATATCGCGCAAGATTCGTACATCTTCAAACTTTAACATGGCTTGTACTGCTCCAACAATTCCTAGGAAATCAGATATCTTTTCAGCTTCTTTTAAATACGTTACAAACCCTTTTTTTCTTTCGATTGTTTTAGCATTTAAGTTAAACTGGTTCATCAGATTTGCTAATGCTTCACCATGCTCTTTATATAATGAGTATATCTCTAGATGATAAGCTGACGTTTCAGGGTTGTTTACAGAGCCACCTGCTAAAAACGCACCACGTAAATATGCTCGTTTCTGATCCCGATTAGATAGTAATGTTCTAGAAATAGAATGATTTAATTGAAAGTCTTCGGAGACAATATCTAAATCTGCTAATAGTTCACGAGCACCCTCACGAACACGACAAATATAGACATTATTCTTCTTTAACCGCATTTTTTTTCGTACAAGTAATTCCACATTATATGGATATAATTTTTTAACGATAGTATAGAGTCTTCTTGCAATGGCTGCATTTTCAGTCTGAACATCAAGACTTAGTTGCCTATTAGTAAACGATAATGTTCCATTCATACGAGTAAGTGCAGAAACTTCTGCCTTTAAACAATTATCATCGGACTCTAATTGCGTTAACTCCTTTTTCGTTTCGGAAGCAAATGACATCTTTTCCCCCCCTTTCACTATGTATGAGAACAATCATACCACACAATACAAATCAGAAATTTTGTATATTTTTACATTGTTTTTAATGTATATTCATAAAGCCACTTAGCAATTTTATTGGACTCATGACGAACAACGCCAGATTGAATCGTGGCGATTTCCTTTTTAATCACTTCAAGACCCATATTTTTTAACTTTTCTATATCAAACAGCACAGGTTCTGCATTCTCTTCTTTATAGTTTTCTTTAATTGGCAATGGCAATTCAACATCGTTTACTAAAATAGCATCTAAACAAGGGCTTCCAACATGCTCAAATATTGCTTGGACATGATCAGTTGCTCTGAAATTCAATGTCTCACCTTGTTGCGTCATTAAATTGCAAATATAGATTCTTTTACCTTTCGCTTTTACTAATGCATTTCCAATTTCTTTTACTATTAAATTCGGAATAATACTAGTATATAAGCTACCTGGTCCAACGAGAATAAGATCTGCTTTCTCAATAGCTCGAATTGCCTCAGGTAGCGGTTTCACGTTACCAGGAACTAAATAAACACGTTTAATCGGCAATTGTGAGTTAGGAATTTTTGATTCACCTTCAATAATAGAACCATCAATTAGTTCTGCGTTTAAGGTAATCTTTTTATTCGCTGCTGGGATTACTTTTCCATGGACCTTTAATACTTTACTCATCTCTGCAATGGCATGACTAAAATCACCCGTAATATCAGTTAGAGCTGTAAGCATTAAATTTCCTAGTGAATGACCACCTAAGTCATCAGATTGTGAGAATCGATATTGGAACATTTGCTCAACTAATGGTTCTGTATCTGATAAAGCTGCAATTACGTTCCGAATATCACCTGGTGGCGGAATATCATAGTCATCTCGAAGGCGTCCTGAAGAGCCACCATCATCTGCAACCGTTACAATTGCAGTGATGTTAAACGGATAATTTTTTAATCCACGTAACATCGTCGATAGGCCCGTACCCCCTCCTATGACCACAATATTCGTTTTCTTTCTCTTCATTCCGTCAATCCTTTCTGCGATTGATGTCTCTATGTGTAATTGCGGTTTGATAGTTATCACTAAACAACTTTCCGTAGTATTCAGCGAGTGTAACAGAACGATGCTGTCCACCAGTACAACCAAAAGCAATCACTAGTTGGGATTTCCCCTCATTGATATATTGTGGAATCATAAATTTAAATAAATCTGTTAACTTTTCGATTAACAATTGAGCCTCATCTTGCGCTAACACATAAGAGGATACTTCCTCTTGTAGACCCGTTTTTGGACGTAATTCTTCCACATAATATGGGTTTGTGATAAAACGAACATCAAAAACTAAATCTGCATCAATTGGTATTCCATTTTTATAACCAAACGACATGACATTAATTGAAAACTTTGGACTCGAGCTATTTGAAAACTCTTTACCTATACGTTCTCTTAACTGTCTAGGTTTCATTTGTGATGTATTATAAACGTATTTCGCTCTTCCTTTGAGCTCACTAAGCATATCTCTTTCCTTTTGAATCCCCTCAAGTGGTGCTCCTTGTGGTGCAAGCGGGTGGGATCTGCGAGTTTCCTTATATCGTTGAACAAGGGTTTCATTGTCCGCATCTAAAAATAATACACGTGTATTAACATATGCTTCTTTCTGTAGGATATCTAGGGCATCAATCAGTGAATCAAAAAATTCCCCACCACGCATATCCATTACTGCGGCAATACGGGTAATGTTCCGTTCTGATTCTTTCATTAACGCTAAAAATGTTGTTAATAATGCAGGTGGTAAATTATCAATGCAGTAATACCCTAAATCTTCAAAGCTTTGAACAGCTACAGTTTTCCCTGCTCCAGACATTCCTGTAATAATCACAATCTCATGAGTATATTCTTGAATATCACGCATAGATTATCCCCCTTTTAAAGCTCATTTGATGTTTGAAATTTTTCATCTATTAGTTCAAACTCTGTTGTATACGTAAAAGTGCCATATTGAATTCCTTTATTTAATGCGGCAAACAGTAAGTTTTTTCGATCGCCTTCAGCCATCGGTAGTTTTTTTAGTGCTTCGATGGGATGCCACTCTAATATTCCTTCTCTTGTTTCTTTATAAGGTTCTCCCGTACAGCCATATGCAACGAAAGTATACATCATCCATTCATCTACCACTTCTTCGCCATCTTTGATGATCATTGTATAGACACCTTTTAGATGCGGATTACTTGCAGATAGGTTCGTTTCTTCTTTAAATTCTCTTACAGCTGCTTCATAGATAGATTCTCCACTTTCCATCTTTCCTCCAGGAGCAACATACCAACCTCTTCTTGGTTTTTGTAGAAGTAGAACTTTCTCATCTTGTATTACTAATAAATTTGCTATCCGTTGCATTACAACCACCTCAAATTCTTTGTTACACCTATAATGGTATTATACATTATCAAATAATCATTCGCGTAATTTTAACGCCTACAGGTCTCTTAAATGCTTAGACATATACCTATAGAATTCTTCTAAAATTAGTAATGTACTTAATATATTACTATATGTTTTTCTACCATATATGATTCTAACAAATTACAATTGAATAATAGTTGTCGTAATTTACCTTATTTTCCACGCAAATAAAAAAAGTTGCCTCCATCTATGGGAAGCAACCGAAAAAACTAAAAAAGGGGGTTAAAGCTTATACCCCTTATTATAGCCATCCTTTGTTTCAATGAGGTTACAAAAGAATTAAAACCATATTACTTCTGACTAATTTTTTCAACTAATTCCTCAACATAATGCTGAGCAGTTTGCGCTGCAATACTTCCGTCACCTGTTGCTGTAACAATTTGACGAAGTTGTTTCTCACGTACATCTCCAGCAGCAAATATGCCTTTTACAGATGTTTCCATTTGATCATTTGTCACAATGTATCCATGTTCATTTAAAATACCTAAACTTTTAAATGGTGCTGTTAATGGAACCATTCCGATATAGACAAAGACTCCGTCAGTTTGGAATTCTTGTTCACTACCATCAACCGTTGAAACAAGCGTTGCACTTCCAACCTTACCGTCTTTTTCATTAATTTCTTTTACAGTATGGTTCCAAATAAAGTCAATTTTCTCATTAGCAAAAGCACGATCTTGAAGTATTTTTTGAGCACGTAGTTTATCACGACGGTGTACAATTGTTACCTTGTCAGCAAAACGAGTTAAGTACACGCCTTCTTCTACAGCAGAATCCCCTCCACCTACAACAATAAGATTCTTTTGTTTAAAGAATGCACCATCACAGACAGCACAATAACTTACGCCACGTCCACCAAGTTCTTTTTCCCCTGGAACACCCATTTTTTTATACTCGGCACCAGTAGTGATGATAATCGAACGTGTTTTATATTCTTTAGAACCTGCTTTTATAACTTTATATTCTTCTCCGTCAATAATTTCAGCTACATCGCCATATGCATATTCTGCACCAAACTTTTTGGCGTGCTCGAACATTTTCGTAGAAAGCTCAGGTCCTAAGATTGTATCGAATCCTGGGTAGTTTTCAACTTCTTCTGTATTCGCCATTTGTCCACCTGGAATACCGCGCTCAATCATTAAAGTTGCTAAATTTGCTCTTGAAGCATATACTGCCGCTGTCATACCTGCAGGACCTGCACCGATTATTATTACGTCATAAATTTTTTCTTCAGACATCAAAAAGCCTCCCTATACCAAAAGCGTTAGTACCGTCGCCTTCTATCTTTCATTCATATTCTATCTTTATCCTAGGATAATCTGTTAGTAACTTCAAATATAATGCTTAGCTACTAATCAAATGGAAGATACTCAATTAGTTCTTCCACATACTTCGTTAAAGTAGCTACAGAAATACCGTATTTTAAAGCATAGTGCTTTTTCGTCACTTTTTGACTATTGATAGTGGAAAAAAACATATACTCGACTGCAGCTGCTAGTGCTTTCACATTTTTAAATGGATAATCTTCTTTAAGAGCACGTTCACATAATACAAACCACATTTGAAATAAATATTGTATTTCTAAAGTGAGCGAAGACGTGTTTTTATAAAGCTCCTCCGCGACTTCCATTGAACGTTCAAAATTTTTCTCCATCTTATTGGCATCATTAAATTGATGCCCAAGTGCATATGCTAAGCAAAGTTTTTCTACCCCACTATATTTAGAAAGATCAATAAGTTTAGGATGTGCAATAATTTCTTGCTTATAAGCTGATTTACTAAGCAGGAAAAATCCGAACATGCGATGTGTACTATACTTGCTAATAATTTTTTCTACGATAAATTCTCGGTTATTTTCTAATGATTCCTCGTTAGTTTGTTTTTCCACGTCTATCCATGGTTCAAACCCCTCTTTAGAAGGATCTATATCAACAAGTATTTTCCAAGCTTGCTTTCCTTCTTCTACATGTCCACTAAAATAGGCAGCCTGTGCTAACCAAAAATAGAAACCTGTATCACCAGCAAAACCTTTTCGTTTCATACTTTGCAACCATTTATAGGCGATGTCATACTCACCAATTAATGCTAAAGTTGCTCCTAGCTTATAGCGATTCTCCCAATCATATGGATTGATCTTTTTCAGCATTTCAACAAGTTGTGCGAGCTCTTGATCATCCTTCTCATAATAGGCAATTACCGCTAAATTACAAAGTGCATGTAAATTACCTAAGTTTTCACGAAGTACCTGATGTAAGAGTGCTCTTGCTTGTTCTGCATCCCCAACATAGAAATAAGCTAATGCTAGATTATTAAAAGCTGGCCATAAATCAGGGAAACGTTCAATCAGCTGTTCTAATACTTCTATAGCTTGGGGGAATTGTCCATTTTCCATAAAGCGACGTGCTTTTTCCTGTGCAATTAATTTCTCAGAGTCTTCTTCATCATATTGTTCGTTATCATTTTCTTCATATTGAACAAATTCAATGATTTCTTCTGCTTCTTCCACATACATTCCATCCGGTTCCATATTAATATACATTTCTGCATACTTTTGGGCATCTCGTACCATCCCTATGCAACCTGAAATCTCTGCTAAGAAAAAGACGTGCTCTGATTCACTTGGATCTAAACTATATGCAGTATGGATGAGTTCATAAGCCTTTTCGAAATTTTGAGCTTCCATTTCCAAAATACCAAACTGCATTAAGACATGGGCATCATCTGGGCTTAGTTCAGCAGCCCGCTTCATATATTTATACGCTTTATCCATCTGATCTTTATCCATGGCTTTTAGCGCTTTATTAAAATAATAATCACCGTTTGGAATAAATGAGACAACATTATTCAGTTTTTCTTTTTGACGTTGATTTTCCAAAGTACATCCTCCGAACTAAATTCATTACACCTTGGCGTAATTACATTGCTTTGTAAGATAAAATGTTGCATAACAAAGCAAAAGGAACGTATAATACGTTCCTTAGACAATAAATTTATTATAACATAATTACGTAATTCGTCATTATTTAAGTATTGCAATGTACCTCATTATTTCTTGATTCATCAGTAAGGACGCTGGATCTTATTGATTATTTTTAGTACTTGCTCTCTTTTCATTGTGTCTCGTTTTTAGGACTTCTAGTACATCATAGACATTAATTTTTTGCTCTTGTAATAGCACTAATAAGTGATAAAGTAAATCTGCTGCTTCCCATTTCACTTCTTCAGCATCACGATTTTTTGCCCCAATAACCACTTCGGTTGCTTCTTCTCCAACCTTTTTACAAATTTTATCGATCCCTTTATCAAATAAATATGTAGTATAAGCACCTTCAGGCATGTCAATTTCGCGCTGACGGATAATATTTACTAACTCTGGAATAATGTCTACTGAACCGACTGGATCATTTTCAACAATTGAATTTGTAAAACAAGAAGTTGTGCCGTTATGGCAGGCAGGACCTGCTGGTAATACTTCGACTACTAATGCATCTTGATCACAATCTGCTTTAATCGAAATTACTTTTTGCGTATTGCCACTTGTTTCCCCTTTATGCCAAAGTTCTTGTCTAGAACGAGAGTAGAACCAAGTTTCACCTGTTTCAATTGTTTTTTGTAATGATTCTTCATTCATATAAGCAACAGTTAACACTTCTTTTGACTGTGCATCTTGAACAACCGCTGTAATTAATCCATTATTATCGAACTTTAATCCTTCTATCATCTGACACATACTCCTCTTTCGCGTAACACTGATTTTACTTCAGCTACGCTTGTTTCTTTATAGTGGAAAATTGATGCTGCAAGCGCTGCATCAGCATCTACATCTTGTAGTACTTCTACAAAATGGTCTGCATTCCCAGCTCCACCACTTGCGATGACGGGAACCGTTACTGCATCTCGAACAGCCTTAGTTAAGGCTAAATCAAATCCAGTTTTTTCCCCGTCTTGGTTCATACTTGTTAATAAAATTTCCCCAGCACCGAGACGTACTGCTTCTTTTGCCCATTCAACTGCTTGCCATTCTGTTTTATTGCGGCCACCATGTGTATAGACCATCCATGTACCGTCTTCCTCTGAGTATCTAGCATCAATGGCTACAACAATACATTGGGCACCAAAGAAATCTGCCCCTTCTTGGATCAATTCAGGTCGCTCTAATGCGGATGTATTTACAGATACTTTATCCGCACCAGCACGTAGAATTCGTTTCATATCTTCTAAGGTACGGATACCTCCACCAACTGTAAATGGAATCGCAAGGCTTGATGCAGTTTTTCGTACAACATCTACCATCGTTTCACGACCTTCATGGGAAGCAGAGATATCTAAAAAGACAAGTTCATCTGCACCTTGTTCATCATAAAACTTTGCTAGTTCCACTGGATCTCCCGCATCACGAAGTTCAACGAATTGAACCCCCTTAACAACTCGCCCTTCTTTTACATCAAGGCAAGGGATAATACGTTTTGTTAGCATGTTAGCACCCCCACACCTTTTAACCATTGTTTCAGTAAGAATACACCAAACTCTCCTGACTTTTCAGGATGGAATTGCATACCGCAAACATTTCCGGATTGAACGACACCAGGTACTTCTGTTTCAAAATAGTCAGCACTTGCTACCAGCTGTTCTTTATTCATATTTGCTGCGTAAAATGAATGAACAAAATAAACATACTTACTTTCTGGTAATGCCGACTCTTCTAACCACTTTGGTAAGTACTTAAATTCTAATGTATTCCATCCCATGTGAGGTACACGATATTGCTCACCAGATGCAGTTTGACCTGCAAAGCGAGTAATATTCCCATTAAAGAATCCAAATCCTTTTGTTTTTGTCACTTCTTCGCTTTCCTCAAAAAGCAATTGCATTCCTAAGCAAATCCCCAGTAGTTGTTTATTGGCATTTACTTGTTCGCGAATGAACTGATCTAAACCAGTTTCAGCTAACCGTTTCATCGCATCAGGAAATGCACCAACTCCCGGTAAAATAAGTGCATCTGTTGCAGCTAATTCTTCTGGATTAGCAGATACTACAACTTCACAATCCAGTCTTTTTAACGCTTGTTCTACGCTAAATAAATTGCCCATTCCATAGTCGATTACTCCAATTTTCATGTCAACAACCCTTTCGTTGACGGTACACCCTTCACACGTGGATCAATTTGTACCGCATCATCAATTGCTCTTG
>DATMGC010000089.1:0-37014 GCA_035555915.1 Ureibacillus sp. | reverse complement strand
CCGCTTCGCTTTCGTCGCAAATAAATTTGCTGTTCCCGCAGGAAGCTTGGGGATCTTCTTTGAATCTACTTCGCTCTGCAGCGAAAGGCGTAGCCGTCAGCTGCACTCGACCCTCCATTCCAATCAATTTTCAAAGTATCAATTTTTTAATATTACGTTTTGGGTATTTCTTTGAGTTGTTCACTTATGGCCCAGCCTCTATATATTAACCTAAAATATTATAACCTGAATCTACGAAGATTGTTTCGCCAGTTACACCACGTGATAAGGCACTAAGCATTACTAATGTCATATCTGCAACTTCTTCTTGGTTCGTGTTACGTTTTAATGGAGATGTCTCTTCGATTTTGTGAAGAATTGTGTTGAAACTTGGTACACCTTTTGCGGCTAACGTACGAATTGCCCCAGCTGAAATTGCGTTTACACGAATTCCTTCTGCACCTAAATCTGCAGCAAGGTAACGCATAGCTGCTTCTAGCGCTGCTTTTGCAACACCCATAACATTATAGCCATCAAGAACACGTTGTCCACCTAGGTAACTCATTGTAACGATTGATCCGCCCTCAGTCATAAATGGTCGTGCTGCATTCGCCACAGCGACTAATGAGTAAGCACTTGTATCTTGTGCAAAAGCATACCCCTCACGACTAGTCTCTACAAAGCGATTTTTTAGGTCTTCTGCATGGGCAAAAGCAACAGAGTGAACAATCCCGTGGATGACACCAAACTGTTCTCCAATTTGAGAAAATGCTTGAGCGATGCTGTCATCACTATTGACATCACATTCGATGACTGCTGTATTATAGTCTGAATAATTTTCTAATACTTTTTCGATTTTTCCTTTTGAACGTTCCTTACGATACGTGAAAATAACGTTTGCCCCAACTTCTAGAAGTCTTTTTGCAATTCCCCATGCAATACTTCTCTCATTGGCAACACCCATTACAACAATGTTCTTATTTTGTAATTGTAATAAATCCATTCCGATGATCCCCTTTGTCTTTGAAAATTTTACATCTGTTATTAGTACCAACTACTAATAAGAGTTTATCAGTTCATCCTTTAAAAATCAATAACAGAGTAGTAACTTGTAAAACAATGTAGTTGACCGCTATTATGTATTGCAATATACTGTGGTTAACTAGTTTGCTTAGCATGGTAGCAAACGACATACATACCTGCAATGCATGGTAGTGAGGTGAAGAATTTGTCGGTACGAAGCCAATTATTGAAGGGAATTTTAGATGGTTGTGTGTTAGCGATTATTGAGAAAGAAGAAGTATATGGATACGAGCTATCTCAAAAATTACAACACTACGGTTTAAAGGATATAAGTGAAGGGACGATTTATCCCGTACTACTCAGATTACAAAAAAATAAGTGGATTGAGGGGAAAATGCGACCATCTGATAGTGGGCCAAACAGAAAGTACTATTCTTTAACGATAGAAGGGAAAGAAAACTTGAGGATAATTCGAGATGAGTGGGCTTTATTAAGTACCCCTATAACTAACATTTTGAGAGGTGATGAAGAGTGGAGTTAACTGTTAAAGAAATGATAAAGCAGAATAATAGTAAAAGGGAAAGTTTAACGCCGGAGAATAAGTTGTATTATGAAAATATGCTTGTATATATTCGTGCAAATCCGTTAAAAAATGACCGTGCTACTGAAGAAATATTACTTGAAATGTTAGACCATATATTAGAAGCTCAAAGTGATGGGAAGACAGCGGCAGATGTTTTCGGAAAATCACCAAAGGAGTTAGCAGATGAAATTGTTGAATCTCTTCCAAAAGAACCTGTAATGAATATGATGGATTTTATCTATGAATTGGGGGCAACATTGTTTGGATGGTACTTAGTCGTTACAGGGATTGTTCCGTTAATTACTAAAGAGGACCAAACAGTTTATTTAGGTTCGATGTTATTAACTGGGTTCATTTTAATCCTTATTTTCGTTGCTCTAGTATTCTTCGTATTTAACCTTATTAAAAAAGATGCACTCCACGATAAAACAAAGAAGAAGAGAACGATGTGGGGATATGGGGTGATGATTGGTCTTTTATTTGTAGGTGGGATCGTTGGTATTATACTGATTGAGCCATTTGGTTCTAAATTTACAATCTCTTATCCACTAGAATTTGGGCTAGGCTGTTTCTTATTATTAGCAGCTTATTTATTGAAAAGATCTCGAGAATCTAAATAACTTTAGAAGCTACCCCCGAATTAACTAAATCGGGGGTGATATGTATCTTTAGTAGATATTTTTAATTTTATATACGAAAAAGAGGTTGGGTACTGATCCAACCTCTTTTAATTATTCATATTTTAATGGGTCGCCTTCAAATGATTCGTCTGCAACTTTAATCGAATCCGTAGGGCAGCCTTCAAATGCATCTTGCATGTCTTCTAGTAAATCTTCTGGTACTTCCGCTGTACCCATGTTATCATCAATAATAACGAAGGCGATTCCTTCATCATCATAGTCATAAATATCTGGGGCAGCAGCACCACAAGCGCCACAAGCAATACATGTATCTTTATCTACGATTGTAAATTTTGGCATGTTTTTCTCTCCTTTTTCACGTGCGCTTCCAATACAAGCTTCTTATCTATTCTAAATCTGTTTAATTTACTTTTCAACCCAATAGTTCGAAATGGAGGATTGATTTTGATTTTCCAAAAGATTCTTTTACAAATTTTCTACAATTTCAAACAAGAACGTACAATTTCTGCTCCCTTCCATCTGTTAAGAGGGAAACGATCAGGACAAACTGTACAAGATGTCGGCATATATCACTTACATAAATACTTTGGAGTATTACCAAAACTATCGAGGGAAAAGTATGATATAGAACTGTCTACTTTAATAGAAGACCAATTCCTCAACGTGAAAGAGGATGGATTTTATGAGTTAACAAGTAAAGCAGTAGAACAAATAAAACACATACAAAACCTTCCATTTGATGGTTGGCATTATCGTGGAAATGAGCATTTGTTTTTTGCTAGGCTATCATTAGTTATTCAAACGCTATCTCATCAAGTGGCTGGAAAAATGTCTTTCATTCCCATTCAAAAGGATGAACAAGTACAGCAATGGGTGAGATATTTTTTAAATGCGAATCATTATAAAGATGGCCAATTGCAATTAAAATTATTTAATGAAATTCAACAAAGTTTAGGTATAAATACGATGGAAGAACGAGCAAAAGATATAGTCATGCTTCGTTTAACCGGATATGAAACAGCTGGTTTAACATGGCAACAAATTAGTGTACAAAAAAATATGGAAGAAATAGATATTCAATTAATGTATATTGCTGCCCTTCATAATTGGTTGAATCAGTTGAACCAACATCAAGAGGAATATCCAATATTAAGTCAGTTAGTTGAAAACATCCGAATCAGTAACCCTTTAAGTGGATCTGCTTTCCAAACAGCAGAGCTTTTTAATAACGGATATTCGTTAGAGCAAATTAGTAAAATGCGCCGTTTAAAATTAAGTACAATAGAAGATCATATTGTGGAGTTGGCGATGATCGAACCACAATTTAAGGTTGAACAATTCGTTTCAGATGGTGATATTCAAAAAGTCTTAACTGCTATTGAAGATTATAATACGCGGAAACTAAAAGTATTACATGAGGTTGTTCCACATTTAACGTATTTTCAATTAAGACTTGTTTTAACAAGAGGTGAACGTGTTGAATCTTGAATCTATTTTAAATCAATACTTTGGCTATAAAGACTTTAGACCGGGGCAAAAGGAAGTTATCCAAAATGTGGTAGCTGGAAGAGATGTGATTGCATTACTGCCAACTGGAATGGGTAAATCCTTATGCTATCAGCTGCCTGGTTACATATTTAATAAACCTGTATTAATCATCTCTCCTTTACTCTCGTTAATGCAGGACCAAGTGGATCAGATGAAACAGCTGAAAGAAAAACGCGTCGTCGCATTGAATTCTTTTTTAAATCCAGCTCAAAAAAGAGCGACTATCCATCATTTACATGAGTATCGATTTATCTTTATCTCTCCTGAAATGCTCCTGCAAGAGCAAGTTCAACAAAAGTTAGACTCAATGGAACTTTCTTTACTCGTGGTAGACGAAGCTCATTGTATTTCACAGTGGGGATTTGATTTTAGACCAGATTATTTGCGTATTGGTCATGTCATTGGGAAAGAAAATCGTCCACCTATTTTAGCATTATCGGCAACTGCTACTCAAAAGGTAATCGGGGATATAGAAAGTTATTTAAATATGAAAGACCCTTACACATTTATACATTCTATAGATCGACCGAATATTCATTTAGGAAAGTTATTGTTTCAGGGTAGAGAAGACAAAATGGATTGGATTCTTGAGCATGTAACAAAGTCTGCGGGGCCGGGTATTATTTACACTCAATCACGATCGAAAACCGAAAATATAAGTCAAAGGCTACTTCAATCAGGAATAGCATGTGCTGCTTATCATGGTGGAATGGATCCATTAGATCGACAATTCATCCAGCAACAATTTATCGATGGATCCTTAGAATGGATTATTGCAACAAATGCATTTGGTATGGGCGTACATAAGCAAAACGTTCGACAAGTTATTCATGAATCACTTCCTTCAAATATTTCCAACTATATGCAGGAAATTGGAAGAGCAGGTAGAGACGGCAAAGATTCGCTCGCCATTTTGTTATATGCAGAAGGTGATGAAGAATTGGCGAAATTTGTCGGGATTGACGATTCACCATTGGAGTCGCACGTAGATAATTATGAACAGTATCGATTGAGAAAAGAACAACCAACAGCAATGATTCATAATGGTGAGATTTCTGAAACAGCATTTCGAGTTTTAGATTATTGGATGCATCAACTACCTCCTCATGAAGTAAAGCAACGATTAATTTCGATGAAGTATGAGAAAATAAAGGCCGTTGAAGAAGTAGTCGAGTTGATTGATTCTACTTCGTGTATGAGAGAAAAACTTGTGCATTATTTTGGACAAACTTTAGAGAGTAAACCAGATGATTGTTGCCAATGCTGCGGTTTAGTATATGAGCATATCATTGAATCTCGTAAAATAAAAGATACAACGACAGTAGTAGAATGGAAAAAGAGAATAGAGAAACTACTTTTAGGAAATTCTTAATTTTTGACATTATATTCATAAGGTAAACGATTATTTTCTCTATTCTATTAAATTGATTGGAAACTCGACATAAATCTCTCAAAATTTCCAATACTATCATTTACTTTTCAGTGGAATTTCGTCATAATTAGAGAAAGATAGTGTTGGAGGTGGTACTCATGAGTAATGAAGATTACAGAGAGAAAATTGAAGAGCATCGTCAATCAATTGAATTGGAAGACCAACATAGCTCTAGAATGTCACGCTCACGTCAAAAAGTGAAAAAGAAAAAGAGAAAAAACCCATTATTAAATGTTCTATTATTTATATTGTTAGGTATTCCTTTTGTCTTATTAATTTATGTTTCTTTCTTTTATAACCCATCTGCATCTGATATGGCAGAAGTAGAAGACGAGAATGGTTCAGTTGTAGAGGTGCAAACAAATCACAAAGTCTCTGCAAGTGGTAAAGAAAAAGTAGAACCTGAAATAGAAGAAACTAATGATGAGACAAAGACTAAAAACAATGTAAGTACTGAAGATAAAGAAGACGAAGCGGCTAAACAAGCAAAAGAAGAGGCTGCAAAAAAAGCCGAGCAAGCGAAGATAGCAGCAGAACAAGCGAAAAAAGCTGAGCAAGCAAAAAAAGCGGAGCAAGCTAAAATTGAAGAGCAAGCAAGAAAAGCTGAGCAAGAAAAGCTTGCTAAACAACAAGAAGAACAAAAAAAAGCTGATCAGAAAAAAGAAGAACAACCGTCTACAAGTGCTAAATCGCATACCGTTCAACCGAACGAAAATTTATTCCGTATTGCATTAAAGTATTATGGTGATGCTAGTGGAGTCGATAAAATCAAAGCAGCAAACGGTTTATCTTCTAATAGTATTTCTGTAGGACAAACATTGATTATTCCATAACGAGCTTAGAATGGATTCTAGAGTAAGACTAAAAGGATGGTGTACAACCATTCCTTTAGTCTTTTTTTCTGTGTGTAAGTAACGTTTGCTAAAATTGCATGCTAGAATATTATATAGTGAAATAAGATATGGAGTTATGTAGGCAATGGATTGACATGAGGTCTTTTGCACTTGAACTAAAAAGTAAAAGTCTTGGGAAATTTCTCGAAAGCGTGTGCCTTTAGATCACGTGTTTATTAAAGAATACAGTTAGCAACGTTTGCATCTATGCGTTTTGTAAAGTTCTTTTCGGAAAGGGGAGGGAAGTGTGGTTGAGTTGTTCATTGTGTTGTTGATTATCATACTTGGATTTTTTCTATTCATGCTTAAACAAGCGGCTGAAAACAATGTACTAAACCATAAAGTTGATCTAGATGGAGAACCAGAGCAAGTCTCCCTATTTTTTATATCGGATGTACATGTACGAAAAATTAATGATAAGATGCTTCGGAAAATCGGTAAAAAAGTAGATGCCGTGATTATTGGAGGGGATTTTGCAGACAAGAGAACTCCCACTTCACGGATATATGAAAATATTAAACTGTTAAAAAAGTTAGGACCTGTTTATTTTGTTTGGGGGAATAATGATCGGGAAGTGGGAGAGAAAAAGTTACGAGAAATTTTCAAGGAATCAAATGTAACGATCGTTGAAAATGATGCCGTATTGTTGTCAACACTTCATAATCGATGTTGGTTGAGTGCTATTGATGATACCACTACAAGAAATGTGAATTATCAGCAAGCATTTAAAAAATGTCAAGGTGACGGGACGATTATTTTTATTTCGCATAATCCTGAAGTCTTTTCAAATGTTCGCCAGAAATATGATGTTGATATTATGATGGGGGGACATTTGCATGGTGGTCAAATTCGTTTTGGTCCCTTCGGTATTCATCCTCATGGATCTTTTACGATACGTGATGGTGTAGCCACCCTAATAAGCAATGGATATGGAACTACTACAGTCCCTTTACGTTTTGGTGCGAAACCACAATGTCATATCCTGACTTTACAGTATGAAAGAAAAAGAAATTAGGTATTCCAATCGATATAGCAGTATACTAATAATAGAATTTATAGGACTATGTAGGTATTGTCTCATAGTAGAAGAGTAAAATTGTAGCTTTTAAATGGATATGTTAATTTTATGAAGGAGATGTAAGACATGCAAAATGTTGATGCCATAATCGTAGGTGGGGGTCCTTGTGGATTATCCGCAGCGATTGAATTAAAGAATATTGGCTTGAAACCGATTGTGATTGAAAAAGGGAATATTGTGAATGCGATTTATAATTATCCTACACATCAAACCTTTTTTAGCACTAGTGAGAGATTAGCGATTGGGGATGTTCCATTTTTAATTGAAGAACGAAAGCCACGTCGCAATCAAGCGCTCGTTTATTATCGTGAAGTAGTGAAAATGAAGAATATCCAAGTGAATCGATTTGAAAAGGTTGAATCCGTAGTAAAACAGCCAGATGGACATTTCACAGTAACTACAGATAAAGAAGTTTACGAAACAAAATATGTAGTGTTAGCAACGGGATATTATGATCAACCAAACTATATGAATATACCAGGAGAGAATTTACCAAAAGTGCATCACTATTTTAAAGAAGCACACCCATACTTTGATACAGAAGTTTTAGTGATTGGCGGTAAAAACTCTGCTGTTGATGCGGCTTTAGAATTACATAAAGCAAAAGCAAAAGTAACGGTTGCCTATCGTGGTAGTGATTACTCTCCGAAAGTTAAACCATGGATTATACCCGAATTTGCTTCCCTCGTTCGTAATGAAGAAATAATGATGCATTTCAATACAGCTGTAAAAGAAATCCGTGAAAATGAAGTGGTTTTAAATGTGCAAGGTGAGGAAAAAATCATTTCAAATGATTTTGTTTTTGCGATGACCGGTTATCATCCAGACCACCAGTTTATTCGGTCGATGGGCGTAACCATAGATGAGGAAACAGGCAGACCAAATTATAATCCTGAAACGATGGAAACGAATATCGAAAATCTGTATATAGCGGGAGTCTTGGCAGCAGGTAATGAAGCCAATGAGATATTTATTGAGAATGGTAAATTCCATGGCGGTTTTATTGCACAGCATATAGTAACAAAAAAGGAAAATTAAGCACGTGTTGAGAACGGTAAAAATTAAATGTTAGATAGATCATATTTATCTTAGTAATATTCTTTGACCAAAACTAAATAAAATTTAATTCAAACAATGAAAACGAAGTAGCAAATGCCACCTTGTTTTCATTGTTTTTTTGGTTTTATTATGTAAAAAATGTTAAATATAACTAATTATAGGAACACGATAGTTATGAATAGACCTAATGAAAGCGTTATATCAAAGAAAAAACTAAATATAAGCAGAATAAATGGTATAAAAATTAAAAAAATATTTATTATTTTAGTATATCTATTTTACCATCTATTATTTTTTTAAAAGAATAAAATGCGATTGGGAATAAAGTTATATCAAAAATACTTTTTTAAATTAAGAGATTCATTGAAGGAGGGTGTTTATTAGAAAAACTAGGCAATATAGTGTTTTTCTATATAAAGTAATATTTTAATCTAACACATTCATTTGTTGGAATTATGGATGTAATTTTATAGAAAGCAAATTTGTATACAATTTTATTATTATGCATTTCTTATATTCTAAAAATTCAAAAATGGATTTGACTTTGGTATAACAATATTATAATATTTCATTAGCGCCGAAAGATGTTGCGTAAAGTAGTGTTTTTGATGAGTTAAACAGTAAAGTTTTTCATTTTCGACAATTTACGTTTCGGTGTTTAATGAGACATAAGTGTTTAAGTCAGGGTTAAATTGTAAAAATTAAAGTCTTAATTCAAACAAAAGAATGCTATTTTAGCCTTCTTCACATTACTAAATCTGGGGAGAATGACTAAATAAGTAGGTTAACTAAATGTAAAAACTATTAAGTTATTAATTGATAGGAGGTTTAATAAATGCTAGATAATTTACAAGAAAAAAACTCAAGCGTTGCTCTAACTGTTCTTGGTCCAGTACCTGTTCAGGATCTTGGGGTTGTACTTATACATGAAGCACTACTTTCTGTATACCCAGGAGCACAGTACGCACCTGAAATTAATATTGATAAAAGTGAAATCTTTGAGGTCTTAAAACGACAATTAACAGATTTCCGTAGAAATGGTGGAAAGACAATTGTTGATCAAACTGGCATGTTCCATGGACGTGATGTAGAACTTTACCGAACGCTTTCGAGAACAACTGGTGTAAATATTATTGCGTCAACAGGATTAGGGCCAGAATCGATGTTAGGTGGTTATTTTATGACACCTCAAAAAAATCCACCAACACCATGGTCTGCTGAGCAGTTTTCAGGGTTATTTACAAAAGAAATAACGGAAGGAATTGTCATACCACGTGTTGAGCGTTCAAGTTCTGCAGGTATTGTTACTTCAATTGCTTCTAAAGAAGGTATTACACAGGTAGAAACTGGACTGTTCCGTGGTTCTGCACAAACAGCTCTAGCTACGGGTGTACCTGTTTCTGTACAGTATGGCGCAAATGCAATTAGTGAATTAGATATTTTACTAGGCGAAGGCATAGCTCCAAATCGCGTAATCATTGGTGGGCTTGATCGCATCGATGCAGCAGAAACAAAAACAGCATTTGAAATTGCTGAGCGTGGAGCCTATGTAGCGATTGACCATGTTGGTTGGTCTACAACTGATGGCTACTTAAATGATACAGATCGTGCACAATTAATTGCTGAACTGATTGCAGCAGGTTACGGTGATCGTGTATTAATTTCAAGCAACAATGTAGGGGTAGCGAAAGGACATGAAGCAAAAAATATTGGGTTCGATTATTTATTGACTTCATTCGTACCAATACTACGTAATGCAGGTGTAACAGCTGAACAGATTCGTCTATTACTGAAAGAAAATCCACAACGAGTTTTAACAGTGGATGCTACGGCTGAACAAAAGGTTTCTGGTTGGAACTATGACTGGGATAACTTATATCAACCTGTAACTTATTAGAATTTATATAAATCGAATTGTCTAAAAAACCTGCAAAATGATAACGGTTGCAAAAGCCTATAAAAGAGTAAATAGTAAGGAGTGAAAAACATGGGAAAAATTAATACTGTTTTAGGTCCAATTCCAACAGAAGATTTGGGAATTACAGCAATGCATGAGCATATTGGTTTCGGTCTTCCAGGTTGTGATTTAGATACGCAATGGTGGAAAAAACCTGAAGAAGCATTTGAGGTAACATTACAAAAGCTACGTCGTTTCCGTGAACACGGAGGAAAAACATTCGTAGATTGCACAGGAATTGGAAATGGGCGTGACGTTGAATATTTCCAAGTACTTTCAAGAAGAACAGGAGTACATATTGTTGCAGTTACAGGATTTGTTGCAGCTGACTCTGCACTTCCATATTTCCGTAACCAATCGGTGGAATATTTAACTGATTTATTTGTTCGTGAAATTACGGTAGGTATCGATGGTACCGATGCAAAAGCGGGAGCTATCAAAGTAGGTGTTAGCCGTGGTGGTAAATTAAATGAATTTGATAAAAAAATCTACCGTGCAGGTGCTCGTGCTTCATTAAAAACAGGAGCTCCAATTATTACGCATTTATGTGTAGATGCTGATTCTGCTATCGAAATTTTTGAAGAAGAAGGCTTACCGCTTGATCGTGTACTATTTGGTCATGCAGACGACGGTGGATATCTTGATGAAAATCGCGATTCTAAAATTGCACAACTTGGCGGTTATGTTGGATTCGACACAATTGGCTATGACAGCGAAGTAGAAGGTGCACCATATTGGTCTCGTCCTCGTCAAGACCGTGTTGAACATTTCCTTCGTTTTCTAGATAAAGGCTATTTAGATCGCGCGGTTATTTCTGCAGATGCAAACTGCTGTGCATTAGGTTGGCCAGGATTAAAAGGACACTCTGTAAACTACTTATTCGAAGAATTTATACCAGATCTTCGTAAAGCAGGTGTTAGTGAAGAAGTATTTGAACAATTATTAATTCACACTCCAGCAAATATCTTAACAATGCGTGAACCTCAAGAGTTAAAACAACCTGTAGCATTAGGTAAATAAAATAAAAGTAGACTTCTACGACTAGAAGTCTACTAACCATTTTATTTACAGATAAGTATGATAGTTTTTCTTATCTGCATATAGAGGTCCAGAAAGAGATTCATTCAAGAAAAAAAAGGAGGTAAAGCCAAATGGATATTAAAGGAGTCGCATATATCGCAGGTGCATTTGAGCATCCGTTACGTAAGGCCCCAGACACATCGGTTGCAGCTTTACATGCAGAATGTGCACGCGGTGCTCTAGCAGATGCTGGGTTAACATTTGCAGATGTAGATGGTTATTTTTGCGCAGGTGATGCCCCGGGTGGTGTCTTGTCAATGGTTGACTACCTTGGACTGAACGTTCGACATTTAGATGGCACTGATATTGGAGGTTCTTCTTATATTGCACATGTATCACATGCTGCTCAAGCTATTGCAGCAGGAAAATGTAAAGTTGCCTTAATTACAATGGCAGGACGTCCACGTTCAGAAGGGCGCAGTGGTGTTAAACAAAAAATCATTGGTGCAAATGTACCTGATACACCATTTGAACTACCTTATGGTCCAACCGCTGTTAATGAATATGCAATGGCGACGATGCGTCATATGCATGAATATGGCACAACTAGTGAGCAGTTAGCTTGGGTTAAAGTGGCGGCATCACATCACGCTCAATACAATCCAAATGCTATGCTTCGCGATATTGTAACAGTTGAAGATGTGCTCTCTTCTCCTATGATTGCAGATCCACTACATCGACTCGATTGCTGTGTAGTAAGTGATGGCGGAGGGGCTATTGTTGTAGTTCACCCTGATATCGCGAAAAGTTTAAGACGTCCACTTGTTTGTGTATTAGGCGCAGGTGAGGCTCCAAAAGGTTTAATGGGTGGTAAAACAAATCTTACATATTCGGGGGCTGCTTGGTCAGGACCAAGAGCTTTTGAAGAGGCAGGGGTAACACCTCAAGATATAAAATATGCTTCGATTTACGATAGTTTTACAATTACTGTATTAATGCAACTAGAAGATTTAGGATTCTGTGAAAAAGGGCAGGGCGGTAAATTTGTTGCAGATGGGAACCTTATTTCTGGAGTTGGTAAGCTACCGATTAATACAGATGGTGGCGGTTTAAATAATAATCATCCAGCCAGTCGTGGTGGGATAGTAAAAGTAATTGAAGCGGTTCGCCAGCTTCGCGGAGAAGCACATCCACAAGTACAGGTGAAAAATTGTGATCTTGCATTAGTTCATGGAACAGGTGGCGGACTAGCAAGTCGTCACGGAAGTGCAACACTTATCTTAGAGAGGGTGTAAATCATGGGAACTATGTATCAATCCAGAACAATGACTATTCCGGAAGTACATCCGGAGCATAAGGAATATTGGGATGCAGCATCTGTTGGAAAGCTACTTCTTAAAACATGTGATGATTGTGGAGAAATTCATTATTACCCTCGTGTTATTTGTCCTCATTGTATGAGTGATAAAACGACTTGGATTGAATCGAAGGGTACTGGAAGTATTTATACGTATAGTGTGATGCGCCATGGAAAACCTTATGCAATCGCATTCGTTGAGCTTGACGAAGGTCCAAGAATGATGACAAATATAGTTGATTGTGACTTAGATACTGTACACATCAATCAACGGGTAAAGGTGGTATTCAAACAAACTGGTGATGAAAATAATCCAGGACCTTTTGTGCCATGCTTTACACCAATTGAAGATAGATCAAACACAAGATTATAAAAGATATTGGGGCTATTAATTTCTGAAAATTAAATATATTTAAATAAATTTCTAACTTAGTAGAAAAATACGGTATTTAAATATACAGAACAAGAAATAGAAAAGGAGAGAATAGAATGATTATCACAAAAGACGTACGCATTAGAATGCGTGACGGTGTACATATAGCAGCGGATATATACAGACCTGAGGGTACAGAAAAAGTGCCTGCATTACTTGCACTTAGTCCATATGGTAAAGAACTACAAGCACAAGCTTTAACATTACCTCCACAGGCACGACCAAGTCACCTTTGGAACGGAGCGATTGAAGCTGGTGATATAAATGAAGTAGTAGCACATGGCTATGCTCATATTATTGCAGATGTACGTGGTACGGGCGGTTCTGAAGGGCAAATGTGTGGTAACTATAATTCAGGTGGTCATGGAGATGGAAAGGATATTTATGACCTTGTGGAATGGTTAGCAGAACAAGATTGGTGTGACGGAAACATCGGAATGATTGGAATTTCTTACTTTGCTTCTGTTCAAATATTAGGTGCAGCTGAACAACCGCCGCATTTAAAAGCAATCTTTGTCAACGGTGGTCACTTCGATTTATATGAATTAGCTTACCATGGAGGAATCCTTTGGCTAATGCCACGTGCTTCTCGTGAAGGACGTGGTGGTGATAGCGGTAATGCATTTAATAATGTGGCAAGCAAAAGCTCAAAAGTATTTACACCGGAAGAGTTAAGAGAAAAAACGCTTGAACGCTTAAATGATCCAGATATTGCTCACTGGTCAGATTTCGTACACTTATTGCACTATCAAGACCGCCATGAACTATGGATGGATTATTTATTAAATCCACTTGATGGTCCGTTTTGGCAAGAAGGTCATGCAATGGATGTTGCCCACAAAGTCAAAATTCCAACGTACTTACAAGCTAAGTGGGGACGTGGTTGGAATGTAGAAGGGACAATTGAAATGTTCCACCATTTAGGCTGTGACATTAAGAAAATGGATATTCAAGCTTTACCTCCTATGTTAGAGCGTCCATTCCATGAATGTCACGATGAGATGTTCCGTTGGTATGACTATTGGTTAAAAGGTATCGATACCGGCATTATGGATGAACCAACTGTTCAATTTTCAGTAGAAGGTTCTTATGAATGGCGTAAAGAAGATCAATTCCCGCTTCCTTACGAAGTGAAAAAAGACTTTTACTTACGCCCTCGTCACAAAATTAGTGAAAAGAGCGAGCCATTAACTGCTGAACATGCACATCCAGATGGTTTCTACCAAGCACCTTTAACGGTTACAGCGACTTCAGAAAAAATTAAATGGACAACAGATAAATTCCGCGAACCTGCTGAATTTACTGGTACAGGGGCACTTTACCTTTTTGCTGAAATCGACACGGATGATACAAACTTTATCGCCAAACTTTATGATGTAGCACCTAACGGTAGTCGTTCATTGATGACTTCTGGTTACTTAAAAGCTTCACATCGAGAATTGAATGAAGAAAAATCAACTTATGGTGAGCCGTGGCATCCACATAACCGTGCGATTCCAGTTACACCTGGTGATATTAATGAATATGCGATTCGACTTTATCCTTTCTCATTCTTAATCCAACCAGGACACCGTATTGAACTAGAACTTGCATGTAATGAACCTCTTGATGGTGAGGATGCAAAATTATTACCACCAGATAGCTACCACTTACCAAGTGGACGTGCAACAATGCATAAAATCTACCGTGATAAAGATTATCCGTCACGTTTGGTACTACCATATATTCCGAAAGAGTATAACGTTTTAAATAAAAAATAGTCTGCATGATTATTTAAGCATAAGAAATTATGAACCGCTTCTCCTTACCACAACGTCTCTTGAAAAAGTCGTTGTGGTATCCAATAATGATAAGGAGTGATAAAAAATGGAAAATTCAGTACGTATTATCCCCATAGAATGTAAATTTGGTCCAGTATCTGCATTTGCCTATTATATCGATGCTCCAGAGCCGGCGATTATAGATACAGGAGTAAAAGCTTCTGCCTTACAAGCCATCGAGCCTACTTTAGAGAAGCATGGTATTAATATAGAAGACATTCAATGGATTCTACTAACACATGGGCATGTTGATCACCTTGGTGGAGCCTATGAAGTATGGGAAAAAACAGGGAGACGCGCCAAAGTAGTGATTCCTAAAAAAGAGGCAAGACTTTTACGAGATTGCAATGAACATATTGTGGATTACAAGTCGCTTCAAGGTAAATATATAAAAGATCCAGTACTTCAAGAAAAGCATATAGCCATGCTAACGAATGATATCGGGGACAATATTGAACCTGATATGGAAGTAGTGGATGGGGATCGCATTCATCTTGGTGGAGAGGTTTCTCTAACAGTTATTGAAACACCAGGACATTCTATTGGTTCTATCACTTTCTTGTTAGAAGGTTTAAAGTGGGCATTTGCTGCGGATGCGGTTCAAATGTATGGTGGTTTAGGTGGCTTACCAACTATTGAAAATTCGAAGTTATATCGTGAAAGTTTACAACGTTTATTAGAGATTCGTCCAAAACGGTTGTACTTAGGGCATCCTTTCCGAAATGTTCATGGTGAACTTCAAAGCGCGATTATCGAAGGTGAGCAAACACAAGAAGTGTTACAAGCGAGTCTTGATATGGATGCAAAGTTAACTGATATCTTGAAACGTCATTTTCAAGATGACTCTTCAACTGAAGATCATGAACTCTATGGACCATTTGCCCCGATCGCAAAAGAATTGGGCTATACGGGCGACCCACGGAATATGCCATGTGCGTTTTTTGTAACGATTAATGGCTATAAAGAAGAACTACTCGGTTCACGTAATTAATCGAAAGGAGGAGACTCTATTGATTCAAAAAAAGTTTGAAAGTACAGCACATGCAGTTGCTGATATAAAAGATGGAGCGACATTATTAGTTGGAGGGTTTGGTGGAAGTGGATTACCTTCACAACTAGTTGCAGCTCTTGTGAAACAAGGTGCAAAAGATTTAACCGTTGTATCTAACAATATAGGTGCCGTAAGTGAGGGTGTAGCTGCCCTCATTAGTAATAATCAAGTAAAAAAAATAATTTGTTCCTTCCCTGTTGGTCCACATGCAGATGATTTAATTGATCGTTTACAAAAAGGGACTATTGAATTAGAAATCGTTCCTCAAGGAACATTAGCGGAGCGAATACGAGCAGGTGGTGCTGGTATTCCAGCGTTTTACACCCCTACAGCAGTAAATACAGAACTTGGCGAAGGAAAAGAAACACGAGTATTTAATGGTCGCGAATACGTATTAGAGCATGCGATTGTCGGTGACTATGCATTTATTAAAGCACAACGAGCAGATCGGTGGGGCAATATTGTTTACTATAAAACACAACGTAACTTTAACCCTGTAATGGCGACAGCAGCACGTATAACGATTGCTGAAGTAAATGAAATCGTGGAAGTTGGCGAACTTAATCCAGAAAATATTGTAACACCAAGCATATTTGTCCATCGTTTGGTGCAGGTAGAACCACAGCGAGAAGGGAAGGTGTTAGTAAATGAGTAATGAACAAGTAATTGGTTGGTCAAAACATGAATTAGCAGCTCGAATAGCACTTGATCTTGAAGATGGATGGTTCGTAAATCTTGGTATCGGGATTCCAACACTTGTAGCAGATTTTATTCCTGAAGGTCGTGAAATTATACTTCATAGTGAAAATGGTTTGCTTGGATTAGGTCCAAAACCGGCACCAGGTGAAGAAGACCCAGATCTTGTTAATGCTGGTAAAGAACCGATTACATTGAAACCAGGTGGCTGTTTCTTCTCACAAGCAGATTCGTTTGCAATGATTCGTGGAGGTCATCTCGATGCAACAATTCTTGGTGCATTCCAAGTTTCACAATTTGGGGACCTTGCAAGTTGGAAACTTCCAAATTCACCTCTTGGTCGTGTTGGCGGTGCAATGGACCTTACAGCTGGTAGTAAGCGGGTATTCCTTTGTATGCAACATACAACGAAAAAAGGTGAAGCGAAAATTGTAGAAGAGTGTACGTATCCACTAACAACACCCCGTTGTGTAGATCGTATTTATACAGAACTAGCAGTTATTGACGTAACAGAAAATGGATTAATCGTTATTGAACTTGCTCCAAATGTAACATTTGAATATGTGCAAGAACGAACTGCAGCTCCTCTAAAAGTGCAATTACAGACAGTTGGTGCTAGCAAATGACGAGAGAATTAAAAAAACATACAATCGATCGAAGTTCAGCAATCCCACTTTATAAGCAAATCAAGGACATCTTGATACAAGAACTTCGTCAAGTAGATGGTGAATCTAATCGCCCCTTTAGCACAGAACAGGAACTTGTTGAACGCTTCCGTGTAAGTAGAGCTCCTGTTCGTCAGGCACTGAAAGAACTTGCAAACGAAGGGTATGTATACCGTGAGAGAGCCAAAGGAACTTTCCCAGTCCAAGAAGTTCCAGTACGTCCTCTTGGGTTAGAGTTGGGGGGACTTGTAGGCTTTCTTCGTGAACAAGGAATCGATTGTCATTCTCGTATTCTTAATGTGGATCGAGTTTTTCCATCGGAGTCATTAAGTTCAAATTTAAGAGTGGATGCCAATGAGATGGTATTAAGAATCTCTCGATTAATCTCTGTGAAAGAGGAACCATTAATATGGACACAAACTTACTTGTTTGTGGATGAAGATTTCCATCCTGATGTAAAAGAACTTGAGAATGTTGAGAGTGTGTTTATTCTGCTGCAAAGAGATGAAGGTCTATATGTTGCACGAGGAGATCACCAGATTTCTGCATCCGGAGCGACAGCTGAGGATGCTGAAATATTGGATATTGAGATTGGGGATCCAGTTCTCATTATGGAGACTAAGTTATATACAAGAAATGATCGTGTGATAGGTTGGAGGAGAGCCGTTCACAAAGCGGACGATTATAAATTGTCATTCTCGGTGAATCGTTAAGATTTTCTGTTACCAAACTTTGCCGACAAATAGTAATACACACATCGGAATTTAACCGTTTATAGATAATTGCACTCTATTGCTTTTGAGCAATAGAGTGCAATAAAACCCTGATTAAAAATATATCGCTTTACTTTATAGAAGTTTGGTAAATGTAGCATAAAGCGTTTTTGAAAATTAAGAAGAAGTTGTTTAATTGTTTGAGAGTGTTTTTCTATTAAATAATGAAAAGTTTAGGGGGAAAAATTTATGACATCAAAATCTTTAAGAATTGCCATTATAGGAGGAGGTATTGCAGGATCCTCAGCTGCTATCGCATTAAATGCAAAAGGGATTCGTGCAGATGTGTATGAGCAAGCCGCTGTTTTAAAAGAAGTGGGAGCTGGTATCGGAGTTCGTCAACCATCTATTCGTGCCATAAAAAAATGGGGTATTCTTGAAGAACTTGATAAAGTAACTTGTGAGAGTCCGAGGATGCAAATTATAGCTGGTGAGGATAATGTGATCATCGAGGAAAATTGGCCAATCCTAACAGATCCATCAGAAAGATTCCCTCGTTTAATTCACCGTGCTGACCTATTAGATACTTTAATAGCTCAAATACCAGCTGATCAAATGCACTTGGATCATCGTTTAGTTGATGTGCAAGATAAAGGAGAAACGGTTGAAGTAACATTTGCTAACGGTAAGAAAATTGAAGTAGATGTACTAATTGCTGCTGATGGTATTCGTTCACCAATTCGTGACAAAGTATTAGGGAAAAAAGAACCTGTATTTTCTGGCTATGTAGCACATCGTGCCTTAATTCCATTTGAAGACGCATTAGGTATGGCTAGTGAAGATAATACTTTACGTATTTACGTAGATGGGGATAATTCTTATTACTTACTACCATTATTAAAAAACCGTCGACAAGTATCTGTTGATATTACCATTCCTGGTGAATATGAAATTCATCCAGTTTATACAAAAGAACAACTTCTAGAAGGTGTTAAAGGTTTTGGACCGACATTACGTAAAATTATAGAAAATATTGATATGTCAAAAGTAGTATCGCGCCCATTAAGCGATATCGAACCATTTGATGTATGGAGTACAAAAACAATAACTGTAATGGGAGATGCTGCTCACGCAATGCTTCATAACCAAGGGCAAGGTGCTAATATGGCGATTCAAGATGCGGATGTATTAGCGGACGAATTAGCAGAAGCGGTTGCAGGAAAAGTGACTGTAGCAGAAGCTCTTAAAAATTACGAAGAAAAACGTAAACCAGTTACAAAGCTATACCAAGAATTATCTCGTTTATTCCCAACTGATCAAGCGAAAACTGCGTTCCCTGAGAAAGAACATGTTGAAAATCTTTAAAATGTCGGAAAACGAAAAGACTCCTATAGCATAAAACTGAGAGTACGTTTCATGTTCATATTATCATAGCTTAAAAGAATTAAGGGGGAAAAGGACTTAATTGTAAAAAAATTGTTATTTTCTCCTTGATATTTCAATTAGGTTAGAAAATTGTGTTTTAAGATTAAAAGGAGGTTCTCAAAAAGTGCCAGTACATCCTGAGATTAAAAAAGTATTAGATTCCATTCCACCATCAGATACCAAATTAAAAATTATCCCTGAAGAGTTTCGTAAGTCAGATGTGCCTATATTACCAGTAGAACAACGAGTTCAAGTTTATGCAGTTGAAGAGAGAACAATTCCAACTATAGAAGCGGATATCGAAGTTAGAATTTATACTCCAAAGGAAGCAGATACTTATCCTGTTTTATTATATTTCCATGGAGGAGCATTCTTCTCGGGTAATTTAGAAGCTCATGATGAAATTGTGCGCCCGATTTGTAAAGAATCTGGCTACAAAGTTATCTCAGTAGGATACCGACTTGCTCCGGAACATCCATTCCCAACCCCATTAAATGATTGCTATAACGTTACCAAATGGGTGACAGAACATTGGGAAGAATTGAAATGGGATGGAGAAAATCTTGCATTAGCAGGAGATAGTGCAGGTGGTAACTTGGTAGCTGCAGTTTCACTGTTGGCACGTGAGAAAAAAGAATTTACAGTTACAAAGCAGATTCTTTTCTATCCTTCTTTAGATTTGGATTTAAGCGAATTACGCTATCCATCCCTAACTGAAAATGGTAAGGGGTATTTCGTTGAAACGGATGCATTACCTGAATTTAATTCTTTCTATTTAATTGGTGATGTAGATACGGATAATCCACTTGTATCACCAATTCGAGAAAATAATTTAGAAAATCTTCCGGAAGCACTAGTAATCACTGCAGAATATGATCCAATGCGTGATGAGGGAGAATTATTTGCACAAAATCTTAAACAATCAGGTGTACCTGTGGAAATAAAACGATATGAAGGTGTGACACATGGCTTTTTAGGCAAATGGACGCACCTTGAGGAATATAAAGGTGTATACGAGTTTGCTGGAAATTTCTTAAAAAAAGGCTTGTAATAAGAGCTTAAGGCAAAATCTATTTCATATAGAGCAGGGTTGATGGAATTTAAATTATTCGTCAGCCCTATTTCAATTGGTCGTGAGTGGAAGTTGGCAATGAGGTACCTCGATTAAATAGTAAGGTAAGTTGGAATATATTCTATTTATTAGAGAATATTTTTTACTATTAAACATAATCAATTTACTTGAATAATATTGATTATTTTGAATTTTCAATATAAAATCCAATTAATAGAATGTAAACGTTTTACATTACGTTTATGTATCTTTTTTACTAACTTATGAGCTAAAAATCTTTTAACTTATAAAGTCTAACAGAGGGGTGGAAAAGAAATGGGATTAAATTTTGTGCGTTTTAAAAGAAATGGGGATCTATTTGTAGGAGTAGTAGAGGAGAATCAAATTTATAAACTCCAAGTAAATCCTAATAGTTTTGAAGATTACTTGGCAGAAGCAAAAGCAGAAGCTGTAAAAGTATTGCAGGATAAAACTGGAGAGGTGTTGGAATTTTCGGATGTTGAGCTAATCTCACCAATCCCAACACCATCACAAATTATCTGTCAGGGTGTGAATTATTCTGTTCATCGTCAAGAAACAGGGATGGACGATCAAAAGCCGCCATTTAATATGATTTTTAGTAAAGCACCGAGTTCAATTTGTGGTCCCAATGATGCTATTATTAGACCGAAAAATGTGAAATTACTTGATTATGAAATTGAATTAGGGCTAGTAATAAGAAAAAAAATCACACAAGATACGGTGATTACGGAAGATAATTTTATAGATTATGTAGCAGGTCTTGTATTAACGAATGATGTATCTGCTCGTGATGTTCAGTTAACTCAATTACAATGGTTAAAAGGTAAAAGCTATCGAACGTTTTGCCCTGTAGGACCTTACTTCTATTTATTAGAAAAAGAGGATGTAGCAAAAATCTCAAACCTTGAACTGCAATTAAAGGTGAATGGTGAGATTCGCCAAGAAGCAAATACGAACCAATTGCTTTATAAACCGGTTGAAACACTAAACGAATTGGCTGAAATTATGGATCTTGAAGCTGGAGATTTAGTGATGACAGGAACGCCTGGTGGAGTCGCAATGCAGTTATCTGCTGATGAAATGAATAGTATGACAAGCTTAGTTACAAAGTTTGGAGAAAAAGTGGAAGTGATTGAAAGACAAAATACTTTAGGTAACTATTTGAATGATGGAGATATTATTGAAGCAACGATTGTTAGTGCTGACGGTTCAATCAATTTAGGGAAACAGCAAAACGTTGTAAAAAATCTCCAAACTATTAACGCATAATTAGAGTTTAGAAATTTTTATAACAGTAAAATTATTAAAAACTTCTTCAAAATTGAAGGAGTTTTTTTATTTTATTAAAAGTAAATCTATTAAAGTTTGTGAGAATTGGTGTAAAATTAAAAATATTCTCGTTTTTCACTGGTTTTTTCTCGTTAAATATCATATTATGTCGTTAGAGAAAATAACTGTTTCGTAAGGTGTGTTAGAGAGGGGGATTCGATGGTAAATTCAAATACATCTCAACAATATGAAGATAAAAAAATAATAACTTCCTCCGCAACCTTGGGATTATTGCGAAATGATGTAATAAGCAATTTAGATAGGAAGAGAGCAAAAGCGATTTTGCTAAGATATGGTTGGAATATAGGTGTTGAGTATGCAGAGGAAGTTTTACAATCTTCTACTAATCTCGAAAAGATGTTAAGTGAAGTGGATAAATTCCTTATAAAAAATGGTCTAATATCCAATATGGAATGTGAAAGAACTATAAAATTAGGTGAAAATGATGAAGTGGTAAAAATTTGTGCTTCAGGAAAATTGTATGATTCATTTGAAGTACATCAACATCTAAAAAATTATGGTATTTCATCTTATCCAATCTGTCATACTCTAGCAGGACTAATAAGTGGATTCACTTCGAAGGTTTCAAATAGAGAAGTTTATGTAAAGGAAGTAAAATGTCGTGCAATGGGCCACGATGAATGCTGCTATGAATTGAGAGTGGAAAAAGAGTGGCGGGATGACCCATCGATGCTGGAAGAAATTGCATTATATACAGAATTTAGTTTCAAAGATGAAACCAATGAACAAATAAAAGAACAAGATATTTTCATAGAAAGATTACTGAACTTTCAAAATGCATTAACAAGAAATTTATCAGAAAGTTCTTCTATTGAAGAACTAATCCGAGTTGTGGCACAAACACTCAATATCCCAGTGACAATTGAAGATTTAAATTTCCAAGTAAGGCACTATGTTGGTATTGAGCAAGTTGAATACAACACATTAAATGATGACTTTTTAAATGTTCTCTCCACTATGAGTAATGGAAAGGACGAACTAACGGACTTAGATAACACATTTATAATAAGTGGAAAAATGCATACTCGATTAGTTACGCCAATCATTGTTCAAAACCATCGAATTGGCTATATGACATTTATCTATACAGATCAGTGCACTGAAATAATAAAAGATAGGATGTCTATCCAAAGAGCAGCGAATATGGCTGCCAATTATTACTTAAATAAGAGGACGAGTATACCAGCAATAGAAAATATTAAGGGCTACCTTTTGGAACAATTATTATTAAAACAATATCCCTCTAAGTCTAGTGTTATTAATCAAATCTGTCATATGGGGATTAATCTTAAGAATACATTCTATGTAGCAACATTACAGTTTTCCACAGAATCGATAGATAGTAATAATCCAGATTTCTATGATGAAGTTAGTTTTTCAATCACAAGCCATTTAGAGTTGTTAGATTACCGAATTTTAACAGCGAGAGTTAATAAGCAAATTGTACTGTTACTACCAAAAATAAATGAGTTAAAAGAAACACTTGTGAATTTAATGGCTCATCTAAAAAGTCAATTCCAACAAATTGATTTTCGACTAGGGGTTAGTGATGAAAGTGATTCGATTGACAGTATACAAGAGAGCTTGGAAGAATCTCAAATTGTATTAAAGGTAAACAAGCAGGATACTATCGTATTTTTTGAGAATGCGAATATTATTGGCACGTTAATTAATTCTAAAAACATATCTATTATTCGTCGGAAAGCCCACAAGCAATTGCAACCAATCCTACAATTAAAAGCAACAAAGAGAGACGAGCTTTTAAAAACGATGTATGTCTTTCTAAAGAATGGCGGTAATTTACAGCAAACAATTAATCAACTCTCAATCTCTATGAGTGGGTTAATGTACCGGGTTTCTAAAATCGAAAAACTATTAGATCAGGAATTACGTGACCCAATTACAGCATTTGAATTATTACTCATGTTAAATGCTTTAGAAATATTAGGAGATATTGATGTTTCTGTTTAGTAAAAGGATTATGAGAAGCCATAGAACTATTCATAAATAAAGGGTATTTTATTTGGAAACTCAGATAAGGTGCTCTTTTTATTTTACTTACCCCTTAATTACAGTGTAAAAAAAGCTCTCCATCAACAGGATGAAGAACTTTTTGGGTACATATTAATCCAACTGCTAAATGATTTAGTTAAAAAATTCCTTTAAATCAAGCGGAGTATGTTCTTGGTTTAATCCAATAAGTAACTTTAACCGTGCTTTTTGTCCATTAATTCCATTGGCGAAAATGACCCCTAAATTTTCTAGAGTTTTTCCGCCTCCTTCATAGCCGTAGATGCCTTCAGCAATTCCGTTAAAACAGCGCGAGACCAGAACAACGGGGATTTTATTATCGATACATTTTCTTATTCCAACAGCAACATCTGGAGGAACATTACCTTGCCCCAATCCTTCCAATACGACACCATCATAGCCTAAAGTTAAGATGGCTTCTATCAAATCTCTTTCCATTCCGGCATATACTTTTAATAAGGCAACACGTTTTTCAATTGTATTAACTTCAACATAGCGTCTATCCACAGGTGCTTGGTGAACATGGACCATTTTCTTTGTCACTAACCCAATTGGTCCATATTGTGGACTTTGAAAAGTATTAACACTAGAGGTTGATGTTTTTGTTATATTAAATGCCTGATGAATTTCATCATTCATTACCACAAGGACACCCTTATTTCTAGCTTCTTCACTACAAGCCACTCGAACTGCTTCTACTAAATTATAGACACCATCAGCTCCAAGCTCGTTGGATGAGCGCATAGCTCCTGTTAAAACAATGGGAAAATCAAACTTAGTTGTTAAATCTAAAAAATATGCCGTTTCTTCTAAAGTATCTGTTCCGTGAGTAATGACAACCCCATCAACCGGATGGGCTTTCGAATAGTCATTTAAAACGTTTCGCAAATAGAGCATTTCTTTTGGCGTAATGTGGGGAGATGGATAATTAAAAACTTCCATTTCATGTATTTCCGCGTATTTTGCAAGCTGTTCACTTATCCCAATAAGTGGGTTGCTTACGTTTGGAAGTACTGCACCGGTCTCATTCATTTTCATGGAAATAGTGCCACCAGTGTGAAGGAGTAAAATATGTTTCTTCATGCAAAAACCTCTCTTAGCAATCTTTTCTGTTCCTAATAATGTTATAATAACATTATTAATGTTTTATGGAAGGAGTGTGCCCATGTTAATATTGTTATCTGCAGCAATAGCTCCGGGATTAGCTTTGTTAAGCTATTTTTATCTCCGAAACCAAATGGATACTGAGCCAAGAAAAACATTATTACAAGCATTCTTCTTTGGTACTCTAATTACTTTCCCAATTATGTTTATTCAATATGTAGTAAAAGAAGAGGGAGCCATTACAAATCAATTCTTTGCAGATGTATTATTCTCCAGTAGTTTAGAGGAGTTTTTTAAATGGCTTGTGATTTTTACATTAATTTTTAGACATATTGAGTTTGATGATCCATACGATGGTTTATTATATGGTGCAAGTGTATCACTTGGATTCGCTACAGTTGAAAACGTACTTTATTTATTAACATATGGCATTCATACAGCTTTTATCAGGGCCATATTACCAGTCTCAAGTCATGCTTTATTTGGGGTTGTAATGGGCTTTTATTATGGGAAAAGTAAATTCGCAAAAAATGATAAACAAATGGAATATTTAATTCTTTCCCTAGCAGCACCTTTACTATTACATATTATATATAACTCCATTCTCAGCTTTAAAGGATATTGGATTTATTTAATGGCACCGTTCATGTTGTTTTTATGGTGGTTTGCATTAAGAAAAGTAAAATTAGCTCATCAACATTTAGTACAGCATTTATTTGAACAAAATAAAATATAGAAGCTTCTATTTTCTATTGTTTTTGAAAATAGAAGCTTTTTTAATGCCTTTGATGATGAAAACTAAGCATCATTCCTTTTTTGAATGAAATTGCTTTTATCTATTTCTATATTTTTCTGATGGTAAAACGTATAAAAGCAAATCTTTTTTACATGCTATGAGAAAGGAGTGAAATAAATGGTAAGAAGTATTTTTATGACTGTCATTTTAATATTTGGCACACTTACGGTGATAAAGCCAGATGAACCATTAGCATTTTCAGGACAAACCATCGAACGAGGAGCATTTGGAGATGATGTTATTGAGTTACAGGCACGATTACAATACTTAGGTTTTTATAAAGGAAAAATAGATGGAATTTTTGGTTATGGAACCTATTGGGCATTACGTAACTTCCAAGACAAATATGCGCTAGACATAGATGGAATTGCTGGGACAATGACAAAAAACAAGCTTGCAGGAGTAAGTCAGTTTGATAAGAAGTGGGTGCATGATCAAATAAATAAAGGGGCCCGCTTTACTTATTACGGTGGAATACCATTAGCCCAACAAACTAGTGCAGGCGCAGGTTCTTCTGAAGCAACCGATATCCAACTTCCAGCAAAATATTCAGAACGTGATTTACAACTACTAGCGAATGCCGTATATGGAGAAGCACGTGGGGAGCCTTACGAAGGGCAAGTAGCAGTTGCAGCAGTTATTTTAAATCGTCTAGAATCACCGGACTTTCCAAACACGATTTCAGGTATTATCTTCCAGCCTGGTGCGTTTACAGCCGTAGCAGATGGACAGATATGGTTAACACCTAATGAACGAGCAAAACAGGCAGTATTAGATGCAATGAATGGGTGGGACCCATCTGAGAATGCCCTTTATTATTTCAACCCAAAAACAGCGACAAGTAAGTGGATATGGTCGAGACAACAAATTAAGCAAATTGGTGAACATATATTCTGTTACTAAAGGAGGGAGAACATGAAGAGTGCAATTTACTTACTTTCCATTGCAGTTTTAGCGCTAGGGTTATATTCATATGAAGTAAGAAAACAAAACACACATTTAGAACAAAACATTCAGGCACAATATACAAATTCATTAACTAATGCATCGGAAAAGCTATCTCTCTTACAAGAGTCTGTATCCCAATCATTACTATTCCAAGATGAGCGTGCACTCGATAATGAATTAGATAATATTTGGAGAACAAGCAATGAATTTCGATCCACAATTAGTGACCTCCCATTAAGTAGAGAAGTCTCAAATGAATGGCTCCGATATGTGGGAAATATCGGTGAAGAAGCCAAACTTGCAGCAGATAATGGAGATTATGAATCATGGCATGACCGAATGCCGGTTGTAAATCAAAATTTACAGGCTTTAGCAGATGAATGGGCTGTTGCTACGGCAAACTTTTTTCAAAACGATGCTAGTTTAACTGAGTGGGCATCGGTTGCTGATAACGAACATGAGGAATCACCTTTTAAAACTGTTGCAGCAAACTTAAAATCCTACGGAGAAACGGATTTCCCTTTAACAGCAAGTGAATCCGATTGGATAAAGAAAAATGAGCTTCAAAATTTAAATGCGAAAGAAATTACAAAAGAACAAGCAATTGATAAACTTGAAGTGCTAATACCTGGTATTAAAAATGCGACTTATACTGTAACTAAAAGTAAAGACGAAGCCCCATATCCTTTCTATCACATCCAATTTGTTAAAGGAAGTCGAATTGGCTATGCGGATATCACGCAAAAAGGTGGGTATATTTTATCGTTCTTAGCCGAAAGACCAGTGGAAGAAAAAACAGGAGTGACACAACAAGAAGTTAGAGATCAAATCAATCAATTTTTAGACCGAGCAGGGTATAAGGATCTTCAGTTAGTAGAAATGCGTGAAAACCATGAAGTATGGCATATGGCTTATGCTCGAGTATTTGGCGAAGATAAAGCACTTGTATATCCAGATGGAGTACAAATAAAAGTATCCAAAGATAGTGGGGAACTTTTAGGATTAAATGCGATGGAGTATATTCAAAAAGAAGACATCAAAGAAGATCAAAAACTTGTTCCAATTGATTGGGAAACATTCTTTAGACCTGGAACATTCGTAGAAGAGGAACAAATCATCTATACAGAAAACGAAGCATTCCAGTTAAGAAAATGTTACCAAGTCATCGCACGATTTGATAACGATCTCAATGAAACGTTTAGAGTAGTTGTAGATGGTGAAAATCATGATGTAATAAAGGTTGAATATATGCAATAGTTGGTTCAGACTGTTGACAAGCGTTTTCAAGACAGTATGGGTTATCTTTATTCTTAAAGAAATGTCTACACGCTGGTTGTATATCTATTTTTACCTCGCACAATAATGACTTTCACTTCATTTTCATGGATGGAGTAAGTGATAAACTGTTCTCGATAGAGAATCTCTACGAGAATGAAGTGAAATTCTAGAAGATTAAATAGAAAAAAATTACTTTTCGTGCAATAATTAAATCATTACTGATTGTGCGAGGCGAAGATTATGCAAATTAAGATAGGGACTGCATTGATATTAGAACCTACTTATACGGACGAAGTAGAACAATTTAGGTGCAAAATCATAGAACAGGAAAATAATATTTTGTATATTGATTATCCTGTGAACACAGAAACTAATAAAACAGTTTTCTTAATTGATGGTTCTCAATTTCGAGCATCTTTTATGACTGAAGATAGAGTGAAATATGCTTTTAATACTGAAGTTTTAGGAAGAAAATTTGGGAAAATTCCTACAATCGAGTTACGCTGTCCACCCGAAGAAGAAATTGTAAAAATACAAAGACGTGAATTTGTTCGCGTAAATACTGTTGTGGATGTCGCAATTGAATATAAAAATCAATTTTATCAATTTGTAACAGAAGATATTAGTGCTGGTGGATTAGCTATCCACTTAAAAGATAACTTTCCTATACAGAATGGTGAAACTGTTCAACTGACAATTGTTTTACCATTTCTCAATGGTGAGATACGATATGTACAGACTTCGGCAAAGATAGTGCGCATATTTGAAAAAAATCAATTACAATTAGCTTCTCTAGAGTTAATTGAAACAAATCTTATAGATAAACAATATATTGTACGCTTCTGTTTCGAAAGACAATTAATGAATAGAAGAAAATATGAAGTAAATACGTTGTAGTAAAAAACATTGTCCCAAAAGTTTTCCATAAAACTTTTGGGACTCCTTTTGTTTCATATAGAAATTAAATCATTTTATTACGAAATAATAGTAAAAATTCTTTCATTTTTAGTTAAGAATTAGCTATACTCAGGAGCATTTTGTAAGTGTGTCAAATAAGAACTTATTTCATGAATATGGTACAATATTTGAGGAAAGTAGGGATTTAATAGTGAAACAAATTCAAATTGCAATTGACGGACCTGCGGGTGCTGGAAAGAGTACAATTGCTAAAATTGTAGCAGAAAATTTAGGCTTTACTTATATCGATACTGGCGCAATGTATAGAGCAGTAACGAATAAAGCAATCTCTAATAACATAGAATTAAGTGATGCAAAGGCATTAGAGCAAATGTTATTAAACACTTCAATTATTTTAGAACCTTCACCAAATGGACAACTTGTTTTTGTGGATGGAGAAAACGTAACTGATGCAATTCGTTCAAATGAAGTAACAGCAAATGTAAGTGAAGTGGCAGCTCATGCTAATATTCGGGAAATCCTCGTCGCGAAACAACAGGAACTTGCAAAACGCGGAGGCATCGTTATGGATGGTAGAGATATTGCTACTCATGTATTAAAAGATGCAGAGTTGAAAATCTTTATGTCTGCTTCTGTTGAAGAAAGAGCTAGACGACGTTTTCTTGATAATGAAAGAAGAGGAATACCTTCTACAATTGAAAAATTACAAGAAGAAATTGCTCTACGAGACAAGTTGGATAGTCAGAGAGAAGCATCTCCATTAATTCAAGCAGAAGATGCAATTTATCTGGATACAACGGAATTGTCAATTGAAGAAGCTGCAAATGAAATCTTAAAATTAGCAAGAAAACAAATGGCTTAATATCATTCAATTTACCGATTTGAAAAAAAATTGAGGAATTTAATGATATTAAAGGAAAATTTTTTGTTTTTATGGACAATTTAGAATAAAATAGAAATTGGAAGATGCGAAGGAGGGTTACATATGTCTGAAGAAATGAACTTAGGATCAAACCAAGAGTTTCAAGAAGGAGATATTGTGAAAGGTGTTGCTGCTCAGGTAGATGAAAAAGCAGTAACAATCTCAATTGAAGGTGCTCCTTTCGATGGGATTTTACCAATCAGCGAACTTTCAAGCTTACACATTGAAAAAGCTTCTGACGTAGTATCAGTTGGAGATGAGCTAGAGCTGATGATAACAAAAGTGGAAGAAGAAAACTTTGTATTATCTAAACGCAAAGTAGATGCGTTAAAAGCTTGGGATAAGCTGGAAGCACTATTTGCATCAGGAGAAGTGTTCGAAGCAGAAGTGAAAGATGTTGTGAAGGGTGGCCTTGTCGTTGATTTAGGTGTACGTGGCTTCGTTCCTGCATCTCTAGTTGAAGATCATTTCGTAGAAGATTTTGAAGACTATAAAGGTAAGACATTAACTTTTAAAATTACTGAACTTGATAAAGACAAAGGTCGTTTGATTCTATCTCACCGTGCTGTTCTTGAAGCACAAAAAGCGTCAAATAAAAAACGTTTATTAGACGAAATTCACGCTGGTGATGTAATAGAGGGAACTGTTCAACGTTTAGCGCCGTTTGGAGCGTTTGTTGATATTGGTGGTGTAGATGGGTTAGTTCATATTTCACAAGTTTCACATGATCATGTAGATGATGTGAGTACTGTATTATCAGAAGGGCAATCAGTAAAAGTAAAAGTTTTATCTGTTGATCCTGAAAATGAACGTATTTCACTATCTATTAAAGACACATTACCAGGACCTTGGTCAAATGTAGAACAACAAGTTACAAAAGGGTCTGTTTTATCAGGTACTGTTAGAAGATTAGTATCCTTTGGGGCATTCGTTGAACTGTTCCCAGGAGTAGAAGGTTTAGTTCACATTTCACAAATTTCACATAAGCATATTAATACACCACACGAAGTTCTAAAAGAAGGCGATGTGGTTGAAGTGAAAGTATTAGATGTAAATGCAGCTGAAAAACGACTTTCTTTAAGTATTAAAGAACTTCAAAATAGTCCTGTAAAAGAAGAAGAGTTCGATTACGAACTTCCAGAAGAAACAACAGGTTTCTCTTTAAGTGACGTAATTGGAGACAAACTAAAGGGCTTTAAGTAAAGAATGGTGATTATAAAAGGCGTGCCTTGATGGGTGCGTCTTTTTTTTGTTTGGAATTTACTCGATTATAATGAGTAAGAAATTTTATATTTCTAGTAAACCATCATTCTAGAAAACATAATAAGATGGTGTTTCGCTTGTTCCTATCAACTTAATTTCCCTAATGATGTGGATGAGTTTTCCAAAAAATAATTGCTTAGAGATGAAAAAATGATATAATTTATATTTTCGTGTATAATACTAGAGATAAGAAATTGGAAGGATGAAGTACAGATGACAAAACCAGTAATCGCCATCGTAGGTCGTCCGAACGTTGGAAAATCCACAATATTTAATCGTATTGTTGGTGAACGCGTCTCAATCGTGGAAGATATTCCAGGAGTAACACGTGACCGCATATATAGTTCGGCAGATTGGTTAACACATGAATTTAATATCATTGATACAGGTGGAATTGAAATAGGAGACGAACCTTTCTTAGAACAAATTCGCGGACAAGCAGAAATTGCAATTCGAGAAGCTGATGTAATTATCTTTATGACAAATGGACGTGAAGGCGTTACATTAGCAGATGAACAGGTAGCAAAAATCTTATATAAAACAAAAAAACCGGTTGTATTAGCAGTAAACAAAGTTGATAATCCAGACATGCGTGAAATGATTTATGATTTCTACTCATTAGGTTTCGGAGAACCATTCCCAATTTCCGGGTCACATGGTTTAGGTCTTGGAGACTTATTAGATGAGTGTGCAAAACATTTCCCTAAAGAAGATGAAGACCAGTATTCAGAGGAAACAATTAAATTTAGTTTAATTGGTCGTCCTAATGTTGGGAAATCATCATTAGTAAATGCGTTTTTAGGACAAGATCGTGTAATTGTGAGTGATATCGCAGGAACAACACGTGATGCCATTGATACACCATATACTTATGATGGACAAGAGTATGTCATCATTGATACAGCGGGAATGCGTAAAAAAGGGAAAGTGTATGAATCTACAGAAAAATACTCTGTTCTACGTGCATTAAGAGCAATTGAACGTTCTGATGTTGTTTTAGTTGTGTTAAATGGTGAAGAAGGTATTCAGGAGCAAGATAAGAAAATAGCTGGCTATGCACATGAAGCAGGTAAAGCTGTTATTATTGTAGTTAATAAATGGGATGCCGTTGAAAAAGACGAAAAAACTATGAATCACTATACACAACAAATCCGTGAGCACTTCTTGTATTTACACTATGCGCCGATTATTTTCGTATCCGCAAAAACGAAACAACGCGTGCATCAAATTTTAAGTATTGTTCAACGTGTAAGTGAAAACCATGCAATGCGTATCCAATCTTCAATTTTAAATGAAGTTATTGAAGATTCTGTTGCACGTAATCCAGCACCATCTGACAAAGGAAAACGTTTAAGAATTTACTATACGACGCAAGTTGCTGTAAAACCACCAACATTCGTTACGTTTGTTAATGATCCAGAATTAATGCACTTCTCTTATGAACGATTCCTAGAAAATCGAATTCGTGAAACGTTTGATTTTGAAGGAACACCAATTCGATTAATCGCTCGTGCACGCGACTAATTGAATATAGGGGGGAGAAAAGTATGGAAAATATTACGGTTCTAGGTGCAGGCTCTTGGGGTACAGCTCTAGCGCAAATATTGGCTGAAAATGGTCATCATACACTTGTTTGGACACATCGTGAAGAACAAGCTAATGAAATCAATCAATTTCATACAAATCAGAAATACTTACCAAATATTGAATTACCAGGTAATTTAACGGCGACAAGTAATTTAGAAGAAGCTGTTCTTCATGGTGACACTCTTGTTGTGGCAGTACCTACAAAGGCGATTCGTGAAGTATGTGAGACAATGTCGTCTTCGTTACGTAACAAAAAAGTATTTGTTCATGTATCCAAAGGGATCGAACCTAATTCACTTATGCGGATTTCAGAAATATTGAAAGAAAGTCTTTCACCAGACGTGATTGAAGATATTGTGGTACTTTCAGGGCCGAGTCATGCCGAAGAGGTAGTTCTACACCATCCCACAACAATTACAGCGGCGTGTTCAAATCTTAAATCGGCAGAAAAGGTCCAAGATTTATTTATGAATCATTATTTCCGTGTTTATACAAACGATGATGTAGTAGGTGTAGAGCTTGGTGGTGCATTAAAGAACGTAATTGCTTTGGCTGCAGGTATTTCGGATGGCTTAAATTATGGAGATAATGCAAAGGCTGCTCTAATCACAAGAGGATTAGCTGAAATTACACGCCTTGGTGTGAAAATGGGTGGGAATCCTTTTACATTTGCTGGTTTAACCGGTATGGGTGATTTAATTGCCACATGTACAAGTGTTCACTCTCGAAATTGGCGAGCAGGCAACATGCTTGGGAAAGGCATGAAACTAGATGAAGTGTTAGGGAATATTGGCATGGTTGTTGAAGGAGTGCGTACAACTAAAGCAGCCTATCAATTATCTCAAAAGTATGACGTGCCTATGCCGTTAACTACGGCACTTTATGAAATATTATTTAATGAAAAAGAACCAAAAGTAGCGGTAGACGAATTAATGATTCGAATGAAAAAACGCGAAATTGATCTTTATTAGTGGAAAGTTAGCATTATTAATAGGTAGTATATGAGTATGTGGAGGTAGCATTAGTGTACCTCCTCTTCTTGTGAAAGGAGGTTTACATCTTGCAAAACTTGTTATCTTCTATGAATTACTTAACCATGCAGACTTCGAGGGGACCGCTTGCTTCGATGCATGCATTAGATGTTATGTGGGTTTCTTTTTATTCCATTGGAGCTATGTTACTTTCTGTATTGCTTGTAGGAATCACAAGAAAATGGGTAACCAATGGGTGTTTATCTCTCATATTACGTTTGGTTGCTTTTATCATTTTTGCAATTGGTTCCATACTGATGGTACTCATCATTATGACATGGCCAAATTAGTTTACATACATAGTAACTCTTGAAAGGAAGCTTTAACTAGTGAAACAATCTATGAGGTGAGTAGAATATGAAAAGTAAATGGAGCCTGTTTTTTCTCCTAGTTTTAACAACAGTTCTCTTATCAGGCTGTCTTTATCCGGAGGAGGAAAAAGTAGAAAGCCAAGTACCTGATGATCTTCAATTATCTTCTGTCCAAAAGGCAGTGGAGGAGTTTCAAGCGGATACGGGTGTTCTTCCTATAAAAACGCGTGATATGGACACGGATATTTTTATTAAATATCCCATTGATTTCGAAAAACTAATTCCTAAATATCTAGCAAAACCTCCTGCGAATTCATATGAAAAGGGTGGGTTATTCCAATATATTATTTGGGATCCAGAAGAGAATCCTACTGTGAAATTAGTTGATTTACGAACACCTGAGACGATTCGTGAACTGAAAATTCGATTTATGAGCACGGCGTATCCGACATTTAAAGAACAAATCTCTGATTATGTTTACTCGATTGATTTTAAAAAGATTGGTTATAAAGAAGAATTAACAGTTCAAAGTCCATACTCAAATAACTTACTTCCTTTAGTAGTGTCAACTGAAGGAGAAATCTATGTAGATTATTCAGTAGATTTAAATAATTTCATAAAAGAGAATCATGTAAAACCAAAACCTGGAGAGGATATCCGCATGCTCTTGGTGGATGCTTATCCAGTTGTACCTGCTTACTCCTTACCTTACACTGTAAATGATCAGAATGAACCTACTTTTATGTATGATCCTATTGCAGTTAGTGCAGAGGAACAACAATCAACAAATGAACAATAAAATATCTAGCAATTTAAACAAAGTGTTTAAAAAATATGTTTTTTTACATATTTTTTGAACACTTTTTTCATATATATATATTAGCGACTCAGTTTGTACGAACTATTTCTTCAAAAGCCTGCAATGTCGATAATCTTATTCAGTATATAAAATTTTCGTTCATGGCGTTTTCATATTTGAAGAATGTCGTACATAGACTAAATTACGTAAAGGAGGAGCTACAATAGGCGAAGAAATTTTTCATCAAATAGCAGAAAGAACGAATGGGGACGTATATATCGGTGTTGTAGGGCCTGTTAGAGTTGGTAAGTCTACTTTTGTGAAGAAAATGATGGAGTCAATTGTGCTCCCGAATATCGTAAACGAAGAAGATCGCAAAAGAGCACTGGACGAGCTACCTCAAAGTTCACCAGGTCCTGTTATTATGACTGCTGAGCCAAAGTTTGTTCCTGCACAAGGAACAGAAATTACAATTGGTGAAAGCGAAATCCCGTTCCGAATTCGTTTTGCTGACTGTGTTGGGTATGTAATTGACGGTGTAAGAGGTTATGAGGATGAAGATGGTCCGAAATACGTCCACACTCCATGGCATTCTGAAGCGATTCCTTTTGAGGAAGCAGCTAAAATCGGTACAGATAAAGTAATTCGTGATCATGCCAACATTGGAGTTGTCGTAACAACTGATGGATCGGTTAATGGGATTAATCGCCATGCTGCAGAAATTGCAGAAGAGCAAATCGTCCAACAACTGAAAGAAATTGGGAAACCGTTTGTTATTGTGTTGAACTGTCAAATGCCAACTCACAATAACACAATGGCACTTCGTCATGATTTACTAGAGAAATATCAAGTTCCAGTAATACCAGTTGCAATCGATCAAATGAATACAAAGGATATGGAATACATCCTTCAAGAGGCTTTATATGAATTTCCAATTGAAGATATTCAAGTGGAAAAGCCAGATTGGTTAGATGTCTTAGATTATACGCATCCATTAAACGTATCACTTTCTGATGCTGTAGGAAATGTGTTGAATTCTGTAACAAAAATTCGTGATGTTTCTCATGCAGCTGCGGAACTACGTGAGATTGATTTTGTAGAAGAAAGCGAAATTGAAAGAGTTGATGCAGGTTTAGGTTTGGCTACTGTGCGTGTCACATTAAAACCAGAAATTTATAAAGCTGTATGCAATGAATGGCTAGATGCTCCGATTGATACTAAGAAGGATTGGTTACTGTTCATTAAGGAAGCTGCTGAAGCGAAGCAAGCTCAAAGAAGATTCCGTGAAGCGATTGATGAAGCTAGTGATAATGGCTATGGAATTTCTCTACCAACATTGGAAGAATTCGAGCCAAGCGAACCGGAAATCATTAAACAAAATAACTTCTATGGAGTTCGTATGAAAGCAAGTGCACCTTCTTACCATATTATAAGAGTAGATATGGAAACGGAATTTGCACCTTTAATTGGTACAGAATTTTATGCAAATCAATTATTAAAAGATCTGCAATATTCCTATAAGCATGATCGTGAGCAGTTATGGCAAACTCAATTATTTGGCACATCTCTTCATGAAGTGTTACAAGAGGGTATTCGCTATAAAATGAATGCTGTACCGCCTAACGCTAAGAAAAGAATGCGTCAAACAATTGAAAGAATGGTGAATGAAGGCGAACGTGGCTTAGTAACATTTATTATTTAGGTCTTCTAGGAAAAATAACTTAGTTGTATGGTTGCACTTATTTTATTTGTTACATCTTGAGGGAAAACAGATCGCTTAATCAATAAGTTGGTCATATTCGAAAGAACACAATAATACTAAATGAATTGACCAACTTTTCCGATAAGTACGTACTTTATAAAGCTTTTAAGGTGTTACATTATTACGTTGTGATGATGTATAATTTATATAAAAATGGTATAAATTAGTAACAGGACTTTTCATTATGAGGGTGAAAAGTCCTGTTATTTTTGTTTTATATAAAAAAAACCGATTTATTGTGGAAAAACATAGATAAATACAGTTGCGCCGGGATTTTCTATATGTTACTCTTTTTACATGATTTAGGTTCATGACCCTTTGAGAGGAGGTGAATGGTGTGAATAAAACAGAATTAGTAAACTCTGTTGCTGAAGCTGCAGGTCTTTCTAAAAAAGACGCTTCTAAAGCAGTTGAAGCTGTATTTGATACAATTCAAGATGCTCTTGCA
>DATMGC010000088.1:0-42267 GCA_035555915.1 Ureibacillus sp. | reverse complement strand
TCTAGATCGTCTTTTACATAGAGTAGAGGTTATTCACATGGACGGTGATAGCTATCGCATGAAAAATAGACAACATTTATTTTAAGCAAAAGTGTAAAAGGGAAATTAGCGGAAATTGTAAAATATTACTTGACGGTTACATTTTCTTCCAAATTAACCCTTGTCTGATTTTTTAACTTAAAAATCTAGAAATAAACTTACTTTCATTTTTAAAAATTAAAGATACTTTAAATGAGTTAATTTCATAATTCCAATCCCTTCAGTATTAAGGGTTTCAAACATTCGAAATGGAAAGTTCGCACCGATTTGATGTGATTTTGTATTTGGCAAGTAAAAAATGCATTAAACGGCAATCAAAAATGTACCCACTTGCCAACGAAATTTAATTCTGAATAATTGATTCTTTATAACGGTGACTATCCCCTTTAAACACAATCAAATGTGAATGATGGATGAGTCGATCAATTACTGCATCCGTTAATATTGGATCTCCAAAAACGTGATTCCATTGACCGAATTGAAGGTTTGTCGTGATTATGATGCTTTTGGTTTCATAACACATTGAAATAACCTGAAATAATAATTCTGCTCCTTGTTTGTGAAGAGGAATGTATCCTAATTCATCCAAAATCAAAAGATCCAATTTTTCAATTTGTTTAAAAAGCTTATTGAGATTCCCTTTTTCATTTGCTTCTAATAATCGATTAACTAATGATGCCGCTGTATAGAATTTCACCGCCTTGCCATACTTTTGTATGGCATTTAATCCAATGAGCGTAGCTAAATAAGTTTTACCTGCACCTACTCCACCATAGAAAATGAGATTTTCCTGCTGATTCATGAACACTCCATTTAATATGTCTTCACTATTAAGTCCTGCTGTTAGGACTATGTCCTTCCAATCAAAAGGTTTTCCATTAACTTTAGGTAACGTTGCCTGTGTAAGTAGAAGATTGGTTTTCCGTTCTTCTCGTTGCTCAATTTCTTTTTCAAAAAGCTTTAATAAATACTCTTCGTTTGATGTTGCTTCTAACTCGTGATAATGCTCTCTAATCCAGCTTAATTTTAATCGTTTAGCGAATTCTTGAATCTGCGTACTCAATTTAGTTCAGCTCCTCTTAGAAGCTGATTATAATGTTGTAGACCTCTAGTAGCTTCCGGCATAATAGGCAATGATTTTTGGAGATGTACTTCTTCACGTATCCCTCGACCGTTGATTAGTTGATAGAATACTTGTTTAATTGATTCAACCGAAGGATGACCATGAGCTGATGCAATCTTCAGCGCTTCAGTGATTTTACTAAAATCGTAATCTTTCATCACTGTTCCCAATAACTTCAAGGCCTCTGTTTTTTCAGAAGAAGTACAGGAATTAAAATAAGCTTGCCATTCCTGTGGTAACTGCTCATAGAAACTAGTATATTTGAGTGCCATAGGACGTTTGGCCATTAAATTTAAGTACGGCTGCCAATTAATAGATTTTCTATATTGACCATATAGTCGTGCATGGCTTACAACTAGTTGATAGCCATCTGTAAGAATATCAATTGAATTATATGAAATCCGGATTAGAACTTTATTTAGAGCATACCTTGGTGAAGTAGAATATAGATTTTTTTCTACTTTAACATAACCATATTTATCAGCTTTTACAGTTTCGTATCTAATACATTGGTATTCCTTACTAGGTAAAACCAAAAAGGCTTTCCGATCTTCTTCAAATAGCTGATAGATGAAAGTTTCCTTTTCATAATGTTCTCTTTCACGATCTTTTTCAGCTTTTTCCCACAATGTCTTATTAAGTTCTTCTAAGTTCAGTACGTGGAGTCCAGGTAATAAATAGTTGTTCCTCACATATTTCACCATTGCTTCCACATGGCCTTTCTCATTCCCACTATTAGGATTACAAAATTCACACTCAAACCCATAGTGTAGAACGAAGTTCTGAAATTCCTCTGTTAACTGCCGTTCGCCATTTGGCAATACTTTCTTTACGGCTGCTGAAAGATTATCGAATCTAATTGTTTTTGGAACGCCACCCATATGGTGAAAATACGTTTTAATCCTTCTAAAAAACATTCTTTGTTTTGAGAGGGGAATACTTGAAAATAAAATGAATTACTATATGGATATGACAGAACCAGATAGGGTAGGGTTATCTGCTCTCCCTGATATTTAAACGGAGCTTCTCCAAAATCTACTTGTGCTGACCCAGGTTTACTCTCTAGTGATAATGCTGCTTGACTCGCCTCATTTAATAATTCCTTTTTTCGATTGGATATATAGTTTCTTACTGTTCGATCAGAACCCTTAAAATCAAATTCCTCTTTTAATTGCTCCCAAATTCTCTTTGCCGTTCTACGAAATTTTCTTTTTTGTTTAAAGTCCTCTATTAACCATTCATCTACTATATGTTTAATAGGATCCATCACTCGTGAAGGTCTTACTTGTTTGATTTTCATCTCTGGACTAAAATCATCCTGTTCGGCGTACTTTTTAACCGTTCTTGGATTTCTTCCTATTCTTTGTGCGACCTCCGAATAGTTACTGTCTTTTATGTTTACCTCATGTCTGATATAATTAATTTCGACCACTGCCAACATCTCCTTAATACCTCCTGCGCTTGTTTGTCCCAACAGGAAGTGTATGTGTATTTTGGAATGTTGACAAGTGGTTTTTTAATTTGTGCTAGGGCCTACGGCTCTGCTGCACAAATTAAATGCCATATCCTACATTATTAGAATGCCATAAACAGTGATTTTCGCCACTTTCGATATACAACCGTTCTTTCAGCTTTTTTCTAAAATGACATTACGTGGTGCTCCACGCGAATTTTCACAATGGAACAGTCTAAGCTCTTAAAAAAATCGATTATGAAATTGATTCAAATAAAAAAAACCGAATCCTTTTCTTAGGACTCGGCTCGGTAAATTATCCATACTCTATAATTTCAATGATTTTGCCTTTGTAATTTAGAGTTAAGAGATATAAGTTTTTATTGTTGTAATTATTTATTTGGAAGATTATAAATTGATATTCCTTCCCCACATTTACAAGTAACTATTTGGATTAGGGTATTGTACGAAATAGTCCCCTAAACAAGTGCAACAACATTCAGTTCAACAGTTCGATGTTTCAATATTAACTGATGAAGGCATTAGTTACTGTTTCTATAACTAACGAACAATTCTATATATCATAGTCTTTTTTATTTAATAATAAATAAATTAAACCTATTAGTACAATTAAGTATAAAAGAAGAATAAAGGTGGTAATGTAGGGTGAGCCACCATCAAGCAAATAACCCATACTATTTAAACCAGAGGGTATGAATTTTAGTAAGTTAAGTCCTGGTAACATAAATATTGAAAGAGTGATGATTGAAAAGAATCCATAAAACATATTTTTTGTATACCAACCAATTAAAAATGCGAATAAAATATAAAACAGTATTTGCAAATAACCATTTATAAAAAAGTGATAAAATATTAATAATGAAGAGCTTTTGTTTGATGAAAAAGTATCATTTAAGGTAACACCGCAAAGAAAAGAAATTAATAAGACAAAAGAGAATAGATAAAGTAATAAAAAAAAGTTTGATTTCAATATAGGAACGAAACTATTCCAAATCCATTTAATCAAATTTCCATATCTTAACACCTTGTAATAACTTAAATTATCTAGTTCTTTATTTAACGACAGTAATGTTAGAAGAACATATCCATAGAAAATTATTAAATAAGACATAAAAGCGAGAAAATTAAAACCAATTTGAGAAGTCCCATAAAAAGCTAAAATATAAATTTCCTGAATTGTTCTGATGTTTGTTTGACGTAATATTGGTAACAAAGATAGTAAAACTAGAATACAATATAGAGCATATTTACTGTTAAAAGTAAATGACTTCCTTTTAAATTTCTTGTCTATCTTAGATGTTAAGAAACTAAGTAAAAATAAACCCAGGATAACAATAAAAAAAGGTGTCCAAGTATTTCCAAACCCCTTTATTCCTTGTATTAAATTAAAATAACTTGGTAATATAATAGTTGGATGAGATGCTGGAAATAATTTAAACGATACAATAAACAATACCCAAGTCATTATTGCACATATTGTTGGATAGAGTCTACTTTTAGTATATACATATAAGATTACCAAAAAAAGATGAACTACAATAAAAAATAAAAAGAACAATGTCAATTGGAAAAATAGAAATACACCAGGAAGTCTTATATATTTAGATATTACATTGGAGGGTAAATTATTAGGTAAACCTTCATTTATTGTAGAAAATAAGCTCCATTTGAACTCTAAGGGAACTCCAATTAATAATAAGCTGATTATGATTACCATAATGCAAGTTATAATGAATAATTTTTTTATAAATTGAATTACTGAATGTATTATCCAGTTTTTATAGGAACCCAACCTTATAAGTAGTGGAAAACCAAGCTCCAAATGAATAATTTTTAATGATAAAAATAATAATATTGGAGAAATAAAATATATTTGAAGATTTAAATCACTAAAAAAGTTTACAATAAGATCCCAGTTATTAAATAACTTGGACTCGGAGTTTGAAAGGATGAATAAGTTAGAACGCATTCTAAAACCGTAAATATAGAGGAAAATACCAATTATTACCCACTTAATTGATAATTCCTCATCTAAAAATCTGTTAAGTCGATAATTAAAATTATTCATAACTAGCCCCTACTTGTCTTTTTAAGATATAAAATAGTATTAATACTATCATTAATAAAACACAAAATGGTACCAAGACTGTCCAAAGTGGCTGTATTGAAATAGAAAACGGAAAAATTGTACTCCCTGGTGAAAACTTGTCGTAATTAAGCAACTGAGTTAAAAAGTTACCAAATATATAATAAATAAATGGAGTAGTTAATGATACTAGTGGCTTTTCACTAATCATCAATAATAATAAAGCAAAGGTTGCATACAAAACTCCATTTATTCCGACCCAGCTAGAATAAATTAGGCCATAAATAAATGTCCCAAAGGTTAAAAACTGTTCGAATGTAGTAATTGGGATAATGTTCCCTTTAATAGGGGAAATTGTAACTATATTCAAGTTAGGCTCAATATACATTATAAATAAAAACGGTATAAAAACGCAGAAGAAAGCTATAAAGAAAGAGATAATAATATTTACAATTAACTTTACATAAAAATAATCTTTTAATGAGATTCGTGAGTTTACATATAGTAAAAAATTATTTTTTTGCTCGCCAATAAAGCGAGGAGTATAAGCTGCAATAATGAGTAAAGGAAATAGTAATGGCACAAAGTCAGAATTGACCCTAAGAAATACTTCAATTTGTCTATTATAAATATATCCATCGTCAACCATTAAAAATTTAATGATTGGTAGTGGGATAATTAAAATAACCCATATTATGATTTGCTTCCAATTCATGGTTCTTAAAAGTTCTTTTTTTATTTGATGTAAAATCACCTGTTCCAACTCCCACTTTAAATTTTCAATAATCACACCAAAATCGGAATTAAAAACCCTCAAATATAATAGGCTGCATGAAGATAAATAGACCGAATCTTATGCAGATTCGATCTCTATTAAAGGATAAAGTTATCTAGTTATTTCTGTATGTTCCAGAGACTAAAGAATCTACATAAGTAGTAAGATCGCTACTAAATTCAAGCGATGAATAATCTCCCTTTATGTTTTTTGGATCAGGAATTGAATAATAGCCTAGTTGCGAAACTCTTACCCATGAACCAGAACCTCCCGATCCAGCGGCTCTAGTATCAACTGCTTTACCAAGAGTAGTAATATTTAAATCAATAGGTGTTTTGTTCCCATTTTTATATTGTGATGGGCTAATAAACGCCGAACCATTAAACTTTGGAACAACGACACTAAATGATTGATACGTGCTTGTTGCTGATACTGTTCCACCTATAGTTAGTAAAGCTACTATTACCCACCTAATTCTAGATTTTAGTTTTCTGTACTAATCTGTTCATTTTGTCTCTTTCTACATTTATTTGCTCAATTTTATTGTTGTTAATTCGGAAAACATAATCGCATAATGAATTAATATCATCATTATTATGACTTGTAAGCAGTATTGTTTTACCTTCTGCCTTTAAGGACTTCAATAATTTTCGAGTAATATTGACACTATACTCGTCTAGTGCATTAAAAGGCTCGTCCATTATTAGTATTTCTGGATTTTCCATTATTGCTTGTGATATTGCTAATTTCTGTTTCATACCAAGAGAAAAATTTTTTACTTTTTGTTTCGAGTTGGGATCTAACCCAATAATTTCCATAGATTTCTTTATTGTGCTATCAGAAATTCTGTTTTTAATAAGGGAAAGGTCTTTTAAATTTTCAAATCCCGTCTTACTAGCTATATAGCCCGGTCTTTCTAAGATAATGCCTATATCTTTTGGGAATCTATTTTTGCTGTTACCTATTTCTTGATTATTTACAATAATTCTACCTTCATCAGGAAAAATAAAGCCACAGATCATTTTAAATAAAACTGTCTTACCGGAACCGTTTGGACCAATAAATCCATAAATCCCACCCTTTTTAATGGTTAAATTTATGGAGTCAAATAATACCCCCCCTTTAAATGATTTACTAACGTTCTCTAATTCTATTATTATCATCAATATCACCCTTCCCGATATATAAATTCTATTAAAGTACAAATTTTCCTTTTAAAATATTTGTCTTTTTTTGATAAATTATAGCTAAATAAAGCTATTGAAAGAAAATAATATTAGTTTATTAACATTTGATAATTTATACCATAGTTTTTCAGATACTATAAACCCTTGAAACACTCATTTAATTCTTTAATAATACTGATACTGTCCGTATTAATTCATACTTAAAATAAAAATACCGATAAACTCTATATAATAAAAATTTGATTAATCTTTCAGGAAGGTTTTAGAATGACAGAAGAGAATTATAACATGGCAACTCTATTAAAATTAGTACGAGAAAAAGCTGGAATTAGCCAAGCGGTAGCAGCTCAACACGTATATCATACACGACAAGCGAATCTTAGTAGTATTGAGAGAGGCGGTATTTTTCCAACTCTAGAGATTGTAACAACGGCATATTATTCAATGGGTTCTAACATGAAGATTGCGGATTTTCTTTTACCAGAATGACTCAAGACGCCTTCTCTTCTACCTTTCCGGGCTATCCCACTTCCATTTCGTCGTAGAGACGCCTTCTCTTCTACCTTTTCGGGCTATTCCACTTCCATTTCGTCGTAGAGACGTATTCTCTTCAACCTTTGCGAGCTCTTCCACTTACCTTTCGTCGTAGAGACGCCTTCTCTTCTACCTTTGCGAGCTCTTCCACTTCCGTTCCGTCTTAGAGAAGCTCTCTCTTTTACCTTTTCACGCTCTCCCTCACTCGTTTCGTCGTAGAAACGCCTGCTCTTATAATAATTCCTTCAATAATAGATGTAAAACTCGATAACAAGTTTTCATTACCCCTATCTAAACTATCCCACTGATAAAAAACACCCCGTAAACGTTAGATTTGTGTCTAACATTTACGGGGCGGTTCAATCTTGATGTTCGTTTCTAGCTTTGTATTTTTGAGCGATAAGATAGATTTTATTATCGATTTTTTGAACAAATGATTTTCCTTTTGTTGCGCCAAATACAAATAATAAGATAATGATCATTAAGAATATTAGCGTATCAATTGAATTATAGAGAGCGTCAAGTGATCCTTCGGTAATACACGCAATTATAGGGATGCTGATATGTGGTACATAGCCAAAAAAGCAGCTTAAAATCAATGAAGTAAAGAAACCTATATTATTTCTTTTCCAATGTCGAAAATAAAACATAGGAATCAACAGAATCCAAGCGATTGTTTCAGAAACAATAAGAATAGGAATTTTATTAGTTAGAATATAATTAATCATAAATTTTCCTTTGTGAGTTTTCTTTTTATTTTACATTTTCTAAAGATAATTTTTCTAATTTACCTATATTTTATAATGCAGTTAGGAAACTATGCTATTTTTCATTTCTTTAACCTTACGAATTTTCCATATATACATCTCTAATAATCCCCTTTATTTTTACTCATTTGCTCTTGTATAATAATTTAGTCGCTGATTTTAGCATTTCAATTTAGGAGAAGTATATGAATAATAGCAAAGAAGATACGAAAATTATTGTATTCTCTGACCAATCTCACCACTTTATACACCCCTTTGATAAGAAAAACATTGTCTTTACAGGGGCCTTGTCCACTATGACACGTTCTGAAGCAGCAAAAAAGGTGAGAGCATTCGGAGGACAATTGCAAGGGGCTGTTACTAAGGAGACAGATTTTGTAATTCTTGGTGAGAAACGTCGTGGTGTTAGTACAAAACAAGCAAAGGCTGAGCAGTTAATCCACCTTGGATTGGACATACAAATTTTATTGGAAGATGATTTTATTTGGGTTTTATCTATCCCCAAAAGCACCCAACTTAGAACATAAGTGAAATAATTAAATCCAGCTTATTTTAATAAAGAATCCTAAGAAGAAAATTTCATAGGATTCTTTAACGATTAGTTCAATATGCAACATAATCCACTGTTCTGTCTGTAGCGTCTACTATTAAGATATTTTGTTACTGTACTTTTAAGTAATATTTATAATTGATTATTTTTTAATGCTTCTACTAAATCTTTAATTTGAATAATGTAAGTAATCATATCATTCGCATTATAAGATTTCTTTTCACTGAATCGATATAACGTTTCTATGCCATCCATTGAAGACTGTCCAGATTGAACGACTTGTTCTAATTGATTTTTAAATTTTACAATTTGTTGTAGAGTTTGTTCCGTTGCGTCCTGTATCGTTCCCATACTCTCACTTACGCCTCGTTCTGAAAGCTCTATACGATCAAAGTATTCCTTCGTTACTAATGACATTTTCTGCGCTTGATTAACTGTTTGTTGCTCTTTATTTATATAATCAACGACACCCTCCATATACTCCATAATTTGCGTCACTTTGCCGTTAATTTGATTGAGTGCATTTTTACTCTGTTCTGCTAGTTTTCGTACTTCCGATGCAACAACTGCAAAACCCTTTCCATGATCACCTGCACGAGCTGCTTCAATCGATGCATTTAATGCTAATAAATTTGTTTGATCTGCAATCCCGCCAATTAGCTTGGAAAACTCCATTATCTCTCCGGTTTCTTTTTGAAGTTCATTAATCGATTCCCCAACATTAACAAAAATGCCACTCACATTGTCCATTTGTTCTGATAAATGATTCATTTGATTGCTACCTTCTTGTATAAGCTGACGGTTGCTTATAACTTGTGATTCAACAGATTCTGTTATTTGTTGTATTTCTTCAGTTTCTTGAACGATGACTTGTGCACTTTCGTAGGTAGCTTTCAAAATGACCTGATCTTCCCTAATGGATTCTGCAATGTCAGTAATATGCTCCATAAAAATACTGTCACCTTCTGTATTTTTAGCACTTGCATTTTTTAATAAATTTAATAGTTCCTCTAAGCTAGTAATGATTTGTTCACGTTCTTCATCCGATAATTCAAGAACTTCTTGATGAACTTGTTCAGCAAGATGCTCTTTCTTAAATAAACTTTTTAGCATCAAACTCACTCCACTCTTAACTTACCAAATCCAATTAGTAACATTGTTTGATTCAATTGAGATTTATATAATTGCTCACCATAGCTAGAAAAGCCACATAAATTTGGTAATTGCTTTAATCGGTCATTCAACGGTTGAAATAAATGCTCTTGTTTAAATTGCAGCTTACGCAATATGCAATTACATGCTAACACGCCATACAACTCTCCGAAGTGATTTGTAAAATGGTCAATTGTTTTTTGCATCTCCTTTATTGCATCGCGTGGCTGTAAAACTTCAAGAATAGCCCCTTCATACACTTGACAATAAAATTCAATCGCTCCTGAAGACTTAACATCAAATGGAGATGCATTGTAAAAGTCCTCACTAAACTTTCTTCCTAATGGATGTAAGGACCAATATTTTGAAAGGTCTTTAGCGGGGACTCCAATTGCTTTTGCATATGCTTCTGTTGCTTGAATACCGTTCATTTCATAAACAATACGCTTCTGTGCATCTGCTTTCGTAATTTTTAATTTTTTTCCTGTACTATCAAAATTGTTTTCTTTCAATATGTAAAAATCTACATTCGGTTTAATTAAAATAACCGCACCACCCGTTGATGATATGTCACCATTGACACTAACATAAGTCGTATCAAATTTTGCATCATCTCCTGCAGTTCCTCCGAATATTGGAAATCCATCATGTGCAAAAATTGAATTTACAACAGATAGCATTTTTTCTTCAGCTGCTTGTAATCCTACTGGAAAAACGAATGCTAATCCTTCCTTTTCAACTGTTTTTGACTGTGTGTTGATTCCAATTGCTTTCGCTGCTTGTACTAAGTTTTCCCGTTCAAAAATTGGATATTTGACAATATCGTTCATCATTACAGCATTGATGGTGCCAAATTGAGAAGAATAACTTTGTGCACTTAAACTAAATTCCTCAAATCCATTTGGTCCAATTTCACCTGTTGTAGTAACACCAACAATTTGTGCCTTAGGGTATTTCTTGCTAAAGCTGGTGGTTAATTCTTCAAATGAATAATCTGTACTTGTAAAGAATAAAACAAGGGCAGGTTCCTTATGTAATGTTTTTGCCAGTTCTTCAATAGCATGTGAAATAGACTTCGTTTTCGTCAATGCTGATCGAATAAAATCCATAGATAACTATTCTCCTTTAATTAATCTTATATTTCTTAAATATTTTTCTTACATTTCCGGAACATTGTACCATAACTAAAAATTCCAATGAACGTAATTCAAAATAATAAAATAGTCCCACTATCTAAATTCGCTTTTTATGTCCATTTATCTGTGTTTAACGTCTTGAATAATAGCACTTTTGTATTTTTAAAATTACTGTGAACAAATTTAGTAATCTTCTTTTATCTGTAACATGACTATTTCTGCAGTTTTTTCTAGTTAATTTTTACCATTTTTCACCAATTTTCTTCATTAGGTTTCCTAACAATCCCTTTCAATACAGAGATTATATGAGAGTGACTTCTTAACGTTATTAACTACTAATCTGATTTATATAAAATAAAGTAAAAAAGATACTCGTAATTAGTAGAAGTCTTTCAAACTAATTGAGTATCTATCTTTAAAAAGGATATTTAATTAGTCTCACTATCAGCACATATATTCCTCAACCTTATGTATGAAACACTTACAAAGAAATCTTAATATCAGTTACTTACTTCATTTGCAAATTGATTAATGTTCATACCTGGTTCAATTCCCATGCGCTTTAATTGAAGCTTATCGTCACCTAAGTGAACCTTTCCGTTTTTCGTAGTCACTGCCATAGTAAAACCTAAGCTTTTTACTATTTTAATCGTTTGATTATTATATTGTCCAAATGGATAAGCAAAATAATTTGTGTTTAAAGCCTCTTTAGATAGTTTAAGATCCGAATACACGACATGTTCTGGCTCAGAAACTACTAGACTCACTCCATTTACGATATTATGTAAAGCATTTGTATGACTACCATAGCGGAAGACATCCTTTAGGTTTTCCATGTCGATTGTACTTAGGAACTGAAGTCCTTTCCAGTTAAACTCGACTGGAGTAGCCTGTGTTCTACTTGTAATTATAAACTGTTCTGCTATAAACCCATATTGCTTAAGGACTGGGTAAGCATATTCCCTTGTACTTACAATCCCATCGTCAAAAGTAATTACTACTGATTTGGATGGGACATTACCTCCACGATTCAAATAACGTTCTAAATCTTCCATCGAAATTGTTTTATACCCATTTTCATATAACCACTTCATTTGCTCTTCAAATTCAACTGTAGTAACAGTAGTTGATGCGTTTGCAAATTCAGAATTTCTTTTCTCTTCTGGTTTTAGGATATGGTGGTACATGAGGATCGGAATTCCATGGTCAATCGTAGTTTTAAATTTGGGTAAGTACCCCAAACGACCTCCGATATCAACTAACCACCAATTCTTACCATAGTCTGCCACTATTGGATATCGAATCCCTTCCTTAATCGTTGCCATTGGTACTAACTTTCCAGAAGTATTATCGTAGACAGGCGCATCAGAATGAATTAATACTGTACTATTCTTGTTCGCTTTGCCTTGGTTTAAGTTATTTGTTTTCAAAGTTGTTGAAAGAGAAACGTCACTCTTATTAATATATCCATACCCATTCCCTATTTTTACTTCCCATAAATTTGCATCAAAATCACGGGTAATGACTACGGGTTGATTTGCCTTAATCGTGGCAACTTCATTGGATTGGCCGGTACTATTATCGTATACGGCCACATTATCATGGAGAGGTACTGCGTAAGTGTTCGAATTCGTTGCAGCACTGGCACTTCCGCTTTGTGAAATAATTCCCAGAAAAACGAATGATGATATAACTGGAACCAGCATTTTCTTTATTTTTTTTAACATAATTTCCCTCCTCTCCATTATATCGACATTTATTTTTAATCTTAAAGCATTATTCACAACATTTGTTTGATAAATTACAAAAATAATCCAAAAAAATAGACCATCAGAATCTTTCATTCTGGTGGTCTATTTTCATATTTGTTAAGTTTTTAAGACGATCCATTTCTACTTAAATCAATGCAAATTCTTTAAGAGCGTTCCTCAATACGTTTCTTTAGACTCTCTAATTTACTAGCACCCGCATTACGCTTTTCACTTGCCTCGTTATAAATCTCTTTCACATCTTTGATTCCCTGCATGATTGTACCCCATGTTTTCTCAAGGTGTTCAAGTTGAGGTAGGTTCCCTGATTTCAAATGAGACAGCGCTTTTTGTTGTAAGGTAACATTATTCGCATTTTGGGACAATACTTCAGCTGTTTGTTTATCTAATGCTTGCTGAGCCTTTACTCTAACCTGCTGTCGTTTTATTGCAACCGTTTGAACTAATGCTTGCTTAAACAATGGGAGTGTGACAATGAAAGATGCATTAATTTTTCGCATTAATTCGTCATTGCCCATTTGAGTTACTTTTATCATTGGCAGGCTTTGAATTGCCACATTTTCAGCTAATTTCAAATCATAGATACGTTGTTCCAGCATTTCCTTTGCTTGAATTAAATTCTGAAGCTTCAGCTGATCCAACTGATTCCCTGACATTCTTATCCTTTGTTCCCACTCAGGTATCAACTTATTAGAAACTTCTTCGACAGCTAATTCTCCTGCAGCGATATATTTTTGAAGCTCCTCATAATAAGCAAGATTATGATGGAACATTGTTTCTAATTGGTGATTCTCTTTAAGGATATCCGTCTCAAATTTCTTTAAGGTTATCCCAACCTTTTCAACATCCGTTTGCATCACTTCATATTTTTTATAGATGGACTCCATTGGATCCTGTGATTTATTGAAAAGCTTTTGAAAGAAGCTAGGTTTTTTCTCTTTTACAAAATCATTTAAATCAAAACTATCCATGATATTGCTAAGATATTTAGTTAAGTCTTTTGCCTCTTCTAGCTTAGTTTGCCGAATAGAATTTATAATCTTATCTGAAAATCTTGAGATTTCAACTGTCGATTGACTCCCAAATGAAACGATAGAATTTAGATTCTCAAGATTAAGTTGACTACGAATTGCTTGTATCTCTGGTGAATGTTTCACTTTTCGAATGATTTCTTGTGTTTTTTGTTCGATTTCCACCGACATCGGAGCTTCTATTTCACTCATCATTTATTCCTCCTTTTCCAATCGTGAGGAGAGCCCTTATCGTTTAAATAGTCTTTTTAAAAAACTTGTTTTTTGTTTTGGTATCTCATTTGGAATTTCTAAATCAAATTGAACAGATGGTAATTGATGAATATCAAAGTAATTCCGATTAATCCACGCTTCAATATTGTTGTAATTCGTTGGTGTATAAATTAAAATATCTGCCCCAATTAAATTGAAATAGCATAATAAAATAATATCTGTTTCAGTAAAGTTATCAGGTTGATTATCATAAACAACAATCTTGGGCACTTTACCTGTAAAGTCAAATGACTCAATTAGTCTTAAGAATTCTTTGTCCACTGTAATGACCGTCATTAGGATTTTAAGTCTTAGATCATTGGTCATCTCTTGTAAAAACATATCAGAAACAATCAATTCATTTATCTTACTAACAATAAAATTTTGTACCGTTTCATTTAGATAGTTTAATCGATAGATAGGGTGTTTAAATAATTTCTCTTTATCAATTAAGCCCTTTGCATCTATGACAAAAGACGTCGAATACATTTCTTGTCTACTATATGTAGTGGGTGTAAAATCTACCTTTTCTTTAAATACTGTATTGGCACAATCCTTCATTTCAAAAAGTTCTTGCCAATAGGCTTCTAATTGTAAATACGTACCACTGATTTTTGCAAACAAATTTGGAACATAAACGATTTCATCCTTCACTTGAAATTCAGGTCTAATTTTAGCCTCTTCATGCCATAGAATTTTCAATTCATCATGTGTCGTTTTTAAGGTGATTGGCTTTGTCGTCCCTGTTTCAAATTGTCTTGTTTTAAATACCCCAACATCTTCTCCGTATAAGAAACTTTCTATTTCCTCTTTTGCCTCATAAGTCACCGTTTTTTTTCTTATTCGTTTTGTTTCTAATGGAAACGGTTCCAGAGGAAAACTATTTGAGTAAACCATTTTTTTAGAGTATGTCTCATTCGGATCTATTTCAGAGAATTTTTGCTCTTTTGTTGGGTCCGTATGGATATAAAGAATATCCATTCCAATTAAGGACAAAAAAATTAAAAAATAAACCTCGTGTGACTTGATATCCCCATAAAAGAGTAATTTGGGTATATCGATCATCTGATTCTTTGGATATAACTTTGGTAATATTCGTTGTAGCCAAATTAATATTTTGACAACAAATGTTTCCACTTTAGACGTGTTAACAAACGATTCTTTCAGTAGAAATAACTCTATCACCTGTTGAAGTGCTTTATGAATAACTCGGTAATGGCTATGACCATAAAAAATTCGAGAATTAAAAAATAAGGACATCGCTTGTTTTTTCAATACCTTAGGATCTTGAGTCAAGGAGGAACCTATAAAGTTTTTAAAATACTCCATTTCATCATTTTGTGGTGTAAGAATTGGTCCATCAAATCGAACATAACGTCCATATTGTGTTAGTTGTTCATTTAGACGAAATAATTCATTTCTATATATGTTTAAATCGTTTTCCTCTTCACCCTCTACACCGAGTAAACGATAAAAATAAATAGGAATTACAGGCGTATTTCCTTCGATATACCCTATTCTTTCTTTAATTGGAACAACAATATCCTCTAAAGGACTCCTTGATTCCTTTAAAGAAACAACATAGTTTGAACTCATATCCTCACCAACTTTTATTTAAGATTCATTTTGTAGTTAATTTCAATTATACATGTTTTAGATTCATGAAGAAAAAATTTATCCCAGAATTTCTCATTAATCTTTAGAAATCCTTTATACCATTAAAACTACATTTTTTCCCCTTATAATGATGAATTCAATCTTTTTAGTTCTAAAATTCATGAAAATACAATATGTTAGTAGAGTGGCACACTTTGTATTTTGGAGCATTTCTATGCATAATGTGGAAGATTTCATTCTTTCGCAAAACTTTTTGCTATTGTTTAGGAAGCGAAAGAAATATAATAGAGGTAATGGAGGTACAGCATGCTAAAAATTAAAAATATCGAATTTATCAAAACTGTCTATGATGAATCTCTTTCACATAATATTTTCTCAATAGCAAATATTCATTTCTCCAATTATCCCCCAATCAACGGGGCACTATTATATTGGAAGAAAAATACTTCTCGTTCGGATTTTACACCAGAGGGTGATTATAAATTTTTCTATGATATGTCCAACATTACATATTACGCCTCTGTAAAATTCCCTAAAAATATTAAGCTTTCACGAGATCAAAGACAAGAATTAGCTTATATTTTACTGGATGAGCGCGGTTCAATAGGTACTTATAGCTTTAAAACAGATCGAAGTAGAAGAAAAAAATTCAAGCCTCAAATTGCACTTGAAAAGTTAAATTTACCAAAGGATTTTGATGTAACATCCATCCCTTCTTATGTAGGGCCAATTATCGACGATCTGGATATGGAACAGATTATTCAGTCTAATCCTAACTTGTCAAAAAAATTCATCCATGATTATTGCTTCTGGAGATATAATTTAGTCAAGCTTCACCCTTCAGATTTTGACAAGTATTTAGATTATGTGGATTTCGCCTATATTTGTTACGCTTGTGACCAGTTGACTGAAAACTACTTAATTGAGCACTTAGATGAAGTAGATGTTTCTTCACTACAATATAACTACCCAGTCTTATCCAGACTCTCAGCGTCATTTAAAAATTATATGATCAATGAATTGAAACGTCAGAAGTTAAAAATTAATGATCACTTTGAACAAGAGATTGATTTATTTATAAAAGATGAAACCTATTTTAGTGAATATAGTACGATTCACTTGCTCGATGAAGATGAGTTCGAAGAGGAAGAAGAAAAACTAGAATATCACTTTTTCCAATTTGAGCGCGGACAATATAAATGGCCTGGCAGTGAGCATATGGTGAAAGGTATTCCTTCTTTAGCATCACAAATCTATGATGACATGGGCTTTAAAAAACGTTCAAATAAAGAAATGGATTCTTTTTTCTATGAATACTCACCAAAACAGGTTGAATTAGTAAGTGCTATTTTAGAACCACATTGGTTACACCGTTATCGAGAAAAAGTCGATTGGCATGTTGCTTGTCAATATAATGAACACTTAACAGAAGAATTCTTAAATGCTCATATCCCATATATTGATTTTGAAGCTCTTGGAAATAACCTATGGTGTGAACTTTCGGATGGTTTTATCAAAAAATATTTAAAGCACTTCAATCACGCAAAGCCTGTACCAATTATTATTCGTCACTTGACTGAGGAATTGTATTTGAATTATAAAGATATGATTAAAGTAGATGCAGATCTATTATTCCAATATTATGATGAAGTAGGTAACGATGAGTACGAACGTTTACAAGATTTATTAAATGAATAAAAAAGGTATGATTGGAATTTAACATCCATCATACCCCATGCAAAACAGGAATAGGATCGTTTATTCCTGTTTTGTTATATTATCATTTGACCTTTTAACTTTTCTGTAATATCCGCTACATTTAAAGGTCTACTGAAGTAATAGCCTTGTACGTACTCACAATTATATTTTTTTAAAATCTCCATTTCCTCATGAGTTTCTACACCTTCAGCAACTACTTTTAATTTAAGCGCGTGAGCTAGAGCTATAATAGCTGCAACCATGGCTACCCCAGACTCCCCTTCACTAATGTTAAGTATAAAAGTACGATCAATTTTTAGTGTATCAACGGGAAACTCTTTTAAATAACCCAATGAACTATAGCCTGTGCCAAAGTCATCAATTGCAACAGTTAACCCTAATTCTTTTAACTCCTGAATCTTACCAATTAAAGCATCATTATAATCCATCATGCTCATTTCAGTAATTTCAATTTCAATATTTTCAGGACTTACTTTAGTTTCCTCTAGAATTTCAACCAATTTTGAAACAAAATTAGGTTCTTTAAAATGTAATGGTGAGATATTGACTGCTACTCTTAAATTAAATTGAAATTGTTTTTCCCATTCTTTAATCTGGAGCGCTGTTTGTTTTAATACCCATTCTCCAATATCACCGATTAGACCACATTCTTCTGCAAAGGGAATAAATTCACTTGGTGGAATTTGCCCTAATTCATCATCTTTCCAGCGTAGAAGTGCTTCCATACCAATAAGTTGCTCAGTTTTAACATCCATTTTTGGTTGATAATAAATCTCTAAAAGATCTTCATTTAATGCGTTTCGTAGCTTGGATTCAAAGATAAGTATGTAATCATTTTTACCTTGCATAGTATTTTTGAAGATTTCATACTGATTTCCTTTTCTTGTTTTCGCTACATACATAGCTAAATCAGCATTTACTAAAAGATTGTCTACATCGTTACCATGCTGAGGATAAATACTAATTCCTACACTTATACTCGAATAAAAATCATATTTGTTAAAGGTGAACGGCTTTTCAAAAATCGTCATTAAGTTTGAAGCTGTTTCTGACAATAGACTTATATCTTCTAGTAAAAGCACAAATTCGTCTCCATTTAAACGATAGAAGGAGTTTCCATTCTTATCAATGGACCGAAAACGTTTTGCAACCTCAACTAAGAATAGGTCTCCAATATTATGACCAAGCGCATCATTAATATATCGGAATCGATTGATATCGATAAAGAAAAGGGCGAATTCCGATTGTACTTTTTTATTTTTTTCAATAAGTTGATTTAATTTTTGAGCTAGAAATCGACGGTTTGGTAATCCTGTCAAAATATCATGATTTGCGAAGTGATTGATCATTTGAACATTCTTTTGTTCTGTAATATCCGTCCGAATAGAAATATATTGATAGGGTTTTCCCTTCTCATTTAGAAAAGGCACGATGGTTGTTTGTACCCAATAAAGTGAACCATCTTTGGCTCGATTACAAATATCACCTTGCCACGTTTGACCATTTCCTATTGTTTTCCACATATTTATAAAGAACTCTTTTGAATGGAAACCGGAATTTAAGATACGGTGATTTTGACCAATTAATTCTTCACGATTATATTTTGAGATTTCACAGAACCGATCATTCAAATCTGTGATGGTCCCCTTTTGATCAGTAACGGCAATGATAACTGCTTCATCAATTGCTGCTTTTAATTCTTTTAATTCTTCATATGTATACTCCATGAGTAAGGTTTCCGTCGACTGATTTTCCTTTGTTTTCACATGAGGTCCCCTCCGCCCTATAATCACTGAAATGTCGAAAAATAGTTTATTTTCAAGTATTATAGCCTATTATACAAGGAATTCTGAGTAGATAATAGCATAATGTTGTAAAGATATTGCGATTTATGCAATTTCTTGGATGTTTATTAGTAAAATGGCATTGAAAAAGAAAAAGTAAGCAATAAAAAACAACCTTACTTGAATAATTACGTAAGGTTGTTATAAGACATATTTCCTATATAAAGTTTACTATTCAAGATTATGCACCCTTTTTTTGCTCGGCTTTTTTATTATAAGCGTCTAATTGCTCTTTCGATAAGCTCGTTACAAAAAAGTCAAATTGTATAGGTCTTAATCCATATTGAAGACAAGCATTTCTATAATAATTATAACCAGCACGATACTCAACCATTACACCCACCCCTTCATCTGTTTTGCTTTAACATTAAATGCCTCTAATTGTTCTCGTGAAAGTTTTTCCACAAAATAAGCAAAATCGATTGGATCCAATTCAAATTCTAAGCATTTCAATACATAATATTCATAGCCTTCCCGATATAAAGACATACACTACATTCCTTCCTTTTTGTTCTATAACAGTTTATTTATTTATAAATTAATATAGTACAGTTTTTATTTAGAGTCAATAATTTTTCAGAATAAATAATTAAATTATTACACTGATTGATCATTGGATATAAATGTGTGGTTTGTTTTATCGCGTAGCCATTTGAAGAACTAGAAGGATATTTAATAGGAGTTTTATTCATAAAAAAACTCACGCGAATGGAACAAATCCAACACGTGAGTGATCAAATACTTATTAAGAAATTAAACTTTTAACTACTTTAGAAATCGTTGCCCCATCAGCTTTGCCAGTTAATAAAGGTTTAGCGATTTTCATGGCATCTCCCATATTCATCCCTTTACTAATGCCCGCATCAGTTAACTCTGATACGATTTCTTCTTCTGATAATTGTTTTGGTAAAAAGCTTTTCAATAAGGAAAGTTTTGCTTCTTCCTTTTCAATTAAATCCTCGCGGTTTGCTTGTTTAGCACCATCTAAAGCTTGGTTTGTTTGTTTGATTTCACGATTCACAATTGCGATTTCGTCTTCGTTTGATAAAGGACCACCTTTTTCTTTTTCAGCTGTATCTAAAGCTGATTTCAGAACTGTAAGGACTCCTTTTGCTAAAACATTTTTTTCTTTCATAGCTGTTTTTAATTGTTCAAAAACTTTTTCTTTTAACATAACTCTTTTCTTCCTCTCACGATATTTCGGTTCCCTACTCTTTAATATTAAGAACACTATTAACTATATTCCATTATCCTGCTTTTAGCCAATAAATAGGAACTTTATAGGTAAGAACTGGAATAAGTGGAAAATTAAAATTTTAAAAAGTAAGAAAATTGGAACGAAACTTCAATTTAAATATTATTAATTATATAATGTTTTTCTCTAAAAAACCGTTTCCATTCTCTAAAAATACTATTACTTACAGTTGGTATAATATATCAGAAAATTTAGTATTGAAATAATCTTCAAAAACTATATATAATCTTAACATCACATCGCAATGTTATATTGATAAAACAACAACTAGAGAGGATATGTTGCATCATGAAAGAATTTTTCAACAAACTATTAACTGGTATGAGTTTGGGAATTGTCGTTTGTTTAATTCCTAACGCTCTTGTCGGAGAAATATTAAAATTAGTAATTCCCTACGTACCATTTTTTGAATTAGTTTTAAATACTTCGGTTATTGTTATGAGTTTATTACCGGTTGTCATCGGAGTTATGGCAGGTATTCAATTTAAATTAACACCAATCCAAACATGTTCGGTAGGATTAGCTGCATTTATCGGTAGTGGTGTTACAACAGTTATGGAAGATGGTTCTATAACAATGGCAGGTATCGGTACAGTTATTAATATTGGTTTAACAACAGCTCTAGCAATTGTAATCGTACAATTTTTAGGTAGTAAGTTAAAAGATTGGACATTACTAGCAATGCCAGCTTTAACAATTTTCATTCCTGGTCTTATTGGTTATGCTATCTTACCTTACGTAAAAACTACTTCACTATTAATTGGTGATGGAATTATGTATTTAACTGATCTTCAACCTGTTATTATGGGCGCATTAATCGCAATGATCTTTTCAATTCTTATCATTTCACCAATCTCAACTATTGGTGTTGCAACAGTAATTATGCTTTCAGGAGTAGGAGCAGGTGCAGCAAACCTAGGTGTTTGTGCTTCTGGTGTAGGAATGTGTATCGCTAGCATACGTTCTAATAATTTCGGAACTGCCCTAGCACACGTCGCTTCGGCAAAAATTCAAATGCGTAACTTCTTTATGAAGCCGAAAATTGCATTACCGATGATTTTAACAGCTGCAATTCTAGGTGGCCTAGGTGGTGTCTTCCAAATTGAAGGAACTCCTTACAGTGCTGGATTTGGATTAGCTGGCTTTGTCGGACCTCTTAAATATTTAGATATTGTCGGATGGAATGTGGAAAGTGTAGTGATTTCATTAGTGTTATTTATTGGCTTACCTATACTATTAAATCTAGTATTTATTAAAATATTTGAATCAAAATTAAAATGGTTTAAATCCGATGACTATAAAGTAAATTACGAATAAAAACTACTAGTTTGCTACTAAATCCATCATTTTTCTAAAATTGGAAAATGATGGATTTTTTTGGATTGATTTTCGCTTCGGAGAGGCGTATACATCGTCACGCTCATGCACTAGTCACTCACTCGGTGCTCCTACCGCTTCGCTTACAGTAGTAAATAAAATTGCTATTACTCTAGGAAGCTTTAATATTTCTCTTTGAATAACCTCTACTTGTAGTGAAAGGTGTAGCCGTCGACTGCACTGGCTCAAACACGCACTCTTTTCTACTGTTTAATTGTTTTTGAGATTCAGTTTGTCTTAGAGAACGGCTTTCTTCTACTGTTCAACTGTTTTCTGGCTCTGTTTCGTCTTAGAGAACTTGCTTCTTCTACCATTCAACTGCTTTTTAGCACTGTTTCGTTTTAGAGAAGGGCTCTCTTCTACCGTTCAACTACTTCTGAACTCTGTTTTGTCTTCGAGAAGGGCTCTCTTCTACCGTACAACTGCTTTCTGGCTCTGTTTCGTCTTAGAGAACGTGTTTCTTCTACCATTCAACTATTTTCTGGCTCTGTTTCGTCTTAGAGAAAGGTTTTCTTCTACCAAACAACTGATCTCGAGCTTTGTTTCGTCTTAGAAAACGTGTTTCTTCTACCATCCAACCACTTTCTGGCTCTGTTTTGTCTTAGAGAAAGACTCTCTTCTACCAAACAACTGCTTTCTTGCACTGTATCGTTTTAGAGAACGGCTCTCTTCTACCGTTCAACTGCTTTCGAACTCTGTATCGTCTTTGAGAAGGGCTCTCTTCTACCGTTCAACTGCTTACGAACTTTGTTTCGTCTTTGAGAAGGGCTCTCTTCTACCAAACAACCGATCTCGAGCTCTGTTTCGTCTTAGAAACGTTCTCTCTTGTACCGTACAACTGTTTTCAAACTTTGTTTCGTCTTAGAGAACGTGTTTCTTCTACCATACAACCACTTTCTGGCTCTGTTACGACTTAGAGAAGGTCTCTCTTCTACCAAACAACGAATCTCGAGCTCTGTTTCGTCTTAGAGAGTGTCTCTCTTCTACCGTACAACTACTTTCGAACTTTGTTTTGTCTTAGAGAAGGTCTCTCTTCTACCGTTCAACTGCTTACGAACTTTGTTTCGTCTTTGAGAAGGGCTCTCTTCTACCAAACAACGAATCTCGAGCTCTGTTTCGTCTTAGAGACGCTCTCTCTTCTACCGTACAACTACTTTCGAACTCTGTTTCGTCTTAGAGAAAGGCTCTCTTCTACCAAACAATAGTTCTCAAGCTTCGTTTCGTCTTTGAGAACGTGTTTCTTCTACCTTACAACTAGTTTCTGGGTCTGTCTCGTAATAGAGAACAGCTCACTTCTACCGTTCAACTGATCTCTGGCTCTGTTTCGTCTTAGAAGGTTCTCTCCTCCACCAAACACTACATTCTTCAGGTAATTTGGAATCGTTACTTAAACCTTCTCACTCGTTCAAGTAAAACACTTTTACGTGAGTAGCCATATTTCGTATAGAGATCTGTTAGCTGCTCATCGTAGATTTGTTTGTATTCTGTATGGATACATGTATAACGAAGTGTCGTTGCTGTTACTTTAAAACCTAGACCTTTTGAAATGGATTGAAATATTCTTTCAATCGTTTTTACTGTTATCGGATCATTTTGTTTATTTCCAAGCCCTAGCCAAACAAACTCATGATTCGTTGGGAAAATATTTTCCGTCTCATATTGATATAAATCTAACCATTTACAAAGCGAGTCAGATAAAGAAAGTTTTCTATGCTTTTGGCTAATTGAGATTTCATTACCTTTTATTTGCCTCCACTTCAATGCTATGATTTCGTAAGGCTTTACTCCAAGTTCAAAAATCATATTAACAAGACAAAAGTTTCTCAACGCGAGCCATTTGTATTCAACATCCTCTGTGGATTGATAAGCTTCAAACCAAAAATTCAAGACACTTTTCACTTGATTCGTTGATAAAATTTGAAGTTGTTTCGTTTCAAGTTTCAATGGTTTTAATAAACTTTCCGGTATTTCACGGATTATTTCGCGTAGCAGTAAGAAGTTTAAAAAGTGATGTAAGGATGCTCTTTTACGATTGATACTGGAGATTGATGAAAACCTTTCTTGTAGATATTCATTATAGGATATAATAACTTTTTTGATCGAATCGCCAAAAGTAAAATGAGCTTCTTTCATAAAAGTAATAAATTGTTGAGTATCTATACAGTATTGTTTCACAGTATGAGGGGATTTTTTTAAAGCTTCTAAATAGGTTTTATATTTAATTACAATTTCATCCATTTCTCTGTCACTCCTTATCTACTTTGCGTTTAGTTAATTTGTTTTTATATTGTTAGTGTGCGTGGTATATATTTCCAATTATATATTATGAGTCGGATAATATGCAACTATTAGGTGTTATCTTTCCAGAAAGAAATCCCCTTTTCTTCTATCTTATTGCCACTCTTAATTTACTTTGCGTAATTTGATTAAAAGCATCTTTTGTGTTAGTGCGTGTATGTGTTTATTTGATCTATAAAAGTGTCGGATAATATGTTATATCGAAAGAGTTTACTTAACAGTTAGTAAAATTTTCTCAGAATTTATTTTCCAAAATTGTAAATTCTACCTTAAGATTATTATAAATACCCTTTCTTTTTCTTGTTTTTTGTTTGAATATTCAAAATTTGATGCGAATAAATATTATTGTACGATATAATGTGCATAACAAACTAAAGGGGATGTTTGAATGCAAGTACGTACAACAAGATTAGAGGAAGAAGATGCTAAAATTATTTATCAAGAAACCGCTGGATTAGCGATTATTACAATTCATCGACCACAATTAAAAAATGCATTGACTGCAAATATGTGGGCACAATTAGCGAAAATCGCAAAACAAACTCTTGATAATCCCAAAAATAAGGTTTTGATTTTACGGGGTTCTGGTGATAATTTCACAGCAGGATCAGATATAAAAGAGTTTAATGCCATTTCATTAGAAGAAGCAGAAGAAGCTTTTGTGCATATGGAGAATACTATTTCTACTATTGAAAGGTTACCGATCCCTGTTATTGGAGTTATTAATGGTCCTGCAATGGGAGCTGGCCTCGAATTAGCACTTGCTTGTGATATTAGAATTGGATCAGATAAAGCTCGTATGGGCATTCCTGTTGGGAAACTTGGTATAACTTTAAATAATAAATTTGCGAAGCGTTTAGTTGATTTAGTTGGTCCATCTGCTACTAAGGATTTCGTTTTCACTGGCCGAATGTATAAAGCAGAAGAAGCATATAAAGCGGGGATGTTAAATTATTTAGTTGCTGAAAAAGATTTAAACAAATTTGCTATTCGTATGGGGAAACTTGTTGCAGGAATGGCCCCTTCTTCATTACGAGCAGTAAAGAACTCTGTACAAGAATGTCTAGATTCCACTCCAGTTCTATGGAAATCTTCAACACCTTTTGTCGACCATAATGACTTTCCCGAAGGCGTCCGTGCATTTGTTGAAAAACGTCAACCTAAATTTTCTAGATAAAACAATAAAGGCAACCACAGTAATTATTCTGGGTTGCCTTTGCCATATCTACAAGAGTCCTTTTATTTGAATATCAATCGTAGATGGTTCAAATTCAAAATGAAGAAGAAATTGATCAGCTAATACTTGTTGTAGACCGCGCATTTTTTCCATTACATCATAATTTACTGGTGAACGAAGATAAATCGATAGGGATAAAATTTGTCGATAATCTTTCATAACAAAATGTATAGAATCTATCTTCGCAATCACCTGATCTTGTTCTACAACATATTTTATTAAATCAAGATATACATTTTTAGAAATATCAATTACTTCATGATGAAAATCAGGTTGAACAATCGTCGTCTCTCCCAGCTTCACCCTGCTTTTGGAAAAAATATCAAACCCTCTTTGAATAAATCGTTTAAAGAAATTCTGTTCGACTTGCTTAAAAGGAATGGGCATTACATGTTTCCCTTGTGTTCTTCTAATAAATTGTGCCATTTGTATTTCTCTTTTTGATCGTATACTTTCAATATGGTGGAAATATTGGATGGGTTCAATCTGTAGTCGCTTTGCTATTTTTTTCGTCATGTTATCTGAAGTACCAATGATAAGTATTGATTCTACATTATGCTCTTTTAGGGCATCAATGACTTCATTTCTATGTACTTCGTCTTGGAAGATTGCTCTGCGAACAGCTGTAATTGTATTTTTTTCAAATTTTGCTGATGTTCCTGCTATTTTTTCTCCTTTAAAAATTAATAACCCATCATCAATGATTGCTTCAATTTCATTTTCATAAGCAAATTGAATCGCACTCGTACTTTTCCCAGTTCCACTTGGTCCACTTAAAGAATGTACAATCATACTCTTCACCTCAACACGCTCTTTTTGTAAATGCAAGTATTTAGAAATTTCATTTTGTAAAAGTTTTCTATAAATAATATAGTATCAGCTTCCAAAGCCAAAATCTTTCTCATTATTTTCTATTTATTTTATTTTTTCTGATTTAATAGCGAATTTCTTACACTCGTATGTTAAAATGTGTTTTATATTTTGTTAGTGTATAAGGAGTGTTCCACTTTGAATGTAAATCCGTCAAAGAAAATGTCGTTATTTGAACCAGCTATATTTGGTAGTTTAAAAGCCTTTGCTAAGCAACATGAAAAAAACTCTGGAGCAAACTTAATTGATTTAAGTTTAGGTAGTCCCGATATCCCTCCGCATGATATGCTACTTCAATCAATGTCGGATTTGAGTAAACAGTCTACCTCATACGGTTATACATTAACTGGTTCCAATGAGTTTTACAAAGCGGTTGCAAATTATTATAAACGAGTTAACAATGTCGTCTTAGATCCTGAAACTGAGATTGTTCAAACGATTGGCTCCCAGGAAGGTCTCGTTCATTTACCAATTGCCTTTTGTGACCCTGAGGATGTTGTCTTAACAACAAATCCTGGATATGTCGCTTATGCAGCTGGTATTACATTAGCAGGAGCAACTCCCTTTTACATACCACTAGATGAAAAAGATGGATTCCGACCTAATTTAAAGGGAATTCCTGAAGAGATAGCACAAAAAGCAAAACTTTTAATATTAAATATGCCTGGGAATCCTGTTCCAATGGAGCCTTCTTTTGAGTATTTTACAGAAGTAGTCGAATTTGCAAAAAAATATAATATTATTGTTTTACACGATGCAGCTTATTCCGAATTTTACTTTACAGGTGACGCTCCTATTAGCTTCTTAGCGACACCTGGTGCAAAAGAAGTAGGATTAGAAATCAATTCCTTATCAAAAAGCTTTAGTTTAGCAGGTGCACGTGTTGCGTATATTGCAGGGAATGCAGAAATGGTTTCCATCTTAAAACAACTAAAATCAAATTTAGATTTTGGTATTTTCGATCCAATTCAAAAAACAGCTGCCCTTGCACTAGACCATTCAGAAGAAATCACTAGTTCATTGCGTACAACATTTAAAGAACGTCATACTACGCTTGTGAACGGTCTTCAACAATTAGGTTGGGAAGTAGCACCTTCCAATGGCGGTATGTTTGTTTGGGCCAAGTATCCTTATGCAGTTGATAGTGTTTCCTTTGCATTTAAAGCAATAGAGCAAACGGGTGTACTTATGGTGCCTGGTACTGCCTTTGGATCAGAAGGCGAAGGTTATGTGCGTTTAGCACTTGTACAAAATGTAGACCTGTTAAATGAAGCACTGAATCGTCTAAAAAATATCTCCATATAAAAAGAATCCAAGTTAAAAATTCTATAAAAAAAGCCTCGAAATTTTCGAGGCTTTTTATTATCTAGCAACATTTTTATATTTCATATTTATTTTCAGTATCACGTTCATATCGATTGTATCTTCTTTTCATTAAACCGAATAAATGACTTACTAATACTTTCAGTAAGGCATAAGCCGGGATCCCTAAGATAACCCCAGCAACCCCAAATAATGAGCCGAAAGTTAATAAAACAAAGATAATCGTTATTGGATGGACCGATAGGGATTTCCCCATAATATTTGGCGTAATAAACTTCCCTTCCACTAATTGAACGACCGTCCAAACAATGATTAAATATACTAGCATCATTGGGGATGTAACAATCGCAATGACAAGTGCCGGAATAATAGCAATAGCTGGTCCTAGATAAGGAACAACACTTGTAACCATGGCTAAAATACCTAATAAGAATGCATAATCAAGTCCAATAATTAAAAATCCTATTGTCATCATAACGCCAATACAAATGGACACTAGAATTTGTCCAAGTATGTATGAGCTCACTTGTTTATCCATTTCTTTTAATACTTGACCTACTTCATTTCGCGCACGCGGGGGGAAAAGTCGTAAGATAAATTTGGGTAACTTTTCTCCTTCATAAAGTAAATAAAATAAGATAAAGGGAACTGTAACTAACGAAAGTACGATGCCTGTTAAAGTTGAGACGAACCCAGTAATTCCTGAAGCAATACTAGATGCAACATTTGCGAATGTATCTTTCATCGTAGTGACAAGATCATTTGTTACATTTGTTAATACTTCATCATAATCAAAGTATTTTGAAAACAACTCATCGAATCTTGAATTATTTAAGAACGTAACTGTTGTTTCAATAAATCTCATAAAATAATTAGGGAATTCTTCTACTAAGTTTGTAAATTGATCTCTTAAAAAAGGATATACAAGTAGTGAAAGTAATGTAAGAAGAGCCCCCACAATCACGTATAGAATAAGAATTACAAGGCTACGAGGAAATTTCCCTTTTCCGCTTTTTTCTGCCAACCGAACAAATGGTCGTAATAAATAGTAACCAATAATAGCTAGTACACCTGGTAAAATAACGACCTCAAATAATACTTGAAGAGGATAAAAAATAAACTTAACTTTATCGAATACAAAAATAATGCATCCTGCTAATAATAAGGAGATGAGTAAAAATAATAAATTTTTCCCACCTAAAAATCGGATAAATCTCGTTTGAAAAAATGATGATCTTTCCCTTGTTAACCGATCCTCATAACCTTTTTCTCTTTCCAAAAAACCACCTCTTCAAACTATGAATTTATTAGTAATAATATTTTATCATGAATAATGTTTTTTCATAAAGTGTAACATCTACCAATAGTTGGAATTTGAAAATATACTATCGATTTATGAACAATTTCTGAAAATTACTCCTCCTCATCAAGCTGTAAGAAATCATGTAATTGCTGTTTATTCTGTTCAACATCAATTTCAATCACATCACCAGCATGTTGATAAGATCCATAAGTATAACTTCCCTCCACAGGAATCGTCATTTTTTCGATTTCTACTTTTCCTCCAACTGCAAGAGAAAGTATCGTTTTTATCTCCGTTTTGGTTGATAAATCTGTTGTGATATATCCTTGAGCTGCGCCAACTAATTTAGGAATATTGTCTAGATTTTTAGGCGATAATAGTTCATCCTTTAAAGCATCGATTACTTTTTGTTGTCGTTCAACACGACCAAAATCTCCTTCGGTATCATGTCGGAAGCGAGCATAGCCTAAGAGTTCTTGTCCATTTAAACGTTGCACACCTTTTGATAAAGTAACTCCAATATGAGCAGACATATCCTTCTCAACATCTACTTCAATTCCCTTTGGTGCAAGAATGTCGATCAGTGATTCAAAACTTTTAAAATCAATTAGCGCATAATGTTGTATTGGCACTTCAAACATAGAATTTAACGTGTCTTTTAGCAATTGTACGCCACCTAAATAATAGGCAGTATTTAGTTTATAGGATTTATAGCCTGGGATATCTGCATAAATATCACGCATAAAGGAAACTAATTTTAAATCGTTCGTATCTCGGTTCCAAGATAATAACATCATCGTATCTGAACGCGATTGTTCTTCTCCTCGACTATCTACACCTATAATCAAATAATTTTCGATTTTATCGTGCGCTTCATCTGCAACAAATTCTTCCTTAGGTAATTTCTTTTCCTCGGCAAGATTTAGCCCATTTTGATATTGAAAGAATGAAAAAATACCGCCTCCTATTAGTACGAAGAATAACAGTGTAAATACCACTCTTCCCTTTCGTAATCTCCTTTTTTTATATCGGGTCTGTCGTTTTGTTTCTGTTTGTTTTTCATCCATATGTAATCTCCCCTTTAATAATTCAAGTTACGAGACGTTTAGAGTGATAGAAAGGTTCATTTTTCCATTATTATACTACGACCTATGACAAGAAGCTTGAAATTACAAACGACTAAATTGTAATAATTTGTTCTATTATCTATAACATGTTACAATACTACTTATTTTAAGCATTGGAGGCATAAAAATATGGAAAAAGCTACATTTGCAGGTGGATGTTTCTGGTGTATGGTAAAACCTTTTGTAGAATGGGATGGAATACATAAAGTAACTTCAGGCTATATGGGTGGAGTAGTTGACAACCCTACATATGAACAAGTAAAAAAAGGGAATACGGGGCACTTAGAAGTCGTTCAAATCGAATTCGATCCAATTATTTTCCCCTATGATAAATTATTAGAAATCTATTGGATGCAAATTGACCCAACAGATGATGGTGGGCAATTCCATGATCGTGGGGAATCTTATAAAACGGCGATTTTCTATCATTCAGAAGAACAGCGAAAAATAGCTGAACAATCTAAACAGCAACTAGCTGAAAGTGGACGATTTAAGAAGCCTATCGTTACCCAAATTAGGGAAGCTAGTACGTTCTATGAAGCAGAAGATTACCACCAAGACTACTATAAAAAAGAAGAAGCTTATTATAAAGAAGACCGCGCAAAATCGGGTCGCGATGAGTTTATAAATGACCATTGGAAATAATCGAAATACAATCATTTCATGGGCAATAAGAAAAATTAACAAAAGGCGACAAATCCAAGATGGATTTTGTCGCCTTTTATGCTTTCATGGCAATCTATCGAATTTTTAAGAGATAGAGATAAATTCACTGATTGCTGCAAGGAAACTAGAACCATATCGTTCTAGTTTATTTTGACCTACTCCACTTACCTCTAAGAATGTCTGCTCATCTGTTGGTTTTTTCTCACACATATCTTTTAATGTTTTATCAGAAAAGACAACAAATGGCGGCACTCCTTCTTGCTCCGCGATTTCTTTTCGAATCGCTCGTAAATGTTCAAATAACGGATCGTCACGTTTTATTGTTGTTTCTTCAACCTTTAGACGACGGAATATTTTCCTTTTACCTAAAAGAACATCTTTCCCTTCATCGGAAATATAGATTGTGGGAAATTGTCCTGGCTGAACTAATAATACCTTCTCTGATATAAGGAATTCGATAAAATTTGAAATTTCTTTTGCTGTCATCGCTTTTAAGATACCAAATGTAGATAAATGCCTAAATCCTTCGATTTTTTTATTGCGTGAACCTGCTAATACTTGTGCGGTAATTGTCTTCCCAAATTTTTGCCCCATTCTTACAACGCAGGACAACACTTTTTGTGCATCTTCTGTTACATCCATTTTAGGTCGCTCATCGATACAATTGCTACATTGTTTACATTCTACTATTTGGGTTTCACCAAAATATTGAATGATGTATGATTGTAAACAATTCTCTGTATGACAGTAATCAACCATACTTTGGAGCTTCTCTAGTTCTAAGGGAATTCTGGAGCGGTCTTGTGTTTGGTCTATTAGGAAACGTTGTGTCTGCTCATCTGATGAGCTATAAAGTAATATACATTCACTAGGTAACCCATCTCGTCCAGCTCTTCCTGCTTCTTGATAATAGCTCTCCATATTACGAGGCATTTGATAATGTATAACGAAACGTACGTTCGTTTTATTAATTCCCATCCCAAACGCATTCGTTGCCACCATGACTTGAACTTCATCTTGTAAAAATCGATTTTGTTCCTCAGTTCTATCGTTTTCTCCCATACCCCCATGGTACTTGGCAACGCGTACTCCATTTTTTAATAATAACTCGTACACGGTTTCTACAGATTTTCTTGTTGCCGCATAAATAATGCCGACTTCGTTTGAATTATTTTTCACGTACTTTTTAATATACTGCTCTCTATTCTCTCCAATTAACACTTTGAATGAAAGATTATCTCGGGAAAAACCTGTAATAAAACTATCATCTTGATTAATGTGTAATAAGGAACATATATCTTCACTTACTGAAGGTGTTGCAGTCGCTGTTAAGGCGATCACAGTCGGCTTTTTTGGCCAAAGAGAAACAAGGGAAGAAATCGTTCGATAACTTGGTCTAAAATCATGTCCCCATTGGGAAATACAGTGAGCTTCATCGATAGCAATTAACGGAACTTGTAGCTCTGAGAGCTCATTTCTAAACATCTCATTCTCTAGTCGCTCTGGAGCAATATAGAGCAGTTTTACAAAGCCATTTTTCACATTTTCCATTGTTTCATTGATTTGACTATAAGTTAATGAACTATTAATGTAGGCAGCTTGTATGCCATTGGAATGAAGAAGATCAACTTGGTCCTTCATTAAGGAGATTAATGGAGAAATTACGACAGTTGTGCCCTCTACACATAAGGCAGGTACTTGATAGCATAATGATTTCCCACCACCTGTTGGCATGACACATAATGTATCATGTCCATTAAGCACATTCTCAATCACCTGCTGTTGTCCTATACGAAAACTATCATAACCAAAATATTGTTTTAAAATCTGGTGTGCTTGTTGTATCATAATCTACCTCTCTATTTCAGTGGTTCCCTTATTATACTATGAAATAAATAGAAATGAAAAAGATGGGTTGAAACATATAAAAAATGCACCTGCAACTGGCAAGAAAGCACGAATTTTATTAGACTTAGGAAAATTAAAGTGACTAGATTATTATAAAAAGTGGCTAGTTTTCGACAAAAAGTGGCTAGATTAATTGTAAATGTGGCTAGATTTTCTCTCACAACATTTCCCAATATTCAAAGAAACTACAAAAACGCAACAAAACCTTAATTTTAAAGGATTTGTTGCGTTTACTTTAATAATACTCGAATGTAACAATCTTATTCAGTTACTTCAATATTATGGTTATTTCGGAATGTATTCGTTGGGTCATATTGCTTTTTCACTTGTGCTAGGCGCTCTAAATTTTGTCCAAAGGCATGTGTTGTTACATCTGGTGCTGGACAAATAGCATTTAAATAAGAAGCTTTATTATGTGAAAATGGTAATAGTCCTTCGTATACTTCATCTATCCATTTCTGACATGCTTCATCTTCCCCATTCATCGCCATCGCATCGACTAAAAGTGCCCATTTCGCATCACGAATGGCAAATGGTGATTGATCAGCAGTAATTTCATTCATCTTGCCACCTAATGACCAAAGTTGTACTAAAATACCTGGTGCTGGCGGTGAATCAACAAATCCTAAAAATGCATCCAATGACTCTTCAGTTAGCTCATCTAAGAATAATGAAGTACCGAAGCAATTTACACGTGGTGGAATCATAGGATCTAATTTTTGTTGTAATTGTAAGAAAGGCATAACCGCTGTTTGATCCGCAATCGGTTTTGCAAGTTCACGTAACGGTTGAACAATGCTTTCACCTTCATTCGCATCACCTGCGTATAAACCTAATACCATGATGACTTTTTTGAAGTGTAAAAATTCAGGTAAAGATGGATCTGGAGGTAATGTAGCGACTGTAAAATTCACCGCTACTGATTCTTTTGGTGCTAGCTTGATATATGCTTGTGCTTTTGTAAATATTCCTTTGGCATCCGCATAGTCATACATTACATCCAGCGCTAACACTTCTGGACCTACTTCATAAGCTTGGAAAACTAGCTTTGTGACAACACCGAAGTTACCACCACCTCCACGAATGGCCCATAATAAATCTGGATGATTGTTTTCATCTACTTCAAGTAATTCTCCCTCTGCTGTCACGATAGATGCACATATAATATTGTCGCATGTTAAACCATGTACACCACGTAAATATCCAATCCCACCACTTAAAGCAACACCAAATACACCTGTTCCAGAAGCTGTTCCTAATGGCACTGCTAAACCATACTTTTGTGTTTCATTATTAAGTTCACCTGATTTTACACCAGCTGCTACTTCAACAGTTTTAAGATTTTCATTCACTTGAATGCTCTTCATATTTGTAATATCTACAACAAGGCTACCTTCAGCTACTGCAAAGCCAGCTAAATGGTGTCCCCCATTTTTCACAGCAACAGACCATTTTTGTGCTTTTGCTAATTTAACCGATGCTACAACATCCTGTTCCGTCTCACAAACTACTATTGCTGCCGGCTTGTAGTCTATCACTGAATTAAAAATTTGTCGTCTTTCTTCATATTGATCACTATTTGGTAAAACTAATTTACTTCCTAATTCATGTTCTACTTGTAAATTTCCCATTTCACACCTCATTGGTTTTTATTTATAAAATTACCTTATAAGGATAAAATTTACAATATGGATTTAAAGCACTTTTATCGTGAAATACGATACTTTTTACTTATCTTAAACACTCTATTAGTTCTAATAAAATTCCTTACTTTTGGAAAATCCCTCGGTGAGTAATATCTACTCAATTTATATCAAAAGTAATATAAAGATTAAGAACAATCTGCATCTCCCTAATAATTTGTATCTACACCACTACCCTTTCATTTTTTAATAAATCATATACAAAAAAATGCCTCAATCCTAAATGGATTTGAGGCATTTTCTCTTAAAATATAAATCTCAGAAATACATAGAAGAAAACTATTTCAGTAGTGAACAATTATTATTTTGCTATTTTATGCTCTCGAATCATAACGAACGCATATATAAGGATGGCACCGTAAATAATCGATTGGATGGCAAATGATACGTTAATTCCATGAGCGTCAATGACTGACCGTGTGGAATTTAGACTCGCGACCGATATAAGAATCGTTGTTCCCACTGATCCCCCCATTTGTCGAGCGGACGAAATAAGCGCGTTTCCATGGGAAATCATTTCCTCCCTCAAATCTCCTAAGCCATAAGCCATCAACGGCATGATAATTGCTATTCCTATAACCCTAAAGCAATAGGCAACAATTACAAGGACGATTGACACTTTGCCGTCGAAGAAGATAAAGCTTGAGTTACCGATCAGGAGCATCACGATCCCAAAAAGCGTCATGATACGTGGACCCTTTTTGTCATACATTCTACCTATTATTGGCGTCACAATAATCGTCAGCAGTGCAGATGGTAACAACACAAGGCCAGATACTGTCGCCGATAGTCCCCTTGCATTCTGGACGTATAGCGGTAAAAGTGTGACTCCCAACATATTTGCCATATACAAAATCTGAATTAGGATACAAGCAGTGGTGAATTTTCGGTCCCTAAACGCGCGCAATTCCATCAAAGGCTTTGTAATTCTGAATTGACGCAACGAGAAAGTAGTAAGGCATAGAATCCCTACTACGACAGGGGCTATCGTATAGAGTAGAGAAATACCGTAATCCTCATAATTTGTTACACCTAGCATAAAAGTGCAAAATCCTACGGCATACAGTACTAACGAAAGCCAATCGAGTTTTTCTTCATAGGTTTCTCCAACATCCTTTACAAAACAAATTCCCAAGATAAAGACAATCGCCGCCATAATTGACGTAAACAAAAATATGCTTTGCCAACCCAAATTGTCTACGAAAACACCGGAAAATATAGGGCCGAGTGCTGGAGGAAAAGCGACAACTAACCCAACAAGCGACATCGCTTTACCTTTCTGCTCCTTGGGGTATACTCGAAGAGCAAAGACCTGAATTTGCGGAAGCAGAATACCGCCTCCCATAGCTTGCATGATTCTTGCAATCAACAATATGGTAAAGTTTGGTGCAAATCCTGCAATTAGATTTCCCAAAAGGAAAATGCCCACCGACCATAGAAACAGATTCTTCGTTTTATATTTATTAATCAGGTATGCCGTAACAGCAGATACCACACCTAGAATAAGTATATATCCTGTTGTCAGCAGCTGTGCTCGTGTTGCAGTGATCTCAAAATAATCCATAATACTAGGCAGTGCGGATGTAAGCATGCTCAAGCTCATGGAGGACAAAAATCCCCCAATCATCAATACTCCCATCATAGTATTTCTTTTCGCTATACTTAGTTCCATAGATTATTTACACCTCATCATTCTTCTCAGCACAGTCTTCAAGTGAATGAAGAAGTAACACCTGATTTTGAATGAGAAAATCAAAACTTTCATCCACATTCGTATCTTGCGCTTGGAAGAACCCTGACGCTTCTAACATGGTAAAACCATGAAGTGTACTGCGGAAAATTCGCTGACAATGCATGATTTCTTCTTTTGAAATACGGTATTGACCCATGATTTCGTAAATTGGTGAAATTGTTCGCATCCTCTGCTCAGATAAATCCTTATCATCAGATAAAGGAACTCCCATAATGGCGAGGTACAATTCCGGGTTTTCTTTTACATATTTTCGGTAAGCATGTGCAAGCGCACTGACAGCCGCATCCCGTTCCTTTCCCTTCGTAGCGGATTCGAACGCCTGATTCATACGCTCTGAAGCCAACTCACCAACTGCTTTTGTAATATCGTCCACACCACTTATGTGATAATAAAGTGACGCTGCCTTTACATTTAGTCTTCCAGCTAGTTCTCGTAAGGAAAAATTGTTATATCCCTTTTCCTCCACAAGCTTCGTGGCTGTTTCAATAATAGTATTAATAGTCAGACCCTTTTTTTGTTCCATACAAACACCCCTAACCTAACACTGTTAGGTTACTATACAACTAACAGTGTTAGGTTGTCAATACTACCAATAGAATCTAATTTTTATAATGTCTGTAAAAATGAGAGGAAATATGGGAAGCAAAAATCCTTTTTTGGTGAAATATAAAAGATTATTTCTTAATAAAGGTGGGGTTATGTTTAAAGTTGAGAAATAAATTATCTTCTTAGGGGTATTTTAAAGGCGAAAATGTATCGGACATAGGAGACAATCTAACCTCCCCTGAAAACAAGCATTTCCATTGTGGATGGAGGAATTTAATTACCTACATTCCTGTCCATATTTTCCCACTAAAAAGCACCTCATCTAAAATTTTTAGGAAGTGCTTTGTCTTATTGTTTTTGTATGATTTACAGGTTTTCATTTAAGTTTTTTGTAATCCAACATCTTAAGTTTCAATAGTTGTTTGACTTGTCGGTGAGAAGTTTGTAATAACTAGTACGATTGGTGTGTTTTGTCGAATAACTGAACCAGCAGGAACCGTAATAGAAATCTGTCCCTCTTCAGTACCCCCAGGAGTATATGACATTAAGTCTTGCATTTGTAGTACACCATTTACATAAACATTAAAATAACTATTATTTGCTTCTAATGCTGGAAGTGTAGTTGCTACTTCTCCTGTATCATCCCAGAAACGTTCAACATCAATAGTTAAAGTCCCAGCTCCAACTACAGTGGAAGCTGCTTCACTAAAAAACCTTTGTACAGTTGGTGAAGTGAGATCAGTTGTATCTGCAAAGACAGCAAGTTTCATGATTTTCTTTGCCTTGAATATAACCTCCTTGAAGTGTTTTACATTTAATTGTATGGTGTGAAAATTACCGGTGATTCTGCAGATGTTTAAGTTTTAAAGAAGAACGGGACATATAGAAAAGTTTCCTTCTCCCACTGGCCTCTCATATTCGCTCCATAATTTTACATATATACTAGTACTAGATAAATAAGAATATGAGGAAAAATATTAAATTTGTATAATTTTAAGCTCCTGTTAATGTTTAACAGAACAAGTTTTAGTTAATTTTGTGGGGTAATTTGAGGAACAAAAATGGGATACCTCCACAGGTTCTTATCTGTTTAAGCATCCCTCATTTGTATCAAAATCTTGTGTAACAAGGTTTGAAATGAGTTTGTACGTCCAAGGAGGGAGTCAAACCTCCGACCGTACGCATAGAAGGCTTATGCTCTATCCAGCTGAGCTACTGAGGCAACTACGATTCTTTGAAATTAGGAATTCGGTCAAATTACGTTCTTGGACCGAAATTATCTTTACGTACAGAGTAAAAAAATTAGAAAGCCCAAAAGACCGAATTCCCTAAAAATCTGAACTTTAAAAAAACAATACAAAAATTTTTATGTTACTTATTTTGAATTCAATTCTAAAACTTTAGAGAATATCTTCACCTTTAAAACTTGTAATGTACTTAGTGCATCATCGCAATTTTCCATGTTGTAGATCTAGTAAAACTAAACCTAAAGAATCATATTCTTCTTCACAATACTGACTGACTAAATCTTGTATAAATTTCCGGTCCACTTTTCACATCTTGAAATGTCTTTAATGATAAATGGGGGTACATTATACTGAGGAAATTTTCAGATGCTTGAGTTGCATTTCCCTTCAAACTATTGGGACTTTTTCCATTTATCAAGATATTTTGTTTTCACCATTTCATCGTAAATTTCTTTAAAATGTTGATTCTTATCTTTTTCTGTTATTACTTTATTAATATAATCATCTTTCACAGAGTAGAAGTTTTGCAAATTAAATATGTTCTCGTATTTATCTAAAACACCTAGTATATCCAATGTTAGCAAAGTTCGCTTACACTTTATACACTTTCCGCAATTGTGAATGTGGTGAACACAAACATTTAAATATTTATAAGAGACATCCATTTTGGCAACCATTTTTGTTTTTTCCACTCGGGAATAATTACTTCCAGCTGAGTAAAAAGTTGTATTTTCCGTTGAAAATAATGGAAGGCTGAGTACATCATAGGTTGCTGAATCTCCGGCGAACTTTAAATTGTTTGTGATTTGTATACCTGAAGCATAGTAATAGATATGAAAAAGCTTTTGAAATACTAACAAAGCAGAAACATTCCGAAACGTGTGAGTCGCTACGAAGTCCATCTTCATCACATCGCTTAAATTACTATCGACAATAATAATAGGTTTTTCTAGTAGAAATGATAATTTAAATATGTACAAAGTTGCTTGAATAAATATGTACAAAAATGACTTTGAATTTCATACTAATCTTGGGTGATTGGTATGTACATAACATTAGATATTGAAACGGATTTTGAGATTAAGAGTCTTACAGACTTAGGAAAATTAAAACAATTAATGGAGCAGTTAAAGATGAAAATTAATAAGAGTGAGTTAGCTAGGGAGTTAGGGGTGGATCGCAGGACAATTGACAAATATCTCAATGGTTTTATCCCAAAACGAACACGTAAAAAGTCATCAAAGATTGATAAATATTATGAAGTAATTTCAGCACTTCTTTCAGAGGATTCAAAGCAAAAATTTTATTATCGGAGAGTGCTTTGGCAATATTTAAAGGATAATCATGGTCTTGATTGTTCTGCCTCTACGTTTAGAGCGTATATTGCAAGAACGCCTGAATTTAAAGCATATTTTGTTGAGGATAAAAAAATTGCTTCACCTAAAGGAACAGCTCGATTTGAAACTCCAGCTGGAAAACAAGCACAATTAGATTGGAAAGAAAGTATTCCTTTTGAAACAAAGGATGGTCAACATGTAGAGGTGAATGTCGCAGTTCTTATACTTTCGTATTCACGTTTCCGTACGTTTCATCTAAGTATTTCTAAAACACAAAGTGTATTGTTCTCTTTTTTAACGGAAACATTTGAAGCACTTGGTGGAGTCCCATCGGAGATTATTACAGATAATATGAAGACAATTATGGATGAAGCTCGAACAGAATTTTCACCTGGAAAAGTAAACTCAAAGTTTGCGCAATTCGCTAATGACTTTGGTTTTAAAGTAAAACCGTGTATAGCTGGAAGACCACGTACAAAAGGTAAGGTTGAAACAACGATGAAGCTATTAGATGAAATTCATGCTTATCAAGGTCAATTGACCTTAGAAGAACTACATCAATATGTGCAGGATTTATGTAATCGTATAAATCATGAGGTACATCAGGGCACTGGAAGGATACCAGTTTTAGAATTAAAAAAAGAAAAGAACCTCTTACACCAGCTACCAACTGTCAAAGTAAGAGATTCCTATCGCATCAAACATACCCTTGTAAAAGTTAATGCATCAAATATGGTTTCCTACAAGTCCAATCAATACTCAGTACCAGCTAAGTATCAAGGAAAGAAAGTAGGCCTACAAGTGTACGATGATCAATTATGGATTTATTATAACACGGAGCTCATCGCACAACATCCTCTAAGTGGAAAGAAACTAAATTATCAAGTAACCCACTATCAGGAATCTTTAAATGTTTCAATGCCTAACTATCCTAATATCGATGAGTTAGCAAAAAAGAATTTAGCAGCAATTGGAGATGTGTATAAATGATGAGTCCAGGAAAAACAAATTATCAGCAGTTACTACAGAATTTAGAGTATTTAAAGCTAAAACAAATGACCTTGCATTTAAATGAAGTCATAGACTTCAGTGTGAACAATCAATTATCATTCATCGAAACACTCATTAAATTAACGAATTACGAAATTGATGTGCGTGAGCAAAATATGACACAAGCAATGGTAAAGGTAGGTGCTTTTCCACATCGTAAGGAAATAACAGACTTCGATTTTGATTTTCAACCTTCTATTAACCGCCAGCAAATATTAGATTTTTTAACGCTTCGGTTTTTAGATGAGAATGAAAATATTGTATTTCTAGGTACTAGTGGTGTTGGAAAAACCCATTTGGCTACATCCATTGGTATTGCCGCAGCAAAGAAAAGGACTAGCACTTATTTTATTAAGTGTCATGATTTAATACAAAATCTGAAGAAAGCACGGTTAGAAAACCGGTTAGAGAGCCGTTTGAAACATTATTCAAAGTATAAGCTATTAATCATAGATGAAATTGGCTACCTACCTATTGATGCCGAAGATGCGAAGTTATTCTTCCAGCTGGTTGATATGCGATATGAAAAGAAAAGCACGATTCTAACAACAAATGTGAATTTCAAAGAATGGGATAAGATCTTTCAAGAAACAAAGATAGCAAATGCGATCTTAGATCGTATTTTACATCACGCGACTGTCGTTTCAATTGTAGGTGATTCATATCGATTAAAGGATCATTTAACAAAAGAAAACGAGTGATTTTGTACATCCTTAAACAAGCAAAAGTGTACATATTTGTGTTGACATTTATATTCTAGCTCTCTTGCACATTCAGCGGCTATTTTGGTTCTGCCCTCGAACTTCCTTTTCATTAACCCACGGCTTCCAGCCAAATGATTAGATCCCACATTAAAATTGGTTAAGTGAGTAATTTGATAATGAGGAGGTGTCAATTCACTTTGGTGCATAGCGATTGTGTGTAAAGAATCGATTCCGCAGGAAAGCCCTGTTCCTACAGCCTGTTCATTCTTCAGCCTTGTTGAATCAAGATTTTCACAATGTACTTGGATTTGTTTGTACTTTCTTTTTTTAAAAATCTGGGTAAGTAAGGGAATTAACTGATTATTTAATGAATAATAAAGTTTTTCAGACATAGCACCTAAGACCGTAATGTCTTCACCTTTTCTAAGAGCAGGCCAAAGTAGTCCAACGACAAAGGCATCCGAACGTTCAGGTGTCATATAAGGTATCAATTTCTTATCTGCTTCGAACCAAAGAACGTTGTCGGTCTCTAACCCCTCTATTTTCGCCTGAAGCCGTGCTTTTTCATCGAGGATGACAAGTTCGGGTGGGTGTATCCTAATCATACCTTCACCTTTCTACTAATTTATTTTTTACTAGTATATGTTGTTACTGAGAGATGGTAGGAGACAATATCACAAACATTAATCTTATTTTCTTAATCATTAAGAAATTCTCTATTTTCATTTTTGAATTGGAGAATAGTTACAATCAAATCGTAATATTTTGAGGCAATAGAAAAGGGATTTAGGTGACTGGACCGAAGCCCTAACCTAATCCCTATTTTTTAAGAACCCTAATTGATCGAGGATTCAATACTGTTTAACTATACGTCCCAGGAGGGATTCGAACCCCCGACCGTACGCTTAGAAGGCGTATGCTCTATCCAGCTGAGCTACTGAGACAATAACTTTTTGAACCTTAAGGCTTCAGTCAAATTACGCTCTAAGACCCTAAAATTCTTCCTATTAATAATATCAACTATCTTAACATTTTTGAAGTGTAAATTTTAAATTATCCTTATTCTCTTCCCATTTTCTTTTAAAGAATATATGTAGTATAGAGTCCTCTAAATAATCACTCTCTTTAAGAAACTAATTATCTTAGATGGTTACATTTTCGAAAATCTTGAATCCAATAATAACCTTATTCTCATATTACTTAACACAATAATAGAAAGCCTTCAATATCTCTCTTTATAAAAATATATTAGTTTATATTCATTTATATCTAATTTGAGGAAATTTATTTGAATTTCTTCAACATTCACTTCCCTTTCCTCTCACAATATTGCCTCACTATTTAATTATTTAACTAAACCTATTTAATGTGATATAATTAAAAGTATTGCGTATACAGATTCAAATATTGATAAACCGCATAATATCAATACATTTTTAGATTAGGGGGCAACACATGATTCAAGTTAGCAATGTAGGTCTTCGTTATGGTGATCGTAAACTATTTGA
>DATMGC010000087.1:0-5432 GCA_035555915.1 Ureibacillus sp. | reverse complement strand
TTTTGGCTGCCGAATCATGCGAGTAGAGGTCTCCATGTCAAGTTGTAATTATTCATGCACATGTATAGAGAAGCACAATTTAAGCGAAAGTGTACATGCTTAGACAAGCAAAAATGTACATTTTGATACGGACATTTATAAAAGTGGCTAGAATTTAAAAAAGCGAGGCTACTTATTAAAGAAACGGCTAAATTTTCAAGAAAAGTAACTGCTTATTTCTGAATTGGCTAGTATTCGACAAAAAGAGGCTAGAATATGAATGAAAGTGTCTGGTATTCGACAAAAGAAGGCTAGATTATTGAGAAAAGCGGCTAGAATTTAGAAAAGCGAGCCTACTTATTTTAAGAAACGGCTAAATTTTTAAGAAAAGTAGCTGCATATTTCTGAAGTAGCTAGATTTCGACAAAAAGAGGCTAGAATATGAATAAAAGTGGCTAGTATTCGACAAAAGCAGGCTAGATTATCAAAAAAAACAACTAGATTTCAAAACAACTAGCTCCCTCCCAACAATACTCAATATATAACTAATAAAGGAGAACTCCTATGAACGGCATTTTACCTCTATGGAAAGAAAGAGGCATGACAAGTCATGATTGCGTCTTTAAGTTACGTAAAATTTTAAAAACAAAAAAGGTTGGTCACACGGGTACGTTAGATCCTGCTGTCGAAGGTGTATTGCCTATTTGTATAGGTCAAGCAACAAGAATTGCTGAATACTTAACTGATGCAGGAAAAACATATGAAGCGGTTGTATCGATTGGTCGAGCAACAACAACTGAAGATGCGGAAGGCGAGGTAGTTGAAGAGAATCTTACCCATAAGTCAATCTCTCGCACGCAACTATTAGAAGCACTAACGCAATTAACAGGTGTAATTGAACAAACTCCTCCTATGTACTCAGCAGTTAAAGTGAACGGTAAAAGACTTTATGAATATGCTCGTAAAGGGGAAGTTGTGGAACGTCCAACAAGAAAAGTAACCATTTATTCCCTTGAGTTACTTGATGAGGCAGAACAATTTGAAGGTGACGAAGTGACTTTCAAAATTCGCATTGCATGTAGTAAAGGGACATATATCCGAACATTGGCGGTTCAAATTGGAGAAAAATTAGGTTACCCCGCGCATATGGCATCACTTGTTCGAACAGCATCAGGGACGTTTACTAAAAAGGAATGCGTCACATTACAGCAAGTTGAAGAAATTATGAACGAAGGTAAAATAAATGAAGTGATCCTTCCTGTTGAATACGCATTAACAAATTATCCGTTTATTGAAATTGAAGAATACAATAAAAAACAAATTTTGAATGGACAAGTGCTTCCAATTCATGCATTATTGAAAGAAAATGATAAAATTGTTTATAGTAATCAAGGCAAAGCTTATGCAGTTTATATCCCACATCCAACAAAAGAAGGATATATGAAACCGGAGAAAATGTTCCCCGAATTAACAGATTAGGAGGTAAGATTTGAAATGAATGTTGTGCATTTAAAATATCCACATCAACTGAAACTAGCAAATGAATTCAATACAGCCTATTCTCTAGCAGTAGGTTTCTTTGATGGCGTACATAAAGGGCATCAAGCTGTTATTCAAAATGCAAAGAAAATGGCAAAGCAATTAAATATCGAAAGCGCTGTCATGACATTTGATCCACATCCATCTATCGTATTAGGTGGGCGTAAAGAAAAGGTATTTTACATAACACCACTACAACAAAAACTTGATACATTAGAAGAGTTTGGTGTAGAAAATGTATTTGTTGTTCATTTCACATCAGATTTTGCTAAATTATCTCCAGAAGACTTTATACAATTTTTTATAAAAGATTTAAATGTAAAACATGTAACGGCTGGCTTTGATTTTTCATTTGGACAATTTGGAAAAGGAAATATGGAAACGATGAAAGAGCTTAGCAATGGAGAGTACGGTGTAACTGTGATTGAAAAACAAACGGATCTAGAAGAAAAAATAAGTTCTACTAGAATCCGACAATACTTACAAGATGGCGATATGGAAAGTGCAGCAAAGTTACTTGGTCGTGCGTTTGAAGTACCAGGTATTGTTGTACATGGCGATAAGAGAGGCCGTACAATTGGTTTCCCTACAGCTAACATACAATCGATGGAAGGCAGCTTCATTCCTGCCACAGGTGTGTATGCAGTCAAAATCTTAGTTCAAAATGAATGGTACAATGGGGTTTGTAACGTTGGCTACAAACCTACTTTTAAAAACCCTGACGATAAACAACTTACGATTGAAGTTCACATTTTAGATTTTAATAGAAATATCTACGGTGAAGAAGTAAAAGTAGGTTGGTATAAACGTTTACGAAGCGAGAAGAAATTCGATGGTATAGAAGCATTGAAGACTCAAATCGAAAAAGACAAAAACGAAGCAATCGAATATTTTGCTACTCACGCGTTATAGTTGATTGTCACACGGAAGTATGGTACGATTCATTAAGTGCTATATGCACAAAACCTTAGCTCGGCTTTTCGATTCTCCAACGATTGCTGTGCTATAGGGGTAATAATTTATTATTAGGAGGTCCATTCAACATGGCAATTACAAAAGAACGTAAAAACGAAATTATCGCTGAGTTCCAAACTCACGAAGGAGATACTGGTTCTCCAGAAGTACAAATCGCAGTATTAACTGCTGATATCAACGCTTTAAACGCTCACTTAAGCACTCACAAAAAAGATTTCCACTCTCAACGTGGTCTTCTTAAAAAAATCGGTCGTCGTCGTCACTTATTAAAATATCTTCGTGAAAATGACGTTCAACGTTACCGTGAATTAATCAAACGTTTAGGCTTACGTCGATAATATTGAAGCGATTAGTAGCTTTGGCTCTTAGATCTGATAATGAGAAGAGAGCCTAGCTACTAAAGCTAGACATAAGAAAAGCGGGGAACGTTCCCCGATTAAAGAAAGCGGGAACATTCCCGCTTTTTATTTATGTTAAAGTATTGGTCAAATCTAACAATTATACCTCCATCAAGTATGTAATTGTAATATTTGGACAAGTTAAAACAGAGAAGTTTTTCATAAAATAATTAATAACGATCAATCAGTTCACAAATAAGTGAGTTTTGGACTGGTTTTTATGATAATAGATAAGGTTCTCCTAAAATAATTGTAAAAATTATACGAATTAGACATAATTAGATGAAAATATTTAGCATAGGAAATGGTTTTTTGATACACTTACTATGATTATACTCGTGGAAAGTGTGTTTCAAGAGAAAGGGGTTCATTACATGACCGAAAAGAAAGTCTATTCATACGAATGGGCTGGCCGACAACTAGTAGTAGAAGTAGGACAGCTAGCAAAACAAGCAAACGGAGCTGCATTGATTCGATACGGTGAATCAGCGGTACTATCAACAGCAACAATGTCAAAATCACCAAAACCATTAGATTTCTTCCCATTAACAGTTAACTATGAAGAACGTCTATATGCAGCAGGTAAAATTCCAGGAGGCTTCATTAAACGTGAAGGACGTCCATCAGAACATGCAATTTTAGTATCACGTCTGATTGACCGTCCAATTCGTCCAATGTTCCCAGATGGCTTCCGTAACGAAGTACAAGTTATTTCTATGGTAATGTCATCAGATCCAAACTGCCCAACTGATGTAGCAGCAATGTTCGGTTCTTCTTTAGCGTTAGCTGTATCGGATATTCCATTTGATGGCCCAATCGCAGGTGTACACGTTGGTTATATTGACGGAAAATTCGTTCTTAACCCAACAACTGAAGAATCTGAAAAAAGTACTGTTCACTTAACAGTTGCAGGAAATAAAGATGCCATCAACATGGTAGAAGCTGGCGCGTTAGAAGTTCCAGAAGAAATCATGCTAGAAGCAATTATGTTCGGTCATGAAGAAATTAAGAAATTAATTGCTTTCCAAGAACAAATTGTTGCCGAAGTTGGCAAAGAAAAAATTGCTGTTGAATTATACGAAATCAACGAAGAACTTCAAACACAAGTAAAAGCAATGTGTGAAGAAGATATGATTGCTGCGATTCAAACAGTAGAAAAGCATGCACGTGAAGAAGCAATTAGTGCCGTAAAAGAACGTGTAATGGCTAGCTACGAAGAACAAGAAGCAGATGATGAAACATTTAAACAAGTAAAAACAATTTTAGATAAAATGGTGAAAGAAGAAGTTCGCCGTCTAATCACAGAAGAAAAAATCCGTCCAGATGGTCGTGGAGTTGATGAAATCCGTCCACTTTCATCTGAAGTAGGCTTATTACAACGTGCCCACGGTTCAGGTTTATTTACACGTGGACAAACTCAAGCTTTATCAATTTGTACATTAGGGCCTCTAGGGGACGTTCAAATTATCGATGGTTTAGGTCTTGAAGAATCTAAACGCTTTATGCATCACTACAACTTCCCACAATTCTCTGTTGGGGAAACTGGACCAATGCGTGGACCAGGTCGTCGTGAAATCGGTCACGGTGCTTTAGGTGAACGTGCATTATCAGCAGTTATTCCAGATGAATCAGACTTCCCATACGCAATCCGTTGTGTATCTGAAGTATTAGAATCTAATGGTTCTACTTCTCAAGCATCAATCTGTGCATCTACACTAGCTATGATGGATGCAGGTGTTCCAATTAAAGCTCCGGTAGCAGGTATTGCAATGGGTCTTGTGAAAAAAGGTGAACATTACACAATCTTAACAGATATCCAAGGTATGGAAGACCACCTTGGTGACATGGACTTTAAAGTAGCAGGTACAGCTAAAGGTGTTACTGCACTTCAAATGGACATCAAAATCGATGGACTATCTCGTAACATTTTAGAGGAAGCATTACAACAAGCAAAAGCAGGTCGTATGATCATCCTTGAATCAATGCTTGCAACACTTGGCGAGTCACGTACACACTTATCAAAATATGCGCCAAAAATTGAAGTAATTCGCATTAATCCAGATAAAATCCGTGACGTCATCGGTTCTGGTGGTAAAACAATTAACAAAATTATCGATGAAACTGGCGTAAAAATTGATACAGAACAAGACGGTACAATTTACATCTCTTCAGCAAATGAAGACATGAACAAACGTGCTAAAGAAATTATTGAATCGATCGTACGTGAAGCTAAAGTAGGCGAGTACTACATGGCAACAGTAAAACGTATTGAAAAATTCGGTGCGTTCTGTGAAATCTTCCCAGGAAAAGACGGATTACTACACATTTCGGAAATCCAAGAAGAACGTACAAACAAAGTAGAAGACGTTCTAAAACTTGGTGACGAATTATTAGTAAAAGTTATCGAAATCGACAACCAAGGCCGTGTTAACTTATCACGCAAAGTAGTAATTAAAGAAGAAAAAGCACGCGAAGAACAAGCAGAACAATAATAATTAAGTTTAGACTTAGGCAGAGGAAGATACCTTCCTCTGTTTTTTT
>DATMGC010000086.1:0-24137 GCA_035555915.1 Ureibacillus sp. | reverse complement strand
TTTTGGCTGCCGAATCATGCGAGTAGAGGTCTCCATGTCAAGTTGTAATTATTCATGCACATGTATAGAGAAGCACAATTTAAGCGAAAGTGTACATGCTTAGACAAGCAAAAATGTACATTTTGATACGGACATTTATACCGAGGAACACGAATCTCATAGAAGGCTAGATCTGATTGAGTGAGTTTGCAACACAAAACAAAGCTCTTTCTGTCGAAGGTCATATCTAGTAAATGAGGCGGATAGATGGTGTGAAAGTGCATGCGCTTACCCAGGGAGGTCTGACAGATACGTGAAGTACTCTTCATAACCTATCTGATGACAGATAGCTGAACTGTCAGAAGTCAGCAGAGGTCATAGTACGAATGGGTCTAGAACTATTCGAAAGGGCCCAACGATTAAGAGAGAATAGCCCTTGGCATTCCATTCTGAATGATTAAACACAGAAAACAGAGATACCTCACGCTTAGAAAATAGTGGTGAATTCCATGAGGGTATTTGCGGAGGGTGCAGTTCAGATGGGCATAAGAAGATAAGCTATTCACGGAAAGGAACGAAATGGTGATGTTGAATCAAATACTTGAACGGCAAAACATGATACAAGCGCTGAAGCGAGTAGAAGCGAATAAAGGGAGCCATGGAGTAGACATGATGCCCGTAAAAACCTTACGACAGCACATTCTCGAAAATTGGGAAACCATTAAATCGCAGATTTTGAATGGAACCTATGAACCGCAACCAGTACGTCGAGTCGAAATCCCGAAACCAGACGGTGGTGTGCGCTTATTAGGTATTCCAACCGTGACAGACCGTTTGATTCAACAAGCCATCTCGCAGATTTTATCGAAGGAATATGACAAAACCTTTTCGGAACACAGTTATGGATTCCGTCCAAATCGGAGTGCTCATGACGCGGTTCGAAAAGCGAAGGGGTATATAAGAGAGGGATATCGATGGGTTATCGACATGGATTTAGAGAAATTCTTCGATAAGGTCAATCATGACCGCTTAATGGCAACATTAGCGAAACGAATTTCAGATAAACCCTTACTGAAACTTATTCGTAAATATCTCCAAGCAGGCGTCATGATAAATGGAGTTGTTTCAAGTACTGATGAAGGAACACCACAAGGTGGACCTTTAAGTCCACTGCTTTCGGATGTCGTACTAGATGAACTTGATAAAGAGCTAGAAAAGCGTGGTCATAAATTTGTCCGATATGCAGATGACTGTAATGTTTATGTGAAAAGTAAACGTGCAGGAGAGCGTAGCATGGCGAGTATACAGCGATTTATCGAAGGGAAATTGCGACTTAAAGTAAATGAAAGAAAGTCAGCGGTTGACCGACCGTGGAATCGAAAGTTCTTAGGGTTTAGTTTTACTCATCATAAAGAACCAAAGGTTCGCATTGCTAAAACAAGCCTACAAAGAATGAAGAAGAAAATACGAGAAATTACTTCTAGAAAGATGCCAGACTCCATGGAATACAGAATCGAGAAGTTAAACCAATATTTAATCGGGTGGTGTGGATATTTTGCGTTGGCAGACACGCACTCAATCTTTAAGGCATTAGATAGTTGGATTAAACGAAGATTACGAATGTGTTTATGGAAAAATTGGAAGAACCCCCGAACAAGAGTCAGAAACCTTATTCGTTTAAAAGTTCCATATGGAAAAGCTTACGAATGGGGAAATACCCGAAAAGGGTACTGGCGTACTTCAAATAGCCCCATATTACACAGAACCCTCGGCAATTCCTATTGGGAAAGCCAAGGGCTGAAAAGTCTGCAAGTTCGTTATGAAACTTTGCGTTATTCATCTTAGTTGAACCGCCGTATACGGAACCGTACGTACGGTGGTGTGAGAGGTCGGGAGTTAATCGCTCCCTCCTACTCGATTCATAAAATACAGAGAGATTAAGCTCTTATTCAATAACATCAAACCATAGAGGGGATCGATTATCTAAATCACCATGATAATTAATTGTTAATTCTTCCCCAGCCTTTATGTCACGTAGTGCATAAAAATCCAAAGATATATTACTATGATTACAAATACTATTTAGATTAGGTTCATAGGAATGATTAAAAAGAGAACCATATCCTAAAGCAAGAACAGTATCCTCAGTTCCATCCCAAATATAGCAATAATGGTAAAAAATAGTTTTACCGACACAATCCCATTCTTCTTTAGGTATTATAATGACAGGAGATACTTCTACAAGCTCATCCTTTTTAATATCGCTTGTAGTAAAGATTCCTCTACCATATTTGCCTGTATCCTTTACAATTAATGACATTAGTAGATATACTCCTTTCAGTACCTTTTATCATCCTAGTAAACTAGTTTAGATTTACAAGCTGTTCTTTTAAATAAGTAGAGCGTTTATGAATAAAGTCAAAAATAAATTCGGGTTCATTATCATATAATTCGATATGTTTTCGTTTATAAGGATCTTGGAGAATGTGAGGGCGTAGACTTTCGTAAAGGGACATTACTTTGTTTTCCATATATTCAACAGTAAACTTTGTTTCCAGAATTTCGTTTAGTGTGTCTTTATATAATTTCCGGTACTCCGGTACTTGTAAGATGAGTTTGCACAGGTGGTTTCCTGGATTTGTTTTCCCTTCTAATGGGACATACGTATGATCCATTTCACCGCCATCTACTCTGCGACCCCAAGTTGCATCATAATCCCATGGAAGTATCTCGAATATCCCCGTTTCTCCATTTCGATATAACGCATAATTATGTGTAAACCCGTCATTGTTCATGGTACATATAGCGCCAGCGAACCAGCTTATATAATTTTCCATATTTATATGTTGGGAAACAGCATTTGGAAATTCTGAGAGAGGTGTATTGTTAATTGTAGTAATGAGGTTATAAAGATATTGATCTTCGGACTCTTCTCCAAATATTCTTTTATATCCTGATATGATGGATTTCTTTGGTTTATCCTCTCTGATTAAATTAAAGTTCGCATCATTGTTAGTAGCGTAGTAGATTGTGCCAAGGGGTAAACCTCTATTTTTAAAAAAAAATTCATCGACTGATTCTAGCTGGAGATATACACCTTTTAATTTGTCATTTCGATAAAGGTTAATATGTTTACTAGAAGGTGATAAGACACCTAGTTCTTTAAAGAAATCCAACGATAATTTATTTCGAAAAAGGGAGGGGTCCTTGTATTCGGCGTTCAGATGTATTTTTTGTGCGCCTTCAAATATAGGGTCAATAAAATTAACCATGTAAGATCGTTTTTTAAATTTTCGTGTGTATGATCCACGATAGGAAATTTTCACATCATAATTTTCATTTGAAACTTCTAATCTTGCTGGAACATCCACATCTTTAGAGATATGTTCTTTTAAATATCTAATATGATCTTCATCCATTTCCAAAAAATATGAAGGTGTTAAAGCTGACATACATTCACCTCGTTGTTTTATTGGAGGTTTGTCGGGATTTTATTCCACTCAATAGTAGAAAACGAGTAAACTTATGTTTATTTGAAATAAAGGAATAAAAGCAAACCCCCCTTTAATCAGAATATTCATGACTAAAGGAGAGTGTTGCTAAATTGGAGTATTATTTTTCCTTTAATGAAAAAGGTGATTAACAATTATTAAAGTTGTGTATCTAGAAAATAAAATCTAGCATTCGTCCCCGGTAGAAGTTGTTGTAGTTGTTGTTGATGTTGAAGAAGACTTCTTACCACTAGAAGATGATGATTTACTTGATCTTTTACCAGTAGAAGTCGATGAAGAAGACTTTTTCCCAGTGGAAGATGTAGAAGTATTACATGTGCTAGTAGTACTACAATGACAAGATGTAGAAGTGTCGCCTGTGCTAGTAGTAGTACAGGTACAAGATGTAGAAGTATCACCAGTGCTAGTAGTACAATCAGTAGAAGATGTTGATGTAGAAGATGATTTTTTGCCACTAGAAGATGTAGATGTACTTGATTTCTTACCACTAGAAGTCGATGAAGAAGAAGACTTTTTCCCAGTAGAAGATGTTGAAGTATCACCAGTGCTAGTTGTAGTGCAATCAGTAGAAGATGTTGATGTAGAAGAAGATGATTTTTTGCTGCTAGAAGATGTAGATGTACTTGATTTTTTACCAGAAGAAGTCGATGAAGAAGAAGACTTTTTCCCAGTAGAAGATGTAGAAGTATCACCAGTGCTAGTAGTTGTAGTAGTATGATCAGATGTAGAAGTAGAAGATTTACTTCCGCTAGAAGATGTAGATGTACTTGATTTTTTACCAGAAGAAGTCGATGAAGAAGACTTTTTCCCCGTAGAAGATGTGGAAGTATCACCAGTGCTAGTAGTAGTAGTGTGATCAGATGTAGAAGTAGAAGATTTACTTCCGCTAGAAGATGTAGATGTACTTGATTTTTTACCAGAAGAAGTCGATGAAGAAGACTTTTTCCCCGTAGAAGATGTAGAAGTATCAATAGTGCTAGTAGTAGCGTGGCCAGTAGAAGATGTAGAAGTATCACCTGTGCTAGTAGTAGCGTGGCCAGTAGAAGATGTAGAAGTATCACCTGTGCTAGTAGAAGTGTGACCAGTAGAAGATGTAGAAGTATCACATGTACTAGTAGTTGTTTGATCAGTAGAAGATGTTGAGCTTGAAGTAGATGTTTTTCCGCAAGATGTCGTTGATGAACTTGAACTTGAACCAGAAGCTGCTTTTTTACCCATCCCGAGTACCTCCCTTTGATAACAGATTTATTTTTATCATACGCGCACTGTTTTTAATTAATTAGTCTTTTGAATCAATTAATTTCTTTAAATTTCATAAAGATAGGTTTTTATGATAATTTTATGATTTTTATTAGTAAAATTGATGATTAAAGTAAAGAATGACTCTCCGAAAGTAACGTTGTATTATTTTATAGTTGAAAAAATCAAACTCGGTGTGGATGATTTTATGAAGATATCAGCGATGTATTAACTCAATTAACAAACGGGAAACACATTTTGAATTATTCGAATTGAAAAGAAGGAAGTTGAAAATAATCAACCGTAAGAGGGAAGGAATTCCCTCTTTTGTTTACATTAAATACAACCAAGATACCCAGAAGTATAAAATCACTAATGTAAATATGAGTGTAGGTGGTATTACCACTAAAGTTACTTTAATATACTCCCACCAAGTAATTCGTATTTTCCCATTTCGAATGATATGCATCCAAAGTAATGTAGCTAGTGTACCTATGGGCAAAATTAGAGAACCTATATCACTTCCAATAACGTTTGCTAGATATGCAACTTTAAGTGCTACTGAATCTAATGGCATGTTCGTTAAAGTGATTGTTCCAATCATAAGAGCTGGATGGTTGTTAAATATATTTGAAAGAACAGTTAACAGGATGCCCATCAACAAACTGGAATGAAGTAAGCTCCCTGAAACTAAAGGACTCATGAAATTAATGAGTAATTCGGTTAATCCTATATTCTTTAATCCATAAATTATTACATACATGCTAAATGCAAATAGGATAATGTACCATGGTGTTTTCTTAATCATATCAATAGGTGGAATTTTAAGGTAGACCCATCTCCAAGTCAATAAAACAAGTGATCCAAAAACGGCCATTGCGGAGATCGGTATATTTAGGTAGGAAGCAACAAAAAGGCTCAGACGTACTACTAAAACGAATATTAATATATTCCGCATAAATTTCGAGCGGTTTTTTATATTGAGATGCGGTAGATTTTTCTTTAGTGGATGATAAGAAGGTAAAGATAAACCTTCGACATTGGTTGGAATTGTTTTTGGCAATTTTTTCTTAAATCGCAAGAACAATAGAAACACTAATAATAATAAACCTAAAGTTGCTGGAACAAACATCATTGCTGCTTGTGTATATAAGCTCATATCTACTATTTTGAGAGCAATTAAATTTACGATATTACTAACACCAATTGGAGCACTGGAAGCTGTGGCAATCAAACCACCGGACAGTAAATAAGGTATTTTTTGATGGGTTTTTAGCCCCATATTATTTAGGAGCATTATTAAAATTGGAGTAGTGATTAATATACTACCATCATTATTAAAGAATAATGTCATTAGAAAACTTAGTAAGTTCACATACCAGAATAATCGAATACCAGAACCTTTCGCTTTTTCAGCAAGTTTCTCAGCGGCCCAAGTAAAAAAACCAAAGCTTTCTAAGACAATTGCCATAACAATGGTTGCTATGATTGTAATTGCTGCATCGGTTATTGTTTGTGTTATGAGAACTAGATCCTTAAAGGTGACACTACCAGCTAGTAATACAATGACAGCTCCTATTGTAGCAGGTATGGCTTCATTTATTCCCCTTGGTCTCCAAAGTATGAAGATTAGTGTGAATATAAAAGCGGCAATGGTTATCAAAACCATTGAGTGCATATAATTCTCCCTTTCTTCTTGGCTTGCTTTCTATAATCTACATGATTCATAAGAATGTTCGAAAAGATGCTCAATTTTTTCCTCCCTAACAATTTTAATATTTCCCTATATTAATTATATGTTCATTGTTATAAAATTTCGGTTCATTTAACTAGTATTTAGAAAAATTTTGAGATTATAAACAAAAGTCTATATGCAAATAACTAGATTAATAAAATGATGAGAAAAGAGGTAGAACTGCCTAGTGTATAGGGATTTTATTTAAACGAAAAGATAGGAATAACACCCAGATTTTCTATTAATATAAAAAATTATTCATAAATTTTGAGGTGTAAGAGGGGAATTTGTATTACATGTCAAAAGCAATTGATCTCCATAAACAAGAACCATATTTTAGATTTCACCATAATATTTAATGTACCTATTGAAAAACTGAAGTTAATTTAAACTAACACTTACTTTCAAGGCTTGTGGTTATTGTCCATCTAGGGCATTACGTTTTGATGTACTTTTCAATGAAAAGGAAAGGACCCTCTGAGAAATACGACTATGTAATAAGAAACATCAAAAACACTTAGTATTAAAAGGGGAAATTTAACACTTCTTATAAGTATTTGTTGATTATTTTGAATTTATTGTTCATTTTTTCTGTTGGACCCACTAACTTATTTTGTTGAAATAGGCGATTGACTATAAAGTATTTTTGTTAAGACATATAGATAATTTGACTAAAAATTTAGGAGGCAAAGTGATGAATAAAGAAAACGTTCTTCCGTTAGTTGGGAAAGTTATTCGTGTTGACAGAGGCGGTCCTGAGTCAAGTGTAGGGATGCTATTATTTGCTGGTGATGACCATATTGGTGTATTAGTGCAAGAACCTGTGTATCTTGTTATGAATGGTGACAGTGGAGAGTATATTTCTGAAGAAGAGTTCCAAAAAAATGGTTCACAGTATAGTGGCGGTCAAATCGTGGGATATAAAGATTATTCCGTTATTTATTATCAAACACAACATATTAAAAGTATTTCTCAAGATGCTAGAAAAAATTTATATGTATCACTTTCAACATTACCTGAAAATGAAAATCTTGAATTCATTCAAGGTCCGATTTTTAGAGGTGTGTTAGACAACATGAAATACCAATGGGTTAAAATCAACCGCGGGGGTCCTGAGAAAATCGAAGGTATTTTATTTGAAGCAAACGAAGACTTCATTGTTGTAATTAAAAATGAAGAAATTGTACGACTTTCAATGTTCCATGTAAGAAGTATAAGTTATTCAGCTCTAAAAGTAGAAGATCCAGCTCTTACAGAAGCAGCAAATTCGAAAAATAATTCTAATGAAAATAACTCGAATGACGAGAACAAGTAACAAAGGTCACTATTAATTTAGCCTTTAAAGTCAGTTGTTAGTTTTTGAATAAAAAGAAAAGGAGGACCCCTAGTGATGATGAAAGAATTTAGGAAATCAATAGGGGGACTCAAAGGTGCAGAAGTTCGCTTCTTTTTTAATGACAACCAATATATAGAAGGTACTCTACTAGAAGTTAAGGAAGATCACCTTGTTGTTGACGTAAATGAAAAAGTTTTTTATATTGCATTGAAACAGGTATATGGGATATCACAAGATGTGAAAGATAATCGTGTATTAAAACAAATCCCACCTTTTATAGATAAAAAACATTTAACTGATGTTCTAAACACTATGAAATATAATATTGTTACAATCAACGGGATGTATAACAAACTTTTAGAAGGTTTGCTTATTTCCATCTCGGAAGATTGTATTATGCTCGTTAATCACGATGAAATACATCTCGTTAGTTATTCATCTATTTTCAATGTTTGTAATGGAATTTACGAACAAAAAGCAAAACAAGATGATGATTTACAACAAATTAAAACAAGAAGAAAACAGAATACCGAACTACTAATAGAAACTCCAGCTATTTTAATCCACTTAAATTTTGACCCATTGCAGGATAAAATAGCTGAGAGTTCTTTTTTAGAAAAAAATCAAAACTCAGGTAAGTTAGAGCTAGATGATGAAAAGGTATTAGAAAAGAAAGCAGCGAACCTATCCATCACTGAAAATATTCTCTTTGAAAGTGATGGAAACTCACCGACGAGTTCTCTCATAGAATCTATGGAGCAAACCGAGCTTGATCAGCCATTAGAGCAAGTTGTTTTAGAGTCAAAAGAAAGTAATCTGTCTGATATAAACGAAGTGGTTACAAGTCCAGGTGAAGAGAAACTAGGTCAAATTTTTGTTGATGAAGACCTACAATTATTATCTAAGGTTATTGAACAAGAAATAGTAGAAGAAGCTATAACGGTTTCTAATCCTTACTCTGAGCTAAAAGAAGACATAGAAGATCATTTAGTTCAAGAACATAATGAAGAAATCTACGAACAAAAGGATGCGCAGTTATTTAATAATGAAATCATACAACCATTAAGTCACAATGATGACGAAATAGTAGCTGCTGAATCAACCAATTTAGAACAAATAGATGAAGAAGTTATTTCCGAAGAAATTGACCCTCTAGATGAAAAAACTAACAATAATAAAGTAAATCAAGAAGATTTAAAGGTAGATGAATTTGAAGTAACTGTTAATTCTGATTTTGAAATGAATGAAACGATAAATAGCGAATTAATTCAACTGGATAATAATGAAGAAGTAGCCAATCAACCGAAAGAACTTCTTAGTTCTGTTGAAAACCACCATTCTCAACCAGGAAACGTAGACGATGGTATGGTTATTGAATCGTCATCTTCAAAAACTGTAATTGATGAAGAGATTTTAGAAGATGAAGTCCACATACTTGATGAACAGTCATTCGTCGTTTATGAGCAACAAAAAGTGTGGTTAGATAATGAAAGTCTCAACTTCCAATCAAACATTAATGAAAATGTTTTATCTGAAGAGCAAAAGAAAGTGGATTCTACAGAAAAAAAATTAATGAAAATGGATAGTGAAGACTCTATAAATCCTGAGAACAATGAAAGAGTTACAAAAAGTGCCACTTATATGGCTAGAAAATTTTATTTAATTGAACCGTTATCTAAGCATAAATTAAAACAAATCCCAGCAAATGAGAGCGAATCTTTAGAAACAGAATCTCAATCGAACTGTTCAATGAAGGATAAGGCAGACCAGAAAAATCTATTAGAGGTTCCTTGTTATACAAGATCGCTAGAAAAGACCGAATCCTTGCAAGTGAAATCTACGTATCAATCATCTATCAATGAGCAATTGATTCTTGAAGAACAATATTTATCATTAATGAAACATGCAGAGAGAATGTTAAAGAAAATGGATTCCAGTGAAAACTGTGAAGTAATCATTCGAAATCAATATTTGTCATTATATAAAAGTGCAAAGAAAATGTATAACCAATTGAAAGAACAACGCATTAAAAAAGTAGTAGAAATGTAATTGTCCAATTATGAATTATTTGAGGTGTAACATCAGCTCAAATGATGTATTTGTTCTTAAAGGGGGGAAAACATTGGACGTATTGATGAAAAACTTAAAAAGAGAAATAATAAATATCGAAATTTCAGGTGGTAAAATAATGAATGGCGCTCTAATTGATTCAAGCAATGAAGTCGTGGTGATTTATAATGGGAAAAAATACGTATATATTCCAACAGAGCATATTAAAACATTCCATATTGATTATGACAACGAAGATAATATCCAGCAACCAACAGTATCTCCTAGTATAGTTACTCAAATGAACAGTCATGATATGTCGTTATTGCAGATATTGAATCAAGCAAAAGGAATGAGTGTTGAAATTTTTGTTACAAGTAATCTTTCATTGCATGGTACCATAGTGGCTATCAGGAATGATTATTTTGTATTCGAATCACCTGTTTACAAAACAATGTTCATTGCTAGCAAGCATTTAAAATGGCTAATTCCATATACTGAAAATCAATCACTGTATGATATGACAAAAGAAAAACAAATAAATCAAACCCATAAAGATCAATCTACTTATCCAAGCAATTTGTCTTCTCAAATAGAAAAGTTAAAAGATAAATTAGTTATTTTTAATCTTGGAGAAAAACATTCTGATATTGGGAATATTAAAAGTATCAATAGTAAAATGATAGAGCTAGTGCTAGCTGATTCTAGGTTAGCCTATTCAAATATCACGCACATAAAAACAATACAAGTAGTTTAAATGAGTTAATATAATTTATATTTTTAGTAATTTATTTATCCAGTAGAACCGAGTATTAGAGAACATAAGGGATAAAAGGATACTATATTGTGGTACAGAAATACCTTGAGCTGTACCCACTATACTTAACTTTCCTAATGTATAGTTTGTAAAGTTGGATAAACAAGCCACACATAAAAGAATCTACATTGGTTTGTAAAAGAAGAACATATTACCTGTGAAAAGGTTGTATGTTCTTTTTATTTGTGAGATTTGCTATAACAAAACATATATTAAATAAAACTTTTATTTAATAGTAATTTATGTTTTTCTCAAAAGATTACCAGGTATAACTGCGGAGTTTTAATAAAATTAAATCTCTATTCTATACAAGTTTTGGCTAAATTATATAAATAGATGATATGTACTACATAGATTTGAAGGACAGATATTATACCAACTTAATATCTCAATATATAACATCCAAAATAAATGATCAATTCTAATAAATATAGAAGTTGTAATCGAGAAATAAAATAAGTATATCGAAGTGTTAAATTAATGTTGGGAATGTGAATCAATAGGAAAGTCCATCTTGATAGTTAGGGAGTTTAAAATTATTCTTATATTAGTTAATTGAAGGGGGTCAAAATAGTATGTTTAAAAATTTAGTTGGAAATGCAGTGGGAGATGCATTAGGGTTAAGCGATATTGGTCAGGTCATTAAACCTGAAGATTATAATAAAACAGAATCGGATGATTTCATCTTAACAGAGGATGGGGAAAAAATTTTCTTCCTGATCAAGTCAAAATCCGATGAATATTGCTTTACAAACATGGCGCTATTGCATTTAGATGGAGATTCTGCTTTAAGTAAAAAACGTGTACTAAAACGTTATGATTATTATAAACATCAAATTGAAAATGTAATGCTTGAGACTGCTGGTACAATTGACCTTGATCTTGAGATCAAATTCCAAATTGGTCACAATACATTTTCTATCGACATAGCTAAGAAGTTTGGAGTTGAAATTGCAGATCTTTATAAATCTTTACTGGCAATCTCTAAAATCCAAGAAAAAAATGCACGACTGAATGAGTTTGCAAAAGAGGCAGTACTGATTGCCCGTGATGTGCATTATGGTAATCGAAATACTGATACACCTACAAATATTGAATTCAACAAAATTGTAAACCTTGCAAATTCATGGTTAAAACAAACATATGATCAAAACGAGAAGAAGGATTTCTCGGACGTGTTCCAAAAATATATCCAAAACTAATAAAGAAAAATGCGTTAATCCAGAACGGGGGATTAACGCATTTTTGCACTAGAGATATTCAAGTAAGAATTGTCTAATAATCACGATTATCTAGCCAATTTTTTATCGATTTATCAAACTAGTCTTTAATAACAAGACCTAAAAGCTGAGCAAATTGGATTGCTTGATTTGAAGAAACCTTACAACCATTTAAATTCGGAATGGACACATGTAACTCGTCAAAGGTTGAAGTACTTAAGTCTATACCTTTTAGTGATGTTTCTTCAAAATTTGCTCCATCGATATTGCAATTTTTAAATTCGATATTTTTCAATTTACAATCATAGAAATCTGTATTTTTTAGTAAAGAATCATTGAAGATTACTTTTTCTAGTTTTGAGTTTCCAAATATCGAAAGATTTAAGATTGAATCTTCAAACTGGACATTTCCGAAACGCGATTCTGTAAAATTTGCGCCTAGAAGTTTACAATCTACAAATTTTACTCGATGAATCGAAGACTTACTCAAATTTGCATTAGAAAAATCACATTTTTCAAAATAGATATCAGTTAAATCAATGTTTTCAAAATCTGTATGATTGAATCGGCAATTTTTAAGCGTCATTTGTGATAATCTACCGCGGTTGAGCGTTTCATTTTCAAAGTTTGCATGCTGTATTTCACATAATTCAAATTCAGGTTCATCTTCATGTAAAATATCGTGCCAATTTCTACTCAGTAAATCAGCGGGAATTTTAGGAGCTTCGATTTTCATATTTAACCTCCGGCAATGTTTTAGTTGTGTAAATGAGTACAAAATGAATAATATTATCTGCTCCTACTATAACATTATAAAAAGTTAATTTACATCGCATTCACTGACACCATTAGATTTACCAGTCGGTGATTAAGTGTATAAATTTCGAGTTTTCAAAGTCTAAATGAATGCATGGCACCTATATAGATTTGGACAGATAATAGATTAAATTTCTTTCGTCATGAACACACTATTCTTATCCTCGTTATAATCGGAGAAGGGGTTACAATACTGAAATCCAAAACTCTCATATAATTTTCTTGCAGGAATAAAGGCAGCCATTGAGCCAGTTTCTAAACTTAATCTTTCGTATCCTCTGCTTCTAGCCTCACTGATAATATGGTATAGAATTGCCTTTGAAACACCTTTTCTTAAGTGATGAGACGCCGTTTTCATAGACTTTATTTCTCCATGAAGTGCATCAAGTTCTTTAAGTGCCCCACATCCGAGTAATTCGTCATCTTCCCAGGCAGTCCAAAATGTAATTTCTGGTTTTCGAAGCCCGTCAATATTCAATGCATGTCTACTCTCTGGAGGAGAATGGATTTCCATATTTTTGGTGATCCATAACTAATTCAATCACTTTCTCTCCCGTTAAAGGATCGACTCTTATCTCCAAAAGATTCTCCTTCCTCTAATGTACTACAATTCTTCAATATTGCATGAATAATAATTTATGTATAAAAATAATATGCAAAGTTTTTATTACTTAGGTATTGAAATTCTCATTATGGGCTTAGTGTTTTACTTAACACAGGATTAACTAATACAAATTGTGTTCACACTCTATAAAGCTAAATTAAAATGGGGAGGTGAAGTGGAATCTTAAGAGAAGAGATTGTCTGGGGAGCACTGACGCCTGAGACACTTGTGTCAGGCGGTGCTTGCCGTAAGCCTACTCGAAATAAAATCAATATTCTATACCATTTTATTAAGGCTTTTTATGGATTCTTATTTTCAAATTGATTGTCAGGATGAAGGTTATTTTGCATAAGTTCTTGTACTTGAATGATTTGATCTTTCGTTGCAAGTTCCGTCTTATACCAACCTTTTTTATTCATAATTTCAAAAAGTCGATATTGGTTAGAATTCGCATTTTCATAGCAATGTTGATAGATTTCCCGCAAGTCCGGATGTGTTGTTTCTAATAGAGTATTACTAATGCTACGACAACGTCCTTTTTCTAGTTCTAAACATAGTTGTAACATTTCACGGTCGGTCAATCCGCGGCCAGCGATATTATTCGGCATTTGAACCATCCTTTTTCAATTATTGAATATTCTTAGCACTGTTAAAGTATTGAGAGAGTTCAGCGATTTTTAATTGATGTTTTTCCGCCATTTCTTCCAGCGATTTTTTTATCTCTTGATCTTCACATTGAGATGCACACCAATTCATTGTCTTCGCGGTAATCTCCTCTGTACGGATTTCATCTTCGATAAAGGCTAATTCCTTCAAGGATAAGAAGTTCATCTTCTTTCACCTCCAACACCAGAGAGTATAAGTAGTATTGTAAAGTTAATAATAATTTATCCTTTTTTTATATGTGTAATGTTATGAGGAGGGTAAGAACTTTAAGAAAATTGGAATTAATAAATTTAAAAACATATCAGATTAAGGTTCCTTCAAATGCATAAACCTTTTTCCTATGCTCATAATAAATAGGATTTTAAGGGAGGTAGTTTTTGATGGAGATACCAGCGAGAGCAGGAGGTCAGAGTGGGAAAAAAAATGAAGGAAAGTTAAAGTGGTGGCAACTCTCCCTAATTGGTGTTGGCTGTACCATAGGAACAGGATATTTTCTTGGTTCTGGTATAGGTATTTCAAAAACAGGTCCTTCAATTGTGATTTCATTTATTCTTGCGGGTATTACGGCGATGATTGTTTCAGAGCAACTCGGAAAAATGTTTATACAAGATCCTCAAAAAGGGTCGTTCCGTTCCTATACGAAAAAAGCATATGGTAGATGGGCGGGTTTTAGTAGCGGCTGGGTATATTGGTTTTCCGAAATGCTAATATCCGGAAGCCAATTAACTGCTCTTTCTATATTGACACGTTTCTGGTTCCCAAATATCCCTATTTGGATATTAGCTTCTATTTATGCTGTGTTAGGAATAATTGTCGTATTAATTGGAACAAAAGGTTTCGAACGTACTGAGAACTTATTTGCTGTCATGAAAGTGGCTGCTATTTTTATGTTTATTATTATTGCTATCTTAGTACTTTTTGGATTTTTTGGAGGAAGTCATAATGACTTTAATGTCCCTAATACAGCAAATGAATTTTTCGCTGAAGGTATTATTGGGTTATGGTCTTCCCTTATATTTGGGTTTTATGCATTTGGTGGCATTGAAATTATGGGGATTTTATCAGTACGACTGCAGCAGAAAAAAGAGGTCATTAAATCGACTACAGTGATGCTGATCATATTAACGAGCATTTATTTAATTTCGATTATTTTAGCCTCCGGTTTCGTTTCTTATGACAAATTCACGGCAGAGGAAAGTCCTTTTGTTATTTCACTAGCGGAGTATAACTTAGCTTTTTTCCCTTATGTATTTAATGCAGGAGTAATTATCGCCGGTTTTTCAACAATGGCAGCTTCGCTTTTTGCTGTAACAAGTATGCTCGTAACGATGGCGGAGGAGGGGGATGCCCCAAAGCTTTTTTCTAAAAAGGGCAAACTTAAAGTTCCTCCATTTGCATTAGCATTAACCATTTCAGTCTTAGTTATTTCAATTATTGTATCTAGAATTGTACCAGATCGAGTGTATGAGTATATTACAACTGCCGCAGGGTTAATGCTAATATACAACTGGTTCTTTATTTTGATTTCATTCCCGAAATTAATAAAAGCGACAAAGTTTGATCATATGAAGCGTTATTTGGCAATGTTACTTATTTTTCTGGCAGTAAGTGGAACATTGCTTGATAAAAATAATCGTATGGGGTTTTTTGTAAGCGTGATATTCATTGCAGTTGTTTTAATAGTGATACTATTCATGCGAAAAGGAAAGAAGAAGAACGAACTTCCTCGTGGCATATAGTTTATATACTTAATAGGCACTACGGATACGATGACTACTTACAAAAACATTAATATAAGGGCTTGTACACCAAAATACACACCAAATCCAATTAGCGATAGTCCTGATATGTTTGAAATAACACCAAGGATTTTAGAAGTAAGTATTTTTTTGAAAGTACTCGAAAGGGTGGCCATTGCAATATCCCATATAAATAACCCTACAAAAATGGCCAGGCTATAAAACATAACATGATCAAGATCGTAATTTGAAACAGTCTTTGCTAGAACAGAACCAAAAATCCCTAACCAGAACATCATAGATAAAGGATTCGTGATAGATATTAGGAATCCATATAAAAAAGATTTTTTGTGAGAATGTCCTTTTATCTTACTCATTTTAATTTCTTTGCCTGCATTGATGATGCTATCAACGCCGGTATAAATCAGAACAAAACAACCGAAGGACCATAGTAATGTTTGCATAAATGGAGTTTCAAGAAAATGGAATACACCTAAATAAACGATAGCCATATAAACTGCATCTGCTAACATTGCACCTAATCCGACTAACCAAGCATGTCCGAAACCACCATAAATACCTTTTGTAATTTGTGCAGCATTTACTGGACCTATGGGAGCTGCTAGTGAGATTCCTAGAAAAACATAACCCAAAAAAGCACTCATTTAATAACTCCTTTAGTAAAGAAAAATGGTTTTTACTATGATATTCGTTTTGGAGTGGAAGTAGGACAACTATTCACTTCTTCAAATTGCACTAAATACTGTTAAGGAGTAAAGCTTATGTCTGTTCATGTATATCAAACTTTTCAAATCAAACAGGAAAAATTTAAGGAAGCAATCGAGAATTTACAAGAAATTAAGAAATATAGAAATGAACAATATGACCATGTAGTGGAAGTATTAATTCCGATTACTGGTTATGATTATACCTATGCCATTTTAGCTACATATGAAGGCTTAGCGGAAATGGAATATCAGGATAGAAAAATGTATGACGATGATGAATACCTAAAGCTAGTGGGTAAATTTTTTTTAGAGCATGTTGTACAGGGTTCCATGCAGACTCAAATTTATCGAGGGATTAAGAAAATGACAAGTAAGGATGACAAAAATAAAGAAAATTAAAAAATAGAAAAGTGCTATAAAAAAGCGTATAAATTCTTCTCATTTACTCACAATAAAAATCGGAGGTGAGTCACAATGGAAAAAAGAAACTACAACAACAATCGACAACAAAAACAAAACAATAATCGTGAAGAGTTTGCTGAAGAATTAGACTTCAACCGTAGTAATGAGGAGTTTGCTGAAGAAGCGAACTTTAATAACCGTAATCGTAATAACAATAACCAAGATGAAGAATGTGAAGGTTGCTAATTTGAGCAAAATTGCATTTCTCTGAACTAAGTTTAATCTAAAAAGAGCGCTTACTTCAAAAACTAATTGAAGTAAGCGCTTTTTATTGTGGAAAAATATTGAAACCTAAATGCTGAACGATATATTATAAACACAATGACCTTAACTAACTTCCTTATGATTACTTGTCGAGTTTTACTTTTCTGACAATACTTATTTTTGTGAGTCATTTGAAAAGAAAAATCGAAAAAGCTAAATTTTTCTCTAAAATAAAAAATTTAGCTATTTATAGTGAACATGTATTATACTTAACAATGTAAGCATTTATTGCTAAAGGAATAGAAATTAGTATACTGTTGAAACATTCATGAAAACCGAATGTTCTTACTACAGTTTTATAAAAAAATTTAAGCTCTACTAATGTACAATGCTTAGAAAATAGGCAGTTGTGCATTTTTTCTGTCTAATGGGGCTTTTTAGCGATTTAGTGCAATAAATAAGAAGCAGAAAGAGAGTAAAACCATGAATAAAAAAACAAAGATTGTTTTAGCAATCTTATTAGGGAATTTGTTTATTGCCTTTTTAGGGATTGGCTTAATTATTCCGGTATTGCCAACGATTATGAACGAACTAAACATTTCCGGGACGGTTGTTGGCTATTTAACAGCAGCTTTTGCATTAACCTCGCTCGTTGTATCACCGATAGCGGGTCGCTTTACAGACAAATACGGACGTAAAATCATGATTATTTTAGGTCTAGCAGTATTTGCTATATCGGAATTATTGTTTGGCTTAGGCCAATCAGTTGGAGTTCTATTTGTTTCTCGTATTTTAGGTGGAGTCAGTGGGGCATTTATTATGCCTGCAGTTACAGCATATATAGCCGATATCACAACAATGGATACAAGACCCAAAGCCCTCGGTTATATGTCAGCAGCTATTAGCACAGGATTCATTATCGGTCCAGGTGTAGGTGGTTTTCTAGCAGAAATCGGAACTCGCGTGCCATTCTTCTCAGCCGCAATATTAGGAGCAGTGGCAACTGTATTATCCATCCTGTTCTTAAAAGAACCAGAGCGAGCAGAGCAACCTGAATTTATTGAGCAAACCAATTCTAAATCTACGTTGAGAAAAATCTTTATCCCAATGTTTTTAATTGCGTTCTTGATTATCTTTATTTCATCCTTCGGTTTAGCCGTTGTTGAATCATTTATAAGCTTATATACAGACCATAAGTTTAGTTTTACACCTAAAGATATAGCCATTTTAATAACGGTTTCTGCCATTATTGGTGCGCTATCACAAATATTATTATTTGATCGTATTACGCGATGGTGGGGAGAAATTAAATTAATTCAACTATGCTTATTAATTTCAGCTGTTTTTGTATTTGTCATTACACAAGTTTCTAACTATATGATCATAATTCTTGTGATCACATTATGTTTTGTAGGATTTGATTTAATTCGTCCTGCTGTAACATCTTACTTGTCAAAAATAGCTGGGAACGATCAAGGATTTGTAGGTGGCATGAACTCCATGTTCACTTCTCTTGCAAATGCAGTTGGTCCGATAATAGGTGGAGTACTGTTTGATATCGATATAGATTACCCGTACTATTTAGCAGCCGTATTCTTGGCTGTTGCGTTAGGTATTGCAATGGTTTGGAAAAAGCCGTCCTAGTTGAACCAGAAAAGAATTAGTCTTAAAAACGCTAGATTGAAAATGATAAAAAATAACCAAAGCACAAATTTTGTAATTCTATTGAATTCATTGTTATAATGAAGAATAGTGACTATAAATGAAAGAGGTAGATAATATGAATGCTTATGATGAATATATGAGAGGCATTGTTCAACCAATGCGCCAGGAATTAGTAGATGCTGGATTTACAGAACTAACTGATGCAGATCAAGTGAATGAATTTGTTGCAACTGCTAAAGGAGTTTCTCTAGTTGTGATTAACTCTGTATGTGGATGTGCAGCAGGTTTAGCACGGCCAGCAGTTCGTCATGCAATTGAAGATGTGAAACCAGATCACTTAGTAACAGTTTTTGCTGGTCAAGATAAAGAAGCAACAGCAGCAATGCGCGGATTCTTTGAAGAGGTCCCACCTAGTTCTCCGTCAATCGCAATCTTAAGAGATGGTCAATTAGAATATTTCATTCCTCGTGAACAAATTGAAGGCTATCCCGTTGAGCAAATTACTGAACATTTATCTGGTGCACTAAAACAAGCATGTGCACAATAACACTAGTAACAACTCCTGGTAGACCGGATGATTTATCGATGTCACTTGCGCAAAAAGCTTGCAAAGAGTTGAACATACGATTCGAACCAAGAAATAAAAGATCCATTCTGAAAATTAGTCAGTTATTTGATGCGAATTTGATAGTTGCTGGCAAAAATCGCTATGAGTACTATCCGAAAGGTGCAACTGCACCTTTCTTTTTTCATCCAAATTCTGCGGCCTTTCGACTAAAACGAGTGGCAAGGGAAGAAAATGACCCTTTTTTAGATGCATGTCAATTAGTAGAGGGAAATTCGTTCTTAGATTGCACCTTGGGGATGGGATCTGACGCAATGTTAGCAGCATATACAGTGGGGGATTCAGGTAAAGTAGTGGGACTTGAGGCAGATCCGAATGTTGCTTTTATCGTTCGAAATGGAATGAGAACCTATGATACTACTGATTTACCTTTAACTAACTGTATGCGCCAAATTGAACTAGTTCAAAGTGAAGCAATAGCGTTTCTTCAAAAGCAGGAGGATAATTCATTTGATGTTGTGTATTTGGACCCCATGTTTGATGAAGTAATTGAGGAGTCTAATAACTTTGAAGCACTCCGAGAAGCTGGTAACCATTCACATCTCACAAAAGAATGGGTTGAGCAGGCGTTACGAGTATCAAGAAAACGCGTCGTACTGAAAGCACATTTTCGATCAACGGTGTTTGAGGAGTTTGGTTTTGAAAGAACAATACGGCTAACATCTAAGTTTCATTATGGAGTATTGAAGAAATGATGGGCTTATCACTCGGTAGCCTATAATTGTTTTAAGGATTAAAAGGAAAATTTAAATGTAATTCATTTCCAGAGAAGAACAGCCCTTGAACGATTGTGTTCAAGGGCTGTTTGCTATTTAAAATTCTTTTTTAAAAACATCTTTGTACGTTCGTGTTTTGGGTTAGTGAAAAATTCTTCAGGGTTGTTGGATTCAATTATTTCTCCACCGTCCATAAAGACAACTCGATCAGCAACCTCTCTAGCGAAGCCCATTTCGTGTGTAACGACAATCATTGTCATGCTTTCTTCAGCAAGATCCTTCATAACTTTTAATACTTCTCCTGTCAATTCAGGGTCGAGCGCTGAAGTTGGTTCATCAAACAGTAAAATCTCAGGATTTAACATTAACGCTCTTGCAATTGCCACACGTTGTTTTTGTCCACCAGATAAATTGGAAGGAAAAGCATGTGCTTTATCATTTAAACCTACTTTATTTAATAAATCTTTTGAATGGTTCTCAATTTCTTGCGCAGTTTGTATATTGAGTAATTTTGGAGCCATTTCTAGATTTTGTTTGACTGTAAGATGGGGGAATAGGTTGAAATGTTGAAACACCATCCCCATTTTACCAGTTGCTTTTTTTATATCAGTTGGTTTAACGTAAACGCCATCTTGTACAAGAAAATCCTGATCGATTTGAATACTTCCTCCATCAATTTGCTCTAAATTGATAAGACTGCGAAGTAATGTACTTTTACCAGAACCAGATGGGCCAATAATTGCAACAACTTCATTTTTCTCAATAGAAAAAGAAATCTGTTTAAGTACCTCGTTTTTACCAAAAGCCTTTTTTAAATTAGAAACTTGGATTAGAGCCATGTTCATTTCACCTCTATTCAAATTTGTATCGTCGTTCTAACCATTTAAAGAATACTGTAAGGATTAATGTCATGATTAAATAAATAATCCCTGCGATAAAGTATGGCACAATAGTAAAGTCTCTGTTTACAGCTGTTTGTGCAAAGTGTAAAAGTTCAGGTACCGCAACTGCGTAAAGTAGGGCAGTATCTTTTATTAAAGTAATCGATTCATTTGAAACAGCTGGTAAAGCAACACGGAACATTTGAGGTAATATCACTCGAGTTGTTGTCTGCCATTTCGATAAACCTAGCACTTGAGCCGCTTCGTATTGACCTTTATCAATTGCTAGTAAGCCACCGCGGAAGATCTCAGCAAAATAAGCTGCGTAATTTAGTACAAATCCGATACAAGCAGCAACAAAGCGATCGAAAACTAAGTATTCACCTACGATAGGGATCATTGGTAAACCAAAACATATTAATAATAGCTGTAGTAAAAGTGGTGTACCACGCATAATCGTAATATAAGCTTGAGCAAGCCAAGATAGTGGTTTAAAGCTACTTTTTACAGCTAAAGTGAGCAAGAAACCAAGTGGAATTGAAACGATAATCGCAATGAAGAAAAGAAGTACAGTCATCTGTGCTCCTTCTAACATTGGCCAAATTATCGAGTTCCAATATTCAACCATAATGTTTCCTCCTTGAAATTTAACTTAACGTCAATTAGTCAAGTTGTTGTAATGTGGGTAGTAAATTAATCACCAAAAAGATAAGAGCTTCACATAGATATGGAAACTCTTATCAAGTAATCTTCATTTTATTCAGTTAATCAAAGATTATTTTAATACGATATCCTCGCCGAACCATTTTGTAGAAATTTCAGCAGCAGTACCATCTTCGTTCATTTCATCTAAAGCTGCTTGTACTTTTTCAAGAAGTTCTTCGTTGCCCTTTTTCACACCTACAGCGTACTGTTCAGGAGCAAGCGTTTCATCTAAAATTTTAAAAGTATTAGGTTCTTGAGTCATAAAGTATTCAGCAACTACTTTATCAATAACAACTGCTTCTACTCGTTTTGCTTTTAAATCTGTTAACGCTAAAACATTATCTTTATATTCGTTTAGTGTTACTTTTTCGCTAATTGGGTTTGCGTTTAGTGCATCTAATGCTGAAGATAATGCTTGAATTCCAACTTGTTTACCGTCTAAATCATTTAAAGTTGAAATAGATGAATCATTTAATGTTAAAACAACTTGAGCATTTTCTAAATATGGTTCTGTAAATAAAACCTTTTGTTTTCGTTCTTCAGTAATTGTATATCCATTCCAGATTAAATCAATACGTCCACTGCTTAATTCTGATTCTTTTGTAGACCAATCAATCGGTTGGAAATTAACGTCAACGCCCATGTGTTCTGCAGCGGCAGTTGCTAAATCAATATCGAATCCAACGATTTCGTTATTATCATCACGGAATCCCATTGGTGCGAAAGTATCATCAATACCAATCGTTAAAGTGTCTTTCTCAGAAGATGAACCCTCTGTTTTGTCGTCAGATCCACATGCTGCTAAGATAGTTAATACCATAGCTAAAATAAATACTAATGAAAATTTACGTTTCATAATGACTTATCTCCTTGCTGTTTTTTATGTTTTTAATAGTTAAATTTAATTGCACTTTCATTCACTAAATTACTAACGTGTTAAAGATTATCATATTAATAGATTAGTGTCAATAAAAGTCGGATTTTATCAATTAATAACAAACTATTCTGAATAATTTGGCATAGAAGTTTCTTGCTTGTAATAATCCGAAGTGTATCAATGAATTTTACTTTACAGCAATATTGTGTTATACTAATTCCATGTTATTTTTATGTTTAATGTAAATAAATTTGGCGTTTCGCTAAAGTTTTTAAAGATACTTATTCACACTGGCGCAGGTTGAGGCTTGCAAGGACGCAAAAGTAGGTAGGGTTTGCGTTGCTTAAGTTAGAAAGCGTATAGTGGAATTTTACCGCGGTTGGTTTGATGCTAGATGCATCTTATATAAAATTCCCCTGAAGATAGGGTTGAGACATTGTTTATTTATATTTTTTCATAGAAATGCTAAAGGGGTATCCGTTAAATACGGATACCCCTTGTCTAATTTATAGAGGAAATAAAAAAAGCTACTGATCATAGTAGCTCTACTTGTTGTTAGTCTGTAAAACACATAGATGTTAAATAACCTAATAATAGTAGTAAACCAAATCCAGCTGCGATTTCCATTCAATAATCCTCCCCTTGATAAAAAACACGCTTTATTTACATTAATATTGTACAATGAAATAGAAAAAGATGAAACCTTTTAATAATTAAAACGTACTAATTATATAGAAGGTATTTACAAAAATGTACGATATTGAAGGTGATTCCATGAAGAAATGGTTGCAAAAAACACTCGTAATAACAGTAGCATTATTAACATTTGGGTTAATTACACCGAATCATGAAATTTGGGATGTACTAGAAAACGGCCAATCAAACAATGGCTCACAAGATAGTAATATAGCGAGTAATCCCTCTGAACAAGAAACACCTATAGTAGAAGATAGTATTACCAATAACGATACGGATGATACACAAAATTTAGAAACTATATTAACTGCAGCAAAAGAACAAGCATACATAAAATTTGGTACGAAAATAACGCCAGTTATTAGTAATGAGTTTGAAGAAAGAATTTTCCCTAAATTAGAAGAGGTAATTCAGTTAAGATTGGCACATCTTGATTCAGATTCATTGAAGTACTTAGCGATTTCTAATCAGCCAAGTGGGGAATATAATGAAAAAATATTCAATATTTCTGATGGGACAAGTAAAAAGGATTTAATCCGTTTCCATGTTCGTACAGAAAAGCGACCACAAGATGGCTATTATTATAATTTTCATTATCACACTTCAGAAGATAATTTTACTGTGCATCATTCGTTAGGTGATATTTATTATTCAAAAAACACACCACCTAAATGGTTATCCTAATTTTAAATTTGAAGTAAAGCAAACCATTCAATCTGGTTTGCTTTTAATGTGCGCCCGGCATGTACATGAACTCTAGGGTGGAAGTCCCGAACCACGAAGACAGAAGTAGAGGTTAGCCAAGAGCAAGGGTGTCCGTGGCGACGCGGAATCTGAAGGAAGCTGGAGGCAAAACACCGGTCCGA
>DATMGC010000085.1:0-2469 GCA_035555915.1 Ureibacillus sp. | reverse complement strand
TTTTCGTAAAGATTAAACAGCATTTCCAAGGAATATTTTAACATATCCTTACTTCTTTGGGTTAGGTTTATTTGAGTATGCTCTTTTAGAGCAACTCAATCTATTTCCCATCCTACTATTGACTTTGATTAGCTGGTTTATCGAAAGTAATGGACTCCTTGAAATACAAAAAGACACCAAGTGATTATACCTGATGTCTTTTAATCCAGAGTTCAATATCAACTTCAGTTAATTTACCTTCTGCTATGCCAATACCTAAATCAACTAATTCCTTCTGAGTATATTCAATTCTTATTTCATTTAATTTTAATAGTAAAATCATGCTTGCAATTCCGATTCGCTTATTTCCATCTACAAATCCGTGATTTTTTATTAATGCGTATGTTGTTACTGCAATTTTTTTATATACATCAGGGTATAAATCTTGCCCATCGAATGTCACAAATGCTTTACCAATTGCACTCTCAATCATACCTCGATCACTAGTCCCATCACTTCCACCAGTTGCAGCAATAATCTTTGTATGAAAATGTAGAATTTGTTCTATATTTAGTGTCTTCATTATTTCGCTAACTCATCAAGTGCTTCTTTATTTTCATGTATGATGCTGTCCATTAAGTTTTCAATCTGTTGGTCATTCTTTCTATTCAAAAACTCAACAAAATCAAGTACTTCTAGTTGTTTTTCTTGGGTTAGTTTTAAAAAATCTTGAACTAATTTCTCTTCAAGTCTCATTCGAAATACCTCCAAATCCATTTACATTCATTATACTCTATATGTATAAAAAATACACTTCTGGTTAATCAATTTAGAATTCCGTTATTTCCGATAACGTTCCCAGCATTAGCGAACCCGTAAGGCTTAAGTGGAGCGAATGCGGAACGGGTCATCAGACTTAGCCTTGCAGGGTTGTCACGTGATTACGCTACTCTGGCAAACTCATCTCCGTGACCGAGGAGCTTGCGACGATGCGCTAATGCTGTGTTATCGGATGCCCTTGCCATCTCAGAATCTACTATAAAAAATAAACCATTAATTCCTCATCATATCCCTTGCCATTATAGATTAATGCATTCTTTTCAATACCATATGTTTCAAATCCTAACCCCTTATAAAGTTTGACTGCCACGTTATTTGTACTTACAACAGTTAAATTAATTTGTTTTAAGCCTTCTATTTCTTTACCTCTACTCAATATTTCTTTTATAAGGGATTTTGCAATACCCTTACCGCGATACCCTGAAGATACATATACACCTGTTACCGTACCTTTATGTTTCAGTTTTAACCCTTGTTCTCTTGTGAATTTTGCCATACCTATAAGTTGTTTATCTTCGTTGAATGCACCTAGTATATAATTGTTTCTATCTCTCTTAATTCGTTCTTCTATTGTATGTAATGGAGTTTGAAGAGCGTCTTCATAAGAACTACCAAAGGCTTCGGGACTAGCTTTCAGTGCTTCGAGTCTTAAATCCCAATAAATTCTAGCATCGTCTATTATTAATTCTTTTATAAACATCTACACTGTTCTCCTTCTCTTAAATAATTTTGCAAGGGTTTCCGATAACGTTCCTGCATTAGCGAACCCGAAAGGCTTAAGTGGAGCGTATGCGGAACGGGTCGCAGACTTAGCCTTGCAGGGTTGTCACGTGAATCGACTTCTCTGCTAAACTCATCTCCGTGACCGAGGAGCTTGCGACGATGCGTTAATGCTGTGTTATCGGATGCTGGTGCCGTCTTGAACTACTAGATGCCGACTTTATTCTAGACCTAGTAAAACTGGATCTAACTCTTCTACTACCTCAGCAAAACCTTCAAACAATATTTCATATTCAAATTCATTTTCACTAGATACCCCTGACCAGTATTTAAAAGCTTGCTCCCTAATGAAGTTCATATTGCCAGTGTTTATAGTTAAAAATGCTTGACTTGCTTTATGAATTTTTCCCGTTAGATTTAGTTTATATATTCTTCCCTTAGGATTAAGTATCTCGTACCAATATTTCAAAGAAGTATTATTAAGACTTGGTTCTATTACCCACAAACATCGATTTCTAGAAGGTAATGTTGAAAAAAAAGTTATTTCTTACCTCTTCGAAGATATGCTCTCGGGAAAGCTTCAGGTAATATTCAAGGGAGTTATGTAATTTTTTTATCATCTCTTTTTCATCATAATCAAAATCAGAAAAGAAGGGAGATTTTTGCCCAGTTTCAAAGTAATTTATCATCTCTCTAGAAACTTCATTAACACTGATATTCTTCTGTTTTATATTAATTGAATGGAAATTGTGGTCGAAAAACTCAAAAAATAAGATCTTCTGAATTAACCATTCTCTCTACTAAATCAGAGTTCTTTATTTTCCTTCCCCATTTCCTTGAAAAGGATCTCCAGTCGCAAATCATCTCAATAATATACTTACTTGGCATAGGTAGCGCTTCTTTTGTAGCCTTATTAACAATCCAATATTC
>DATMGC010000084.1:0-10614 GCA_035555915.1 Ureibacillus sp. | reverse complement strand
TAACGAGCAACAGTTAGAACAATTAAACCATCTTGGTAGATTAATTGGTGAGCTTTTTATTTCACCTCAAACAATGGCTCATCCCAAATTGAGTCCTCGTGAAAATCAAATTTTGAGAGCGCTCGCAAGTGGCTTATCAACCAAAGAGCTCACTAACCTACTTTCCTTAAGCGAAGCAACTATCAAACAATATATTAAATCTATGATTAGTAAATTAGGTGCGAAAAATCGCACGCATGCAGTATCCATCTATTTAGGACAAAACATCTAATTATATAAAAAATGGATATTGCCCAAGAGCAGTGCGCTCTGAGCAATATCCTTTTTTATCTATCTCTTCCTATTAAACATTTTCTACTAGCTTGATATGCTGATGGATTTCGGTAATCCAATCACTAAAATGTTCATACTCATCAATTTTTAGACCGTTGTCATAATCTACATTTGCTTTTGCTAGCGTCTGATCATCTGTAATGTTAAGTAATTTAGCATATTGCTCAATGCAATCAAGCCATTTACCACGATGCTCTTGTTCACTTAGTGGCGTAGCTTTTGATCCTGGTGCATGGTAAATTTCCTTATCTAGAATCTTTCCATCCACTGTTTTAATTGTTACACGAACCGGAAGATCTTCAATTTCTTGACTTGTTTTAGTGGTACCTTCCATTTCAGTTACCTTAACTAATGGAATCATCCGTTGAATATCAGGTCGCATCACTTGGTCATTCTCAAAATTACTTAACTTGATAGAACCATCTTTTAGTGCTGCAAGTGCTGTGTATTGAGCACTAAACTTACCTTGTAAACCTGTTTTTGGACGGGAGTGAACAAGCGGCATTAATTGTCCTGGTGGTACTAAAATAGACAAATCTTCCACATCTTCAAGGGAAATATTGTTTTCTTCTTTTATCGTTAAGATTCCATGAATTAAACGATGCGTTGCATAACAACAAGGGAATTTCTTAACAGATAAACCTGTTTCAATTAAATCGAAAGGATTTCCAAATTTCATATTTTCGATGAGGGACTGAATCAATTCAATATTATCCCCACCTGTAAAGGCATGTAAAAAGCCTCTTGTACCAAAGATTTCAGGGTTTCCTGTAAATCCGTTTTTAGCAAGAGTAGCTGCCTGTATCCCTTGAGAAGCCGCCATCCCCACATGATAAGACTTTGTCATTGTTCCAAAGTTTTTCTGTAAGCCGCCTGCCATCGATGCAGAAATCGCGATAGCATTTACTGTTTCTTCCTCATTTAACTTATAGAGATAGCTACATGCTGCAGCAACACCAACAGTACCTAATGTTGCAGTTGAATGCCAGCCAAGCTGATAATGTTTTAAATCAACTAATTGTCCCATTCGGAGCATGACTTCCGTTCCAATGGCGTAAGCTGTTATCACGTCTTTACCTGAGCTACCTAGTTTTTCTGCAAGAGGTAGGATACCAGCAAGAACTGGTGCACTTGGATGGATGATAACACTTGGAGCTGCATCATCAAAATCAAGTACATGGGAAGCCGTACCATTTATTATCGCGGCACTCTCCATATTCGTCTTAAATGGCACCCCCCATAGGGAGGCGCCATTCGGATCACTTACTTCTTGCGAATATACTTTTTTGACAATCTCTACAGCAGGTTCAGTCCAACCAGCAAGACTTACTCCAACTGTATCAATTATCGCTAATTTTGCTAGATTTACTAATTCCTCAGGTAAATCATTATATTGTGTTTCATTAATAAACTTAAGCATTTTATCCATCAGTATATTCGGCATTAAGATTCCACCTTTATCGATTTCTAAATCCTTTGTTTCTTAGGCTACTAGAATGATCTTGGCATTCCTAATACGTGCTGACCAACATAACTTAATACTAAGTTATTAGAGATTGGTGCATTACGAGTTAAGCGAGTTTCTTTCCATTTTCTCTCAATATGGTATTCTTTCGTTACAGCATAACCACCGAATGTTGTCATTGCTGCTTCACCAGCTTCCCATGCTGCTTCTGTGCTAAGATACTTAGCCATGTTTGCTTCTGCTCCACATGGAAGTCCTTGGTCAAATTTAGTTGCTGCTTTATGCATCATCGTTTCAGCAGCCATGATGTTCGTATATGCTTTTGCGACTGGGAATTGAATACCTTGGTTTTGACCGATTGGACGGTCAAATACAATTCTTTCTTTCGAATAACGAACTGCTTGCTCTACAAACCATTTTCCATCTCCAATTGCTTGGGCAGATGCTAAAATACGCTCCGCATTTAGACCATCAAGAATACAATATAAGCCATTTCCTTCTTCACCAACTAAAGCATCAGCTGACACTTCAAGATCATTGATAAAGAGCATATTTGTTTCATGGTGAACCATTGTATCAATTGGATTTGCAACAATTGCATCCCCAATTTCACGTGTATCGATTAAGAATAGGCTAAGTCCTTTTGTTTTCTTCTCAACTTGATCTAAAGGTGTTGTTCTAGCTAATAATAAAATCATATCTGAATGTTGGTAGCGCGAAGTAAAGATTTTTTGACCATTAATGATATATTTGTCGCCTTTTTTCTCTGCAAAAGTTTTGATTTTAGTTGTATCTGAACCAGCATCAGGCTCTGTAACACCCATTGATTGTAGTCTCAATTTACCAGCAGCAATTTGTGGTAAATATTTTTTCTTTTGTTCTTCACTACCATGTCTTAATATAGCACCCATTGTATACATTTGGGCGTGACAAGCAGTACCTGCTCCACCAGAACGGTTCACTTCTTCTAAGATAATTGCAGCTTCAGATAAACCTAATCCCGCACCGCCGTATTCTTCTGGAATAAGAGCTGAAAGCCAACCAGCCTCAACCATAGCATCTACGAATTCTTCTGGATATACGTTTTTCTCGTCGCATTCTCTCCAATATTCCACATCATATCTTGAACAAATCTCTCTAACCCCATGTCTAATATCTTCTTGTAATTCGCTGAACTCAAAATTCATTTTACATACACCCCGTTTATTATTTTTGATCGAAATTATTTAGAAATGTAAACAGACATTATTACATCCGATTGAATGAATAGTTTATCTGAAATTTCACTTAAATTAGGTCATTCAAACACTTTATTACTTATTTTTAGCCAATTCTATTGAAATAAGTTTACTAAAATAATAGATTTAAACTAATTCTTCCGTTAAAGATGATTCATCACTATCAGAAGAGCGTCTTAAGTTTAAGGATTTTTCTACAATTTCAGCTATATCTAGAGCATTTACTTCGTCTTCTTTCTCAGCTACTTTGATTCCATCTGTCATCATTGTTAAGCAATATGGACAGTTACTACCGATTGTTGTTGGGTTTAAGCTAAGGGCTTGTTCTGATCTTTCTACATTAATTCGTTTCCCTTGTTTTTCCTCTACCCACATCATTCCTCCACCGGCTCCGCAACATAAAGCATTTTGTTTATTTCGTTCCATTTCTAGAACCCGAACGCCAGGAATCGACTTAAGAATATTACGCGGAATATCGAAAATATTATTATATCTTCCTATATAACATGAATCATGGTAAGCAATTTCTTCGTGCACTTCTTTCTCTGGGACAATACGCTTCTCCTCTAATAACTGCCAAATGATTTCCGTATGATGGTAAACTTCAGCCTCTAAGCCGAATTCCGGATACTCATTTTTGAAGGAGTTATAAGTATGTGGGTCAATCGTTACAATTTTCTTCACATTATAGTTCTTAAACGTTTCAATATTTTGCATGCATAATTCTTGGAAAAGATACTCATTACCTAAGCGACGAGCAGTGTCACCTGAGTTTACTTCTTCATTACCAAGGATGGCGAAGTTCATTCCTGCTTCATGCATAATATTCGCGAAGGACTTCATAATTTTTTGACTTCTCATATCATAAGAACCCATAGAACCAACCCATAACAAGATATCGAATTCTTCTTTTTCTTCAACAGTCTGAACGATATCCTCCATACCTTCACGCCACTTCACACGATTATTACGGTTAAGTCCCCAAGGGTTACTTTGTCTTTCGATATTTTGCATATAACGAGAGATTTCCCCAGGCATTTCACCTTGTGTCATAACTAAATAACGGCGTAAATCAATAATTTTATCAACATGTTCATTCATAACAGGGCATTGATCTTCACAGTTACGACATGTTGTACAAGCCCAGATTTCCTCAGCAGTAATAACATCCCCGATTAAATTTTCAGCTGGTGCCCCGTTACCTGCAGCAATTTGATTTGCTGTCATACCACTAAGGGCCATAGCAGGCATCCATGGTGAACGAGATGTAATGGCTGCTCCTTTTTCAGTTAAATGGTCTCGCATTTTTACGATCAAATTCATCGGTGAAAGTGTTTTTCCTGTACCTGAAGCTGGACACATATTTGTACAGCGTCCACATTCAGCACATGCATATAAATCAATCAATTGTTGTTGTGTAAAGTCTTCTATCTTCCCTACACCAAATTCTTCTATCGTTTCGTCTTCAAAATTAATAGATCGTAGTCTTCCAACAGGACCTACCTTTTTAAAGAAGACATTGAACATCGCAAATAACTCGTGCGCTTGTTTCGATTGAGGCATAAACACCATAAATGTAAATACTGTTATCATGTGAACCCACCAGAATATATAGAACAATACTTTGGCAGCGGTTACACTAATACCTGAAAAAACAGTTGCAACGATACTAGAAAAAGGTTCATAGACAAAGTTTGGTTCATGACCAAGCATAACGATTTCAAAGCCAAGTGTTAGTAGAACTGAAGCAGTTAAAGTTGTTAAAGCAATAATGACAAATGCTGCTTTTTTATCTCTTTTTAACTGCAAGCGATTTAGCTTTTCAATATATCGACGGTAAAAGGCGAAGAGAACAGCACATAACATTGCGAATGTTGCCCATTCCTGCATAAAAGTAAAATATTTGTGTGCTTCTCCAAATGGAAATTCAAATCCACGAACAAATCCTTTTATAATGAGTTCGATTAAACCGAGCTGAATGATAAAGAATGTGTAGAATAAGATTAAATGCATGAATCCACTTTTCTTGTCTTTAAACAACTTTCTTTGACCTAAAACATTGACCAATACTGCATTTATTCTTTCTTTGTAATTCTCCTCAAAATCAACTTTCTTACCTAGTTTGACAAATACATATCTTGTATACACTACTTTTATAAATAAATAAGTAGCATATCCTGCCACTGCAATAAATGCCAGTAGATTTAAAAGAGTCAACATACCTTTCCCCCCTAGAAGTATTCAACGGAGGATAGGAAGCTAGTTCCTATCCCTTAACCTACGATTGCTTCAGACAATACTTTTGTAAATTCTTCTTTTAATAGAGGGACTACTTCAAACAAATCTCCTACGATGCCATAGTCAGCAACCTTGAAGATAGGTGCTTCTGGATCTTTGTTAATTGCTACGATAAATTTAGAGTTAGACATACCTGCTAAATGTTGAATTGCTCCAGAAATTCCACAAGCAATATATAAATCTGGTGTTACAACCTTACCTGTTTGACCAATTTGCATCGAGTAATCACAGTATGATGCATCACATGCTCCACGGGATGCCCCAACTCCTGCGCCTAACACATCAGCAAGTTCTTGTAATACTTTAAATCCGTCTGCACTTTTTACACCACGGCCTCCAGAAACAATAATCTTTGCTTCAGTTAAATCTACGCCACTCGTAGCTTTTTTCACTACTTCTTTAATAACACTACGTAAGTCTTTAATATCAACATTGTGAGAAACCACTTTTGCTACACGTTCTGTATCCGCTTCCAAAACTGGGATATTGTTAGGTCGAATTGTTGCAAATACCTTTTCACTAATTGATTTTTTCTTTTGGAATGCTTTACCTGCATAAATTGGACGAGTGAAAATAATTTCTCCATTTTCTTCACTTAAGTCTGTTGCATCTGAAATGAGCCCTACACCTAATCGAGCTGCAACACGAGGTGCTAAATCTTTTCCAACAGCTGTATGACCTACAAAAATAACATCTGGGTTCGTTTCCTGTATTAATTCATTAAATGCTTGAACGTAAGCAGTAGGCGTATATTGATCTAGGTTTGGATTACCTACAACATAAACCGTATCAGCACCATATTGCCCTAAAATGGAAGCTTGTTCCTCTGCTTTACTACCAAACACAGCAGCGATTACTTCACCGTCTTGTGTAACACGACGTGCAGCCGCTAAAGCTTCTAAAGATACGTTACGTAAATTTCCTTCTCGTATTTCAGCTAATACTAATACTTTTTTAGTCATTTCCAATATCCTCCTCTTAAATTACTTTTGCTTCTGCACGTAATAGTTGTACAAGTTCTTGCACCTGCTCTTGGATTTCTCCTTCTAGCACTTTACCTGCAGATTTCTTAGCTGGTAAAAATAAATCTGTTACTAGTGTTTGAGATTTGATCTCTTCAGCAGTTACACCTAAATCTGAAGCACTGATATGGTCAATAGGTTTCTTTTTGGCTTTCATAATACCTGGTAGTGATGGGTAACGTGGCTCATTTAAGCCTTGTTGAGCAGTTAATAATAAAGGAAGTGAAGCTTCAATAATTTCTGAATTACCTTCTGCATCTCTTTCTACAACTGCTTTACCTGAATCAATTGTTAGCTTTGTTACTGTTCCCACATGGTTAATATCTAGTAATTCTGCTAAACGTTGTGCTACTTGTCCAGAACCATTATCCACTGACATATTTCCTGCAATGATAAGATCATATTCTTTACCTTTAATGATTGATGCTAATACGTTAGAGATTGTATATTCATCTCCAAACAATGATTCATCATCTACAAGAATCGCTTTATCTACTCCCATTGCTAGAGCAACACGTAATGAAGATTCTACTCTTTGAGGTCCAACTGAGATTACTGTAACCTCTCCCCCATTTTCCTCTTTTAGCTTGATAGCCTCTTCTAATGCATATTCGTCATAAGGATTAATAATAAAATTCACACCGTTTTCACTCACTTCTCCATTTGTTATAGAAATCTTTTCCTCCGTATCAAATGTTTGCTTCAAAATAACAATGATATTCAATCTTAGTTCCTCCTTTTTTTCTGCATCGAATTTCAGAAAATTAATTGTTTTTAGATTTATCACAATTGTATACTAAAAGAAGTAAGAAATGAAATCTATAAATTTAATCCTAAACATAAATATTTTTTATGATTAATAGACAGAAACTAAAGTACATAGCAATTTAAAGGGGATTTATCTATGGAAGAAAAAGATTGGCTACTTTTAACAACACTTTATGAAGAAAAAAATATTACAAAAACTGCAGAAAAGCTTTTTATTACACAACCTGCTCTTACCTATCGATTACAGGCAATTGAGCAAGAATTTGGTGTAAAAATCGTAAACAGAGGTAAAAAGGGTGTTGATTTCACCTTTGAAGGTGAGTACTTGTACCGTTACGCAGAGAAGATGATTATTGAGATTCAAAAGGTAAAAGAAAAATTGCAGAACATGGATAATAAAGTACAAGGAAAGTTACGAATTGCTGTTTCTTCTAGCTTTGCTTACTATCCATTACCGATTATCTTGAAAGACTTTCTAACGCTTTATCCAGAAGTGGAGGTTAATTTAGTAACTGGTTGGAGTTCAGAAATTGTCCAACATGTTCAGAAGCAAGAGGCACACTTAGGAATTATTCGAGGAGACCATCACTGGCAAGAAGCAAAACATGTTATTAGTGAAGAGCCCATATTCATTGCATCTAAACAAAAGTTAACATTAGACCAATTACCCCAGATGCCGCGTATCAACTATGTGACGGATAAGGGTCTAAAACAATTAATTGATAATTGGTGGGATAAACATTTTACAACTCCTCCACTTGTTACAATGGACGTAAATCAAATTGAAATTTGTCGTAAAATGGTAGCTCAAGGCCTGGGTTATGCTATCTTCCCTAGTCTTGCCATCATTGATAATGAAGAATTATATAAACTGAATCTATTAGACGAGAATAATAAACCAATTGTCCGGCAAACTTCTATAATCTATCGTCATGAGGCGATAGAAGCTTCTGTAGTAAAAGCATTCATTGACTTTGTGCAAATGAAATTAGATTATCTATCATAATATTTATCTTTTGGCCATTCAACATCTTAGCATGAGAATAGCCATAACTAAAAAAATGCTGTGTGATTATTTTCGCACAGCATTTTTTTAGACTTTTTGCGAACTGAGTAGGTAAATCGAAACGCTTTTAAAAGATTTCGTTATGCGGTGTTATCATTTTGCGCAAAGAGAAATCATATAATTAAGGAAGAACTATTTTAATCTTATTTAGCATCTCAATTAAGATCCTTATTATATTACTCGATTAAACTTCACTCAAATGGGAAATTATTAACTAAGTTCCCCGTGAAAGGTGGATTGCCCGTGTTTAGATTTAAGAGTATCCAAACAACTAATATGCACTTACAAGAGTTTATGAAATCTTTACAAGAAAAATACGCAAATCAACTTGCCGAAATTGAACAACACTATCCCATTCAATGGTATATCGAAACAAATAGTTACCGAATTTGGGCGCCTTCAACTACTTTAGCATTTACACATCTAGGAGATCAGCAACTATCCGTTTGCTTTCTGTTGCATAATATCAAAAAAGAAATTGATTCAAAGGATCTTGACACAGATCCCACTTTTTTAAAGGAAGTAACTGAATGCTTTGTTGAATTTTTATTTTTACACGAACTCAAACATATGTACCAATTTTGTGAAGGCTTAACTTTGGAAGATTATAAAAAGAAAGGTTCATATAAATCCAATCCGTACGAAAAGCAGGCTAATCGATTTGCCTTCGAAATGATAAAAGCTGAACAACCTAGTAAATTTGATTTAGTTCAATTGGTCTTAAGCAACGAACAAATCATGCGCTACAATGAAATGGAATAGTAGTACAATTTGTAAGCGCTGTCATAGAACTTTACTCAGAGCTTTTACTTTTTCCAATAAAAAAGCTTGAAAACAAAATCACTTTGTCTTCAAGCAAATTTATATGGCTAGTTAAAAAATCAAACTTCCTAATACTACAAAAATTAACCAAGCAACAATAGGAGATAACACAACGAATAATCCACCAACGGCTAAAAGCTGCATGAAGAACTTACGTTGCGGGACACCTTGTACATTTGCAAGGTATAAGGAACCACCAGTCGTGAATGGTGCAATATCTACTAAACTTGCTGAAAGAGAAATCATAATAACTACACCAATTGTAGAAATCGATGGATCTGTTAAAATTGGTACCACCATTGGGAAGATAACGCCCAAAATACCTGTAGTAGAAGCAAACGCCGATATAATAGCACCTATATAACCAGAAACTAAGGAAGTAATGTATGGATTATTAACTTTTTCGATTAAGCCTGTTACGTATTCAATTGTTCCTACTTGACTAAGTACACCAATATACGTAACGATACCTGACACTAATAAAATTGTAGACCAAGGCATTTTCTTTAAAACTTCTGACTGATTTTTGTGATCGCCAAATGCTAATAACGCACCTAGTGTTAAGGCAACGAAGCCCATATTTTGTTTAAATCCTAATACTAATACCACTAATAACACTAAACAAGCTAATGTAAGACCGCGATACCAGTTTAAGCCGTTATTTTCCGCAGTATCATACTTTACTGCTACTTCAGACATCATTACTAAACTATTTGAGTTACGGATAAGTTTAATACCACCAAATGCTGTATAAACACCTAATGCAATGAATGCGTTGAATAATAGAATGGCAACATATAACATAACAGGAGATATTGCAATGTTCTCAGCTGATACTGAACCATTAACAATGATACCGAATATATTTAATGGTGAGAAACTTCCAGCAACAATCCCTGACTGCATTACAACAACCATCATAATTGGATTAATATTATATTGGAATGCTAATCGTAAACCAATAGGTGCTAGAACGGCACATACCGGAATCACTGAAGTACCAATACTTGTTAATATAAGTGCGATGAAGAATAACACCCATGGAATAAGTCCAACTTTACCACGTAATAAACCTAAACCCCATCTTGTAATCAGATCCACCGTACCATTGCTTTCAATAATCGCGAAAAAGTACGTTACACCCGCTAGTAAAATAAATAACTCTGCAGGGAAACTACTATAAATATTCGTTAGCTCCAAGTCACTGCTAAATAGGAAAATAATAAAAGATGCAATAAATCCTAGAACCCCTATATTAATAGAGAAGAACGTACCGATTGTGAACATACCGGCAAGAATGATAATCGAAATTACTTCAATACTCATGTTAAAACCTCCTATAAACTTATTTTTAAAACTTCTTTTTTCACAAACACTTTGCCTTTTAATACTCTTTTAGATTATTAATAGTTTGAAAACGCTTTCCAACTCCTCCAACAATTACCGTTTCAAGTCTATCTCTATTAGACTTGCTTACAGAGGATCCTCGCTTTTTATGAAGAATCAATTAACGTAAGTGCGTCGTCTATTTTCGTACAAGATTCTCATCAATATGTAAGGTATTTTTATAATTCTACAAATTATCCTATTTCCCTCCCATTT
>DATMGC010000083.1:0-3383 GCA_035555915.1 Ureibacillus sp. | reverse complement strand
AAATTGATTGGAATGGAGGGTCGAGTGCAGCTGACGGCTACGCCTTTCGCTGCAGAGCGAAGTAGATTCAAAGAAGATCCCCAAGCTTCCTGCGGGAACAGCAAATTTATTTGCGACGAAAGCGAAGCGGCAGGAGCACCGACGCCTGAGACGTTCGTGTCAGGCCGTGCCCGCGGAAAGCGTACCCGGAATGGAAATCAATTTTCATTAGAACGTAAAAATAGCATTTTTCCTAGTGTGGAAAAATGCTATTTTGGCCTTTGTCCCAGCCTCATTAATTATTTTAAGAAGAATTATCTGAATAAGTTAAAAAACGATCCTATCTGTCTCATGAGATTGATTCCTTCTGATACTTTTCCCGCATGGTTCATCATCGTATTTAAATTCTCAGGAAATCTTCTTTGGCCTTGTTGCTGCTGAAATTTTTGCGGCTGTTGTTGGTACCCTTGTGACTGTTGTTGGTATCTTTGTGGTGGTTGCTGGTACCCTTGTGACTGTTGTTGATATCTTTGTGGCTGTTGTTGGAATCCTTGGGGTGGTTCCTGATTATATAGATAAGGACTATTTGGTCTTCTCATGTCATTTTGTGGTCCAAAATTTTGTCCATACACCCCCCTGCTTGGAAATGCTCCTCTCCTAGGTTCTTGTGAGAATAATCCTCTTCTTTGATTAGGCGGATAATATTGCGGCATTACTCTATTCACCCCCTATCACTTTTAAGCTTTTTCTCTAGTATATGTGCGATTTTTTTTAAAAATTAGACTCTCAAAACATAAGAACATTCCTAAAATAAAATAAAGTAACCCATCAAAAATTGTGATGGAAAAAGCAGATTGAACTATAACTTTCTTATGGCAATGAACTTGATGGTACTTTCAATAAATGAAATACTATTCCCTAAATCCTTATGTATAAAACCTAAATTACCTTAATATGGGATATAATGGTTAATATAATAATTCAACCGACAATGGAGGAATCTATGAAAACTTTAATACGTGGTGAAAAAGTAAACATTTCTGATTTTACTTCTGAAACTCAATTAGAAATAGAAGTAAATGTTACTTCTAATTTCGAAATCGATATTACGTGTTTTGGACTCGACCCAAAAAAACAACTATCTGATGACCGATATATGATCTTTTATAATCAAATGGTTTCTCCTTCAAATGAAATACATCTACAGAACCTAGGAAATGGTAGTGGGACATTCTTCATTGATTTAACGAAAATACCCTCTACTATTCAATATCTAGTCTTTACAGCAACAATTGATGGAGATGGAACCATGTCTAAGATTCACTCTGGTTTCCTAAAAATTAAAACAGGAAGTGAAACCCTTCTAAACTATTCCTTTAACGGCCAAGATTTCAAAAATGAAAAAGCCATTATTATAACGGAAATATATAATTATAAGTCTCTTTGGAAAGTTTCATCGGTAGGAAGTGGATTTGATGGAGGACTGGCAGCTTTATTAGAAAGTTTTGGAGGTACTGCAGCCGAAGAAGAGATACAAATATCTGATTCACCAACTGCCTCTGAAAATTTGACTGCACCCCCTATTTCGTCTGTTCTTGATAAGAAAATACAACTCGAAAAGAAAATGGAACAAAAGGCACCCAAATTATTAGACCTCTCGAAAAAAGCCAAAATTTCTTTGGAGAAGGTTGGTCTTCAAAATCACCATGCAAAAGTTGCACTCTGCTTGGATATTTCCGGTTCCATGTCTAAAATGTACCGTTCAGGCAAGATTCAAGAATTTGTGGAACGCATTTTAGCCTTAGGTACTCGCTTTGATGATGATGGCTCGATTGATGTATTTTTATTTGGCAAAAATGCCTATGATGTAGGTGAAATCACCATTGATAACTTCAATGGCTCCGTCGATCGTTTAATTAAACAACATCCCTTAGAAGGCAACACTTACTATGGAAAAGCCATGAAAATTATCCGCAAACATTATTTAGGATCTAGTAGCAAACGCAACAAACCTTATTCACAAAAGTACCCAATCTATGTAATGTTTGTGACGGATGGTGCCCCTTTCGATAAAGCGGACGCAACAAGCCATATACAAGATTCATCGTTTGAACCTATCTTCTGGCAGTTTATGGCGATTGGTAAATCAAACAAAAGCGCAAAAAAGAAAAAAGGATTCTTTAGTGGTCAATCGAACTTCACCTTCTTGGAGCAATTAGACAATTTAAATGGTCGTTATCTTGATAATGCTAACTTTTTTAGCGTGGAAGATCCTTTAGAAGTTTTAGATACAGAACTCTACGATTTACTTATGACAGAATATCCAAGTTGGGTGAAATCGGCTTCTCAAAAAGGGTTAATACAATAAATTTCACGGACGAATAAGTACTTTAAAATGCAGAACACTAAATCGACTGTATGTTTAGGAGGAGCAAGATGACAAGTATTTCTTTACGAAAAGATAAAGTAAAAGTCGTACTTACGAAGAAGAAATTAACTGGAGTTAGAGCTAAGGTTGGACTGGTGCTAGATATTTCAGGTTCTATGCGCCGTTTATACAAAATCGGAGAAGTACAAGAAGCTGTGGAACGAATTGCGGCAGTGGCTTCCCAATTTGATGACGATGGTGCATTAGATGTCTGGGTATATGATAATGAATTTTCTCGCCTACCAGAGGTAACGGAACAAAACTTATTGGGATATGTAGAAAAAAACATTTTAAATAATGAAACAGTCCATAAATTTGGGCGTAATGACGAGCCTCAAGTCATGGCAGATGTCATAAAAAGATATACGGTTGAGGAAACATCTAACGAACCGGTCTTTCTAATTTTTATTAATGATGGTGGTTGTAAACCTGGTATCAAAAAATTTATTGTGGAATCCTCAAATTAGCCAATATTTTGGCAGTTTGTAGGTATAGGTGATTCCAATTTCGATGTGTTGAGGAAATTAGATACCATGGAAGGTCGCTTTATTGATAATGCAAACTTTTTCCACTTTGAGGATATCGAAAAAGTTTCTGATGAACAATTGTATGAAAACCTATTAGATGAATTCCCTTCTTGGCTACAAGAAGCCAAAGAAAAAGGGATTTTAAAATAATGAAATCCGAAGAACCTTGCTAAGTTAAATTTAGTTAGGTTCTTTTATTTTGTATATAGTTTTCATTATTATTAATCACCTTATTTTATGGTTTTTCACCTAACATATAACAATATTTTGTCGTATAAAAGGACTGCCAAAAAACAAAAATAAGTGAGTCTATAAATGCCAATTTAAGGACGTACAAAAACGCTCGTTTAACCGTGTACATTTTTGATCTCCAGTGTATATTACAACTTTACATGGAGGGGCGAGCATGATAGCCTTGTTCGGTCAGCCAGCCCTTGTAATTGCTGGCT
>DATMGC010000082.1:0-3346 GCA_035555915.1 Ureibacillus sp. | reverse complement strand
CTCCCTTGACAATTGGGGAGGGATCTAGTTCTGAAAGTTCTATTTCCTTTGTCATAATTCATCCTCCTTTTATACAATTTAATTATTTAAAGCTGGCCTGTATCTTTATGGGTTGGAAAGTAGGGTAAAACAAATTCTCCTAGTTCCTGGATTACTTCCTCCGGAGGGCGCTTGGAAAAATAAAGAGCAAACGCCAAATGGTTGACCCCAATTGCTTGAAATTGATGAAGTAGATCAACTAAACGGTTTCTTCCCACGGAATAGCCTAAGGGTATGGGGACAGGAATTTCATCGGGATTTTCCAATAAATTAATAAACAAGCTTTGAGAGAAGGGTTTAAATTCTCCTGGAGCATGAACTTCAGTCAAAGTACGATAATCCTGGATAAGCTGCGCCTGTTGAATAATGCTTCTTGGGTATTGAAGCCACCCATCCCCATTCCTGGCTATCCAATTGATAGACTGATTGCTAAATCCAGTCACCATGGTCGGAATCGAAGATACAGGCTTTGGGATTAACCTCATATCTGTACCGTCTATCAGCCCGGTGTGGCTGTGGATTGTCGGCTGATCCTCTTTTAACAGCCGATCGAGAATTTCAAAATTTTCTTTAAACAACGGACCGCTTTCTTGCTTAGATATCCCTAAAGCTGTAAAGTCCTTTTCTCTGTCCCCTGATGCTACTCCCATAATCAATCGGCCTGGAAACAATTGATCGATTGATGCAGCTTCCTTGGCTACCCGGACGGGGTGGCGCAAAGGGAGTACTACACTTCCTGTCACTAACGCTATGTGCTTGGTATAGGCAGCAAGGTACGTCAAATAAATCCATAAATCGTACTTTTGGCCGTTATCATCAATATTCAAATTCTGCATCGTAATATCACGGAGCCATAATGAAGCAAAGCCATATTCCTCAATTTTACGGGCAAGCTCCAGTTGATTTTCCATAATCGGATTTTTATGTCAACAACGGATTAAAATTCCCCATTTTCAACGATTGAAAAATCCCCAAAATCATCACTTAACTACTACAGGCTGAATTCCAGCTCTTTGCTTTTCCCTTAACCGATAAGATTCTCCTTTCATATTAAAAGTGGTGGAGTGATGAAGCAGCCGATCTAAAACAGCCGTAGCTAACACATCATCTCCAAAGATTTTACCCCACTCTAAGAAGGATTTATTGGAGGTTATGATAATAGAGCCCTGTTCATATCTCTTCGAGATAATCTGAAATAGGAGGTTCGCACTCAATTCATCGAATGGAAAGTATCCCATCTCATCTAAGACAAGTACGTTAAAGCTAGATAGCTTATTTACTAAGCGACTTGTTGTACCTCGTTCATCAGCTTTTTTACACATTGTGATGAAATCATCACAACGTGTATAGTGAGCTGTATAACCTTTATTTAAAGCCTCTAATGCAACTCCAATCGCAAGGTGAGTTTTGCCTACACCAGGAGGTCCCAAAAGTAAAATATTATCCCCATTATCAATAAACCTACATGTCATTATTTCTTTAATTCTTCTTTCACTAACACTCGTTTGAAATGCGAAATCAAAGTCTTCAATTCTCTTTATATATGGTAGTTTTGCTTTATTAACACGTCTTTCTAAAGCTTTGTTTTCAAGTAATTCGATTTCTTGTTTTAAAAGAGTGTCTAGAAACTCAGAATATGGTACATTATGTTTAGAGGCATCTTCGAGAATTGCTTCAATTTGTTGAGCAGTTATCGTAAAGCCGACATGGTGTAAACGTTCAGTTAAGAGTTCATTATTCAATTAGTTTCACCTACTTTTGACTGTTCTTCATACACTTGAAGGGAACGTTGTTCCACTTTAGGTCCAAGGGGAGAATCGTGATGGGTCGCCAAACCTTTTATTGTCACGTTTTTCTCCTTTTTTTCTTTCTCTCGGTAATGATCCATCTGAGTTAATGATTTTGTCTTTCCGGTAATAAGGGGATGTGAAGCTATGCATTCTAAATCGTCATAAATCTCTATATGATGATCTAATGTTTGTTTGACCTTTACTGTAATACCTTTGAATCTAATTGGAACAGAGTAATGTTTTCCCTCGTATTCTACTAAGCCTTGAGCACTTACAGTTGATTGAATCCACTTATTTATAGGGAACATAGGACGTTCATTCCAGTTAAGTAAATGATCTTGCTCAGAATGAAACCTTTCAATTGGTGCTTCTTTTGTTGTTTGGTTTGGTTTCTTATTCGCTACATTATCTAACCATAATTGTAAACTCTCATTCATTTTCACTAAGGAGGGTTCTAATTTCCTTTGCATAAAGTTTTTCTTTAAGTACCCAACGGCACTTTCCACCTTTCCTTTTGTTTGAGGCCTAGCTGGCTTACACGCTTTAGGAACAATCCCATAATAGGCAAGGAATTCTTCAAACTTACGATTAAAGCGAATTTCAGTAGGGGAGTGTTTAATAACAACCGTTTTCATATTGTCATATAAGATCTGTTTAGGTACCCCATTAAAATAAGCAAAAGCATTCATATGACATTTCATTAATTGTTCCAAATTCATGGTAGTCGTGATCTCCATATACTTCATACGTGAAAAGCCTAACACAATAACAAATACATAAAGTTTCTGTAGTTTGTCATCGACAAAATGTTCTCCTAATTCGGCCCAATCCATTTGAGCTTGTAAACCCGGAGGTGTTTCATACCTGACACTAGCTTGTTTGTTTGGCTTTTGTCTATAAACTCTTACAAAGTCTCTAAGCATCGTCATTTGCCCTTTATAACCCATTGCTTTAATTTCTTCTAATAGAACAACACAATTTGTAGTGCCTTCTTTTAACCTGGTAAGTATATAATCTTCGTAGTCTTCTAGTTTCCTTTTTTTATCCCCTTTCATCGGCTTTCGCGTTTTATATTGCGGGAGTTCAGACTGGTTTATATATTTTTTTACAGTCTTTCGGTCAAATCCCATTTCTTCAGCAATGGCGCTGATTGTCCACCCTTTTTGGTAAAGTTCTTTAATCATAAAAAATTCCCCTATCTCTATCATGTCTAATGTCTCTCCACTCCAAGAATTTGATGTATCGAGACTATTATCCGCTAATTTTGGGGAATTTTTAACCGTTTATATTGAGGATTTTATCACCGTTGCTAACACAACCCGCTTTCTTTAAACTTTATTCAATTAAAATAGTCTTAAAAACAAAAGGAAATAGGCGCATTTCTTATTAGTGAAAAGCGCCCTATTGTGGAATATTGCTTTGGATTGCACTAGATTTAACTAACTAAAAATATTGTTAGTAGCTTAAGCTAATCATAAAAAATACAGTACTGGCAATTATTGATATAATCAGTATTA
>DATMGC010000081.1:0-44270 GCA_035555915.1 Ureibacillus sp. | reverse complement strand
ATTGTTTACGAGCTGTTTACAGTTCTATTTCTTTTGGGTAAACCCAATTGAACATTCTAGTAAACTCCTATACCCTTGAATTAGACGTAAGGGATTTACAAATTTATCCTTTCGGAATCTAACAATACGTGAAAAGGAATGATTAATAATATGAACTCTAGAACTGCGGCTGTAGATGTTGGTAATGACTCCATTAAGGCAATTTTTGGTGAGTTAGAGTACGAGTTAAATATTCCTAATATTGTAGCAAGGGATACAGAAGATCGTCCTGTAATTGGAATTGAAGAATTAGATGATAAAAATCCACTCGATGGAATTCATATTCGAGTGCACTCTCCTGCATTAAAAGAAAATAATGCGATTTACCGAATTGGTAATTTAGCAACAAAGAGTAGTAATGCAACGGAATTAGATCCAGGTAGTGCAAAATCAGAAGAAGATCAAACATTGGTTATGCTTTTTGCAACATTGGCATTAGATGCTGTTCATGAGGGAAATAAGAATCCTTTCCCAAGAGTCAAAAATGTGATTGATGCAAACTATACGCTTGGAACAGGTCTCCCTCTTCGTGAAGTAAAGGAAGGGAAAGATGCAGGATATCGTTCTAAATTAGTTGGTTCTGTCCATCAAGTAGAGTTTTTAGTGACTCCGAAATACCAAGGTTTAAAAGTAAATATTAAATTCAATGAAGTGAAAATCTATCCAGAAGGTTTTGCTGCTTATATTAATCTTGTAATGGATAATCAACTTAAAATCATTAATAAGGATTTAATTGATAAAAGAATTATCATTCAGGACATTGGTGGGTTATCGACAGATATAGCGGTTATTAAGAATCGAAACGTTGATGATGATAAGGCTCAAGGATTTAATCTTGGTGTTTCTGAATCACTAGAGGCAATAAGAGAGGAAATTAGATCAAAACATGGTGTGGAATTAGACAGCCGTCGAGATGTGGTTGAAATTATTACGAGAAAAAATGATCGCAATCATATTATGGTAAAAGGTAGCCGGACAAGTGTTCATGATATTACGGACCGCATTTTACTAGAACTTGCCAAAAAACAATATCGCTTATTACGTAATGTTTGGCAAAAAAATTCACAAACAGAAATTTGCTATTTTGTTGGTGGAGGCGCAAATGTATTAAAGGAATATATTAAAACGTTAAACAATAATTTAGATGGCTATAACATTGAATTCTTTGAAGATGAGAAAGAGAGTATTTGGATGATGGCCAATGCGTACTATAAACTCATTAGTGATTTTATTAGAAAACTAGAAAAATCTAAACCAGTTCAACAACCTGTAAAGAACTAAGTAAGGTGATGATATGAAAAATTCTGATTCAAATGGGATAAAAAGAGGACAAGCCATTTCGTTTCGTGTCCCTTCCGATACACCTGAGCACCTATTAAAACATTTACAAAAGCTAAAGGAATCAGAAAGAAGGAATTTTTCGAGTAAAGTCGCGGAGTTTGTATTAAAAGGGGTCGGTGAAACCTTTTCGAAAGAACGGGAAACGATTACGATTCCACTTCCCCAAAAACTCAGTAAGTCTCAACGTGATTGGTTAAAGCATGAGCATTCTGAAGCACTATTAGGATCAATTGTGTACCAACTTTTAAATGATCCAGTTCGTGCAACAGCTTTGCTTGCTTCGTTAAATAGTAACGCTTTAGATATAAACGATGCGCTATATTTACAAGAGAAAGTTACGAACGAAGAGGCCTCTTTAATGGAGGAAACGACACATATACAAATAGATGAATATTCTTATTCTATTGAAACAGAAACAGCAGTTCCAGAGGACTTGGATGACCAGGATGATTTAGATTCATTTGACTGGCAAGCAGCAACACAAGATCAACCAATTATGGTAGAAGAGGAACCTGCAAATGTAGAAGAGGATTTAGACAGTCTATTAGGGGACTTTCTTAATAAAATGAATAAATAAGACCAAACTCTAAAATAAATAGAAATCCGCATTGTTAAATGCACTATGCGGATTTCTACTTTTTCTTATTCTGATTGAGGTACTAATTTAAGTTTTGCAGAACCAATGCCGATGGAAACGATACATAGACAGCTCGCTGCGATTAAAATAGCATCTAGTAGGAGAGGTGAACTCCAGCTTCCTGTACTGTCTCGTAGTACTCCTGAAATAACAGGAGATAATAATGCACCAAATTCTGCGATTAAATTCCATAAACCAAAAGCTGAGCCACGATGTTCTACCGGTGCTAACTCTGAAATAAAGGCATGTTGAATTGATTGAACCGCAAAAAAGACTGTACCGGAAATGAATAGAATTAGTGACATAATCACTAAACTACCATGACCACTCATAATATAGAATGTAAAGGCAAACACCGAAAGTGCAAAGAAGGCAGTTAAAATAAATAAAATATTTCGGCGACCATTTTGCTTATACGCCACCTTATCTGATATCCATCCTCCTAAAGGAAAACCTATCAACCCTGCTACGGCATTAAAGGAAGCAACAAGAGCTGCTGTAGTTAATGTACTTCCGTTAAAATCACTTACAATTGATACTGACCAAAAGCTATAGAACCATAAATGCCACATAATTGGAATGGCTGAAATATATAAAAGTAATAAATTGCGATTTTTTAACACTGGACGAACTTCTGGTTTTGTACGATAAATGTAGGCAATAAAGGCAATAGCCAGCAAGGTAAAGATTGCAGCGATAGCGCCTTCGCTCAATTGCATTTTATCCGTAACCATGTAAATGGACATAATGATAACTAAAAAGATAAATGAATAAGAACCTAGACTGAAGATTGTCTTTTTCATCTGGGCACCCGGTTTATTCATACTCTTCGGAATAACGATGGTCATGGCTATTCCGACAACTAGAGTGATAATACCTAAAATGATAAATGGTGATTTCCAAGCATCTTGTCCTAAAAAGGGAACAGCCCACTCGATTAAATAAACAGTACCAACTAATCCTAAAGTCAGGCCTACAGATAGACCACCCATAACAATACCCATGCCTAGACCAACTTTTTTCGGTGGTGTAACTTGAGCAATAAGAGAACGGTCATTTGAATAAAATGCCCCTTCACCTAATCCAGTTAATACACGTAATGCTATAAAAACAAGTAATCCATGGAAAAGTCCAGTAAGCAAGGTTGTTACGGCAGCCCACAAAATGCTTAAAATTACCATGTTACGATACCCATACTTGTCCCCGAAATATCCACCTGGAAATTGTGTTAACATATAGCCTGCAAAAAATAAACTACCTAAAAGCCCGCCAAGTGCATATGGATTAGAGGCGCTTTGTAGTAAAGCGACGTCGTTGTTAATCATCCATGTAACAACAGGTCCTGTTATTGTTCTATCAAAATACGCAACAATCCAACCTATAAAGAGCATCCCCCATACTCGTTTATAAGGATGTGTTGTACTATTTCCCATAAAATATCCTCCCCTATGATAAACATTTAAAATCATAAATCCCCAATATACCTTGTTTAGTAATAAAGTCGAATAGAAATAACTAATCCCGTTATCTCTTATCCGACTTTACTAGTTATTCAATTGAACACTAGAATTATAATTTAATATTTCGTTGATAATGCTGGTGGGCCAGAACGTGGTCCAAATGGGCCTTCATCTAACCATTTCCCTAATTTAGGAATATGTGGCGCAAGGAAAGCGCTAATTTCTCTTTTAAGTCTAATTTCTTCATTTGTTCCTTGAATATGCTCAAGTGCTAAGTTTGAGCATTCACGATTATACAGTCCTGCTTTTAAGCGTTCGTTCGCCGCTGCTTCAATAGCTGCGTTTGCTTCCTCAGTCGTTTCAGCCTTTAATGCATTTGCAATCCCTTGAATACCTATAATGGCATCTGGTACACCTGAGTTTAAGCCTCGTGCACCAAATGGAGCGAATAGATGCGCGGCTTCTCCTGCTAAAATGATTCGGCGATGTTCATCCGTGTAGCTTTCTGCAACGACTTGATAGAACGTATAAGTAGAAATCCATGTGATACGTTCAGCATACTTTGGATCTATAACCTTTGGAAGCCATTCGCGAACCCCTTCTTCTGAACCGAAATATTCGCGATCATCATCTTCAAAAAGCTGTAAGTCGATGCGCCATCCTCCTGCAAATGGTACGTACATGACATTACGTCCACCAGCATCTGGGTGATGGTAATGGAAAGTACGTTCAATCGGCAGTGGGTGTTCTTTGTCCTCTAATACATCTACCACGACAAAGGCATCACTTGTACGTGGGCCTTCAAATTGGATGCCGACACTTTTTCTGACTGCGGAGTGTGCGCCATCAGCCGCCAAAATATATTTTGCTTCCCATGTACCTTTCTCAGTTTCGACAACTGCACCATCAGGAGAGGAAGTGACAGTCTTTACCGGTTCGCCCCATACAAACTCAACCTCTGCTTTTTGACATGCCTTGTATAATGCTTTTTCAATTTCGTGCTGATGTAAGCTTGAGAATGCTGGAATTGTATTCGGAGCAGGCGGCTCATATACACGTTTATAAACCTCATCTCCTCGGTAGAATGTTTTTTTCACAGGCCACACAATACCTACGTCAGCTAATTCAAAACCTAAACCAGGTGAAATACTTTCTAATAGTTTTAATGTTTCTTTATGAAGATAAATAGCACGACTACCAGCACGTTCACGTTGCTCTGGATCTGCTTCAATAATCGTTGGTCTAATTCCCTGTTTATGTAGGGCAAGTGCAGCGGTCATACCAACTGGTCCCGCGCCGATAATCAGTACATCACGTTTGTTTATCATAGTATCTGCTCCTTTAAATTGAATTTACTTTTTATTTCATTCGGGATTGGTACACCCTTTACTTTTCCTTCTTCTGTGGAAGCCCAGACTCTTACTTCATAACCTTCCGCCATAAGTTGATCTTCACAGTAGAATTGATGTGTTACCTTAAACACTTTCTCCTTTAAAATTTCGACTTCTGACTTTACGATTAGTTCTACATTGTATAAAACAGGTTGTTTGAAATTACAATGCGTTTCTACCAAAGGCACTACAATATTTTCATTAAATAAACCATCTGTTGGGTGACCAATTGCTGTGAAGTATTCATGTGTAGCTTCATCCATCCATTTATAAAAATTCGGATAATACACGATTCCTGCTGCATCTGTGTCGCCCCAATAAACCTTTATTTTATGCTCCATGTAACTATCTCCTTTTATGGTTTTACAGCTAATTTACGATTATCAATAATCCGACGAGCCTTCATTGTAAAACGTTCTAATGAATTGTCTTGTACTTTCTCTACATCAATTCGAAGACCAACTCGTTCACGCAATAATTGGGATAAAGTAGGAATTACTTCCTCTGGCCCCTCAATTTGAATTTTTACTTGATTCATTTCGTGTTCTGTATAATAAACAATTCGAAATTCTTTAATGGAATCAAATTCCCGTATGATCGCTTCAAGTGAGGATGGATAAATATTTACTCCACGAATGACAACCATATCGTCCGTTCGACCAATTATGCCACCAGGTAAGAATAAGAATGAATTTCCGCAGTTGCAGATTTTAGGTTGATAGATAACAGAATCGTTTGTACGATAACGAATCATCGGATAACCAAATCTTCCAAGATTCGTTAGGACAAGCTCACCTTGTTCACCTGGTGCCACATGTTCTAACGTATCTGGGTTAATAACTTCAACGATAAATTGTGCTTCATTAACATGTAATCCTTTTTGTTCTTGGCAGGAATATCCGTAAGCACCCATTTCAGTCATTCCTACATGGTCGTATAACTTAGCACCCCATAGTTTTTCAATTTGAGCACGTGTAGAAGGTACAGACCCACCAGGTTCTCCAGCTGTAATGATTTTTTGGATTGTAGAGTCTTTTATATTAAGCCCTAACTTTTCTGCAACTTCTGCAAGATGAAGTGCATAGCTTGGAGTACAGAAGAGAACAGTTGCGTTGTTCGTTAACATACTGTATAAGCGTTCTTCTGATGACATGCTCCCCCCTGGAATGGTTAAACAACCTAGCTTTTGTACGGCCTCGTGTGCAGCCCAAAAGCCTATGAAGGGTCCAAAGGAGAATGCTAAATAAGCACGATCTGATTTTGTTACTCCTGCAGATTTTAATACTTCTACCCAACAATCCGACCACCAATCCCAGCTTGTTGTTGTATCAAGTACTTTTAATGGTCTTCCGGTTGTCCCTGATGTCTGGTGATAGCGAATATAGCTATCTTCCGGATAGGAATGATTACGACCGTATGGAGGGTATAGTATTTGATCTTCAGCTAATTCTTTTTTAGTCGTAAATGGAAGACGTTTTAAATCATCTATAGAAGTGATAGGGAATTGAATACCTTTAAATTTTTCTTTATAAAATTCATTAAAGCCGTTAACAAAAACTAATAGTTCGTTTAACTTTTGCATCTGATAAGTTTTAAGATCAACTTCTGTCTCATAGACTGGATGATTCATAAACATACCTCACTTTATAATTTGAATTTTTAATTTTTCTAAAATTTAAAAAATAGTTATAAGTGAATAATAGTTTAGATTTAGCTTGATGAAAATGCTTTCATTCTGCTATATGGAACAAATGGAGATTTTTTTGTCAAAAATGTGAAGGAGATTTTTGTGAATAAAAGGAAATTAATAGTGTGACAGGTTTAATAAGAAAAGTTGAAGTGTTCCACTATGGGAGGAAGATTTATTAATGTCTCGAACATCTAATAGTTCGTTAACAAATGCACTACACATATTAAAATGTTTTACGATTGATCAGCCAGAACTAACATTATCTGAAATCGCAGAGTTGGTCGGCGTATCTAAAAGCACGGCTTGTCGTTTGATTCAGACATTAGAAAGTGAAGGATTTATTTATCAAAATTTGATTTTTAATACGTATAGTCTAGGATCATCCGTGCTTTCACTAACAAATACTGTTATTGACCAGATTGCTATTTTAAAAGAAACTACGTATTTTTTAAAACAATTAACCATACTAACAGGTGAATCTTCGCACATTGCGATTTTAGATAAAAAAGATGTGATTTATTTAAAAAAGGAAGATAGTCAACATCGGGTTCAGCTATTATCACATATTGGTCGTCGTAATCCTGCTCATTGTACAGCATCTGGCCAAGCGATTTTAGCGTATTTAAAGCCGGCAACAATTGAAAAAATATTTGAAAATGGCTTAGTACCAGTGACGAAGAAAACCATTACAAATCTACCTCAGTTACAACAAACCTTAACGACAATTCGTCAAAAGGGATATGCCGTTAGTAAAGGAGAATTTATCGAAAATATCATGTCAGTAGGAGCCCCAATTTTTAATAAACAAAATCAAGTGTTTGCATCAGTGAGCGTTGCAGGACCACAAAGTAGGATGCTACCCAATTTACATAAAGTCATAGAAAACATATCCCTAACAAGTAATCATCTCACGAAATATGTAAAAGATCATGTAAAGGATGTTAATATTGAAACATTTATTAGATGAAAAATATTTTGTTGCCTCTGTGAAAAATGCAATGCAAATTTTAAAGTTGTTTACTCCCAAGCAAAATGAATTAGGAATCACAGAAATAGCAGAAAAACTTCAGTTATCCAAAAGTACAGTACATCGATATGTGAAGGAGTTAGTTAAGGAGGGTTTTCTTGTTCAAAGTAAAAAATCTGAGAGATACAGTCTTGGTCTTGCCTTATTATCATTGGGTGGAGTTGTTCAGGCTCAAAAAGAAATTTACATAGATGCAAAGCCAATCCTTAGTAAACTTGCAAATCGCTTTCATTTACCAGCACATATTTGTGTCATGGAGCACGGACAGGTGGTTTATTTGATACGTGAAATGGCTAGTCAACCTATTAAATTGGTAACAAAAAGCGGGAGATATAATGATTTACATTGCACTGCGGAAGGGTTAGCCATTTTGGCCTTCAAAAATGAGAAAATCATTGAAAACATTCTAGCACAACCTTTGAAAGAGTATACAAATTATACAATAACTGACCCAGCAGTTTTGAGAGAACAAATATTAAAAATCCATTATGATCAATATGCTATTACTAAGGATACCTATGCAAGGGGCTTCATTAGTTTTGCTGTGCCAATTCAGGATTATACTGGAGATGTAATTTCTTCTCTTGCCCTGATAGGTGAATCTAATAAGGTAGAAGAAAATCAATACGATGAAATTATAAAAGAATTAAAAAAAGGAGCAAAGGCGATTTCAGAGTTATTGGGATACTATGAACAATAATATAAGAAGACTTCTTATCTTTTTAGATAGAACTACGTTGGAACGAGATAAAATGTTCTTACGGAAAATTAGTCATGTTACGATATAAGAAAAATGTTGGGGGAAACATTATGAGTGTAGATAAATTGAGGGAACAATTAAATCAAAATCAGCCTCTGTTTATTGGAGAGGATACGGCTTTTCGTTCTGCTGTATTAATTCCATTAGTTCAGGTGGATGAGGAGTGGCATATCCTTTTTGAAGTACGCTCGTTTAAAATGAGAAAACAACCTGGGGACATCAGCTTCCCAGGAGGAAAAATTGACCCGACAGATGCCACGCCTCTGGATGCAGCAATAAGAGAAACTCATGAGGAGTTGGGGATTGATCCTAATAAGATAGAAGTCATAACGAGCTTAAGTCCTTTTGTCACTTCACCTTCATTTGTTGTATACCCATTTGTGGCAGTACTGGATGCCTATCAGCCTCATTCTTACAATAAAGATGAAGTGGAGGAGGTATTTACTGTACCACTCAAGTGGTTGTTAAATTATGAACCATATTGTCACTTCGTATCATTAGAACACAAGCCATCAGAAGATTTCCCTTATCATAAAATTATGAAGGGTACAGAGTATAAATGGGGGGCTCGCCCTATAGAAGAATGGTTTTTTGATTATGAAGGCTATACGATTTGGGGACTGACTGCTCGAATTTTAAAATATTTTATAGAAAGATTGAAATGAATCATACTGTACTCGATTTATTTCCAGTAAAAAGGAAAAAGGGGAATCCAAACTTTCAACGATTGGATTCCTTTTTCATATTGCTAAACTAATTCTTCAACTACTTCCTTCTTCATATTTTGTGACTTCATATTACCAGCTCCATTTTTAAATGGAATTAATAAGAATGCTAGACCAGCAAAGATACCAGGGATAGCAAAGGCGATGAAGTTCATTTGGAATGAAATGTTTAAGTAAACTAATATTCCACCAAATGTAGGTCCAATAATACCGCCGATACGTGCAACTGCTGAGGCAAATCCTACACCAGTTGCACGAATATGGGCTGGATAGTATTGTGATACGAATGAATAAGAAATGTTTTGAGCACCCATTGTACAAGCACCAGCTGCAAATACTAAAAGATATAAAATCCACATACTGTTTTTAAATCCGAGTAATGTTAAAAATACAGCAGAAAGGATAAAGGCTGGAACAAGGACTTGTTTTAAGCCGAATCGATCAATTAGACCGCCGAATATAAGTGTTCCAAAAATTGCACCTAAGTTAAAGACAATAACAAAACTTAAGCTTGAACCTAGTTCATAACCAGCACTAAACATTAAATTTGGTAACCATGTATTGATTCCGTTAATCATCAATAAGCACATGAAGAAAGCTATCCAAATCATCACTGTACCAACAGCCAGCTTGTTTTTAAACAGAGCAACAGCTGGAAGGTTGGACTCTTTACGCTCTTCATTGAAAAATTCTGTATTAGAGGTAATTGATAGAGTTGGATTTGATTGTATTACTACTTTACGTAGTTCTTCCAATTTCCCTTTTTTCAATAAGCTTTCTGGTGAATCAACAAAGTATTTTGCCATTATAGGGAGGAAAAGTGCTGGAATTATTGCAACCCAATATACACTATGCCAACCTAAATTTGGAATGAAGTACATGCCAACAAATCCTGCAATAATGCCTCCGATAGAAAAACAAGACATCATAATGGCAACCATAAGATTAGCTTTATGTTTTGGTGAGTAATCAGAAAGTAATGCTAGTACATTTGGTAGTACACCACCAATTCCTACACCAGAGATAAAACGGAAAATCCCAAACATTACAGGTCCAGTTGCAAATGATAGTAAAAAGGCAAAAACACTAAATAGCCCAACACAAAATAAGAGTACATTTTTCCGTCCAAATTTATCCGCTACCATTCCAAAGAGGATAGCGCCGATCATCATCCCAAAGAACCCATAACTACCAATCGCGCCAACTTCAACAGTTGAAATCCCCCATTCCCCAATAATTGAAGGGATAATTGAACTATAAACAATTAAATCAAAGCTATCGAATGTAATAATTACACAACACCAGAAAAGCATCCACATATGAAAGCGGTTAACTTTTCCTTCCCTTGCAACTTCAGTAACATTTAAACGAACCATTTAGAATCCCCCATTCTATAAAAAAATAAAAATCCCTAAATACTAATTTCAAATTATTTGTTTAATATAATTTCTATTTGAAAACGATTTCCCCCTCGAATAAATGGATTTTTTCTATGTTTTTTAAAAATATATATTAATCTATATTTTAAAGTCAATATACTTTTTTGATATTTCTGACAACTAAGGGATTATAGGTAATAATTATGTTATATTAGAATAATAATTGATGAGTTATTTTTTGAAATTTTCTAACAATTTAAAGCTTTGTAATATTGATATACCAAAGGGAAAAAGTTTTTGTAGAATATTACTTTTTTATTTAGTTATTTAAAAAAAATTTTTTTATAAAAAATCCTTATCTCTCTTTTATAGAGATAAGGATTGAATCGGCTTCATATGATTATTTATAATTTTTCCGCTAAGCCTTTGTTTTTCTCAGCTACTATCATTTCTAAGATTTTTGAAGATTAGTCACCGTTTGATTGCTTAGTAGTGTTAATTGATCAATCAATTAATTCTCTAATTGGGAAAAACTGATGTCATAAAATTCCTCGTTTCGTCATTTTCTTGATTTATCCAAATTATAATTTAAATTTATTGGGATCTTATGAAGTTTCCGTTTCTAGACGCTTTACTAAAAATTTCTCTGGATTAGATTGCGCATAATTTTTCGACTTATTCCAATACTAAATCTTGATAAACGTAGTGTTATCGAATCCATATGAAGGGAAGATGCAAAATTGGCTAAACACACTGATACAAGTTGGAAACAAGATCATCCCATTACGTTATTTGGTAACTCTGTACAAAAAGCAGATCGTGCTGTAAAACAAGCGATGTCCCATCCACAGGAAATAGCAGTTGAGCATGCTTTCAATTCTATAGAACATGCAGAAAATGCATTATTAAATGCGGTGGAACATGGTGAGCATATGGATATGGTTGAGTACAATAAAGCACAATTAGAGGAAGTAAAGGACCAATTAAATAAGGTCAAAGAAATTATAGAAGAGCAATAATTGTTTTTTTCTCCCGTATGTCAATGTGACTTACGGGTTTTTTCTTTGTAGTATGTTTCATATTCACATCAATTATTCAAAGTATACCTAGCATATAAAGTACTTTGCTATTCATAATAGAGGAAAATGATAGTGGGAAACCCTAGAAAGCACAGAACTAAGAATCAGAAGAATGTCTGTTGCTTGCAGCTCAAAAGTTAACTGGGTGGTATAAAAAAGTGAAAGCAGAAATAGGCGTATTTTTTCGACATACTTCTGCTCTTAAAAAAAATACCTAATTAAGATGATTTAAGTTCGAAATAATCCATCTAAAATAAGGTATTAAAAATGCGAAGCAGTTTTTTTATGACAATTTTTAATTAGTAAATCTACTACTCATTATTCACTTTTCTGGATAATGGAAGGCATATAAGAAGGTCATAAATTCCTCAAAGGGAAGAGAAGATTCGCCTTCAAGCTCTCCATTACCTGTGACACTCGTTTGAATCGATTTTCCCCAGATTTGATAACTGTCGTTATTGGGATTATAAAAGTAAACACGTATTGTACCAGTAGGATCAGCTGCTACTCTTTGAATAAGAATGGCATGAGCCCCTAATACCTGGCCAGAACGATTGTAAATAGTGATTCCTGCAGGCTGTGGAAGACCTTCGTTGATATTAGGATTAAAGATAGGGTGATAGAAACGACAGAAGTTTGTTTGAAATTGCAAATCCGTATATACATCGGAAAAACCATCCCATACTCCTGATAGATGAAATGCAGGATTAATCCATTTATGAGCATCTTGCCCACGACCGTCCGCTAATTTTAACAACTCGAAGTAAATGGCATCCAGATGAGGTACTAACAGTAAGGAGATCGCATCGATATTAATCGTATCTTCAAGAGGTATAGGTAACAGTGTCTTAGTGGAAATTTCTCTACCTTCAAATGTAAAAGTAACACTATCTGTTCTTAAGAAGTGATTTAACATCTTAAGGAATAACACAGGTTCCTTTTGTGCCCAATAGCTAAGCGCTCTAGTAGATTGGCATGTAGGATTAAAGCCTTGCCCAATTCCTAAAGGAGTTCCTAATAAATTGATTGTTTCGGATATTAAAAGTGCATGTAATGCTTCTTTATTTGTCAATTGATGGACTGAAGAAAGACAGTGTTCATGCTTTTCTAAAATAGGTGACTTCACAAGTTCCTCTAGTTCTTTTATGAGCTCAGGGGTGAATATCTCTCGTTGTAATAAACGAAGTAATCCATAAATGCTTCTCTTTGTTTTAATTGTAACTGAAGTAGAAATGAGGGAAGAAATTAAGATTAAATTCATCTGTAAATTCTTTTGAGCGATTTCATCTACAGCAAGAATTTCTTTTAGTAAGTACGACTTTTCGTTATTTAAGTAGTGTAAGAATACTACATGATAGGGAGAGACTAATCCAGTACTCACCATCGTTTCTCTTAATTGTTTCGCTTCTTCTGCTAAAGTAAGGTCATTACAGTTTTTTAACTTTTGTTCATAGCTTTCTAATGGTCCAGTAGCCAAAATTGAAGGTGAGTAGACAGCTTTTTCATAATCTTGTAACTTGAAGGAAGTTTCCTTTAGTCCACCCGCTAATTTTTTTGCACTGGCAATAAGCTTTATAATCTTATTTGTGACAATTGGCCTTTGAACAGCTAAATTACTTACCTCTTGGTAGAGATTTTCAAATACTCGAGAAGAAAAACAATGCTCTGATATAAAGTGTAAAAGTTCAGATGCCTGTTCGTCTTTATAAAGCTTTTTCACCCTATTTTCTTCCGTTTCCTTCATGATCAATAAATCAATATTTAAAGCTAAGACTTTCGTCAAAAACTCTGTTGCCTCATCAGAAGACATTTGTGGATGGACATAGTCACCTCTTGCAATGGCAAGAATTCTTAAATCACTTAAGGACTCAGCTACAGCGGCTATACCTCCTGCATGAAGCGTTCCTCTAACTAGTGTAGGATTGAGTTTTCGTACATCCTCCCAAGGCTTATCTAGAAATAGCCCAGCTTCATCAAACAGCGGTGCATAATAATAAAGTTTATCTAACCCATTAGGCTCTTGAAGGAGAGTCAAAGCTTCGTTTAAAACCGTATCTTGAAATAACGTTTTACTAAATAAGGGTGCTTGTAACAATTGTTGAAAGGCTTTTTGAAATGCATTTTCTGATGAATAAAGGTAAAGTCCCATTTTCACATTCTCCTTTCAGCATATTTCCTATAAATTACAGTTAACATAAATAACGGTTTTTAAACATTTATGATTGAAAAAGATTGTAAATGTCTTATTATTAGAATATTGAAAATTTCGATAAATGTACCATGAAATTAAATTTATTACAATGGATGACTTAACCAAAAAAGCAAAAGACCACGAAAAAAATTTCGGGTCTTTTCACAAGTTACTTATTAAGGATGTAGAACGAACATGCTTAATAAATTACGACCATGTGGAGCTTTTTCCCCAGCTTTCCTTTGCAAGGACTTTGCATTGTAGTACTAAACTATCTTCTACCATATAAGTGTCACCTTGTTCATAAGGGTTATAGTGGTAAGCATACATTCTAGATACAAATTCATGGAAAGGTAGAGAGGATTCACCTTCTAGTTCTCCAAATCCAGATACACTTGCTTTAATCCCTTGTCCCCAATTTTGAGTACTATCGTTATTTGGATTATAGAAATAAATCCGATATTCCCCATTGTGGTCCTTTTCAATTCTTTGAATTGATACAGCATGAAGCCCAAGTAGTTCCCCATGTACATTTGTAAGGAAAATACCTACAGGGTTTGGATAAATTAGCTTTAATCCTTCATTATAATCAGGATGGTGTGTCGCATAAAATAATTTTACAAATGCTGAATAGTTTGTAACATTCAATGTAAGTTGATCAATGGCATTGATGAATCCACTTGGAATCCACTTACCATAAAACTCTCGATTGACCCACTTATGTCCATCTTCGCCTCGAAGCAGTGTTCGTTTAATCATCTCGTTATAGATTTTATCAAGGTGTGGAACTAGCAAAATAGAGACAACATCTAAGTCTTGTTGTATGCCATTAGCAACTCCTTCAATGAGTAAGTTGGAATGGAGCGGTTCACCTTCAAAACTCATTTCAATATTGTTGTCTTGTGCAGCATGCGCAATGTGAGTAAGGAGTTGCACAGGCTCGAATTGTGCCCAAAGGGAAATGGCTCTTGCGGACTGGCATATTGGATTTTTTCCTTGTCCGATACCAAGTGGTTGACCAAGAACACTAATTACTCCTGCGATAAGAATCCCGTTCATGCTTATGCTACTTTGTTCATTAATGAAAAGAGAAAGAGATTTTCGTACTTCGGCATGAATTGGAAGTTCGAACAATTGTTGAATGGCAGGAAGTAGAGTATCAATCTTTAACACACCACGATTCAACATTCTTGATAGACCATAAATCGTCTGACTAGTTTCAGGGTAAATGGCAATCTGAATTAAATCATGTATTAGTTTTTTATTGTCATTAAAGCTAATACTACCTGATTCCCCCAATGATAGGGATAATGGTAGGATATCCGCTTTTTTTCGATTTAAGTAACGGACTAATACCACATGGAAAGGTGATACAAGACCTGTGTCATCTAAAGATTGAGAAAATAATTTTGCCTCAGTAGTAAGTTCTTCATCTGTTGCTTGCTCTAACTTTAACCGGTAGTCTCTTTGATCAACAGCCTTCTTACTCAGTGGCGTAGGAGCGTAAACAGCTTGTGTGTACTTTTCAAGAACTTCTAGAGTAGAAGGATTAAGTTCGTTAGTTACTAATTGCTGCGATAGTTGAATCATTTCTAAAATTCTACGAGTAATAATCGGACGTTGTACTGCTAACCGATCAATTTCGATAATCATTTGGTCCGCAACATCTTTAAAGGAAAGTTCTTGCCCAAGATAAGATAATAAATTTTGTGCCCGAATCAAATGTTCCTCTTGAGGAATTGTTTGGTCTTGTGTTTCTTGAGGAGTTAAAAGGTCGAGATTTAAGGCAACTACTTCATTTAGAAAAGTACATGCTTCTTCTTTCGAAATGCTATCATGCTTGTAAGTTCCTTTGGCAATGGCAAGCATACGCATTTCACTAAGTAATTCCAGAATGGAATATATCCCTCTTAATCTTAACGAATTCCCTACAAAAGGAGGCTGTAATTTAGTTGGATCTTCCCAGTCACCAGACAGGAAAACACCAGCTTTATCGAATAGATGGGCATATTTATCAAGAACTGCCATACCGCCGTTACTAGATGCTAACTCATTTGCTAGTTGGAAGACATCTGTTTGATAAAGACTTTTTGCAAAAGGTTTTGCTTGATCAAGTATATTTAATGCTTCTACGAATTTCTTTTCTAGAAGCTCAATTTGTTTAGTCACTTTTTTGGCCTTAGAAGCATTTGTTGTTTTTCGTCTTGTTTGAGTACTTGTCACTTTTTCAGTCGTTACAGTTGGGCTCATTCCTTCATACACTCCTTATAAGTAGAAATTATGTTTTTCAAATTTTTCTAAAAGCCTTCTCATTTCCTGGGCATCATCTCCAAAGAAGTTGATAGAACCGTAATGATTACCAAAGCCTACCCGTTCAGAAACTTTAGATGTTGTTGGAATAAACATATTATGTTTTACAAAATAAGGATGTTCTTTTAACTCAACAGGGATATTAAGCCTTGAGATTGTTTTTACCTTTGGGTATACCATTAAGTTTCCAGAGTATCCCTTTGCGGACACAATCTCTTCAGGGAAGAAAGATTTCAACTCTTCTTTTGTTGTATCTGGATCACTGCAAAGAATTTGTCCTTGATATGGACTAAAACCATAAGCCTTTTCAATATGCTCAAAAATATGACCGCCTGGTATACGATTCGCTACTTCTCCAAAGTAGATTTCACCATTTGGAGTAATGAAAAATTCTGGATGAATAATTCCATAGTCTACTTCAAATGCACTCACCAATTTTTCAATCTCTGCTCTAATTTGCGGTCTCCATTTTTCTAGCGTAGGGGATGCGGGAACAAAATTAGAGTGACCAAGTTTTACATACTCTGTTATATTTAAAAATTCCACATTACCATTATGGATAAATGCTTCACATGAAAATTCTTGTCCTTCTAAGTGACTCTCCATTAATAGTGGGAATTCTTCGTCGTCAATTTCTTCAATGTCCTTTTCTTCTCTGATCATGCGATGCCCAACAGTTCCTGCTTTGTCAAAAGGTTTCACATGAATAGGTTCAAGTTGATCTTCATCTAATTTAATGAGTGCCTGATTGATTCTTCTAAAGAAACGATAGATATCCTCTTTGTTGTAGGCTTCTTCAAATACACCTACTCGAAGGCCTGCTAAGTGAGCGCGGCGTTTCATAAGTCCTTTGTCTCGTAATAAGAGTGATTTGTTAAATAGTCTAGGATTTTCGAAGAGTAAAGAGTTTATCATGCCAGCCCATTCCACAGTTTCTTCATAAATCGGAACTGTTAGTTTCACATTAAACTCTTTTAGTTTTTCATATAATTCAAATGATTGTTCAATTGGAACATTAAACAGCCATGGTACGAATGAGATTTCATTTTTATCAGCAAAAGATTGAAATTCAGGTGGACCCACCACAACATAGGGACGTCCCATTTTATCGATTGCTTCAATTGCTTGTAAACTCCATCCAAGTAGTGCAGTTGTTTGGCTCTGATTTGCTTTCATTCTCCAAAAATCTCCCGTCTCTTGAAATTATTATTGTCTTTTACATATTTAGCAAAAAGAAATCTTTGCGAACTTTATTGTACTAAAAATAAAATGAATTGAAATCGTTTCGACAAAATATTCTAAATCTTTCAAAAAGTTTAACATTTTTTACACATTCTCCTATGTATTTATTGATGAGGCAAATGATAAAATGTGAATGGCTAAAATTTCAGACCTCTGTGGATAGAGAAAAAAATTTATCTAAGGGAGACATTCAAATTGCTAATTCAGAGAAGAGAAAGTCTGGTTCAAGAGTTACTTGGGGGCAAAGATTGGTACGAAAGACTGAAAGAATATTTTCCAGAAAGAGAAATGAAATCGAAGCAACACTTTGAAACATTGTTACAAGAAAAGTATGGAATGTATCAAGTAATGGAAGATAACGACTATATAGTTGTTTATTTTGAACAACTTGATTATATATTTATCGATTATATTTTAGTTTCAGGAAACACTCGGGGAAAAGGAATTGGGGGGAAAGTTTTAAATCTATTAAAAGAAAAAGGAAAGGCAATTATTCTTGAAGTAGAACCTGAAACACTTCAAGATCCTGACTCAGGTGCAAGAATTCGCTTTTATGAGCGGCATGGATTCTTAAAGATGGAGAACATTGGATATGAAAGGATTCATCATGTATCGAAAGAGTTAAATAAAATGGATATCTTTTGCTGGCCTGTAGAGAGTCGTGAAGAAGACTGGGTATTAGAAAAAATGGGGGAAATCTATACAAATGTTCATGCCTATAAAACGCAAGAATTATACGGGGTGGAACCGCAATCAGTTGAAGATGTACTTTGGTTAAGAAAGACCTTACAAGAAGTAAATTAGAAAAAGGAGAGAGCACTGTTAGCTCTCTCCTTTAGTTTTTTACTTATTTACTAAATAGCGGGATTTTCTTTAAAACTAAACAAACTGGGATTGCAACTATCATACCTACAGCATTTTGAATAAGGTTTCCTGGAATTGAGGCTGCTGGCATAATCCAACTATTGTAAAGAATCGCTTCGTAAACATAATACACGGCTAACATTACAGGAATTGATAGTACCATTCCGAGTAGATTAAATCCGATACTGTTACCATTTCGACCATTTGACCAAGCAAATTTCCCTGCGATATACCCTTGTAAACCACGCGCTATAAATGTGCCTGGTGCCCATAATGTCCATCCAGACATTAAATCAAATAGTGCCATCCCTACACTACCAGCCAATGCCCCTTTTTTAGGACCAAATAAAATTGATGCAATAAACAGCATCCCTGTACCTAAATGTACGAGACCGCCATTTCCAGTAGGCAATTTAATATTTATAAAAACTGTAGCGACAAACACAAGGGCAATAAGAAGTGCAGAAATAATTAAATCAAATGTTTGAGTGCGAGTAGTAGTATAACTTTGTACCTTTTGCATTTTACATCCCTTCCTTACGTTTATTAAGAATTTACAGATAACAATAGCAGAGAACTGGTATTTGAAAAAGTATCAATTATATAAAAAGTTTAGGGGTCAGATTGTGGAGGGGTTGATACAAAATTGAATGAGATGAAAATGAAAACGGGTGAAATTTTGATGTATTTTAAGTCTAATAGGACTAATAAAAAGTAGTTTTTATAAAGGAAATTTTCTTTAAAGTTATGTTTAGTACAAGTAAAGAACTTTATTCAAAAAAATTTTCTAAATAAAAGTGGTTATTTGGGACAGAATAAGACCGAAAAGTATTAATGAGTAATTTGGAGTTACTTATTAAGTCTTTTCATTCGCAATCAATGAGGAGGATAGCTATGCCAAATGTAGAAGTAGGCTGTACGGTATCGAATTGTTTTTTCCATAAAGAAGGAAATCTTTGTGGAGCGGAAAAAATCCAGATAGACGCGGATTATCATTCCAAAAACAAAAATACAGAGTTTGCTTCAGATTTTGATTTCAAGAAGATTTCAGAAGAGGCAAGCAATTCTCGAGATACGTGTTGTAAAACGTTCGAACCTAAAGATAAGCGGCTGAATAAATAGAGATTACTAAACATTAACTCATTTATTCAATCATAAAACATGGGCAGTGGCTGTTTGAAACATTATGATTGTAAGGACAAGGACTAAAGAGAAATCTTTAGTCCTTGTCTATTTTAAAAAAATTGCAATAATTGAGTTGCTTCTAACGTTATTTCAGAATAATTATTTTGAAATATTTTTATTATATCGAAATAATTAATGGTGAATAGTAAATGGGATTTTATGTTAAATATATGGCTTGATTGAGGGTATAAGCCGATTTAATAATTGAATATTTATATTTAAAAATACTTTAACGTAGGGATCTCTTTATATTAGAGTTAAATTAGGATAATGGCTTTCCATGTTCAGAATAGAATAAGAAAAGTTCCTTATAATAAATAAAAAAAGTTAGTGAGTAGATTAATGAAGGAAATTATACGTTTAAAACTAAAGGAAATTGAAGAACAAAAAAATGTAAGAATTTTATTTGCAACTGATTCAGGAAGCCGTGCATGGGGATTTGCTTCTAGTAGAAGTGATTATGATGTTCGATTTATCTATATTCATCGACCTGAATGGTATCTCTCCATTGACCCACAGGGTATAGGTTCAAAAAAAGATGTCATAGAATGTTCAATTGATGGGAACTTGGATATTGGTGGTTGGGAGCTAACTAAGGCGTTACGGCTTTTTAGAAAAAGTAACCCAACCATTTTTGAATGGTTAAGAAGTGAAGCTTTTTACATCCAAAATCATGATTTTGTTGAAAAGATGCGTATGTTGGAAATAGACGTTCTTAATCCTGTCCCTATCGCACATCATTATTTTAATTTAGCAAAGGGAAATTACAAGAAATATCTCATAGGAAATGAGTTGAAAATTAAAATTTGCTTGTACGTTGTAAAATCCTTATTGGCATGTCATTGGATAAAAAGGAATAACTCATTTCCACCAAATCGTATTCAAGATCTATTTATAGTAGTGAATGATGAAAAGTTAAAACAGGAAATTAAGCAATTAGTGAAACTTAAAGTTTTAGGGAATGATATAGTTTGTGCATCGGACTACCAAACGACTTATGAATTTATTGTAACTAATATAGAGTCAGTTCAATATTTTTTATCAGCTCAGATATCTCCCCAAGCGAATATTACAAGTAAATTGGACCAACTATTTAGGGAGGTTTTAATAAATGTTTGGTCAGATAAGCCTTTTAAGTAATCGCAGCCCTAAAAGAATGGTTCTTGAAATAAGTCTCTTGATTAAATAATAATTATACTAGGGATAGCCAATATATATGTAAACCACAAATTCCAAAATATAGACAAAATACGCAAACGAGTGTTAGTAAATAAACCCTTTGAAAGCTTCGTTTACTCTTCAAATAAACATAATATGAAAGAAAAAGAATCAGTAGAGAAAGGCCTACTTTCAAGCCCAGAAATAAAACAGGGTGGATAGAAATAAGTAAGTCCATAATAGGATTCATCTCCGCAATCCAATTTTTCATTAATCCATAGTTTGTTACAATACCATCAAATAAGTTTAAAAAGGCAATGGAAATTCCAAATAACATAATATTATTACCCATATGATCATCCTTTTTTATTGGTAAAACCTCTTATGTATTTTTAACTGAATATTCCATTTTTATTCTAATTATGTTGAAGTGTATAAGTATAAATAAAAATCCCACTGAATTCAGTGGGATAGTTTATTCTATTGAACGAGGTATTCCTCTTTAAGTTCTGAGATCGCTACTTCAGAACGTTCCTCATGGGCATGTCTTAAATGAACTGTGGCAGTTTTGCCATCATCATGTACTTTGTCAATCCAAATAGAAACGCCATTATAGCTAATTTCAAACTCTTTTGGTGAGGCAACGATTTCCTGTGCACGATTGTAGTCCAAAGGGAACACTTCCTTACTTTCGTTTATTTTTTGCTTTTTGAGCCAGTTGATGAAGTGCGTTTAATTCCTCAGCAATTTCTTCTCTCATTTCACCAGGAGCAATTTTTGCGTTCTTTGGTGTTTGGGGTAGTGATTGTTTATTTGTACCTTTACTATTGCTATCGTCTCTTCCCATAATGAAAACTCCTTTCAATTTGATTCTTATTTAATATGGCTTTTATAGGCGTTTTTATCATTAAAAAAAGCGATTTTCGTTAGAAACAAAAATCGCAAAACTTTTAGTTTAAAATGCTCAATATAAGGTATCTTAAATTTAAAAAGCATTTTATCATTTATATTGCTATAGACTTACACCGGTCTCATTTGAGATAGCATCTACCTCATATAACCAATCTCGCAGAAGTGATCTAGCTTGATCTAACCCTTGATTAGCTTCAGTCATTGTATCCATATCTTGTTTTTCTATCGCGGAAAGTATTAAAGTAAAGGAATTATATTGAATATTTGCTGCTTCAATATAGACTTCATGGAGCTCTCTGATACGAGGGTTTTGTGGCGTAATGGCCTCTAATTCTATAATAAATTGACGATAACTTGGAACCACTTCATCTAAAAGTGTGTAGTAGAGTTCCTCGTCATTAGTATAATTTAACCCAGTCACACTATCGTAAAGATTAATAATTCTATCTTCTTCTGGAGCCAGCAGAACTATTTCATCGATATAACTTGCAAAGTCTTCTGCAAGGTCCGTTTCAGAATTAGAAGGCTTAATGTTAGTAACACTGTCAACTTCCGATTTTTTATCCGTTGTATTAACTTCTTCTGTTTCTATTGGTTCCTCAGTCTGATTTTGCTTTTTAGAATCTGAGTCGCTACAACCAACTAAAAATACAAAAATAAAAAGTGAAAGGAAAAGTGATAGTCGTTTCATTTTTTCTCCTATCCTCCAACGAGTTAATAATGTGTTGGATGTTGTTTTAAAAAAACACATTCTAGGTAAGGATATTCAAAAAATACAAAACGGTGACTATTATTTTCCATCACTCATAAGGATGAGGAACATTTGAAGCAAGAACTAATATCCAAAGAATAGTTTTGTCATTACATATACAATCCAGCTAGAAAAATGCCCATGACTTTTTCGTATATTCCATCAAATTGACTGACTGGAAGTGGGTTTTGACCAGATCCGAGCTCTACAGTAAATCCAGGCCTACGCCAATCTTGAATAAACCAGTCCTTGTAGCCAGCATAACTTTCTAAGCTTTTGACTGGTCTGTAACCACTTACTCGAGCAAACTCCTTGACGATAATCTCTGACTCTGGAGGCTCCATATTTTCATAGCCCCAGTAGATTTCTTCTCCTTGTGTATGAAACGCAATAACACGAGAGAAATCTCTTCGTCTAGTTAAATTAGCCATGGCAATGGCTTCGGGTTGTGTTAACGGAGCTTCGCCGCCATAATCACGTGGTCCAGGAGTTTTAGGATTGCGATCTCGTTCTGCATCCCAGTTTGCAGGGAATTGGTCATTTAGGTCCACACCGTTAATATTCGCTTTCCAATTAGAAAAATTCGTGTTTCCATTATTCCATTCTACAACTTGATCTCGCCAGGATGCATTATTAGGGGCCCCATTAATAACTAAATCGACTCCATCTGGATTGACCATAGGAACAATGGACAGCATTGCTTGAAGATAGTATGGAAAAGTAGATACTCCACGTATAGAACTTTGATTAGTAAGTGATAACAAATAGTCATTTAAAAAGGTCATAAGGATACCTGAAGTAATCCATTCGTTTGCATGAAAAGAAGCATTATAATGGATTCGTTTTGAGCCAGTACCAATGACTAGTTCGGGTAGGTTCCTATCTAGAACTGTCTTTCCTATATTGTACATTCTCATAAAAGGATAAACGGCAATCAAAGTCCATATATCATTCATCATTGTGTTGTAATCATAATTTTGTTTTCCATTAACTAAACGATAAGTGACTCTTCGTGGAATTCGAATGGTTTGGCCCACTTGTAAATTATTCGGATTCACATTAGGGTTCACTAAAATCAAGCTGTCTACCGGCAAATTATTTCTTTGAGCAATTAACCATAATGAATCGCCGTATTGAATTTGATAATTGATAGTAACAAAGCCCGGTACCTTTACTCTTTGTCCGATAGATAGATATTCTGAATTTACATCACGGTTAGAGTCAATTATTAACCGAAGTGGTATCGAAAACAGCTGACTCAAATACCAAAATGTAGTTCCTGGTCGTACATAAACGTCCAATTTGTTCCTCCCTTTTAGTTCGTTCATTACTTTCGATTATAAATTATATGAATAAGTAGTCTGTTTATGTTCCAGGAAACTTAGAATATCATCAGTGTAATTGTTAGGGGCCTTCAGTTGAAATGTTCTTCTGAATTTCAAAATTATCATGTAATAATGCCCAGTTTTGTGGGAAAGGATAGCCCAAAGCCCAATAACTGATTCCTCTAAGGTTATACTGTTTGACTAAATCAAACTTGGCTTGTGCACTTCGAGCATCTTCAAACCATACTTCATGCCCTTGACCTTGTTCATCTATATATCGGAAAAAGGGTGACTGTACGGTATCATCGTATTGAATGTTCGCATGATATTTTGTTGCTCTTCGTATTGCCTCTTGGGGACTAAAAGTTTCCGCAGTAGCTCCTTCAATATGTGGAACTTTCCAATCACGTGCATAAATTTGAAACCCTAAATAGATTTTATTGGCAGGCATAACTGAAAGTGCATATTCTACTACTCTTCGCATTTGATTAATAGGTGAAATAGCTTGAGGTGAAGCCCCTCTCCATCCCCATTCATATGTCATTAGAACAACAAAATCAACAATTCTACCATGTGCTTCATAGTCGTGAGCAGTATATAATAACCCTTCTTGTGTGTCACTCGTTTTTGGTGCGACTGCAGTGGATACAAAGTAGCCTTCTGGATGCAAACGATTCACAGCTAATTGAAGGAATTCATTATAATTTTCACGGTCTTCAGGTTGTACATATTCAAAATCGATATTTAACCCTTTATAACCCTTTTCCTTCATTAGCTGGAGAACATTAGTAAGTAAGCTTTCTCGTATTGTAGGATTTGATAGTACTGCATGTGCCAAGTTCGTACCTGTTGAAGTAACTGACAAATTTGTGATGGCTAATATTGGCTGAATATTTTTAGATTTTGCTGCAGCCAACATTAGATTATCTGCGAAGGGCTCAAGGGAACCGTCCTCTTTGATAAGGTAAGCAAAGGGACTTAAAAATGTAAGAAGATGTCCAATCTCATTTATTGTTTCAGCCGCTTCTTCATCCTTTTGGTAAGTATAAGCATTTACTTCAAGTAGCGGCTTTCTCCTTGGGATCATTAAGGGAGTGCCAATATGGATTAAATTAGGATTTGTGATTTGATTTTCAGTGAGGATGGCTTGAATCGTTGTACGGTATTGATTGGCAATTTGCCATAGAGTTTGACCCGGTTGAACCATATGGATAATTGGTGGAATGTAGATTTTAGTACCAATGTATAAGAGATTTGGGTCGGTGATTCGATTAGCAGTAATAAGCGCATTAACAGAAACCCCATAGTCTCTTGCTATGGTCCAAAGATTTTCTCCACTTTGAATCGTGTGAATGACAGCTGTAGTAGGAATGACTATTGCTTGGCCGATTAGTAATTGGTTTGGATTTGGCAATTGATTGAGTTGTTGGATAGCATTTACACTCACATTATATTGACTTGCTATTTGCCAAAGTGACTCGCCACGGCTAATAACATGAATAAGCAATACATAGCCTCCTTAAAGAATGTTCAATGGAAAATTATATGAATTTGAGGATGTAATAATCATCAATAGTTTAGAACAAAATAAAAACATGAGTTCGCGCTACTATTCGAACTCATGTCTATATATGTTATTTTTCTTTTCTTAAAATAAAACTTAAGTGTCGGCCTGTTTTCTTATCTTGACGATAAGAAAAACCTTCTTCACTTATAAATGTACATGTTTTGTCAATTAGAATATTTTCTGATGGAATACCTGCTAACTCACATTGTTTTTTTACGGTAAGTTGATTATCAATGTGATATTTATTGGTCTCTTTCTTGAAGTATATGAAATCATCCGCATATCCAAGAGCTGCAAATTTTTCATAGACATCTACATCTACTTCAAACTTTTCCTGACTAAGGGCTGGACCTAGTATTATATGAATGTCTTTAGGATCACTTTGTTTTTCGCCAATTATTCGTTGAAATACCTTTCGTGTTATTTCTTTTACAGTTCCCTGCCAGCCGGAGTGAATAACTCCTGAAAGCCCATTTGATTCATTATAAAAAATAACTGGAACACAATCTGCAGTAAACGTGCAAAGTAATGTATTGGGTTCCAACGTATAAAGTGCATCTGTGTTTTCAATAGCATTATTTAAGTCTTGAGCCCCTCTACCTTTATCTTCTAAAGTAACCTGATGAACGTTTGCACTATGCGTCTGATTGGCACAAACGAAATCATTAATACCACATTTTAAGGAAGAAGCGAGATTCTGCCGATTCTCAATAATATCCAATGGATTTTCACATACGTGAAGTGCCATATTATTCTGTTCAAAACTTTTTATATCTTTTAACGTCGTACCTGCAATAAATTGATCATTATCTAAATAAATTTTTATGTTCATTCCATCACCCCATATTCATCTTATTATAAATTTGTACCTTTAATCAAAAATATGGGATGGTATTTTAGTAAAATGTTTCATGTGAAACAATAGCTGGTCTTATAGTGTTTACGTATTGATAATCTATAAAAATGCTATTTTCTGATAATTGAATTTATAAATCTTAGCTACTATTTTTATAGTAGCCATTTAAAGTGAATTCTATACATGATAATTTGTAAATCTTATAAAAATATATAATTATAGAATTAAATCTACTTATATTACACAAAAAAGAAGGTGTCTAAAGGGGACACCTTCTTTTTAGGTTGTTGTCGGAGCTGAACAAGCACCTTCCGCATTTCGATCTGTCCAGCTGCGGCGGCTTGCCCCTCGAGGTCGTTTCGGTCTCTTCCCACGTGTGCAAGAACACTTGTCAGAGCCCTCCAACGCTTGTCGGGGCAAAACGAGCCGCCTTCGCATTTCGATCTGTCCAGCTGTAGCGCCCAGCCCCTCGAGGTCGCTTCAGTCCCTCGGTCGAAAGCTGGAAAGATGCTTTCGATTCGGGCCTTCCAGCGCTTGTCGGGGCAGAACAGGGCGCTTCCGCATTTCTGTTAGTCTTCTTCTATGTCTTTTCGGTTTTTCTTTAACATTTTAGATAGTAGTTCGTAAACGATTGGTACGATTACTAATGTTAATAGTGTAGAACTTAATAGACCACCGATAACTGTGATAGCTAGGTCAGAGGACATTAATCCACCGCCACCACCAACACCAAGTGCCATTGGAAGCATTGCTCCGATTGTTGCAATGGCAGTCATTAAGATTGGACGTAAACGAGTAGCTCCTGCTTCTAGGATTGCTTCACGCATTACCATTCCATCACGTTCCATATGAATAATACGGTCTACTAAAACGATTGCGTTTGTTACAACGATACCAATTAACATTAATAGTCCCATCATTACTTGAACAGATATTGTATAGTTACTAATGTACAACCCGATGAAAGCACCGATTACTGTAAATGGTAAAGAGAATAAGATGGCAAATGGTGCTAAACCTTCACCAAATGTAACAACTAGAATGAAGTAAACAATTAGAATTGCAGCAATCATAGCAATTCCTAATTGTGTAAATGTTTCAGCCATATCAGCTGCAACACCTGCAACACCAGTTGAAACACCCTTAGGTAAATCTAAATCATCAATTTTCTCTTCGGCTTCACTTGAAGCAGTTGAAATGTCATCTCCAATGATTGTACCTGATACTGTTGCATAGTACTCACCTTCAGAGCGAGATAACGTGTTTAATGTTGTTCCTTTTTCTAGATCGACTAATTCTGATAATGGCATTGCTGTTCCCAGTGCTGTTGGAATTTCAGTAGCTAATAATTCATCTACAGTTTCTGGTGCAACTTTCGCCTCACGTTGAATAATGACATCAATATCATCGCCATCGTTTTCAACAGTTGTTAATACCTCATCAGAGCCTGTATTTGATAAAGCCATTACAATTTGACCTGTTGTTAAACCATATTGAAGTACGTGCTCTTGAGAAACTTTAAATACATTTTCAACATACGGATCTTCTGCATCCGATTCAATATCTTCTAAGCCATCTACATCTTTTAAAGCACTTTCAACTTGATCAACAGCTGTCATTAAATCATCTAAATCTTCACTGTAAAGTGTATAACTTACTTCATTAGAGGACATTGACATTGCGCTAAAGTTTTGTGACTTCCATTCACCTGATTGTCCGATGTTGAAGACATAATCTTCAACTTCTTCTCTAGCTTCAGGGAAGTTATCCATATCTGGATCGAAGATTAGGTACATTAATGCACCGCCTCCACCGCCACCCATCATCATTGCAGTAGGATCTGCGCTAGATGAATCGGTAATCGATAATTGGAGAACATCTATATCTTTGCGTTTCATTAACTCTTTTTCTACTTCAGCAATATTTGCTTCAGTTTCATCCGCTAATTCTCCTGCTTTAGGTGTATAAGTTAAGTACATAACCTTTTCTTCAGAAGAGCCCATGAAACTAAAACCTATTAATGGAGTTAGTGCAAGTGAACCAACTAAGAGAACAATCGCAATGATTGAAGTGATCCATTTATGATTTAATGCCTTTGCTAGTACACCTTTATACCATAATGCAAGTTTACCTACTTCTTTATGAGCTTTCTCGGTTTTCTCACCATAAAGTTTTTTACGGAATAAGAAGTGAGATAGTGCAGGTACGATTGTAATGGCTACGAGTAAGGATGCACCTAGCGCAAATGCCATAGTTAGTGCGAATGGCATGAATAACTCTCCAACCATACCACCTACAAATAGGAGTGGTGCAAATACTGCTACTGTTACTAATGTAGATGAAAGGATTGGTTTAAACATTTCAATTGTGGCTTCACGAATTAAGGCACGGCCACGAAGCTTTTCATCCTTTAGATGCATACGGCGATAAATGTTTTCTACTACAACGATAGAGTCATCAATAACACGACCAATCGCAACAGTAATTGCACCTAACGTCATAATATTTAAAGTAATATCCATCCAGTTTAATAATAAAATCGCCATAAAGAGTGAGACTGGAATTGAAACAATTGAAATAATCGTGGATTTAAAATCACGTAAGAATAATAGTATGATTAATACTGCGATTAAACCACCAAATACTGCTTTTTCAACCATCGAGAAAACAGAATCCTCAATTGGTTTACCTTGGTCAAGTGAAATATCAACCACTAAGCCATCAATTTTATCTTCTTGTTCTTCTATTAAGTCCTTCACAGCGTTTACTACCGTTACAGTATTCGCTTCTTGACCTTTTACAATTTGAATTGAGATGGCATCTTTGCCGTTTGTACGTGAAACAGATTGAACTTTACCTACTGTTTCAATTTTTGCGATATCACTAAGTTTAACAAATGGTGATGGGTTTTCAGCAGTAGGCGTTACTGGAATAAGCATATCCTTTAACTGGTCTACAGTTTTAATATCCCCATCTACCGATACTGCTTCCTCTCCATCAACAAATTCATAAAGACCTAATGATAGAGCCATATCGCTTCCTTGAACTAATTGCTTCACCGTATCCTCAGTAAGCCCAAGTGAAGCCATTTTCGCATCATCAAATGTAAATTCTACTTCTTCAACATGCTGTCCTGTGATAGTAGCAGAAGCTACTCCATCGATTTTCTCGATTTTTGGCAATAGGACATCTTCAACTGTTGAGGTTAATTCAACAATATCTTCTTCAGTACTACTAACTGAAAGTGCAATAACCGGCATCATATTCATGCTAATTGCCATAATTGTAGGCTCTTCTACTTTTTCTGGTAGAGTTACCCCATCAAGTGCTGACTCTAACTGACGCTTTTTCTCATCCATATCCACGCCATATTCATATTCGATTTGAACTTGAGAGACGTTTGAAGATGAACTCGAGTAAACTGCCTTCACATCTTCTAGCCCTTCAACAGCTTTTTCCATTGGCATGGACAGTTCGCTCATTACTTGTTCTGGTGTAGCACCTGGGTACACACCCATAACGATTAAGTAAGGAATTGAAATGTCAGGAATGGATTCCATTTTCATTCTTGTAGCAGAGTAAATACCTGATACAGTAATAATGATTGTTAATAACCATACAGCTAGTTTATTTTTCAGTACAAAATTGACTAAACCTTTCACTTTCACACCTGCCCTTAAAAATTGACTCTTACATTACAGTTATTTATACTAATGACTAATTGGTCAGTTGTCAAACGAAAGAGTAGGAGTGTTTTAGATTGGTTAAGAAACAACTCATAATGGAAAAATCACTAGAATTATTTGCTGAAAACGGTTTCGAAGCAACATCAGTACAGCAAATAACAGAACGGTGTGGGATATCAAAAGGAGCCTTCTATTTACACTTTAAATCGAAGGATGAACTAATTAATAGTTTGATTGATGATTTTATGACTCGGTTTATAACTAGTATTGAACACGCAGTCAGTCCGGATCAACCAAATGATGAACTATTATATAATTATCTTTATGTGATGTTTAAAGAATTTCAAGAACAAGCAAGTTTTGCGAAGATTTTTCTGCAAGAACAGGTGCTTTCTTTTAATGGAGAACTTCTTAGTAAAGTTCAGATATACACAACGATGCTCAATAAAATGATGTCGTCGGTAGTTCAGAGACAATTTCCTAATTTAAACCCGAATATGCATCTAGATGTCGTATTTTCTGTTAATGGGTTAGTGAAAGGTTATGCGGAACTGTTTTTAATAGATAATTACAAGGTTGAATTACAAGTATTATGCAATTCAATAGTTGAGAAGGTTAGCATTATTGCTGAACATGCAAAAGTACAAGCAGTTACATTAGACTATTTAAGGTGTATTAATCTAAAAGCAAGTTATTCAAAGGAACATATCCTTGAGCTAATAGATAGTATATTACATGAAATGAAGGAAGACTCCATTGTTTACGAATCTTTACAATTATTAAAAGAACATTTACACGTGCCTTCATTAAGGCCAGTACTTCTACAAGGATTATTAAAAAATATAAAAGAATATGATCAATGTAAATGGGTTGCTTATCTCTATCAACTGTACTTGCAAAGTGAAGAGTAATCTAGCATCCAGTCAAATGAAAAAAAGTGAGCCCCATTTTGAAATGGAACTCACTTTTTTATTAATTTAAATTACTATGTGTTCTTCCATAAATAAAATAGAAGATTAAGCCAATCACGAACCATACGCCACAAGAAATCCATGTCGTAATGGATAGTTGGCTAATTAAAAATAAGCATGCTAGGAACGATAAAACTGGAAGTACAGGGAAGAATGGAACTTTAAAGCCACCAGACGGAATATCTTTATTTTTTCTTAAGTTAATTACGCCAATTGATACAATCATAAAGGCGAGTAAAGTTCCCATGTTTACTAATTCAGCTAGCTTACTTAACGGAATAACCCCTGCACAAAAGGCTACTAATATACCAAATAGCCATGTATTAAGGATTGGAGTTTTTCTTTTAGGATGCACTTTATACAATGACTTTGGCAGTAAACCATCACGAGCAATGGCATATATTAGTCGAGAACCGCCATATAACATAACAAGAATAACTGTCATCATTCCTGTAACGGCCCCTAATGAAATTATACCCGCAATCCAATCTTGTCCAACAAGTTGAATAACGAAGCTCACCGGGTTACTCACATTTAAGTCTGTATAAGGCGCAATACCCGTTAATACTAATGAAACGATTATATAAAGTAACGAACAAACTACTAAAGAACCGATAATTCCAATCGGTAAATTTTTTTGTGGGTTCTTTACTTCTTCTGCAGCAGAAGAAACAGCATCGAATCCTAAGAACGCAAAGAATACTAACGCAGCACCAGCTAATACACCATTAAACCCAAAAGGCATAAATGGTTGCCAATTGTCTGGCTTAACATAAAATACTCCAACGATGATAAAAAGAAGAATAACTCCTACTTTAACAAAAACCATAATTTTGTTAATCTTCGCTGACTCCTGTATGCCTCGAGATAATAAATAAGAAATCGCTAAAATGATTAATATGGCAGGTAAGTTCATATACGTGCCATCTGCTGGATTAAATGGCCCGGACAAGCTATGCGGGATGGTGATATTAAGACCTTCTAATAAAGATATTAGATAGGATGACCACCCTGTTGCTACAGAAGCAGACGCCAATCCATATTCTAATACGAGTGCCCAACCAACAAACCAAGCAACGACTTCTCCAAATACAATGTATCCATATGTATAAGCGCTTCCCGTCAATGGGATAGCAGATGAGAATTCAGAGTAACACATCCCGGCTAATGCACAAACAATGGCAGCGATAACAAAGGAAAAGACAATAGCTGGTCCAGAGTGCGTAGCTGCGACTGTTCCCGGTAGAATAAAAATCCCTGTCCCAACAATTGCTCCAACGCCAAGCAAAATAAGGTCGAATGCACCTAGTGTTTGTTTGAGCTGATTGCCGCCTTTTTTTCCTAGTAAATCGCCAATCTGTTTTTTTCTAAATAAATTCGGCAAATTTAACACCTATTCTTTTTGAATTATGAAAAAATATTACTATGATTCGCATCGCAGGTCAAATCTTTATTAAAAAAATTGACGAATTAGCTCGAAAATATATGTAGATTTTAATATTTTTATTTGGAATAACTTTCTCCTTTTTGCAAACAATAAATTAAAAAATTGGGTCAATCAGAAATTGGGTGGTAAAAATGAACGAAGAGAATGAATTAACACTTGTGCAACATTTAGAAGAATTAAGAAAAAGAATTATTATCATTACAGTAACCCTAGTGTTCTCCCTTTTAGTTGGTTTTTGGTTTGCTCCAAAAACACTACAACTTATTAAAGAACAACCATCAGCGCATGGTGTGGATTGGAATTTATTTGGATATACCGATGGGGTGATGATTTATGTAAAATGTGCATTAATTCTAGCCATTCTTATAACTTTGCCAATTGCCTTATGGCAAATATGGTTATTTGTAAAACCAGGGTTAAATGAGAGGGAAGCAAAAGGAACCATATTTTATATTCCCATTTCATTTTTCTTGTTTTTACTAGGTATTAGCTTTAGCTACTTTATTCTATTTCCTTTGATGCTCAACTTCTTATCAAATGTAAATCTATCAATTGGTGCAGTTGAAACCTATGGGATTAAGCAATATTTTACTTTACTATTTAATCTAACGATTCCAGTTGGTCTAGTTTTTGAGTTGCCAGTTGTTGTCTTATTCTTAACCAACATAGGAGTCGTTACCCCAGATAAGCTACGTAAAATGCGGAAAGTTGCTTATTTTATTTTAATTATTGTTGGTGTTTCAATTTCACCACCGGATTTCATTTCTGATTTTGTCATTGTTATCCCGCTGTTACTACTATTTGAAGTTAGCATTAGTGTATCTAGTTGGGCTGAAAAGCGAAGAAAAGAAAAAGAAGCGCTAACAGCTGAAAATAGCGGAGAAATCGTTTAGGAATAACAAAAGCAAGGGAGGAAGCTTTTATGGCAAGCATTGGTGTACCAGGATTAATTATTATCCTTGTTTTAGCTATCATCATTTTTGGGCCTTCAAAATTACCGCTGTTAGGAAAAGCGGTGGGTGATACACTTAGAGAATTTAAATCGTCTACGAAAGATGTTATAGATGATACTTCAGATGAATTAAAATCACAGGATGTAAACAAGATAGAAGAAATTAAATAATAACATTTTAAAGAAAAAAGAGAAATCAAGCGAATAAGAGTAGCTATGATTTCTCTTTTTATACTACGAATTAATTCCAGCAAGCCCCTTATAGACTTCTACAACAGTCTCAATAATGTCGTCAGGGAAGTCGTAATAGAGTGTGTGTAACCCAGGGTGGTTTTCGCCACTTCCTACGAAGAAAAATGAGCCTTTTACTTGTTTTAAATACTCACCAAAATCCTCGGAAGCACGGTAGGGTTGTGGTAATTCCTGCCAAGTAATACCTTTCTCATTACAAACAGCTCTAATGTGATCGGAACATTCCTTTGTATTAACAGTTTCCGGGAAAATATCATTATAAGTAAAAGATACTTGTATGCCTTGTTCTTCCCCTAGTTGATTTGATAGGTTTTCAAGGTTATTTTGTAATCGATCTAGTTCTTCTTCCTTTTCTGCACGAATAGTCAATTTTAAGGTACCGCTATGTGCAGCGATACCATAGTTTTCCGAACCTACATCAATTTGAATGACTGTGCAGAGTACGAGCCCTTCATTGTTTTCAGTAGAAGTGAATTTTGGTAGTGCATCAATAATTTTAGCAATTGCATATGAAGGATTTATCCCTTTTTCCGGTTCACTAGCATGTGATGGAAGTCCAACCATTTCAATAGCCATTCCACGTGATGCAAAATGTGCAGTACCATCAATAATACTTACTGTTTTTAATGGAATACCAGGCATATTATGAAAGCCGTATATTTCATCAATACTTTCTTTTTGCAATATTTCTTTTGCTTCAATTGCACCTTGACCTGTTTCTTCAGCATGTTGGAAAAGAAAGAAGATATTTTGATCTGCTCCGTTTTGATCAACCTCAAGTGCAAAACCTACTAATGAGGAAGAATGACCATCGTGGCCACATTTATGAGCAACTCCTGGAATGGTAGATGCCCATGGAAGGTCAATCGTCTCCGGAATCGGAAGTGCATCAAAATCAGCGCGGAAGGCAATATTTTTCTTCCCCTTACCTGCTCGATAAGCAGCATAAAAGTATTTTTTTCCTTCATCTATTATTTGAAGATTATTTGTATGTTCTTTTAAGAATTCGATTAATCGTTGTTTCGTCCAAACCTCTTCATAGGAAAGTTCGGGGTGTGTATGTAATTCGTGGCGTAACTCAGTCACTAGTTGTAAGTTTTCCTTCTTCATTCAAATCGCCCCTTTCAAATAATTTTTGCAATAGTTAACTTATTGTAGTAAATCTTTCATGTTTTTCAATAGTATTAATAGAAAATTTAGAAAAATTATCTGTTGTATCTCATTATATGATTAAATCACATTAGATTAACAATAAACTGATTTGAAACGAGGAAATAACTTACCAGTATACCTTGTGGTAAAGCAAGAGGCACTGCTCGTTCATAAATATCGAAATCCGATGAGGAAGTGTAAATGATCCCCATCGGATTGAATTAAATAAGAGCCACTATTTTATCGCCCTTGCCACGTATGAATTAAATCATTATTTTGTCCTCTTGCAAAGACATCTGTTCGATTAGGTCCCCAAGAAACAGCCGCTGGAGCGCTTGTTAGGGTACCACCAATTGATTCCCAGCTGTCCCATCGAGAGTTGTTCCAAGAACGTTTATATAGACGGTTGCCTGTTCCTCGAACAAAGACGTCAAGTTGATTTGCACGCCGTGATGAAACTGCTGGAGCACTTGTTAAGGTACCACCAAGGCTTTCCCAGTTACTCCAACTATTACCGCTCCACCATTTGTGAATTAAATCATTATTTTGACCCCTTGCAAAAACATCAATACGGTTAGGACCCCAAGAAATAGCTGCAGGTTCAGAGTTTAGGTTTCCACCAAGGTCTTCCCACTCTTCCCAATTTGTACCGTTCCATGTTTTCTTATAAAGTCGATTGCCATTTCCTCTCACGAAGACATCTAATTGGTTCACACGGCGGGAAGAAGCGGCAGGTCCACTTGTTAAAACGCCACCGAGGCTTTCCCAATCACTCCAACGGCTACCGTCCCACCATTTATGGTAAAGTGCATTATCTGTTCCTCGAACAAAGACATCGATTCGATTCGGACCCCAAGAAACTGCTCCAGGGGAAGAGGTTAAAACGCCACCGAGGTTTTCCCAATCACTCCAACGACTACCGTCCCACCATTTATGATACAGTGCATTATCTGTTCCTCTAGCAAATACATCTAAACGGTTTTGGCTCCAGGAAGAAACTGTAGGTGCTCCTACTATCGTACCTCCAAGACTCTCCCAATTTGCCCATCCTTGCCCTGGAGATGGAGTTGGTGGTGGTGTTGGACTTGGACCTGGTTGACTACCCCTAAGGATATTTATAGTAATTTCAATGACACTCGTAAGTACCCGATCAAGCGTGTTTAAAGGAATATTCATTGAGCGAACAAGGGTATTAAACCAAGGTGTTTCCCTCTGGAACTGTGTATAAACTTGACTAGCGGATTGATTAATATTTGCTTCGTTTCTTGTAAAATTCACGATATAGAAAAATAAGGTCTCAATCAACTGGCGGTTTACACCGGCTTGCTCTAGCTGCGTGTATAAATAGCCATGTTGACTTCGAATCGTTTGCATAATCTGCTGAACACTTGGTTTTTGTTGTGGATTTCGTTGTGCATATTGTGGCATCACTGGATAATAATTGGTGTTTGGATTCATTGGAACATATTGAACGTAATAATATGGATAACCATTATACATAGGTATTTAAATCCCCCGTTTTTTCATTAGTGTATGCACTAACTGAAAAAATTGGGAATAAGGTTTATAACGCATAGGAGGATATCATGCATACTCAAGGCTAAGAAAGGATGGCTTTTTAACTTTGGTCACTTTTATTGAAAAGTTGAGAATGTTTTGGTCTTTCGAGAGGCGTAATATTTATGATGAAGTAACAAATGATTAAAATTAGAATTACAAGAGAGAAGATTAATGTGTCTAAAGGATGTTCATGATCAACGATAATCAGGCGTACCATAGCTGTTATGCCAATATAGAGAAAGTAGCGAAGGGGAAAGTGGTAGTCATCTTTAAAGTACTTAACAATCATGGTGATGAATTCAAAGTATAAGAAAAAGAGGAGAATACTTGCAAGGAAATGCTTATAATCACTATTACCACCTAAAGTTAGGGTGATGAAAAACCCCATTAATTCCTCAATGAGAAGGAATGATAAAATAAGAGCTAAAATAATCAGGCAAATATTTAAAAACCATTGTAACAAAGTGGGAAAAAATTTTTTAGATAACCTCCACCCAATAATTTTCATTGTTATCACTCCTTCTTAAAATGAATATATTTCTAATAAATCTAATAATATGAAGGACAATGCTTATTTATGATAGATAAAACAGAATTGTAGGAAATATTGTAAAAGGGTACAATAATTAGGTAAAAAACTTTAGCTTGAACGGAGTATTTAGTAAGTACTAAGAATGGAGAGAAAATGAATAAGGTTGTCACTAATTTAGTTAGTAAAAATTACTATATTATTGTGTTTCTATTAATGATCTTTATGACTGTTGGATTATTTGTAGAAAATCCACTTTTTGGACAAGGGAGTATTAACTATTATTTTCATATTGTATTTGTCATTTTGATATCTATTTGTTTATTAATTTATCCAAAATATAGGTCTAGTGTTTTAAGATGGATGATCGTCTTGATTGCAACTTTACTATTCTATACATTATTTCTATCTTATCCGGATACAGGCTCAACTATATTACTCATATATTTAATACCTGCTATTTCAATTCTGTTCTTTGATAAGCGACTATTTTATTTTTCCATTATTTTAAATCCTTTTCTACTCATAGGAACGATAGGGTATATTATGTATCGTGGGAAAGAAAATATTTTTCCTTATCTTATGAACGATATTGTTGGAAATATGGCGATTTTTTTCGGTAGTCAGGCTGTGCTTTTCTTTATTTTTTATTTTACGGCAGAGCGTATTAATAAATTGCAACTTTATTATGAACAAATAAAACATACCGAACGATTGAAAACAACAGGAGAGCTTGCGGCAGCTGTAGCACATGAGATTCGTAATCCCTTAACTGTTGTAAAAGGCTATTTACAATTGTACGAACAAGATATCACAGTAGATCATTCGCTGATGCAAAGTCTACCATTATTAATAGAAGAACTAGAAAATGCAGAGCAGGTTATTAACCAGCTATTGTCCCTATCTCAACCAGCGAAAAATGTAAAAACAGAGAGTATTGATTTACAAACTGCAATATATAGTGTGGCGGAATTACTTCAATCTTATGGTCTTCTAAATAAAAATAAAATTGAAGTGATGGTAGAAACTGAAAGTTATATAGAAATCAATAAAATGGAGCTACATCAGTTGTTGATAAATATTGTTAAAAACGCGATAGAAGCTTCAAATGTTGGTGGGATTATATCTATAACAGCAGGGAAAACAAAGGGAAATCATTTAGAAATCAGGGTAACTGATAAAGGAATCGGGATGTCGGAAGAAGAACTAGAACAACTTGGAAATCCCTTTTATTCTTTGAAAAGTAAAGGTACCGGTCTAGGTGTAATGATTTGTCATAATATCGTGAAAAAATATAATGGATCCATACATTACACGAGCCGTAAAGGCAATGGTACAACCGTTTCAATACGATTCCCATCAAAAATGGATAATAATCGTTTATCTTAAGTGATTACCAACTGTTTGAGAAGGATCTTCAGAATTCACCAGACCTATTAGCATTTTATCAATCATTAACACCAGGCTATCAAAAAGATATGCACGTTATATTTACAGTGCAAAGCAGGAAACTACTAAAGAGAAGCGCCGTCATGAAATGAAAAAAATTTTAGGTGATGGATACAAAAGTCGTGATTTGTATCTTCAAAAAAATAGCTATAAAAAGCTGACTAGAGTATGCTGCTGGTCAGTTTTTGTTTTTTAGAGAAAAACTAAAAGACAGACTAGCCGGAATGGAAGATGAAAATAATCGCAAGTGATATCCAACGTACATATGTTAGCTTTATATATTTGGAGATTATCTTTCTAAGAATAGTATTATAATCTACCTTTAGTATTATACGATAATTTTTTATAGTAGGGTGAAATGGGAAGAAACCAATAAAAACGCGGATAAAGGTTAATAAACTATTATGCTGAATAAATAAATTTTTTAAAACAATCTAAATTTACTAAAAATTATACTAGACTAAATAACTAGAATGTTTTACAATCATATAGCAATTAACTGAAGTTAGATAATTGATTGACTCTAAATTTCAGAATATTTAGATTACCTATTGATGTTAATTAGTCTGAATATTATAATAATTAAAAAATACGATTCTATCGAAAAACTTTCAGGGGGAAAGAACAATGACAGAAAAGAAAACACTAAAAAGATTCGCATCAGTATTTTTAGCATCATCCCTTATTGTAGGAGCACTTGCAGGTTGTAGCTCTAGTGAAGGAACATCATCAGAAGGTGGAAATTCTTCATCTAGTGAAAGCAGTGATGTAATTAAAATCGGTGCAAACTTAGAACTTTCAGGATCAGTTGCAACATATGGTGCATCGATTGCCGATGGTGCTACATTAGCAGTTGAAGAAATCAACGCTGCTGGTGGAATCGATGGAAAACAAATTGAATTAGTAAAAGTTGATAATAAATCAGAAAACGCAGAAGCAACAAATGCCGCTATTAAATTAGCTACTCAAGATAAAGTAACTGCAATGATTGCACCTGCAACTTCTGGGAACGTACTTGCAACAGCTCAAATTGCAAATCAGTATAAAATTCCAACAGTAGCTGCAGCAGCAACTGCTCCAAACGTAACAGAAAATGAAGATGGAACTATGAATGATTTTGTATTCCGTACATGTTTCATTGATCCGTTCCAAGGTGTAGTAGCCGCAAACTTTGCAACAAATGAAATTGGCGCAAAAAATGTTGCCATCTATGCAGACAATGCATCGGATTATGCAAAGGGACTAGCTGCCGCATTTAAAGAGCAAATCGAGGCAAATGGAGGAACTGTAGTAGCAGAAGAAGCTTATGTGGCTGATGATACAGACTTCAAATCAACGCTAACTCGTATTAAATCTGCAAATCCAGATTTCGTATTTATCCCTGGTTACTATGAAGAAGTAGGGTTAATCGTAAAACAAGCTCGTGAATTAGGAATTGAAGCACCTTTAATGGGCGCTGATGGTTGGGATTCTCCAACTCTAGTAGATCTTGCTGGTAAAGACGCATTGAATAATACATTCATTACAAATCACTATTCTTCTCAAGATCCAGAAGAAACAATTCAAGGATTTGTTGAAGCGTTCGACAAAGAATTTGGTGAAGCTCCAAACGCATTCCATGCACTTGGTTATGACACAGTGTACTTCATCAAAGATGCAATTGAACGCGCAGGCTCAACAGATGGTGAAGCGATTCAAAAGGCTTTAGCTGAAACAACAGATTTAAGCTTAATTACAGGTACATTCTCAGTTGATGAAAAACACAACCCAGTTAAATCCGCAACAGTTCTAGAATACGTAGACGGTAATCAAAAATTCAACTCTAAAGTTAATCCGTAATAATACGTTAAAACCAATGAACAAAGGGGGGCGAGTTTAGCCTCCCTTTTACAATTTAAATGTTAAAAGTGAAGAAAAAAGGAGTGAGAGCTCATGGAATGGATTCAACAATTAGTAAATGGTATTTCACTTGGAAGTATTTATGCATTGATCGCATTAGGATATACAATGGTATACGGAATCATCAAACTAATTAACTTCGCTCATGGTGATGTATTTATGCTAGGGGCGTTTATTGGTTTTTATGCAATTTCAAGATGGGAAATTGGGTTCTTCCCAGCCCTTATTATTTCCATGCTACTTTGTGCCATTATCGGTGTAATCATTGAGCGGGTTGCTTATAAACGATTACGAAGTGCAACACGTATTGCTGCCCTAATTACAGCAATTGGTGTTTCGTTATTAATTGAGTATACAGTTATCTTCTTCCGAGGTGCTTCTCCAGAAGCGTATCCAGAAGTACTACCAAAAACGTCAGTGGATATTTTCGGTGTCAGTATTAGTTCAATATCAATTTTAATCTTAGCTGTAACTATTGTTCTGATGATTTTATTGCAATTTATTGTTCATAAAACCAAAATCGGAAAAGCGATGCGTGCGGTATCACTTGATCCAGATGCAGCTCGTTTGATGGGGATCAATGTAGACAATACAATCTCTGCAACGTTTGCAATTGGTTCAGCATTAGCTGGAGCTGCAGGAGTTATATTTGGTGTCTATTATACGAGAATTGAACCTTTAATGGGGGTATTACCTGGTTTAAAGGCATTCATTGCAGCTGTACTTGGCGGTATTGGTAGTATTCCAGGAGCAATGGTTGGTGGCTTACTTTTAGGGGTAGTTGAAACCGTTGTAAGTGCATTAGGATATTCTTTATGGCGGGATGCAGCAGCATTCGTAATCTTAATCTTAATACTTATATTGAAACCATCGGGTATTTTCGGTAAGAACACCCGAGAGAAAGTGTAGGTGACTGGTATATGAAAAAATCTAAATCCTTTTGGATATTTATCGTTATAGCGCTAGTAATCTATGCAGTTGTTCAAGGATTAATATCAGGCGGAATACTAGATTTATATTATCAAAACATTTTAATTCAAATGTGTATCAACATTATGCTCGCAGTCAGTTTACATATTGTTATAGGCATTACAGGTCAATTTTCAATTGGCCATGCAGGATTTATGGCTGTAGGAGCTTACTTTAGTGCAATTGCAACAATGAAGTTAGGTTTGCCATTCCCAGTAGCACTAATCATCGGTGCAGGTGTTGCGGCTTTAGCTGGTTTACTTGTAGGGATTCCTACATTACGACTTAAAGGGGACTACTTAGCAATTGCGACGCTTGGATTCGCTGAAATTATTCGTATTATCTTTTTAAATGTAGACTATGTTGGCGGAGCTGCAGGTATGGTAATTACGAATATGACTACATGGACATACGCATTTGTAGGGGTTGTCATTACCATCATCGTTATTGCAAACTTTACAAATTCAAGACATGGTCGTGGGGCAATTTCAATTCGAGAGGATGAAATTGCGGCAGATGCGATGGGGATTAATACAACTTATTACAAGGTTGTTGCCTTTACAATTGGTTCGTTATTCGCAGGACTTGCAGGCGCAATTTATGCACATAACTTTTTCATTATCCAACCGACAACATTTAACTTCTTAAAATCCTTTGATATTTTAATCTATGTTGTTTTAGGAGGATTAGGAAGTCTATCTGGGTCTATTATTGCAGCTATCTTTTTAACAGTTGTATCCGCTTATTTAGCAAACTTCCCAGAAACACGTATGATTATCTATTCTGTTGTGTTAATTATAGTGATGCTTTATCGCCCAACAGGTTTAATGGGGACAAAAGAAATTACTACTCTATTTAAATTTAGCAAAAAAGGAGGTACTAAACTATGACAAGTAACCTTCTCCTAAACGCAGAGAATGTCGGCATTCAATTTGGGGGCTTAAAAGCTGTTCAAGATGTAAATATGTACTTAAATAAAGGGGAATTAATTGGACTAATTGGTCCCAATGGTGCGGGGAAAACAACGACATTTAATATGCTGACAGGTGTTTACCAACCAACTACTGGAACGATTACTTTTGATAACAAAAATTTAAAAGGACTTAAACCGTATCAAGTGTCGAAGCTTGGTATAAGTCGTACATTCCAAAACATCCGTTTATTTAAAGATTTATCGGTTTTAGATAATGTAAAGGTCGCAAACCATAATATTGCCAAACACTCTATTCTCTCTTCCATTTTCCGTTTACCAAGTCACTTTAGCGGTGAAGCCAAAATGGAACAGGAGTCTATTGAGTTTTTAAAAATCTTTGGTTTAGACGTTTATAAAGATGAATTAGCTAAAAATTTACCATATGGGATGCAACGACGTTTAGAAATTGCACGTGCTTTAGCGGCAAAACCTCAGTTATTGTTACTTGATGAACCAGCAGCAGGAATGAATCCACAAGAGACACGTGACTTGATGGAATTGATTGCCTTCATTCGGAAGGAATTTAATTTAACAATTTTATTAATTGAGCATGATATGCATTTGGTTATGGGGATATGTGAACGCATTTACGTACTGGACCATGGTCAACTAATTGCTGATGGTACTCCAGAAGAAATCCGAAATAATCCAAAAGTAATTGAAGCATATCTTGGTGAGGAGGTTGTTGATTAATGCTAAAAGTAAATAACATCGATGTATATTATGGAAACATTCATGCATTAAAAGATGTCTCCTTAGAAGTAAATGAAGGTGAAATCGTTACATTAATCGGGGCAAATGGAGCAGGCAAATCAACACTCTTAAAAACGTTATCGGGTTTATTAAAGCCTAAAAACGGCGAAGTTTTATATCAAACAGAGCAAATTGGTGGGAAACCTGCACAAGCAATAGTGAAAAGTGGAATTTCTCATGTTCCTGAAGGTAGACGAGTATTTTCGAGTATGTCTGTAGAGGAAAACTTAGAATTAGGGGCATATTTACGGAAGGATCGTGAGGAAATTAAAAAAGATATAGCCAATGTTTATGAGTTGTTCCCGAGACTAGGGGAACGTCGTAAACAACCATCTGGTACATTGTCTGGTGGGGAGCAACAAATGTTAGCAATGGGGCGCGCCCTTATGGCAAAACCAAAGCTATTACTTTTGGATGAACCATCTATGGGTCTAGCTCCGTTAATAGTAAAGCAGATTTTCGACATTATTAAGATGGTGAATGAACGTGGAACGACCGTGTTATTAGTTGAGCAAAATGCGAATATGGCACTATCGGTTGCAAATCGTGCATATGTTATTGAAACGGGGAAAATTGTACTTTCTGGTACAGCGAAGGAACTACAAGAAAGTGAACAAGTGAAAGCTGCATATCTTGGGGGCTTATAAAAAGGGAAGCTGTAATGGCTCCCCTTTTTTTATGCTTGTAAATTGTTATTCTAAGTGAAATTCTGATATTGGTTTGTCAATGCATAATAGTGGGACTAGTAGCTTTATACTGAAGGGCGACCCTATTTTATGCCTGTTTTAACCCTTAATTTTTCGGTTGATAGTTTAAAAGTGAAAAGAGCTCTTTTTTTTCTTTCTCTGTTAAATCACGCCACTGACCTACTTTTAAATTTCCAAGGTGGATATTCATAATGCGAATACGTTGTAGTCTTTTAACAGAGTAACCTAGAGCTGAACACATTCGACGAATTTGACGGTTTAATCCTTGCTCTAAAATAATTTTAAAGACATGAGAAGAAATCTTTTCTACCTTACAAGGCAGAGTTTTTGTATCTAAGATTTCAACACCAGTAGCCATTTTCTTTAAAAATTGATCTGTAATAGGTCGATCTACTTGAACAACATATTCCTTTTCATGATGATTTTCTGCACGCAGAATCTCATTAACAATATCTCCGTCATTTGTTAAAAGTAATAATCCTTCTGATTCCTTATCAAGTCGGCCAATATGAAAGATACGTTTAGAATGCCCGACAAAATCTACGACATTTCCTTTTACATGCCTTTCAGTAGTACTTGTTATGCCTACAGGTTTATTTAATGCAATATAAACAAGCTCTTCTTCTTTTTTAACCGGTTTCCCATCTACACAAACTACATCGCCTTCATTTACTTGACTACCTACCGTAGCAAGTTCACCATTAATCGTAATTCGGCCTTCTTCAATCCATTTATCTGCACCACGACGTGAAGTAACGCCGGTTTCGCTTAAAAATTTATTAATTCTCATAAACTCTCCTATATGCTTTAGTAAATCCAGTATACAATAATCGATTTCATTGACTCTACTATTGTTGACGACAAATAACGGAAACATTCGTATTTCCTTTCCGCTAAATAGTTTGGAGAACCTGGCTCTTCGACGAAACAAGGAGTGCTGCGTATAAATGTCCGTATCAAAATGTACATTTTTGCTTGTCTAAGCATGTACACTTTCGCTTAAATTGTGCTTCTCTATACATGTGCATGAATAATTACAACTTGACATGGAGACCTCTACTCGCATGATTCGGCAGCCAAAA